>PBNR01000086.1 GCA_002723195.1 Gammaproteobacteria bacterium | reverse complement strand
TATCCCACTGATCTTAACTTACGATGCTTTTGATTATTCCGTAAGTGGCGGGGTCCTGCTCTTTGGGTTGCTTATAGGAATCGTAATGCAACGCTCACGCTTCTGTTTTGTGCGGGCGTTCAGGGACCCTTTTATGACGGGCGATGCAGAAGCTACTAAAGCAGTTGTACTTGCGGTTATTATAGGTGTAATTGGCTTCACAATCCTAAAATGGACTGATTTGAGATCCTGGGATGTTTCTGTCCAACCAGGATTTTGGATAGGAAGTCTGATGGGTGGAATTATCTTCGGCATTGGAATGTTTGGTGGTGGATCAGGTGGTGGCGTGCCTAAGATATTATCGAGAATCCACTTTCCCCTAAGTACTGGCGATGTGCGAATTGCATGTGAGGTTAAGGTAAGAATACTACCGTGCCCTAATAGCCCTCTTCTTGGGCTGCCCTTCGGAAGTATTACTTTTCGGAAATGAGTTCCCTGAATATTGGGAATGTCATAATGACCTGCAAGCCTTCCATTTAGATAAGTGTAGTCGGCGGTAAGCAAATCCAGAACTTTACGGTCTTCCCGCACAATGCTGTCGAAAAACATCTCTGTTTCGGCAATCATTGCTTGCCGCAGAGTTTCGTCGAAGGCTATAGAATAAGGCTCACCAGGCCTAATAATAGTTGCCAGGTTACGTAACTGTAGCCACTGTCCTGCAAAGTTTCGAGTTAGTGATTTTGATCGAGGATCTGCAATCATCCTTTCAATTTGTGTTTCCAATTCTTTCTGTTCGCTAAGCTTACCTTGCTCTGCAATAGTTAATAACTCGTCGTCGGGAATCGAGGACCAGAGGAAGAAAGACAAGCGAGATGCGAGTTCGATATCAGAAATCTGATAGGGTGTTCCGTTATTGAAATCGCCAGGATCAGATTCAATTCGTATTAAAAACTCTGGACTGACAAGTAGTCTGCGCAAGGCTAATTCAATACCGCTATCGAAATCGCCACCATCATTGCGTGCCATGTAATAAAATTCCATTAGCACACTTACGTCATTATTGGTTATTGGTCGTCGATAAGCCTGGCGTGACAGAGTGGTGAGTATTTGTTCTGCGCAGGCTTGTTCTTCATCGGCAGTGTTTGGGTTGCAACTAAAAACTTTTTCTCGGCTTGGAGTATCACCGGACCTTCTGAAATTGAATGGCCCTTCTATTGTCAAGCTGGATACAAAAGGCATTGAACCTAATGGCCCGCCAGAGTTTCCCGAAGTTCGCGGGTTTTCGAAGCGTTCCCTAACTTGTTCCACTAAAGCAGGGGGGCGCCGATAAAACGCTACGCCAACATCATGAGGGCCAGCTGCAATAGGTACCTTTAAATCGATAGAAGTTGAGGGACCGACTTCAACGGTTTCGACAGGAACGCCATCGATAGTAATTTCTAATCGGTGAGTATCTTCAAGCCCTCTCGCGTTACTTAGCTGCACATTCAATTCATACTCTGCGTCAACTGGGAATTGATAAGGCACCAAGATTCCGCCTCGCGTTCCGATTGGCAAGCCAGTTTTACGGGCGTGTTGTTGTTCGTCTTGTTCGGTCCTAAAAGTTTGAGAAATTGGCGCTGGAGGAGGGCTTCCAACGGCGAGGCGACTGATAATACGACTCGCCTCAAGGTATCGCTCCATTAAAGACTGGGATATACGTAAAATACCACCAATGTTATCAAACCCATAACTCGCATTATCGGCAGGAAGGAAGTTGTTTACTTCAATTTCTAACGCTAGCAGATCTCGAATTACATTTTGATATTCTGCCCGATTTAAGCGGTGGAAAGTTGCTTTGCGTCCCGGATCAGGGTTGGCTAGAGCGGCGTTGTCTAATTCTAATTGCAACCATTGGCGAAAGCTTTCCAATTGGGCGTCAGCAGGTCTAGGCATGCCGGCAGGGGGCATTAATCCAGCTCGGAGTTTCCTTACTACTTTTTCCCAGTGGACGGCGTCAGCAGGCACGTTATTGATATCTAAACTATCAAGAGCAAGACCGAGAGCTCTTAACTGACTGCCAAGTGGGTCTGTTATAGTGCTGGGATCGGCGTCTACAGTCCGTCTGTTATGGCAGGCCACACAGTACTGATCTACCATCTGGCGATATTCTGCTTCTGATTGTGCGTTCACCTGGCCGCAAATCAATAAAAGCAGACAGCACGAAGCGCTTAATGAAGTTGAAGAAAAAATTTGCAATCTGAATTCTTGTGCCATCTTAAGACTCAATTTGGCTAACCAAATAGATTCCTCTGAGCTTCTAATTATGGGCAAAACCCTAACAAATTAGAGGTGGCGATGCATCAATTATTGGGGGAGAATATTGTGAGTATTTGCAACTTGGATGTCCCTAGTTAGCGTCTAATGGATTAGAGTAGCGTCTTAATCATCAGGGTTAAAAATGAAAATACTAATAGCAATCGCTCAACTCATCGGTTTCGCAATTCTAATACCAGCAACTGTTGTTGCAACTCTATGGCTTGATGCAAGAGGCGATGATGGTCCATCAGTCATATTTCGAGGCGGTGTATTCACAACTGGCACGCTATACCAAGGAACAGAACCGAATTGGAGCTTTACCGACGACATCCGGGTGGTGGAACTTCAGCTCAATGAAACACAAGATTCTCGAACTACATTTATAATTGAGAGTAACGGTAGAATCTTTGTTACATGCGATTACATGGGGACTCCTTTAGGTCGAGCATGGAAGCAGTGGGCTGTTCGTGCAGCTGAGGGTAGCGGCGCCGCTGAGCTTCGAATTGGGAATGTGCGCTACGAACGCACCATGAAAAGAATTACAGAAGGACCAGAGATTAATTGGGTAATCGAGAAAAAAATCGCTAAGTATGGTTCATTTATAAATCAAGAGCTCATTGCATCTGGCGAGATCTGGGTATTTGAATTTGCACCGCGGGTTTAAAGGTTTAATTAGTTCCAACCTGCACCGTCATAATAGCGTGTTCCTCGATGGCCTTTTTGGGTGATTATTTCTTTAATCTTTTCGCCGGGGCATTTCACCATAATCAAAGTACGAGGCCTTCCCGATTTCGGATTCTTAGCCCCTGGGATGATATGCGTTATTTCTAACCGTCCTCGTAATTCGTCTTTAAAAATTGTGTAAACAAAATCTCCAACTTTTAGTTTAGACGGGTTGCCAGCCATATGAAATTCGAATTCTTTCATGATGCCATTATAAAGCGAATCCAGACCTTCCTCCCCTCGGGTGACAGGAATGGTTTTCGTAATACCGGAACTCATATATCTCTTCTTTAGCCAAGCTCAGTCATGTGGTGCGGACTGACTTCCTCGGACTAATCGCCCAGGTTTCGCACCAGTAGCTTTGCCGTTAATATAAATTGCCTCGCCACTTACGATTGTTGCAACATAGCCATCGGCATATTGCATTAAGCGTCTTCCACCGGCAGGTAAATCATAACAAACTTCTGGTTTATGGAGTTTCAACTTTTCTAGGTTAATTACATTTAAGTCCGCTTTATAACCTGCTGCAATTAAACCACGATCATTGAGGCCTACCGCTTTAGCGGTATCATGGCAGTGTGCTTTGATTACCCATGGTAAAGACAGCTTGTCGCCACGATTGCGATCCCGCACCCAATGGGTAATCATATGAGTCGTAAAACTGCCGTCACAAATTGAACCACAATGTGCCCCGCCATCTCCTAACCCAAGAATCGTGTCCGGGTGTTCCATCATTTCCTTTGCCGGTTCTAAAGAACCTTCCCCATAGTTTAGAAACGTGTAATAAATCATGTTCCTACCATCATCTGCTGTAAGTATCTCCCAGCAGAGTTCTAAAGGGTGAATGTTTCGTTCAGCTGCTAAGGCCGAAATGCTCTCAGAAGGTGATGGCTCATAATTTGGCTCATCTTCGAGTATGTACATGTCGTGATAGCGTTTATGAACTTGGCGCATAAATGGGTTGGCTGTCACTTCGGGTGCTTCACTTAGCAATTTTTCTTTGAACCCATTACTTTTAAGTATTTTGAGCTTTTCGGTTAGGCTCAGATGATCTATCGATTGATAGGATGGATGAGCACTGAAAGGGTTGTTTGTTAGCTCTAAACCAAATAGCACACCAACAGGTCGGCCACAGACTTGTGCTTTTAAGTTGATGCCTTCTTTGTTTGCCGTCTCGATTGTTTTTAAAATACTTCGCCAACCGTCAGTTACTCGATGGTGCTGTGCGACGGACACCGACAAGGGTCGATTGGATTGCTCCACCATCGCGCGCAGAATTTCAAATTCTCGGTTGCTACCTTTAAAATCGGTAACTACTTGCATTACTCCTGAGGATGCTGCGCCAACTCCTTTGGCAATGCCAACCATCTCTTCTATTTCAGCTGTCAGCGTTGGGGTCGGTTGTCCATCCGCAGTTTGATGATTCAAAGTACGTGAAGTGGAAAAGCCGAGTGCTCCGGATTTAATAGCTTCAGTGGCCAGTGACGCCATCTTTTCGATATCTTCGCGAGTTGCAGTTTCACAATTGGCACCGCGTTCCCCCATTACATAAACTCGCAGCGGCCCATGGGGCAACTGGGCGGCAAAATCGATGTCATATTTGCGTTCGGCTAGGCTATCTAAATATTCTGGGAAGGTTTCCCAATTCCAGGGCAAACCTTCCGCCAGTACCGGATGAGGAATATCCTCTACGCCTTCCATTAAAGAAATTAGTCGCTCTTTATCTTCAGGGCGGCAGGGTGCGAACCCCACGCCACAGTTGCCCATTACTGCGGTGGTAACCCCATGGTTCGAAGAAGGTGTTAGTTCTTCGCACCACGTTACCTGACCATCGTAATGAGTGTGGATATCAACAAAGCCTGGGGTCACAAGTAGGCCGGTTGCATCTATCTGTTGGGTAGCCTCCCCTTCGATATTCCCGACAGCTACAATCATTCCTTCTCGTATAGCAACATCCCCATAGAAGGGTTCGCCGCCTGTTCCATCAACTATAAGACCATTTATTATTCGCAAGTCAAACATAAAACTTAAGTATGAAGTTGAAACTCATCGGCGAAAACGAGCCCGCCTTCCGAGTTTTCTGTACGGAGATGAATTATTTCCTGGTACTCCGGTGAATTATACCAGCCTTCTAGTTTCTCTCGAGTTGGGAATTCCAGAACCACCGTAACCGCGCCTGGGTTCCCTTCGATCGGTGTGCTCCCTGGTCCGGCCACCAGGATTTTACCACTATGTTCCATGATCGTCTTGCCGACAGAAGCTAGATATTGGTCATATCCAGCCTGATTTTTAACGTTGTAATTCGCGATCAAATAACTTGCCATTTTAATCTCCTAATTTTTAACCAGTAAAACAAGCTCTAGATTGTCGAAATGAACTTCGCTATTAATCGTAATAAGATTAGAAACATTTAAATTAAAATAACAAGCAACTTAATTGAAGCTTAAAATTTTAGGATCAGGGCTCGTATATTTATGCTTTTCAATAACTGTCGTCTAGGCAAAATTCATTTAAGAGCTTATCAAGAATTTAGCTCTTTAAGGCAAAGCGAGGGCAATAAATTCTGCTGGGTCGCCATAACTGCCTACCGCTACCACAATGTATTGCTTCCCATTATGCATATAACTCATGGGTCCCCCTGTCGTGCCTGAGGGAAGTTCTGCTTGCCAAACTACTTCTCCGTTTGCTTTGTCGTAGGCCCTGAAAATCGACCCCCACATGTTTGGCATCGTGCCACCGTGTAAGTTACTGCCTTCTCCTATAAACAAAAGGTTTTTGGTAACTAGTGCTACTGGTCGACTTGCGATCCCTAGAGCCTGAAGGTTAAGGTTTTCCAAGGAAGGGTGATCACTTAGAGAGTCACCGTTAGCGACTTGCCATACATGCTCTCCCCGATTCATGTCGATTGCTGTAATTCGACCCCACGGTGGTTTCGTTAACGGTATCCCATCGATATAAGGTGCTTCCCGGCTGGGGCTCCAGTAATCCATCTCAGCATCTTCCTGAGTGGCACGTTCAAGCCTATAGACTCTAGGAATGTCATTGGCAAAGCCGTAGTAATATCCAGTATCAGGATCAAAAGCGCCAGTGTTCCAATTCGCTGAGCCCCATGATCCCGGCAGGCTGAGAGTACCCTGCGAACCACCAATTTCATCATTCGCGATAGTGGGTGGCGTAAATATAGGGCCAATAGTAAAATTTGCTACTTCGGCTCTTGCGACCTGTCCGACTTCAGGATAATCAATAATGTCGTCTAGGGTTATACCTTGTCTAGCTATAGGCGGCGGTTTGGTGGGAAAGGGTTGTGTAGTGGAAAGAGTTTCACCTGGCACATCTGATTGAGGTACCACAACTTCTTCTATTGGCCAGACTGGTTCGCCTGTTGTGCGATCAAATACATATATCCAGCCTGTTTTGTTTGCTTGCATTACTGCATCGATAGATTGCCCATCTACGATAATGTTTCCAAGCACTGGAGGGCCTACATTGTCATATTCCCAAACATCGTGATGTACCATTTGGAAATGCCAAATCCTTTCACCAGTTTGGACATCCAGGGCAACCAGACTGTTTGAAAACAAATTGTTACCACCGCGATGGCCGCCGTAGTATGCAGCAGTAGGTGCTGTGAAGGGGATGTAAACTATGCCGAGCTCAGGGTCCGCGCTCAAACAACACCAGGCCCCTAGATCTCCGGATTCCCTCGCCGAATCATTTGCCCATGTGTCATAACCAAGCTCTCCTTCTCGTGGGACTGCATGAAAAGTCCAGAGCAGTTCCCCACTGAGGACGTCATACCCTCTGACGTCTTCTGACGCAACACCGCGCCATTTCATGCCGCTATCTCCAGCACCATCGATCGTTCCAGCGATAATGATGACATTATTTACGACAATTGGGCCGCCAGATAAATAACTGAAATTTGTAGCACTTCCCGGGACGAGATTAATTTTTCCGCGCTCTCCGAACGAAGAAATCGAACTACCATTTTCCGCATTAAGTGCATATAAAGAGCCTTTACGAATAACAAAGAGCCGCTCGTCTGAACCATCGGTCCAATATTCAACACCTCGAGAACTCTGACCCTGCACCTCTTCAAGTCTGGCCTCTTCGGGTTGCTGAACCCAAAGCGTTTGGCCATCAGAGGGGTCGAACGCTTCAATAAGACCTACACCGTTGGAGGCATATAATACCCCGTCTATAAAAATGGGAGTGGCACGAAGGTTCCCTGAAACTCGAAGGTTCGGGTAATTTTCCGTGATTGTTGAATCAACCGCAGGTCTTCTCCAAATAATTTTCAGCTCGGCGACATTATCTGCATTAATTTGTGCGGCCGGGCTGTAACGCTGGAAATAATGATTAGAACCCCAGTAATTCCAGTTAGATTGTGCCACGGAGATTACGGGTAATAACAGTAGGAAGAAAAATAAATGGAACTGATTCATAATTCGGCGTCACGCAAGACTGCATACATTAAAGGTTTTCGTAAATAGATAAAATATTTTCATTTTTGCAGGGTATTCGCTGCTGAGGCAAAACGTGATAAATTTAATTCAGATCTCACCGCGATACCCAGATCAGTTTCCATATCATCTACAGGGATACCCATCGAATCAGCAATACGCACCATGCGTTGAAAATTTGCAGCCACTCCTACTGCATCGACCAAAACTTTAGCACCCGCTTCATTCAAGAGCTTATCTCGCACTTGCACGAGTAATTCATTGTTTCGACTGGCAATCGCCTCAGCTAACAGCATTAGATTTTTTCCATATTCAATGCCCACTGATGCAGCTCCTTGTTTTCCGTTAATGCCTTGTAAATCAACTTCAGTTTCGGTTGTTAATGAGCTCGCACGGAGCATCGAAGAATGAGCATTAGTTCAATAAAAACATTCATTAATTGCTGAGACTCTTGCAGCTATAAGTTCCATCTGCATGCGGTTAATACTTCTATCATCTTGCTTAACCAGGTTTTCCATACCTTCCATTGAGAGATACTGCGCACTTGAAAGCGCCAACCAGTCTTTTACCGCTGGAGGAACTAGCGAAAGGGCGCGGATAACATTTGCAGAGCGACCATTTGGCCAAAGATCCCTTTCTGGACCTGTAAGTCCTTCTTTAGGAAGCATTGCGACAAAGCCTGTTCCCAATTCGGCTTGGGCTGGTCGATATTGACTCGGACTTCCTTCGACGGGCACCGGCAAGGGTTCGAGCTCTAATCCAAGTGAACGATGGAATTCGTCAATACTGAAAACGCAAACAATGATACCTGCCAGTTCAACATAAGCTTCAGTGCTTAAACCATTTTTAGGTAACTTAGCAACCCAGGATTGGGAGATACGAGTTTGGTCTGTAATGATGCGATGAATGGCATCAACAGCCACTTCCGGTAATTGGCTAGCGCTATCGTGGCTGCCTTCTACACTTTCGGGAGATAGAACAGATTTTCTCGATTTACAGAGCGTGCATTTCACAGCAACTCGACTTTCATTGGCAATTGATACTCTTTCAGGACCTGACCACCAGGAACCGGGTTGTGCAAGTCGTTGCCAATACTCTCTATGTTCTTTCTGAATGTCTGCCCTTATAGGGTAAGGACAATTTTCATAGCTAAAATACCGGTCCATTTGACTGATCCTGTAAGAGCGGAAGTATAAAAATATTAGGTTTTGGTTGCTCAATCCTGCCATAAATGAATGAGATTTGTTAGGACATATAAAGCCTGATTGTTTTCTCTGAATTAGTGTTTTGATGGTATAGAATACAGATATTATTCAATTCTCGAGGGAAATTTTGTGTCTATTCCTGTTTGTATGCAAGGACGCTTGTCGGTGCCAGCTATTGGCGCACCACTTTTTATCATCTCAAATCCTGATTTAGTTATTGCTCAATGTAAGGCTGGTGTTGTAGGGTCATTTCCTGCTCTTAATGCGAGGCCGGCTGAAGTATTGGAACAATGGTTGATTCGAATTAATGAAGAGCTTGATGCTTACAACCAAACAAATCCTGATAACCCAGCGGCACCTTATGCGGTGAACCAAATTGTTCATGGTTCTAATGATCGTCTTATGCATGATGTTGAGCTTTGTGTAAAGTATGCAGTGCCAGTTGTCATTACTTCATTAGGTGCACGGCCGGAAGTCTTTGACGCAATTCATTCCTACGGAGGTATTTGCCTACATGATGTGATCAATAATCGTTTCGCTCGTAAAGCAATTGAAAAAGGTGCTGATGGTTTGATCTGCGTCGCAGCTGGTGCAGGGGGCCATGCAGGAACATTATCTCCGATGGCTTTCATTCAAGAAGTCCGCGAATGGTTTCCAGGACCGATTCTTTTGTCGGGGGCTATTTCTACTGGTGATGGAATTTTGGCGTCGTTAGCGATGGGAGCCGATTTGGCATATCTGGGGTCTGCATTCATTGCGACTGAGGAGGCTAATGCCGATCCTGCTTATAAGAAAGCTCTTGTAGACTATGCTGCTTCTGACATCGTCTACACCAATTTATTTACGGGTGTGCATGGGAACTACTTGAGGCCTTCGATTGAAGCAGCTGGACTGGATCCTGAAAATTTAGAGGAAAGCGATCCTTCAAAGATGCAATTTGGTTCTGGTGGCAGCGGCAAGTCGAAAGCATGGAAAGACATTTGGGGTTGTGGACAGGGAATAAATGCTATTAAGAAGGTTGTTTCAGTTAGTGAATTAGTTAAGCGTTTGAATTATGAATATGAAGAAGCCAGGCGACGAGTGATTGCTGCTTAAACTGCCAATTTTGTTTACTCTGGCTAGACTCCAAGCTAAAGTGGGTTAAGGGAAAAAGAAACAAAAACAAAAGGTTTAAACCTATGATACATAAAAAACAGACAAATCTATCTGCACTAATTATATCCTGTTTTCTCGTTATTTCTTTGCAGGCCAGGGCTCAAGATTTCGACAATATTGAAATCACTACTAATCATGTAAAAGATAATATTTACTATCTTGAAGGCAGTGGCGGTAATATAGGTGTGATTATCGGAGATGACGGTGTGCTAATCGTCGATGACCAGTTTGCGCCTCTGACTAATAAGGTTGAAGCTGCAATTACGGATTTAACCAAACTCCCTGTTACCTTTGTGGTTAATTCTCACTTTCATTATGATCATACAGACGGTAATGAAAATTTCGGTCGAGCCGGAGCCTTTATCGTAGCGCAAGACAATGCTCGGCGGCGTATGGAATCAACGCAAGTTTTGGCGAGTGGGCGCGTCCAGGAAGCCTATGATGTAGTGGGCCTGCCCAAGATTACTTTCTTCGATACCATGCGCTTTTACTTTAATGATGAACCTATTGAATTAATCCATACTGGGCCAGGACATACAGACGGTGATGCGCAAGTTTATTTCCTAGAATCAAATGTCATTCATACTGGCGATATGTTTGTGAGGTATGTTTTACCTTTTGTTGACCAGAATAATGGGGGGTCTCTCGACGGTATGATAGAAGCAACAGATAGATTGGCCAGTATAATTAATGATGAAACAATTATTATCCCAGGCCATGGTCAATTATCTAATCGCAATGATTTACTTAATTATCGCAACATGCTCGTGACTATTCGTGGTAATTTGACCCGCGCTAAGGTCCAAGGCCTCACGCCGGCGCAAATGCTGGAAACTGAACCTGCCGATGGGTTTGCTCCTTCCGGTGATGGAACCGATCAATGGCTATTAAGGGCTTATGACGAGTATCGATAGCGATGGTAGTAACAGGTTAAATTGCAAACCATGCAAATTTAGTTAAATCGCCCTTCATTTTTATTGGAGAATTGTTATGCAAGATAAAGATGCAATCGCGGCCGTCATTCGAACTTACTTTGACTGTATGAATGAGTCCAGTGCGGAAAAAGTTAGAGAGGCCTTCCATTCGAATGCAAGGATTACCGGATATCTTCCAGATGGCTTGCATGAAATGACCGTGGAAGATTTTGCACAATTCGTTGTGTCGCAACAGCCTTCGCCTAAGGAAAAGGGCGATGCGGAAGTCTTAGAACTTGTTTCTCTTGATATTGCGGGTAACACAGCAGTTGCAAGAGTAAGAGATCAGTATTTGGGTATGAACTTTTTAGATACTCTTTCATTTTTAAAAATAGATAGCGAATGGTTCATATACAACAAGCTTTTTCATGTGGAGTCAACGCTCTAATAAACTCCAGTCTGCGGAATGGATTTATAATTGGTTTTGATTTAACCAATAGGCTAATTTTGCATCAGTGTGTGTATAGAACTAAGTGTTTTACTGGCTTCTACAATATTAGAAGTAGCGCTTCTTTGCCCGACGATTAGAAAGTTTGCGCTATGTCTCCGGATTGTTCTCTTGCAATAGCATCGTATCTTCCTGAAAAATCTAAATCGATTCTGTAATGAATGCTCATGTTATAAAAGAGTTGGTTAAAAGTAAGTCTTAACGGACTTGATCTTTACTCTGCTAATCGTCCAACATGCGGACTTAGTGGGGCATTTAGTGAGGAAAAAATGGGGAACAAGTGGCGGGTTGCAGGTATAGATTTTGAACATTTCCATATGGGTGATAATTTGCGCATGGCTTTCGAACATCCAAATGTCGATATTGTAGGTATTTGTGATAAGAATCGCGAAAAAATGCAATGGAGCATTGACAATTTCAAAATTCCGGACGACAGGATTTATTCGGACTTTAGAAAATGTATAGAAAGATCTAACCCCGATATTGTCATCCTTTGTCCTGCTACGGGAAGGCATGCCGAAGCCGTAGAAGGAATTGCTAGCTATGGAACACACCTGATTATGGAAAAGCCGTTTGCTTCAAGTCTTGCGGAAGCAGATCGGATGATTGCTGCGATGGCAATTGAGCAGCGCCTTGCAATCAATTGGCCCTTGGCTTGGCATTCTTCCCATATAACTGCGAAGAGACTTATCGAAGAAGGAACCATTGGAGAGGTAATAGAAGTTCATTATTACGATGGCAATCGCGGCCCCCTTTGGCATGTTGCCGATAAAGAAGAAACTACCGCAGACCAAGTAGAAGCAGGCAAGCCCCACAGCTGGTTCTACAAAGCTGAATTGGGCGGCGGGTCGTTGTTGGATTATCTGGGTTATGGTACGACTCTGGGGACTTGGTTTCACGATGGGAAGGCGCCAATCGATGTGACTGCAATGATGCATGTTCCGACTGGGCTCGAAGTCGATGAACATAGTGTCACCGTCGCACGCTATGAAAATGGCCTCTCTAAGTTCGAAACACGCTGGGGTACTTTTTCAGACCCATGGGCTAATCAACCTCAGCCCAAATGCGGCTTTGTGATAGTAGGAGCAGAAGGCACCATAGCCAGTTATGATTATCAGACATCGATAAACCTGCAAACTCAAAACAAACCAGAAGGCTTTGAAGTACCGGTTGATACTATTGAGCCGCCTTTTCAGAATCCAGTTCAGTATGTCATTCACTGTATTGAAAACGACTTGCCTATAGAGGGGCCTATATCTCCGACGATCAGTAGAATAGGTCAACAAATCGTCGATACAGCTTTTCAAAGTGCTAAAGAAGGACGTCGTTTAGCACTAATAGAATAAAGGGGCCAAGAGATAGAAGGATAGAGAACAAGCTAATGAATATAAAATTAAGAGATTTCTCAATTGGTTTTTTGTGTTGCAGTTTAAATATAGTCGCACAGGAGGATACTCAGCCAGAAATACAAATTGTGAATCCTAACGCAATGTTTTTGCAACAACAAAGGGCATTGCCACCTGCAGCAGTAATCGAACGTGGTGAAACGCTTTATCAGGTAAATTGCCGACTTTGTCATGGTCTGGACTTAAGAGGTGGAGATCAGGGGGGTTCCAATTTACTGCGTTCCGAGGTGGTGTTGATAGATATCGCTGGAGAATCTATCGGCGAAGTGATCACAGAAGGCCAGGGGAGTATGCCGACTTTTGATAATTTCAGTAATGAAGATCTCGCCGCAATTGCCGGATACATTCACTCGATCAAATTCGAATCTGAAGGCCAGGGAAGCACACCGCCGGTGAATTACGATCTCGATATTCTGGTAGGAGACGCCGCAGCGGGAGAACGATACTTCAATCGAGAATGTTCCAGTTGTCATTCAGTTACTGGCGATTTAAGCGGAATTGCCACAAGAATTCCTGACGATTATATCATGCAGAATACCTGGGTCGCGGGAGGGCGGCGCCAGGCTGGGCGTGGTGGGGTGCAAACTACTATTACTGTGACCACCGAAGGCGGTAAAACAATTACGGGCCGTTTACTCCGTTACGATGATTTCTTTGTCAGTCTGCGGACTGAAGATGGTGCATACCAAAGCTTTTCGCGAAGGGGAGATTCTCCTCGCGTGGAACTGGATGATCCTCTCTACCGGCATAGGGAATTATGGGCCGAATTAAGTGACGGTAACATCCACGATGTAACAGCTTACCTGGAGACAATAAAATGAGATATTTGACCCTTCTTGTTATAAAAATTATTGTTCCTGTAACTTTGGTTGCCCAGGAAGTATTTGTTGATCCCGTTGATATAGCTAATGCCCTCGATGGAGATTGGGATACCTATTCAGGTGACTATTCAGGACGACGATATAGCAACTTGATTCAAGTGCATAAAGAGAATGTTTCAGATTTAACGCTGGCCTGGACCACAGAAATTAACTTCAACGTAAGACGGGGCAATATAGATGGTATTGGCATCACCACTCAGATAGGTGGGGAAGGTCGTGGAGATATCGATATTAGAAGTGGCTCTATTAAGGGATCTATACTTGAAGTCAATGGCGTTCTCTTTGTTACTGCACCTGATCACGTTTGGGCGATGGATGCGCGGGATGGCAGTGAAATCTGGCATTACCACTGGGAAACCCGGGGCGGAACACACATCGCCAATCGCGGTGTTGCTATTTGGAATGACTCGGTTATTTTCGAGACACCGGACAATTATTTAGTTTCTTTAAATGCTCGTACCGGTGAAGAAAACTGGCATAGCGAAATTGCGCCTTTTGAACTGCAATACTTTTCAACCATGGCTCCCATCACT
>PBNR01000085.1 GCA_002723195.1 Gammaproteobacteria bacterium | reverse complement strand
CTTATTCAGAAGCAATTGCAAAGCGCTATCGCTTTTTTAGCTATGGTGATGCTATGTTAATTTACTAAGTCTGATTAATTTTACAGAGGTTTTTTAAGAGGGGATTCTTCTGCTCCTAGTTTTTCTCGCTTTAATCAATTTTCTGATATACTTTTTGCTCTAATAAGGTTTTTAAATGCATAATTAATACAAGGACCACTGGATAATGAAAGCACCTGTGCGTGTTGCTGTTACGGGAGCAGCAGGACAAATTAGTTACTCTCTCTTATTTCGAATTGCCGCTGGAGAAATGCTAGGGGCGGACCAACCGGTTTTTTTGCAGTTGCTCGAAATCACACCAGCACTCGAAGCATTACAAGGGGTTGTAATGGAAATAGAGGATTGTGCGTTTCCCTTGGTTGCTGGGATAGTTCAATCTGATGATCCGGAAGTAGTCTTTCAAGACGCGGACTATTGTTTGCTAGTCGGTGCTCGTCCGCGTGGGCCTGGCATGGAGCGCAAAGACCTTTTGCAAGCCAATGCTGAGATATTCTCTGTTCAAGGTACAGCTATTAATGCCGTGGCATCAACTGATGTTAAAGTGCTGGTCGTTGGTAATCCTGCAAATACTAATGCGTTAATTGCATATAGAAACGCCCCCAATCTCGATCCAGGACAATTTACAGCAATGACTCGGCTCGACCATAATCGAGCTATTGCACAGTTGGCTAATCAAACCGAAAAACACAATACCGATGTAGAAGGCATGATCATTTGGGGTAACCATTCGGCAACTCAATATCCGGACATCCACCATTGCGCGGTCGACGGTCAGCCAGCATACGAACTGGTCGACCAGAATTGGGTTAGTTCTGAATTTATTCCTACAGTTCAGCAGCGTGGGGCTGCGATAATTAAAGCTCGTGGCTTATCAAGCGCGGCTTCTGCCGCTAATGCAGCAATTGAGCATATGCGCGATTGGATGCTTGGGACCGAAGGAAAAATAGTAAGTATGGGTATCCCCAGTGATGGTAGTTATGGAGTAGAAGAAGGTCTTATGTATTCATTTCCTGTCATCTGCGATGGTGGTAATTATTCTATAGTTCAGGGACTCGACATAAATGCTTTTAGTCAAGAATTGATGGATAAAACTGAACAAGAACTAAAAGAAGAGAGAGATGCTATAGCTAGTTTGCTTCCTTAACTCAGAGAATTAGCTTGATGGTTTTTTAACTAAAGCTCTCATAAGAAGAATCCATGTAACCGTAATTTAATTTGGATTATATCGTTTAGCATGAGTCTTGCCTCGCTCACTAAAATTCGGCGTAATCAATTTTGGGTATTCCAGTTAATAGGCTGGTTTACCTTAGTTGTAATTCTCATTTTCTTAAGCACTTTGTTTAACCCTCCCTCTGACGGTTACTTTCTTTCACTTCTTCTAACTTATGCAAGTAGTGCTTTTATAGCAGGTATTTTAACTTTAGGTTTAAGGTTAATTTATCGTTGGGCATGGGAAAGTGGTTTCATACTTCGTTTCTTATTGGCTTGGTTTGGGACTCTTTTGGCTGCTTATTTGTGGCAGTTGGCTCAAATTGATTTGGGGTACCTATTTTTGGACGCGGAAACTATTGAAGGGAGGGTGGTATTCGGAGAGTTTCTTATTTTTAGTTACCCTGTAATTGGATTATGGACCGGACTGTATTTTATTATCAAATACAATCAATTGTTTCAAATAGAGAAGGAAAAGAGCTTAAGGTCAGAAGCTTTGGCCAATGAAGCTCAGCTATTAATGCTTCGCTACCAATTAAACCCTCATTTTCTTTTTAATACTCTTAACGCTATTTCTACCCTCGTTCTTACTAAGTCTGGAGAACAAGCAAACGAAATGCTAATTAAGTTGAGTAAATTCTTGCGTTACTCATTGGATCATTCGCCTTTTGATAGGGTTAGTCTTTCTCATGAATTAGAGACTTCTAGGCTCTATTTGGATATCGAAAAGGTGAGATTTGTGGAGAGATTAAGGTTACTTTTTGAGATTGAAGAACAAGTTCAAGAGTCGCTTGTTCCAACAATGCTATTGCAACCCATTATCGAAAATTCAATTAAGCATGGAATTTCGAAAAATGAAAACGGAGGGACGATCACGATAAAAGCCTATAAGAAAGAAACCTCTTTAATTCTCGAAGTAATTGATGACGGACCAGGAATTGGAAATATTGGGGTTGAAAGTGAAAAAGGTCCACTGCTTTCTGGTGTTGGAATAAGTAATATTAGAAATCGCTTGCAGGAGATTTATAGTGACAATCACGAATTAATATTCAGTAATATCCAGCCGAGCGGGCTGTCAGTAATGGTAATAATTCCTTATGAAACCGAGTGAAGCAACAAAACTGAAAGCAATTATTGTCGATGATGAAGAACTTGCGCGGAAAGGCTTAGCTATGCGTCTAGAAAGGCATGACGATGTTGACGTTGTGCGAGAATGTCGGAATGGGAATGAAGCTATTGAGGCAATCATAGAATGTGATCCGGATGTTGTATTTCTGGATATACAGATGCCAGGAATGACCGGTTTTGAAATGATTGGCAAGGTCCAAGGCGATGTGATGCCCATGGTGATATTTGTTACTGCTTATGACGCGTTCGCAATTGACGCGTTTAAAGTCCACGCAATCGACTATCTATTAAAACCTGTAGAAGAGGAGCGCCTAGCAGAGGCCATAAGTTGTGCTAAAGAGAACAAGGCAAAAGAAGCTGTTTTTGACGAAAAACAAAAGCTACTTGAACTTACTGTATCTATCACCGGTAAATCTCATGCGGCTATTGGAGAACTATTAGATAGCAGCGCAGAAGTGGTTAAACACGCAGATCGTCTCGCAATTAAAGATGGTTCAACTACTACATTCGTCCCGGTTAAAGATATCGATTGGATCGACGCAGCAGGCGATTATATGTGTGTGCACGCTGGGGGAGAAACACACATTATGCGCATAACGATGAAAGAATTAGAGGCGAAGCTTGACCCTTCTGTTTTTCAAAGAGTGCATCGTTCTACGATAGTAAATACAGAGCGAGTGCAGAAAGTTTCCTCGCACACTAACGGCGAATTTCATTTGTTCTTAAGTTGTGGCTCGTCGATCAAAATGAGTAGGTCCTACAAAGAAAAAGTTAAAAACTTGTTCTAAAGTTAGTTATTTTGAATGTAATTCAATGGTAACGCGGTTGAGTTTATAACCTCCCGTAACATAAAACTCGAATGTACATCTGATACGCCTTCGATTCGAGTAATTTTGTTTAGTAAAAATTCTTGATAGTACTCCATGTCCGGAACAACTACTTTTAACTGGTAGTCGGCGGATTGTCCCGTGATAAGTATGCATTCAATTACTTCTGGGTAGCCTTTTACTTTGTCTTCGAAGACATCAAAGCGATCTGGTGTGTGTCGATCCATGCTGATTTGAATCAGCGCAGTAAGTTTTAAGCCGAGTTTGGAGGCGTTTAATAGGGTCACCTGGCCTTCGATAATGCCAGTGTCTTCCAATTGCTTAACGCGGCGAGCACAGGGGGAAGGGGACAGACCTATTTTGTCAGCTAACTCCAGATTGGTAATTGCACCATCTTTTTGTAGCTCTCTCAGAATGCGCTTATCTAGTTTGTCTAACATAATTCAGATTCATATTAGAATATAAAACTCATCATATCTATAAAAATGGAATAAATATACATTAATTATTATTATATTAGATATAAAAGCTAAAAAATGTACCATTTATTAGAAACTATAGATAGATTCGCTACGGAATTTCTACTATAGTTCGCATTTTCTAGCTGTGGGCATTTTATAGGGTTAAACAGGCTCAAGCCCGGCAGCAAAGACCCCAAAAAGGTTTAAGAAGAGAGAAATGCGAAGTCGTGAAATCGTGACTTTGGTACAGGCTATACAGGAGCGACTTAAATGAGTAACCGATTTGATCATACAAAGTACAAGCCTTTTCGGCCTATAGGCCTAAAGGATCGTACTTGGCCTGATGAAGTGATTACTGAGGCCCCAACTTGGTGCAGCGTTGACTTAAGGGACGGCAATCAGGCTCTGATTGAGCCGATGACAGTATCGCAAAAGAAAAAGATGTTTGAGTTACTCGTAGAGGTCGGATTTAAAGAAATCGAAGTCGGGTTTCCAGCGGCTTCGCAGCCGGACTTCGATTTTGTTCGCACTCTTATAGAGGAACATAAAGTACCCGACGATGTAACCATACAGGTATTAACCCAGGCTAGACCTGAATTGATTCGGCGTACTTTTGAGTCACTTAAAGGTGCTCGCCGAGCCATTCTTCATTTATATAACTCTACATCTGTGGTTCAACGAGAAAAAGTTTTCAAGACTGATAAGGCCGGTATTGTTGAAATAGCAGTTAATGGCGCGAAAGAAGTTGCGAGTTGCGCGTTAAGACAACCTGAAACGGAATGGACTTTCCAATATTCGCCAGAGAGTTTCACTGGTACTGAAGTAGATTTTGCAGCACAGGTTTGTGACGCAGTGAATGCTGTTTGGTGTCCTACTCCAGATAATCCTGTAATTATTAATTTACCGGCGACCGTGGAAATGGCAACGCCAAATGTTTATGCCGATCAAATCGAGTTGTTTGGCCGGCTGATCAAGAATCGAGAATCCATCATTATCAGTCTTCACACGCATAATGATAGGAGTTGTGCGGTAGGAGCCGCCGAGTTGGCGGTAATGGCCGGAGCGCAAAGGGTGGAAGGAACACTGCTTGGTAACGGTGAGCGCACAGGAAATATGGATATCGTTATTATGGCTATGAATCTTTATAGTCAGGGGATAGATCCGAAATTGGATCTCCATGATATGGATCGAATTGTTGCTGTGGTGCGCGAGTGCACCCAAATTGATGTGCATCCGCGTCAAGCGTGGTCTGGTGACTTGGTGTTTACTGCGTTTTCTGGATCTCACCAAGATGCTATTAAAAAGTGCTTGGATATATATGAAGAAGGTGCTTTTTGGGAAATTGCTTATTTGCCAATTGATCCAAGGGACATTGGTCGAACCTATCAAGATGTGATTCGGGTTAACAGTCAGTCAGGTAAAGGCGGTGTAGCATATGTATTGGCAAATAAATTTGGTTTCCAATTACCGCGTTGGTTGCAAATAGAGTTTAGTCAAGTCGTACAAAAAGCAACTGAAGACTCTGGCGGTGAGATAAACCCTGACCAGATTTGGGAGTTATTTAACGAACACTATCTAAACAATGATAAAGCTTTAAGTCTAGGAAATTTCTCCATAGAAAAGCTGGAGGGACGTGAAACCTTCAAGGCGCATATAGATTATTTCGGTAAAGATATCGCTGTTAATGGAGAAGGTACGGGAGTTTTAGATGCGTTTGTCGAAGGACTAAAGTCAGCAATTAATCTAGAGTTTGAGATTATGGAATACGGTGAACATGCTTTGGGGCAGGGTGCTGATGCTGAAGCTGTTACTTATATTCAAATTCGTTGCGAAGGTCGTCGTTATAGTGGCGTCGCCATTAGTAAAGACATCATCGCCTCCTCCTTGGACGCATTCGCGGGTGCGGCAAGTCAAATGCTAAGCGAGCAACAGGTGGCCGCTTGAACGGACACTTTAGATATTTGGGTATATTTAGCGGCCCAAGTCTATACTTTACTAATGCTTTAAAATTATCAAAATTAGAGTAAAAAAAAGGCTCCGTTTGGAGCCTTATAAATAAAGAGAGTATTTAACTAGAAACTTCTTGTTATTGAGAGTCTGGCATTAATGTCCTCGCCCACGGAAGCTTGATGAGTACTATGTGAGTGAGGGAAATAAAGCTCATCAGTCCAGTTTTCAACATTCAACCTGATTGTTGTGTTATCTGACATATAATAATAGGCTGCTGCGTCATAGCGGGTGTATTCAGGCAGCACCAAGCTTGAGTTATCATTTTTAATATTTGACTCACCTTGCCTTGTGATCCCGATGCCTAAACCGAAGTTATTGTTTACCTGATAGTTAGCCCATATATGTGCGGTATGATCTGGGATTTCCCGCGGCTCCCCGCCTTTGCCCGTCTTACCATCTAGGTTGCTGTAACCTGCGGCTACATATAAATTATCGGTTAGTTGTCCTTTCAGTTCGAATTCGTAACCGTCTACCCTTAGTCCAACAATCTCTGAGCTTTCGCCCGTGACACTGTCTCTAACAGCTTGCTCTTGTTCGCTATCGAAATATGCAGCTGAGAAGCTCAAAGAAGAATTAATATCCCATTTGACTCCGAATTCAGTATTCTCAAATACATCTGGATCGAGTCTTGCGGCACTTGAGGTCAATTTCTTGAATTGCTCTCCAGATCTCGGTAAGAAGCTTTCGCTATAACTTGCATAGAATGACAGGTTGTCCTGCGCTTTAAATATAACACCAGCTCGAGGAGAAAATTCGTCGTCTTCTCTTGATTGGCTTGTTCCAGCCTTTACATCGGTAACTTTGATATCAAATTGATCCAAACGGCCGCCCAACAAGACTATCAAATTATCTGTAACATCTATTTGATCCTGGATATATATAGAATTTACTTCGATGTCGGATGTTGTTGAGCTTTTTAGATCAGATGTAAAATCAACACTAGTAGCAACACCCGCTGAATTAACCCTCCAGTTCATAGGGTCTGAAATTGCAAAGACTTCATTGTCATCACTGGTGGTTGACCAGAAAGTATTGTAACGGTAGTTCGAATTATCAGTGTCAACAATCTCCGCGCCTATTGAAAGAGTATGCTTGACGTTGCCGCTGTCAAATTGGGTTACTAGGTTGCCGTTAAGAAACAAGTTATCACGGGTCGTTGGATCAGAATAACCATCCATCTCTACTAGTGTGCCATCCCATCCGGATGCATAGAGATTTCTATACATCTTTTCAAATTCACTAACACGCACAGTAACGGCACCTTTTGTCATATCCGAAAAATCATGACTTAATTTTCCAGTAAAAATATCGGCTTCTAGCCTTTGAACATTTATGTCCTCATCACCAAAAGTTATATCGTCTAGCGATCTGTCAGGTTCGCCATTAATTGTAGGGATACCTCTGTCGATAAATCTCTCGTGGTTCGCATGCTCGTACGAAAGGTCTAGTGTGGTTTGAGGGCTTAATGCTACTTTGAGTGTTGGGTTGAACCCGACCCTATCACCATCATACATGTCCCTATGATTCTCTAGAGAGTCGGTATGGACATTAATGCGTAAGGCAGAATTTTCGCCGGTTTGAATGTTGTAGTCGGCAGCAAAGTCAAAGGCGCCAAAGGTGTCGCTACCTATATCAAAAGATCCTCCTTGCTCTCCGATAATCGCCTGTTTGGTGACTCGGTTTATTATGCCGCCTGTTCCACCGCGACCGAATAAAAGCGCATTCGGTCCTCTTAAAATCTCAACTTGTTCAACGTTATATAGGGATCTGTAGTACTGGACGTCATCTCGGAGTCCGTCCTGGTAGAAATCTGCTGTGGATCTAACGCCTCTAAAAACAATGGAATCACGATGGCCTTCGCCTTGAGATGTATTAATACCGGGAGTGTAGCGGGCTATATCGCCCAATTCCCTGAAACCTTGGTTACGAATTTGATCTTCGGTTACGATCGACGCTGATTGAGGCACGTCTATAAGCTGCATAGGTGGTTGGAGAGAGTTGACCTGATTAGATTGAAGTACATCACTAGTTACTACGATCTCTTCCAGATTATCGCCTGCTTGAGCTATAGCATTTGAAGTAGCCGAAGCCAGAGCAAGTAAAATAGCGGCTCTCAGGGTGTTTTCATTTCTAGCCATGATTGAGCTTCCATAAATAGTAAAATTAATACGAATTGAAATTATTCACAATTATATTTGGTAATGAGAATCATTTGCAACTATAATTGCTGTCTGGTGTGTTCACTTTTCTTTATGAAAAGAGTGTCTGAAGAGGTGCTGGCTCGAGGATTGGAGCTAAAAGCGTCGTTTAAGATGCTTAATATTAACGGTTAAAATTTTAGAATGATTACCCACTCAAATCAAAAAAATAAAACGGTATCTGAAGGGCCTATAGAAAAAATCACCACTGATCAATTACTTGGAGATCAAAAGAGATTGCAAATAGTCCATAGAGGTGATGAATATGTGCTTCGAATTACTTCGAACGATAAATTGATTTTGACCAAATAGTTACCTTCTGAATTTGGTTAAGTCCCGAGTCCAGCCAGCCAATAATTGGTTATATTGCACCGACTGCACATGCAGGAAACCGATTATCTAGCAAGCCAGACTCTCTTTACTGAGAGGCTTGTATATGAGTTTTAATAGTACAATGGTTTTTTTTGCTAGATTTGTTTTTAAATATTCCGCTTTAAATACTGCTTTTTGTGCCTCATTAGTGGTTTTATTTTCATCAACCGTTTTAGCGCAATCCCAATCGTCTGTTCGAATCGAAGAGCTTACAATTTCAGCAACCCGCTTACCCAGAACTATCGAAAATATCGCAGGCACGGTTTCATTGATTTCATCGGAAGATATTGAGAGAGAAATGGTTGATGATCTAGACGATATAGCCAGGTTTCAACCAGGAGTATCGATGAATAAAAACGCGCGGGGCGGTAATCAGGGTTTCACGATTCGTGGCATAGGGGGTAATAGAGTTTTACACGTAATTGATGGTGTTCGTGGAACTGATATCTATTATGGCTATGGCAAGGATTCTTTTGAAACGGATAATCTGCAGAGTGTGCAGATTGTGCGAGGGCCAGCTTCCGTTCTCTATGGTGCTGATGCCATGGGTGGTGCTGTTATTCTGACGAGCAAGGATGCTCGTGGTTATGTTGGAGGAGGCGATGGGAGTTATTATAGTTTAAGAGGTTCAGCCTCGGATGTTGATGATCAATATAAGACCGGGGCTACCGTCGCATTTCAGGACGGCGATGTGGGTTTAGTTGCTCAGCTTACTAATCGAGTCTTCGAGGAGCATGAAGTTAATGGGTCTGGTAAGTTAAATCCACAGGATGGTGAGTCAAATAGTATTCTATTAAAGGGTTTCTGGGATATATCTGAAAACCAAAAATTGATTGTTAGCCTCGAATCAGTGGACGAAGAAAATGACTTTATTCTCGAGTCTGATGTCAGTAGTTCAGTGACTAGTTCCCTAGGAAATGATGAAACCGAGCGGCAGCGAATCGGTCTCGAGTATATCCTGGAGCGTGATTCAGGCCTATTTGATGATCTGCAAGTTTTGTTCAACGTTCAGGATACTGATGCCAGCCAAAGAACGTTGCAGGAAAGAACGAGCTTCTCTTTTGTTAAGCCTTGGAATCCTATGAGCTTCGCTGGCGCTGCAGCCCTTAGAGATACTATTTTCGAATTTAATCAGAGAACGACCGCAATAAATTTAAATTTTCGTAAGTCCCAAAGCTCTGGATCGGTTACACATAATATCGCATACGGTTTGAACTTTGATGAAACGGAGACAGATCGACCTCGAGATCGCTTTGATAAAGAGTTATCCAGTGGCACTATGACCCGCAGAATATCAGTTTTTCCGATGGCGCCTGCTGAAGTCTTTCCGAATAAAACATTCCCTGATACCACTACTAAAAGATGGGGCGTCTATCTGCAGGACGAGATTCAAATAGCTGATAGCGCGCTGACTCTTATCCCGGGCATTCGTTATGATCGTTATGAAATGGATGCAAGTGCTGATGGTCTTCTAGATGGCACAAACCAAGTGGCAGGTTTCGGATATCCAGTGGAAGACTTCGACGATGGTGAGTTTTCAGCAAGCCTTGGTGCTCTTTATGATATTGATGATACCTATTCGCTGTTTGCGCAATACTCTGAAGGTTATCGTGCTCCAAATTTTAATGAATCAAACCAAGCATTTGCGAATTTGGCATATCGTTATGCAGTGGTGCCTAATCCAGATATTGACGCTGAAACGAGTAATAGTTTGGAGCTAGGATTAAGGGCAGGTTACGAAAATGCATTTTTAAGCTTTTCAGTTTTTAAAAATTATTACGATGACTTCATATCAAGTAATTATATAGGCCGAAGCGGCAGCCTATCCCTCTATCAGAATCAGAATATACAAGAAGTAGAGATTGAGGGAGCAGAACTGTCTTCCTACTTCTACTTGAGTGATAAATGGAGGCTGCGGGCATCGGTGGCTTACGCTCGTGGTGATGACGAAAAGAATGATGTGCCGATCGACTCTGTTGACCCGCTGACACTTGTGAGCGGACTTAGGTACGATAATGCCAGCGGAAACTGGGGAGGTGAATTGCTTGTCACTGCTGTAGCCGAGAAGGATAGAGTTTCTTCAGATTCTGCCGTAGAGGCTGATAGTTATTTTGTAGTAGATCTAGTCGGCAATTGGGAGTTGGCTGATTCATTAATGCTTCGACTAGGAGTTTTTAACTTGTTTGATGAAGAGTATGCCCATTGGCAAAATATTCAGGGCCTTAACGCCTTAACATCAGCAGATGCAATTGCAAATGCTTATCAACCGGGCACAAACGTGCGCTTAAGCTTAGAAGCGAGGTTTTAGGTTTGGTAGGAAAAAGCTTTAATTCAAAGGGTGAATTTTGGGGGTTGCTGCATATCCGCAGATTGGCGATGGTTTTTTTCTGCTTGTTTCTTGCTGCTTGTTCAAATACCGGCAGGTTGCAATCTGAAACCGTTCAGAGTGACAGTGAAAGTTTGCGGTCGATCATGGTCACCGATAAAGATGATGAAGTGAATTTTGGTATATTGGTCATGGCTCATGGAGGAGGGGACGAGTGGAATGAGGCTGTTAGACAGTCTATGTCGAGTCTTGCTGATCGATTCCCTCTCGAAATAGCCTTTGGTATGGCAGATGCTGGAAGTATTGAGCGTTCGGTTAGGAGGCTGGAAGCTGCCGGTGTAGAACACGTTGGCGTTGTAAGAATGTTCATTTCTGGTGAGAGTTGGTATGAACGAACACTTCAAATACTTGGACTCCAGGCAGGAGCACCAAGCAAGGAAGAGGCGGAGAAAATTCCTCAGCCAAGAATGTTTATGCCTATGGGATTTTGGAAATTAGATACCGACCTGTCTTTTTATGTTAGTGAAGACGGCCTTGCTGACGCTTCCGAAATGGACGAAGTATTAGTTAGTCGAATAAATTCGCTAAGTAAAGAGCCATCTCAAGAGGTTGCTATAATAGTTGCCCATGGAACGGGTTCGGACGAGGAAGATTCTCGTTGGATTGAGAAAATCACTGAACGAACGGCGCTAGCTAGAGCCAGCTTGGGCTTAAATGATATTAAGGTATTTACCTTGAGAGAAGACTGGAGAGAAAAGAGAGAACTAGCTGAGCAGGACATAAGAAGCTATCTAGAAGAAGCTAAGCTTAATGGTTTTACATCACTCGTTGTCCCTTTCAGAGTTCAAGGTTTTGGACCTTACGCCAGAGTTTTGGAAGGTCTAGAGTATGAGGCCAACGGAATGGGTTTGTTGCCTCATAGTAATGTGAATCTTTGGATTGAAAATCAGGCAGAACTTCTAAGGCAGAATGTTGGAAGTGACGTGTTAGATTAATTTCTAAGCTGGCTCACCATGGCTCACCAGCCAGCTACTCGCGCTAATTAATTGACGTCCGGTAGCATTTTCTTATGCAGTCTTGTAGATGAAAGTTTAAATTAGACCGACTATTATTAATCTCTAGTCTAAAATTTATCTATATAGCTTCTTTGTCAATGCGCTCCCAAATGCAGCATTTACATTTGCATGCGGGGTGATTGATATGTCGGGGCCCTGAGAGATACTCTTGCCTGGCAAATTTAAAAACTCTGTATCGGTGGTAGATAACGCTTATAAAAAGCATAGAGGCAATTAGTAAGGCTGATATAGTTACTGCGAGAGCGAATATTACTTGCCACATCATAATTAAAACTAGTGCTTTTGCGCTACGTGCGTGCTTTTTTCAGTTGCTGTATTTTGTTTCATGAAATGGTCGAAGAACATTTCGCAAAGCCCGTTAAATATTTCTGGAGCCATACGAAATGACATTGGGCCCACATGTAAATTGTAAAGTTGGCAATCGGGGCAGATAGTGACAGAGCAAAACTTACCTTCGGCAACGGATTCTGTTCGACATACTCGGTGGTTATCCATTTCTTTTCCTTTATTCAGACCGTCGGAAGACTAGTGGACATTTGTATCGATCTTGTTAATTGGGTATCCACGTTTATCTGAGGAAAGGCTATTGGTATCCAGAGACATAAGCCCTCGCCATTGTTTCTTCAGACTTTTGCTCGTATTTTTCAATGCTGCAGAGCTGCAATCGGGATGTCTTTCTAATAAAGCTAAATGTTCGATTATTGAACGACAAATGGTCGGGTCAGTGTTCTGTGTATGGCGAGTCATTAAAAACAATAATGAAGCGATCACTACATCTAACTCCGGCAATTCAGGTAGTTCTCCTATCAAGTAAAGCTCCGTTTACCATAAGTTGAGGCTTATTAATACTAATGCGAATCATTATCGTTTGCAATAAGTATTTCAAATATAAAATAGATTGTCTATGGATGCCTGAATTTAGGGTTTCAGAAATTCAAGCTTCGCTGAGTTGAGGTTTTGAAGATCTTAGATCAATGTTTTGATCAGTGCGTCAGTTTTGGAGTTCTTTATCTAGTCGTTAGAGTTTCATTAATATAGCGCGGTTAATATCCGCTAACACAGACGTACTTGCGCTATGTAAAAGGATTTTTAAAAAGTAGGCAATTTTATCGGAATAATCGCCCGATATCCCAATTTGCAAATGTCGTTTTTTTATTAGCGCTAACTTGTATGGTCGTAGAGTTTTCCAAATTCATTGGTAGTTCAATTTCGAATTTATATTCATTATTTTTGTCGAACCTACTTTTGGCTATAGGAATAATTTCCCCATTAGTAATTTGAAGCTCTAAATTTATTGGTTCCTCAATCCAAATTTTGGCAGGACTGGTTTGGCCAGCCCGCAATACCCCGTAAGTATCAAAATGGATATCTATATCGTTCAATTTGCGTCGGCCATGGTCAGTCCACCCAACCAGCATAATGCCCCAAACAACTGACATTAAAAATGCCACTAACACTAATGCAGCATTGATCCAGCGCCAGCCACCCATCGATCTCCACCATTTAATTAATGCATTCATCAAATGGCACTGCTTTTTTCAATTTTGGTATTAATTTGATTTAACATTAGAGGTTCTCTGTCGACTACTTTGCGCAAGCGTTTGGTATAAATAACTACGCCCGTGATTGCCAGACCAGACATAATTACACCTAAGATGAACCATATTATTTTTGTTATAAAACCGCCGAAATATCCAAAATGTAACGGATCTGAAGCTTCGCTAACGCGAGTATATGGATCTAGATCTTCCCCTTGGTATTTTCCAATTACATCGAGGCTAGTTGGATCTATATAAACGGTATTTGCGCGCGGCCGCACTAGCACGGCTGTGTGATCACCTCTTATCACAATTGCACCTTGTCTTGAGCCAGGGAACAGGATATCTCGAATTTCTAAGCCCGGCATAGTTTTGAGTGCATTGGCAACAGCTTGGTCGAGGGAATCACCATTGAACGAAGATGGTAACGTACTTTCTCGCTCAATGACTTCTACAGCAGGTGAGGGAAGAGAAGCGCTCGCTCCAAGCTCTTCCACAAAATAAAACACACTAGTTAAGGCGATTAAGGCCACAAACCAACTTGTCCATAATCCTGCCAGTCGATGCAGGTCTCCGATCCAAATTCGCGTTTTGCGTTTAAATCTGGGCCAGCGGAAAAAGCCACGCCAGAATTTCTTGTATACAACAAAACCCGCAATTAGAGAAATTAATAGTGGAAATCCCATTACTGTTACGATTGGAATACCTATATTGTTAGGCAGCATTAGATGGCGGTGAGTCTGACGAAAAAAACGTTGTACGTTGTACCAATTGGTGGCGCCAATATAAACTCCATTAGACGGTTCCAACCAGATACGAATCGCCTCATTCCAGCGAGTTCGACCGCTTGCCTGTAGAGCAAACCAAGGGTCTTGTTGACGCCCGATACCCGCTATGCTGACGCGTGGAAATTCTCTTCTTGCCGAATCGTATGCTGCGCCCCAGGAAACTTGATCATGTTCGACCCATTCGCTGGCATGCATTTCCGGATTGAGTAGCCAATCGATTTCGTAACTAAAGACCGCTATTGTTCCGGTGATAAGCAAAAAGCTCATGAACAAAGAGAATTTCAATCCGATCCAGGAGTGAATAGTAAACCAAAATCTGTCTCTGGATTGTTTGCTCAAGGTTACTCTTTTATTTTTTTAACTAGGCCAAATGCGTTTAGTTTTCGAATTATGTCCTCTGCTTCTTCTAATTCAATTCCTTTGAAATCAGCCATGGTAAATGATTCACCAGACATTGCTGTTTCAAGTCCCGAGTAGGCCTCCAATCCAAAGTGAATATTACCGCCGCCACATATGATTATAGACTCTTTGTCACTGCATCGTAAAAGCACTTGGGAATTGGTGCGGCGCACATATTTGTCAGAAGGCTCCATCGCTTTAGAGGCTTCAACCAAACTACCGCTGACATCTGGCCCTCTAAAGCGAATAAAACTCTCTTTGAAGAAAGTAAAAACTTCTTCGAAATTAGCCTCTGTTTTAAACTCTTCTACTAGCTCAGTAAAAACTTTTGCAGCTTTTTGTTTGTCGAAGTTTTCCCGAGCAAAACCTGGAGGTATTGATCGCCTAAACTTAGGATGTCGCAATGCAACTTCCGACATGGCTTCTAGCATCAAGTCTGCCCATTTTTTAACCAATAACCCCACGGTAATGTGTAATGAAGGATCTTCGCCATGACTTTCGGCGTCATGCATCATCCCTCGTGGTATATAAATACAATCGCCTGCCTTTAGTATGAATTCCTTTTCAATATCGCCTACTTCGTATTCGCCGGATTTAAAGCTCTCTCCTCGATACGGGTTATCTATTGGTTTACGGTAGAGACGCCAAATCTTTTCACCTTTAATTTGTAGGATGAACACATCATGATCGTCATAATGGGTGCTAAAACCTTGGCTGTTTGGTGGCGTTAAGTAAACATTGGTTTGTACGTGTGTGCTGAAAACGTTTTCTAGCGCACGAACAAAGGTTGCCAGCTTCTTATCAGCGAGATGTAATTGGTTAAGGATTATTGTAGCGCCT
This sequence comes from Gammaproteobacteria bacterium, assembly GCA_002723195.1. GTDB lineage: Bacteria > Pseudomonadota > Gammaproteobacteria > Pseudomonadales > Pseudohongiellaceae > UBA9145. The sequence continues at coordinate 2,152 of PBNR01000085.1, read as the reverse complement.
TGTTGGTAATGGCGTATTACTGCGCCGCGATCAATATTGCCATTTTTGAAAGTGTAATAAGAACGCTTTATTGGTGGCTCTTTTCGAGCCATATCCAGAGATGCTGGTGGTAATTCGCTGCTAGCAATAATGTCATCGACCCGCGTTATAGAGAGTAGATCAGCGAATTGCTCTGGGTTATTGTGATCATGCAGAAGTGCTTTTTGCTCGTAATAAGCAGCAAAAAACTCTTCTTGCGAAATTGCGCCAATAAGAATTGAGAGCGGATCGTTGGTCCAACCCGGTTCCTGCATAATTAGTTAGTCAGCGAAAGAGTTATCTCCGGCCGTTATTATCCGTTCCTTCGCTGTTATTGTCAGCCCCTTCTCCACCTGATCTGTCAGTTGAATCCGAGTCGCTACTATTAGCCCGACCAGATTGGTCACTTGCATCAGAATCACTAGAAGATGTTTGATCGGAATCAGTGCTAGAGCGAGCAGATTGATCGGAACTATCTGTTCCTTCTCCGCCCGATCTATCAGTTGAATCTGAATCGCTGCTATTAGCGCGTCCAGACTGATCGCTTGCATCAGAATCCGAACTAGCCTGAGCATCCGTGCCTTCCTGTTTGAAAATTGGGCCAGCATGACTCGATGAGACTAAGGCTAGGAAAGACGCAGAGGAGGCGACAGCCGCACTGGCGACCTTTTGTAAGAATGATCTTCTTGTGACTGGTTTGTTTTTCATATGGTTCTACCCAAAATATACCGCAAATATTTTACATGCTAGGTTGGCTGGTTGGCCGTGTTAAGAATGATTCTCATTCTTAACAAAAGTAACACTAAATGCAAGCGATTTATTGGCTACACATTAGGTGATACGTGCGATTGGGATAGATTTGTAAGTTGTATCGAAGAACATTTAGCGATAACGCGTCGAACTTTTGTAAATCTAAATACGAATGATTAGCATTTAGGAATCAGTTATGTTACGATAATACCAGTTCCAGTTTGCTTGGATTGGAACAGGGAGCCACTTCATTTCTTCTTCTCAGTGGTGTAGTGCACATGGAGGTTGGCAAATAAATGAATGAAATTGGATTCACTCGTTATAGCCAGTTTTGAGCCACGTACGGTCGATGCAGACGCGTTAGGTCTATCTCTTGGGCGCTTCTGTAACAAGGTTATGGGAGCCTGCGGAGCCGTACGAGGCTCAAATTTTTAAAAACCCACCTTCTTAACTCTCTTACGTATTGGAAATTTACAAGTACATATCGATACGCAAATATTTAATCGGTTTCTTTTTCTAGTTCGCAACCGGTAACTCAAACTTTATTTAGTTTTCTTGCGACTAATCTCCTAAAAACAGTATGCTGTTGTCGCTTGTAAGTTTATGCAAGGGCCTAGTTAGTTTGTCCGCAGGGCGGGAACATCATGAGTCTGATCGATGAAGACCAAGAGCTGGTTGCTGCGGCAATTAATGGATCTGCCAATGCCTGGGAGAAGCTGGTTAAGCGCTATGAAGGCAAAATCTATAATCAAGGCTTGCGTTTAATGGGTAATAGTTCCGATGCTATGGATTTAACGCAGGAAGTTTTTTTAGGTCTTTATCGTAATCTGCATCGTTTCCGAGGAGATGCAAAATTTAGTACTTGGATATTCCGTATTGCTCATAATAAGGCGATCGATTTGAGCAGGCGGAATCGTTTTTTACCATCTCGGACTCAAATTGAGATGCAAGAAGAAATAGATGCCCTTGAGGCTGTTCACGGGGCATCGAGCTTTGAGCCAGAAAAAGCTATTGGAGAGCTACAGCAGAATAATCAAATAGCCAGAATTCTGGGGAAACTTTCGATCGAGCAAAGATTAGTAGTAGAACTTAAAGTTTTTCAATCGTTAACCTTTGAAGAAATCGCGATTATGCAAGACGTTTCAGCAAATACCGTTAAGACACGATTCTATGCGGCGCTTAAGAAATTGAAAGCCGTTTCGGAGGAATATTATGCCTTGCCCTAAAACCGAATATCTAATTCAGGAATATTTTGCAGATGATTTGGCACCTGTTGCTAGAGAAGAAATAGAGGTTCATTTCAATTCTTGTGAGTATTGTAGTAATGAGCTTGAAGTACTGTTGCGTTCGCAAAGTGATTTGAGTCAGTGGCAGGACCAGCAGG
>PBNR01000084.1 GCA_002723195.1 Gammaproteobacteria bacterium | reverse complement strand
TTTTCAACTTCTTCAAGAATATGGCTAGAGAATAATACGGTTGTATTAAAGCGCTCAGGCAGTGTGCAGATCAGGGTTCTAATTTCTTCAATGCCACTTGGATCGAGGCCATTGGTTGGTTCATCTAATATGAGTAATTCGGGTTGACCTAAAATGGCATTGGCAAGTGCAGCTCTTTGTTTCATACCTAAAGAGCAGCGTTTTAAGCGTGTATGTTGCTTGGCTTGCAAATTTACAATAGTAAGTGCTTCATCAATACTCTGTTTTGGTAAGCCCTTCATCTTTGCGCAATAACTTAGGAACTCTTTAATCGTTAGATTTTGATAAAAAGCTGGCGCATCAATGAGGCAGCCTAAACGTGACTTTAAACGTGTGCTTACAGGCTCTCCTAATATGCGAATATCACCTTGGTCAGGTTTAAGCGCGCCTAATAGCATACTGAGTAAGGTGGATTTTCCGGCGCCATTATTGCCTAGCAAGGCATATACACTCCCTGTTGGGACTGTCATATTGAGCGCTTTTAATACTTGTGTGTCAGAAAATGCTTTGTGTGCATTCACTATTTTGACTGCGGCTTGTTCCATCGTTTGCTCCAACATCATCTTTGGCTTTATTAGAGCAATAAAATCAGGCATATACATCAGCGGTGCGCCCGAAATTAAATAGGTCTCTAGACCGATACCTTTTGATAAATAAATCTGTACACTTGCTGGGCGGTTTCATCTATTCACAAGGACAGTATCGAGTGATTGATATCTTAAAACAGTGTCTTATAGCTTACTCTATCAGAGCAAAAGTCGTAATAGGTCTATTATTGGTCAGCTTTTTTGCTTGTTTTAGTTTAGTGACCGTGCAGTTGCTAATTTTTAATATGCCTAAAATATCTGAAATTTATGCTTTGTATGAGCAAGAAATTGCCCCGAAAATTATTCTAGAAATGGAACAAAAAGGTGGGTTGAGTGAGCTACATTTTGACGACTCAGCTTATTTAAGCACCCTTAATATTAGTAAAGTTGTTGTGGTCGATTCGCAGGCTAAAGTCATTGCGCAAACTGAGCATGCCCCACTTTTTGTTGGTGATATTGGCGCGCAACTGCCCCTGCAAGTAAGAGATGACCTTACGGATGCCTTGTTAGTGCACTACAACAGTGGCGTAGAGATGATGCCTAATAATGTTGCCATCTTCACGCGTGCCTTAACTGACCAAAATAATAAGCAGCTCGGTGCTGTAGTAATGTGGATCGATAACTGGTCTGCAGTTGGCTCTTTGTCTTCTTCATTATTCTCTCAATGGGTCAATTTTTTTCCTTTCGCCCTGATGGTTGCAGGATTTATTCTGTGTTGTGGTGCCATTGTTATGTGGCTTGTAGGTAACCGCATTCAAAAGCGTTTGAAGCACTTTAATCATGTGACATTGTTGTGGGGTCAAGGGCGATTGGCTGAGCGCCTAACAGTAGATGGGGCTGATGAGCTAGAGCAGAGTTTTGAAAAGTTAAACCGACTTATTGAACGACTAGATATACACATTAAGCAAGAGCAAGAAACAAGATTACAAAAGCAACGCATAGAATTTGCCGGAGAGCTGCACGATACCGTTAAGCAACTGTTGTTCGCAAACAACTTAAACCTATCTAGTTGTCAAACATTGGCACACTCAGAAACACAATTGAGTCTACTTTTAAAGCAAGCCCAGAGTAATAATCAGCAAGCATTTGAACAGGTTAATCGGATTTTACAAGTGCAAACTGAATATGAGCCAACGGCGCAGGCATACATTGAAATGTCAGAGTTAAACACTTATTTGGCAAATTGGAAGCAACAAACAGGCCGTGACTTGGAGGTAAAAAAACCTCAAAGCGGACAAATATCAAGTTACTTGTTTGCGAGTATTAAAGAGGGGCTTCAGAATATCTCTAAGCATAGTGACGCAGACACTATTCGCTTATGTCTTGAGCTCAATGACGGTGAAAGTCGCTTTAGTTTATTCGATAATGGCACGGTTAAGTTCAACCCCAGCTATGGTCAAGGCTTAGAGATCATTGAACAAAAGCTACATTCACTAGGTGGACGTTTATCCTTAGAGCAGCGTGAGGATGATAGCAAACATAAGGTAACCCGCCTTACTGGATATCTACCTTCAGCAAGCAAGGAGTAATCATATGAAAGATAGAGAAAAGAAAATTAAAATCGTTACCATAGACGACCATGCAATAGTACGTAGCGGTATCGTCCAGTTTTTACAAATGCAGCCTGATATGTCGGTTGTGGCAGAAGCTAGCACTATACCTGATGGTATGACAGTGATTGCTGACAATGAACCGGATGTTGTGTTACTCGATCTGATTTTGGATGGAGAGGTTGAGGGAGTTCAAGCTGCGCAGCAAATTAAACAGCAATATCCACATATTCAGGTGGTGATATTAACCTCATTTCACCAAGATACATTAATATTTCCTGCATTAGATGCTGGGGTTATCGCTTATCTACTTAAAGACATACAACCAGATGCATTAGTCGATGCGATACGTAAAGCTTCACAAGGCATTAGCACCTTATCTCCTATGGTTGCTACAAGAATTCTTTCTGCTGAAAGAAATAAAGAAATGCAATTGAGCGATCGTGAGTCAGAGGTATTACGCGCCATTGCCCAAGGTCTTTCTAATGCAGAAATATCTGAACAATTGTTTATTTCAGTTAAAACAGTGCGAACACATGTCAGTAATATCTTGTCAAAGTTAAACGTCAGAGATCGAACTCAGGCCGCTGTGCATGCGTGGCAAAATGGTCTAGTTTTATAATTCATCCAGTAACTTGTTAAAACTCACCACTGAGTGAAATAGTCAGGCTCGGCTCACTATGCTCAAGCGCATAGTAGCGATAGTCTAACATTCCAGTTCTATCTGTTTGATAAATATGGCGGTCATATAGGTATTCTCCACCAAACGCATCTTCAAGTTCTATGTTGATCTGCATGTCACTGTCTAGGTCGAACTCGGCATAAAAACCGTAAGTAGCGCGATCTTTTTGTCGGTAAACTTCTTCTGGGTAGTAACCAGTTTCAGTATCGGGTAACGATGCTAGTACACCCCATGCATACCAATCTTCACCTTTTCTAAACTCTATTTCAGCGCTGTGTGGCTCTAACCAAGATATGGCTCGATCACCAGTTAACGGATCATCGTAGTTGGCATCGCGATATTCATAAAATACATTGATGAGGCTGTCTTCTAGTAACCAATTGGTTTGTATATTGATATCGAGGTCTAAGCCGTAGTAATAGGCGTGGCCAGCATTGCCGACCCCCCAGTCACCATTATCAAAACGAATGAACTCATGGATATCACGCTGTTTTTGCCAAAAAGCGCGCGTATTGAGCGTCCAGTGGTCGTCTGCTTCATAATTTAACTCATAACTGAACTCGATACTTTGTTGAGGCTTTAACTCCGTGTTACCCGATTGCTCACGGCCAAAATCATTATCTTGGCTATCTAGAAAATCAGTAAAATCAAGCTGGTCGACTCTGCGTTGTAATGTGAATGTCGATTGCAGGCCGTTTTTTGCTTGATAGCTGAGCTTAATTAAAGGCTTAAGATAGCGACTTTGTGTTTCATATCGGTTATTTGATTGACTGCTGAGCTTAGCGTATTCACCCGTTAATTTGCTATATAGTTGCCATTGCGGGTTAAGCTCTATTTTGCTGGCAATAAAAGGTTCTACACGGGTTTCACTGACACTGGTTGTAGTGACATTACTCTCTGAGCTATGCGCTTCTAAAGTATCTGCCTCTAAACGGTTGTGACTTACCTCTATACCTAGCTCTGGTTGCCACCACAAAGTAGGCTGCTGAGTTGAAAGCTTTAATACTTGCTCAGTATTTGATTGGGTTTGCTCAAATTGAGTAAGCGTGAGCTCACTTTCGTTTTGCTCTGTGGTGAGAGCAACTTGGCCACTATCACGCAGGCGAAGTAACCCTGTCACTTGCCAGAGCCATGAAGACTCGCTCTCATTTGCTTGTTGTTGCCAATCAAAACCCAGTTCATACTCATTGAATTGCGATTTATCTTCTATAGCTTCATTACTCAGCGCATCGTTATTGTCTTGCCAGTCACGATCATAATCTTCTTGATAATGCTCTTTTAGAAACAGCGTATTTATTTGCAATACGCTGTCAGTCATCACCTTGCTTGACGTAATACCTGTGCTGATATTTTCAATGCTTTCTTGATACTGTTCTTGGCCATTTAAATAACTGATATTTTGATGATTAGACTCAGTATAATCGGTTGTAGAGTAAGTAAGATTTTTGTCTGTAGAAAGTTGTAATTGATGATCCCAATCTAGCCATTGTGTACTCACTTGCAATGAGGCAGCATTTACTTGATTAAAGTCTTTATGTGATTGTGCACCAACCTGCCAATTTGCTCTGTTTTGAGAATTATCTCTAATTATATTAACTGCTTGAGTATATTGGCTGACAGAAGAAAATGGGTGGCCGGCTAAATAGACTTCCATTTCAGCAATCTGACTTATGGGTAAATCTGCCAAAATTGCTTCTAGGCTTTGCGATTTATTTAGAACGGGTAAGCCATTAACTAATACATTACCGCTGGCGCTACTTAGGCCTCGCTGATTATTCGAATCAATGAACTGAAAGCCTGCAATTTGCTCAATAATATCTAATGCGGATTGCCCCTGCATGGCAAGAATATCGTCACTGGTATACAGCGCGACATTATCTTCAATGACAACCTGTGTATCGCCTTGAGCCAACGCTTGAGAGTTAAAGTTTAGTGCACCGATTAAAACAGCAGAGTTAAGCCAATTTTTGCTATACATTGTGCGTCCTTGGTTGGGGATATAAATCGCGGCTATTAAAATTTATTTAGGCTGAGTTATCAATTATAAAGTGTTAATTGGTAAGGGCTAGGGACGAATGGACAGGTCTCTTTCCATTTATCCCATTGAGTTGGGATAACTGGACTCGTTAATTTAAATGCGGTTTAAGCGACTTGTTGAAGACAAGTCTTAACGGCTTTTTTATGGGCTTTACTCAGGGCGACGGCATTGTCGTTAGACAGCACCACATAGCCACTACCTGAGGGCTTAATTGTCACCTTTTTGATCAATTTAATGTTCACTAAATGTGAGCGATGGGTTCTGATAAATGTGTTATCAGGCAATTTGGTTTCAATTTCTTTCAATGTGGCACGTTTTAGCCAAGTTTTTTGTGCAGTACAGATCTCAACATAGTTACTGGCAGAGTTAAACTGAATGATATGTGCATAAGGAATATCAATACATCGACCATTATGTTCAACAGTAATACAGGCTTGTTGTTCGGTTTGCGACACATTAAGTTGTACAGGCTTTGGTTTTATCAGGCGCTGCCAAAGGTAAATGTTTACGAAAATCACCAAAGGGTGCAAAGGGGCAAAATATAAAAAAGTATATGGGATTGGGTCGTTAAGGGCATAAAAGTCAAAAATGGCTTGTGCACCCATGGCAAAAATAAACGTACCTATACAAGTCAGTAGAGAGAAGGTTGTGATATGTCTTTTCTGCTGTTCAATAAGGCTTAGCGCTCTAAACAGCAAAGGCGTAATAATAAACCATAAGCCCCATTCTTGAAGTGCCCAATACCAAGCATTATTGAGCTGATCTTCTGGTGAGACTGATAAATCATAAAACGCATCTATTGTGGTAAGAAAAAGTATGACAACGCTCCAGCCAATACTGGATATTTGCCATTCTTTATGTATTTGCTTGTCCATTGCAGCCCTCAAACCAGAAACCATGCTTAGTTTACTTACTGAGCAAAGATTGGCAATTTCTTGCGATAAATTTTTAGCTCGATCACCCAAATACGCACCTAAAACAAGCGCCTTGCTCACGTTGGATGTAAATGAGGTCGCCACCATGGTTCAGCATAATCTGCCTTGAAAGACTCAAACCGATGCCCGAGCCCTTTTGCTTTGTAGTAAAAAACGGTACAAACATCATGTCGACCACATGCTCTGCTACGCCCAGGCCGTTATCACTGACTTCAACATAGTGTTGACCAGCTTTATTACAGCCAGTTTTTAATTGCACGCTTGCTGAAGTGTCGCTGTTGTTTTGCTGCACAGCTTCAATGGCGTTTTTGGTTAAATTAATAAGTACTTGCTCTATCTGTGCGCTATCTAACATAGTAAGTTGTGAGTGTGACACGTCGAGCTGAAAGTCAATACTGGCAGTACTACAAGTTTGTTGATGGAGCTGAAATACGCCTTCAACCAATGGAGCAAGTTGCTCAGGGTTAAGCTTGGGTGCAGGTAAATTACTGACTTCTCTAAAGCGACCGATAAAGTCACCTAAATACTCTGTTCGTTTTGCCAGCGTTTTTAGCGCCATGGCTAAATCGTCTTTGTCTTCTTCATCATTAAAGGTGAGCGATTCAGGTAAAAGGCCTTCACAACTTTGCGCAATGGAAGCGAGCGGCGTGATGGAGTTGGCAACTTCATGAGTGAGTACTTTGGTAAGCCGCTTATAGGCTTGTTGCTCTTTGTTTTGCAGGGCATCACGAATCGAGTGCAAAGTAATAATTTTGCGGATTTTGCCTTGAATATGGGCAATGCTAACTTGTATAGACAAGGTGTCTTGCTGTTCACCATGTTGCCAATTGGCAATGGTTTTGAGGCCGCGTTCACAGTTTTCGACTAAAGGCGTGATATGGGCCAAATCGTCACAGTGGCGAACTGCTTTACCGAGCAATTTGGCAACGGCAGGGTTTGATTCGATCACGTCGCCCTTGTCGTCACACACCACAACGGCTAAATCAATATGCACTAATAAAGCCTGTAAAAAGTGCGCCTGTTGCTCGGCGTTAAAGCGCGCGCTCTGAATGTTTTCTTTGATCTCTTCAAGGTGACTATGCATAGGGTGATGTTTACTCAAACCAAGAGAGCTATCGCCATTCGCCAGAGACTTTAAAACAAAACTCATGTGTCTGTTTTGTTTATTAAATTGCGAAATTAACGAGAAAAAAGTTGCACATGAAAATAAGCTTAAAAGTAGTAAAGTCGCTGAAAAACCATATTGTATATACAAGTTTGCGCTGGTGGTGATCAGCATGCAAAGTAACAAGATGGTGGCAAAAAATACCGTTGTAGGGTGCTTCGTGAAGTAACTCAAAATACTCAGCTCCGGTTATAAGTCGTATTTTTCGAGGCGGCGATACATGGCACCACGGGTTAACCCCAGCGCTTTGGCCGCCTGCGATACATTACCCTGATAGTGCTTTAATGCAGCGCGAACGGTGCGATGTTCGAGTTCTTCTAGGTTGAAGGTGTCTGCATTAATCAATTGATCGCTCTCGCTTTGTGCAATTTCAGCTTGGCTGTTTGGCGCGGTGGTAGTTACTTGGCCAACCACAGTGCTGATATCGAGAAGCTCACCCTCACTTAAGATCACGGCACGTTCAATGGCATGGGCCAGCTCTCGCACGTTACCCGGCCAAGTGTAGGCGCTCAAGGTTTGCATGTCGGCGTCACTGACAGTTAATGTGCGTTTGTATTTGTGGCAGAAGTGCTCGAGATAATAATTCACTAGTAACGGAATGTCTTCACTACGCTCACGCAACGGTGGCAAACGTATTTCAATGGTGTTGATGCGATAAAATAAATCTTGCCTAAAGCGCCCTTCGTCTACGGCTTGTTGTAAGTTGTCGTTAGTGGCACAAATGAGGCGAATATTCACATCTATGGCTTTATTACCGCCAACGGGGGTGACTTGACGGTTTTGTAGCGCGGCTAACAAGGTGGTTTGCTGGCTCAGTGGCAAGTTACCTAGCTCGTCTAAAAATAGGCTGCCATGGTTAGCAAGTTCGAAGCGACCCACTTTGTCTGCTTTGGCATCTGTGAACGCGCCTTTCTTATGACCGAATAGCTCACTTTCAAATAAGTTGTCAGCAATTGCACCCATGTCTAAGCTAATTAGTGCATTTTCGCGACGTAAGCTGGCTTGGTGAATGGCATGTGCAGCGAGCTCTTTACCCGTACCACTCTCGCCGGTGATTAAAATATTGGCATCGGTTAAAGCGGCTTTTTCTATGGTGCTAAACACTTGCTGCATGGCCGCACTTTTGCCTAAGAAGTCGAAGTTTTTTCCGCTCGCCCCTTGGTTTAGCGCTTGGTTTAACCCTTGTGTTTGGCGAGTCAGTTGACCAACTTTCTGCTTGTCCTGCGCGTGTGCATAGGCAGCGGCGACCGCGCCTAAGAGTTGGTCGTTCTGCCATGGTTTGGCAACAAAATCAGCAGCGCCAGCCTTAATGGCATCAACGGCTAATTGAATATCGCCATATGCAGTCATTAGAAGCACTGCAATGCTGGGGTCTTGTTCAACGATCTTCTTTAACCAATAAAACCCTTCTTTACCGCTTATGGCGTCTTGACTGAAGTTCATATCGAGTAAGATCACATCAATAGGCTGCGTTTTTACGACCTCTTCAATATCGAAGGGGTTATCTGTGGTGTGTACTTTTTGATAATGCTTTTTTAGCAGCAGCTTAGCCGCGATTAAAATATCAGTGTTGTCGTCGACAATTAAAATGTGTCCAGCTTGTTTGGCGGTTTGAGTCATGGTCCTTGCCTTTGCCTGATCTTGGCTTTTTTTATTCTTTCTAGCCTACCTTATTTAATGACAGTGCGTCTATTAATGTGTTCAAAAATGGACACATAGCGAGTTTTGATGTGTTCTATTTCCGGACAGTATAATTATTTTCGAAAACAGTAAATTTTATAAGTTGTTGATTTTATTGTCTTTAAAAGTTGGCATAGTGTTTGAAATATCTCTGGCATATTTGGACATCATGTTTTAGTTGTCGAAACGAACATCGACCAAACTCTCAACGATTTAGAGGTGTGCTATGGATAAGAAAATTGAACGCTCAGGATTACAAAAACATCTTAAAACAGCAGTGGCTGCAGGTGTGCTGCTGAGTATTGCAGCTGCGACATTTGCATTTACAGACTCATCATCGGGTCGCAGTCAAAACTTATCACTAAGTAGTGTCACCATTAATGCTGTTGAGCAGGGGGCATTTGTTGATGCGTTAAGTCTTCGTGGTCAGGTTGTACCAAAAACAACAATTTACCTAGACACTATAGCGGGCGGACAGGTTGAAGAGCGTTTGGTTGAGCAGGGTACTTATGTAACTAAAGGCCAGCCTTTGGTGCGTTTGAGTAACACCAGCTTACAACTAGACGTGATGAGCCGCGAAGCGCAGGTGACTGAGCAGCTTAACTTCTTACGCAACACACAAATGAACATGGAAACCAGTCGTTTAAACCTGCGTCGTGACTTATTAGAAATCGATTTACAAATTACCCATTTAGAGCGTCGTTATAAGCAATCTAAGCCGCTGGTTGATCGCGGAGTGTTAGCTCAAGATAGACTTTCTGAGATTTCAGAAGATTTAGCTTACTACAAAGCGAGAAAAGAACTGACCTTAGAGCGTCAAAAGCAAGAAAACTCAATTCGTAAGGTGCAAGTAGAGCAGCTAGAAGATAGCGCCGAAATGCTACAGAAAAACTTACAGTTTGCCCGTGCAAACTTAGATAACTTATTAATAAAAGCGCCTGTGTCGGGTTATTTGAGTGAGCTTGATGTAGAAATGGGTGAATCAAAAAGTCGTGGCTCGCGCTTAGGTCAAATCGATATTCCCAATGAATACAAATTAGTCGTGCGTTTAGATGAATTCTACTTAAACCAAGTTCAAAAGGGCATGGACGTAAACGTGCACTTAGGTGGCGGCAACATGATGGCAAAAGTGAGTAAAATCGACAGCCGCGTGACTCAGTCACAGTTTCAGGTTGAAGTGGCACTGCCTAGTGGGCAGCAAGATATCAAACGTGGCCAAAGTATCGACGTTGAGTTGATGCTAGGTGGCAACAAAGACAACGCATTATTACTAAAACGCGGCGCATTCTTTACCAGCTCAGGCGGTAACTGGGTGTACGTACTATCAAGCGATGGCACAACAGCAGAGCGTCGAACCATTCGCTTAGGCAAGAAAAACCAAAATTACTACGAAGTGCTTGATGGCTTAAATGTGGGTGAGCGAGTGATCACCTCAGGCTACAGCAACTTTGACAAAGCACAGACATTAAAATTTTAAGGACCAGACCCATGATCAAATTAACTAACTTAAACCGTGTATTTCGTACTCAAGATGTTGAAACAACTGCTTTAAACGACATTAATCTAAACGTGGAACAAGGTGAATTTGTCGCTATCATGGGCCCTTCTGGCTGTGGTAAATCAACTTTACTGTCTATTTTAGGCATGTTGGATTCACCAAGTTCAGGCAGCTTTGATTTTGATGGTACCGACATCGCGGGCTATAGCGAAAAGCAGTTATCACAATTACGCAAAGCTTCAATTGGCTTCGTATTTCAAAGCTTTAACCTGATTGACGAACTCACCGTGTTCGAAAACGTCGAGCTGCCACTGCAATACCAAAATATCTCTAAAAGTGAGCGAAAGCAGCGTGTTGAAGCCATCTTAAAACGTGTTGCTATCGACCACCGTGCCGATCATCTACCACAGCAACTATCAGGCGGTCAGCAGCAACGTGTGGCTGTTGCCCGTGCTTTAGTGATCAACCCTAAACTGGTTTTAGCTGATGAACCAACCGGTAACCTAGATTCTAAAAACGGTGAAGAAGTGATGACCATGCTGCGTGAATTAAACCGCGAAGGCACTACGGTGATCATGGTGACTCACTCAGAAAAAGAAGGCGCGTATGCTGATCGTTTAGTTCGTTTATTAGACGGTCAAATTATGTTAGACAAAGCCAATGGTGTTACTCAAGGACTAGAAAGCGAGGTTGCATAGTTATGATATTTAATTACCTAATCACGGCACTTCGTGCCTTTAAGCAACAAAAACAACACTTTTTATTAAATGTAATTGGCTTGAGTGTGGGCCTGGCAGCGGCAATTTTAGTGGCATTGTTTGCGAAAAATGAATTGTCTTTTGATAAACAGCAACCTAATGCAGATCGTGTTTATCGTGTGGCTCAAGATTACTCAAAACTGGGGTTGGGTACTATCCCTATTTATAGCTATACACGGGGTACACAGGCACTAGATTTTAGCCAAGTAGAAGATGTATTTGCGTTAAAAATGGTCGAGTTTACTCGTGAAGCTGAAGTAGATGTGAAGTACAATAATCAGGGATTCAAGCTTAATAATCTCTATGCTGCAACCGCAAATATTGAAGATTTTATTGCCATAGACGTGCTTGCTGGAAACATCAAAGAAGCCATGAGCACACCTAACAGTTTAGCGCTAAGTGAATCTGAAGCGCTTCGCATTTTCGGTACTGTTAATGTCGTTGGTGAGACCTTAAATCATGCAAAAGGCAGTTATACAGTCAGAGCGGTTTTTGCAGACTTACCTGATAACACGCATTTTGGTTTTCAAGCCTTAGTATATTCAGAGCATATTTCTGAAAACTTATATCAAACGTCCCATTATGTTTATTTAAAATTGACAGCTGGTACTAATATTCCAGCGCTAGAAAAGCAATTAACAGAACAGACATTTACTGGTGATTTCAAAGGTAAGATACTTTTAGAGTTACACTCGATACTTGACTTGCATTTAACAGCCAACTCACCTTTTGAGATGAAAACAGGTGGTACTAAGCAAGTTGTTACTATTTGTATTGGCTTAAGCATTTTACTCGTCTTAATCGCTAGTTTTAACTTTATCAATATGACAGTAGCGCAATCGACGAAGCGCGCAAAAGAAGTGGGTGTTCGTAAAGCATTGGGTGCAAGCAAAACCCAGTTAGTAAGCCAGTTCTTATCTGAATCTGTGTTAGTTGCAATACTGTCTATGGTGCTTGCTTGTGTATTAGTTGAATTGGTTATGCCAAGCTTTAATAACCTTGTCGATCGCGAATTAGTGCTTAACTATGTATCAAGCTTTGGCGCGGGTATTGTGGTTGTTGCGATTGCCGTGGGTGTGCTGGCAGGCTTGTACCCTGCGTTCTTTATTTCATCATTCAGTGCCAAGCGTGTGTTAAGTGGCGATTTACAACGCGGTAGTACAGCGATCTGGGTTCGTAAAAGCTTACTTACCTTTCAAGCTTCTCTAGCAATAGGTTTGATTATTGGCTCAGCTACATTGCTACAGCAATTATCGCATTTACAAAACTTATCTTTGGGCTACCAAACTGCGCAGCGTTTGGTTATTTCTGAAGTGCCAGTCGGTGAGGTGTTTACCCAGCAGCCTAGTGCGGTCGTCAATCAGTTACTTGCGATTGAAGGTGTGCAACATGTGGGCGTTATCGACACACAACTGACTCGTTCTATCAATAACACGCTGAGACCAACATGGCCAAATGGCGAAGCATCGGGTGGTATTACTCCAGTGGTTGGTACTGACTTTGAAGTTGTTAAAAGCCTAGGTTTAGAATTACTGGCTGGGCGTGACTTTAGCCGTGAGTTTGCAGGTGATTGGGCGAACAGAGTTGATGGCATCACACATGTTGGCACGATTGTAACTGAAACGGTGGCAAAGCAAGCAGGATTTACCAATGTCGCCGATATTATAGGTAAATCAATCAAAGATATTGGTCGAAATGTTGATATGCGCGTGGTTGGTGTGGTTGCTGATGTAAAGATTGGTAATGCACAAGATGCAAATACAGACATTATGTTCCTGCTTGGCTTCAATTACTTAAATCCTACCTCAGAAGTGGTGTTAACGGTAAATCCACAAAATGCATTGAGTATTAGACAGCAAGCTGCAGAAATTTTAGCTCAACATGCCAATGTGTTCGAACCTAAAATCGAATTGCTGTCAGACAGCTACAAAGCATTATTAAGAGGTGATGAGCGCGTATCACAAGTAGTACTTATCTTTACTGGACTTGCCGTATTCTTAACCTGTTTGGGCACCTTTGGCTTGGCCTCATTCTCGGCCGCCCGTCGTCAAAAAGAAGTCGCGGTACGTAAAGTATTAGGCGCATCTCGTATCAGTATTGTGAACATTTTGGCGAAAGAGTTCTTAGTGTTGGTGGCAGTCAGTATCGCCATTGCCTATCCGGTCACTTACCTACTGGTAGGCGATTGGTTAGCAAACTTTAATACTCGCATCGACCAAGCTATCTGGGTATATGGTGTCGCAGCCATTGTTGTTGCCATTATTACCTGGACGACGGTTGCAAGCCTAGCTTTCAAGGCAGCCAGCACCCGTCCTTCGTTAATTCTACGTTATGAATAAGTCTAGTTTTTAGCCACAACCATGGTCTATCAGAGTATCTGATAGGCCATTTTTAGGTGAGAGAAGGTCTAAAAGGTCTGAGATGTCTATATCACATATAAAAACAGCATTCAGAGTGCCCATGCCGTACATATGGTATTCGCTATTGAATGTATCTGGATTAAAGAAGCAATTTGCGTCTTTTTTGCTGCTTTTACATGACTTTCGTTCATTTCTCGCCATGAGTGGTTACAGAAACCAATTAATGCCCGCATTAGTTTTCGAGTGGCCAATTAACTTAAATATAAAAAATCAAAGGAAAATAAGATGATAGGGCATTACTTACTGACTGCAGTAAGAGCAGCTAAACGACAGCGTTTTATATATGGTTTGAATGCTTTAAATCTGACAATTGGCTTTACAACAATATTCTTAATTACTTTGTTTATGCATTATGAACTGAGTTATGACAAGCAGTGGTCGGATGGCGAACAAGTATACCGAGTTGAGCTAAGAAATGATCAGCAACAAACTGTTAATGCGTTTTTTAATGCTCAATTAGCAAGTGAACTTAATAAAATAGCGCATGTAAAAAATGTTTATAAGCTAGCGCCGATGAAAGATTGGTTTTGGTTTGATGACCAACTCCAAATTGAAGGACAAAAGTATAAATTAAACAATGTGGTTGCCGCCTCCAGAAATATTTCGCAGATATTTACAGTGAAAGTGATTCAAGGGGATTTAAATACGGCATTAAGCTCGCCAAATTATATCGCGCTTTCTCAAAAGCAGGCGCTTCGTTTATTTGGCAAAACAGATGTTGTCGGAAAAAAATTAGACAGAGCAGCCTCAACCTTGACAGTTAAAGCTGTGTTTGAAGATCTGCCAGAGCAAACGCACTTATATTTCGATGCGATTGTACCGCTAGACGCCCAGTATTTGAGGTATGTTAAGACTTATCATGAAGATGCATATATTTATCTAAAAATCGATGATGCTCGTTCAGTCGCGAGTGTTGAAACTGCTATCTCAGCATTGGTAAATGCGCAAAGAGAGAACTCGCTTGTTCGTTTATCGGCGCAATTAAAAGCGCTTACGCGCATTCACCTTGAAGGAACAAGCCAAGGCGAACTCAAAGTGGGAGGGTCACTGCGTTCAATATTTATTTGTATTGCGGTTAGCATGCTGCTATTTGCTGTGGTCGGAATTAATTTCTTCAATATGGCACTGGCCTCGCTTCATAAAAGAGGAAGAGAAATCGGTGTTCGTAAAGCGATGGGTGTCACAAGCTTACAATTGCTGATGCAGTTTGCAATTGAGTTTGCCTTACTGATAAGTGTAACGATTTTAGTCAGCTTAGGCTTATGTGAACAGCTACTCCCTTGGTTTAGTGAGTGGGTTGGTTGTGCCATTAATATGAAAGACAGTGGGATTGTGCTTATCACGCTTTCAGTTGGTCTGATCACCTTGGGCGCATTATTTGGCGCCATATCTGGTGTCAGAATTTTGCAAAAGCCGACTTCATCGCTATTGTCAGGCGCTTTAGAGTCAGGGACGCATGCAGCGAAAGGAAAATATTTACTTATCGGGTTTCAAATCGCTTGCGCTATCTCAATGATCATCGCTGCAATGACAATTAATAAACAGCTCCAGTTTATTCATGGCCTGTCTTTTGGATATCAAACAGCACAGCGGATTTATATTCCGCAGATAGAGCGAGCTGCTTTGCAAAAAGACAGTGCGTTAATGAATCGGTTAAACGCGCTGAGCAGCGTTGAAAAAGCAACCTTCGTCGATAACGATTTAACCAAAGAAGTGCCAATCAAAATGTCATTATCATGGATGGATAAAGGCGTGACTCAGAGCGATATTAGGTTTTCGGGTGTTGGCTATGAGGGAGCCGAGGTACTAGGGCTAGAGCTGATTGCAGGACGAGATTTTTTACCTCAATACCAAAGTGACTGGTATCACCGCACAGCGGACAACACGTATCAGGCAAGTACCATCGTAACAAAGAGTCTGGCAAATAAAATGGGCTTTGATGAGCCGAAAGATGCTCTTGGTTTTACGTTTACAAACCAAGATGGCAACCGACATCATGTCTTCAAAATAGTGGGGGTGGTTGACGATGTTAAAGTGGGTAACTTACGAGAGACACCAGAGCCGGTATTTTTTGTTTGTGGCTTGTCTT
>PBNR01000083.1 GCA_002723195.1 Gammaproteobacteria bacterium | reverse complement strand
TTCAAGAAGTTGCTGCTTCTGAAGGCTTTCAATTAGAGATTGATCTAACGAAGCAGATCATTAGCAAACCAAATGGTTCAACATTGAAATTCTCGGTTGACGAATTCCGGAAAAATTGTCTCTTGAATGGGTTAGATGACATTGGATTGACACTAGAAGATGCAGACCTTATTCGTGTTTATGAGAGTCAATGGCGGCAAAAGTCTCCTTGGTATTTTGGTGCCCTATAGGTCTCACGGATTGCAATTAGCGATGGGCAGATTTAAAGATCGGGAGTTGGTATGAAAGGTAGCATGAATAATTACAATGTTGCTGTCGTAGGCGCTACTGGTGCTGTCGGGGAGGCGATGCTGGAGATACTGGAAGAGCGTGAGTTTCCGATTGATAAGCTTTATCCATTGGCCAGTCAACGTTCTGCCGGAACCACCTTGATGTATAAAAATAAGCCAGTAATTGTGGGCAATCTTGCTGACTTCGATTTTTCTAAATCACACATAGGCTTATTCTCTGCGGGCGGAAGTATTTCTGCTGAGTATGCTCCAATAGCAGCAGCCTGCGGCTGTATAGTAATCGATAATACATCCCATTTTCGGTATGAAGAAGACATTCCTCTAGTGATACCCGAGGTAAATGCTCATAAAATTTCGGAATATAAACCGGGTAATATCATTGCTAATCCTAATTGCTCGACTATACAGATGCTAGTGGCGTTAAAACCTATTTATGATGCGGTTGGTATAAAGCGCATTAGTGTCGCAACGTATCAAGCTGTTTCAGGCACTGGCAAAGGAGCGGTTGAAGAGTTGGCTAAGCAAACAGCAGAACTTTTGAATGGTCGTGTCGCCGAATCCTCAGTTTATCCTAGGCAAATAGCTTTTAATGCTTTGCCTCACATCGACGTCTTCCTTGATAATGGCTATACCAAAGAAGAAATGAAAATGAATTGGGAGACCCGTAAGATTTTTGGTGACGATAGTATCCAAGTGTCTGCTACTTGCGTTCGTGTTCCCGTGTTTTATGGCCATTCTGAGGCAGTGCAAATCGAGACTGATATTCCTATCACCGAGTTGGATGCTAGAAAATTATTAGAAGAAGCAGAAGGTGTAGTAGTTATTGATGAGATGAAAGATGGTGGCTATCCAACTCCAGTGCACGATTCTGCGGGCCAAGACCCAGTTTTTGTGGGAAGGATTCGGAAAGATATCTCCTTACCCAATGGTTTAAATCTTTGGGTCGTGGCCGACAACTTACGGAAGGGAGCGGCATTGAACTCCGTTCAAATAGCAGAGAATTTAATAAAAAACTATATATAACAAATAGATGGATATAATACCTAATAAATAACATTAATTAGATTTGAACAAAATCTAGGTATTATTCCATTATTAAAATAGAGTTCTGTGTTCAATTTGAACACTTCAGATAATTGGAATCTCGGTTGTGAGAATAAGTAAGGCGTTACGTATAGTCATCTCCACTTCGGTCGTACTCCTTTACATGATGGCTGCTAAGGTCTTTGCTTTGGAACTTGGTGCTATAAGTGTCCAGTCAAATCTGAATGAGCCTCTGAGTTTGCGAATAGAAGTTCTTAATCTTGGTGATACCAGTTTACAAGATGTTTCTGTTCAAATGGCTTCCGCTGGCGAGTTCGTGAGGTCAAATACAGAATGGACTCAATTTCTCAATGATATCCGCTTTTCAATTGAATCAAGGCCCGAGGGGGACTATGTAACTCTAACTTCTAATCAGGTAGTTAGTGACCCTAATCTGAGTCTTATTTTGGAAACTAATTGGCCTACTGGGCGCTTGGTTAGTGAATACAATATATTATTCAACCTAGCTATTTCTCAGGATGAGCAAGTCGCGGAGAATCCCGTATCCGCAAACTCAGCAACTTTGCCTGTTAATACAATTAGCCAAACACAGGAAATAGAAAGTGAGCCCCCTTCGCCGGTATCAGACGAACAAATTTCGGCTCCCGATCAGGAGCCTACTCGAGAAGTGAGTGATTTACCTTTGCCCGAGTCTGCCAGTATCGCAGCAGCAGAACCAGAGTTAGTTGCGGAAGAATCGGCTTCAGTAGTAATAGCTCCAGCAGACGAAATAGAGCAGGCGCAGGTAGAAACTCTCCTTACTGTTCCAGCCGATACTCTGTCAGATATCGCTCTAAGAGTTAGGCCCGATAACTCTGTATCCATTCAGCAAACTATGTTGGCGCTACTGGAGCTGAACCCTGATGCTTTTATCGATCGTAATATAAATCGAATGTTAAGTGGGCAGGTGTTGCGAGTTCCGAGCCGCGCCGAAATTGATGCCATAGACCAACTGATTGCTGTGGATGAGGTTATTCGTCAAAATGAACAATTAGATAGCCAAGCGTTAGTAGCTCCCGCCCAAACGGAGCCATCACAGGGAGAGTTGAATCAAGGACAGCTTAGTGTTGTTACTGAAGAGATAGGAGCTAATGAAGCCAATGATGGCGCGGGTAGTCCTATAAACGAAGAAAACATGGAACTGGATCGGCGTATAGCTGAATTGGAAAATCGACTTGCTTTAAGTCAAGAGGAAGCAGATCGAGCGACCATTGAAAGAGAAGAACTCAATTCACGCTTTTTAGATCTCGAATCGCAAATTGACGCTGCGCAAGAAATTATTCGCTTACAGGACCTGCAGTTGGCCCAATTGCAAGATCAAATGAGAGAAGCCGCAGCGCTAGCGCGAGCGCAAGCGGAGATCGAGGCTGCAGCCCAGGTCGAATTAGAAACGGAAATCGTGCAAGACCCGCAATTGGATCAAGTAAGCTCGATAAGTGATTTGATGCGGTGGTTATCTAACAATACTTTAATCATGCTCGCAGCCATTCTGTTAGTTATTTTCTTATTAGTTGGTTTTTTACTGCGACGCAACAGAACTTCCACCACGATAGATGATGATTTGGATGAACTAGCTGAGCAAGAATTCCTAGACAGCGACGAAGACGTTATTATTGAACCTGGGATAGTCTCTGATGACACCGGTGAGGATATTGGCTCCTTTGACGAGGCTCTTGAATTAGATGCGGCTGAAGTTAAAAACAGTGATACTTTCCCTTTGGAAGAGCAGAAAATGGGGGATACGGAGTTTAGTGCACCTGCTGAACCGGATGTAACGCCAGATCTTGGTGGGGATGATCAAGCTGAAGAAGTCTCAGAAAATGAGTCTAATAATGAAACTTCTAATGATTTTGATTTTGATTTTAATGACTTCGGGTTTTTGGCTGATGAAGAGGGCTCTGAGACCGAATCTACTGATGAAGCTAAAGAGCTAGATTTACTTTCTGATGATGAAGTCATTACTAAACTCGAACTGGCTTACGCCTATCAAAAAATGGGCGATATTGAAGGAGCAAAAGAGATCCTTCAAGAAGTTATGCGGGAAGGTTCAGCCAATCAAGTTAAAGAGGCTAAGGAACTGATGGCTTCTCTCGATAATCTAGCCGAATAATTCGGCGTTCGCCGGATGTCTGAAAAGAAACCTATTACTAGTGCTAAAAGTCAGCGTATAGCAATGGCTATTGAATATGATGGCTCCGTCTTTTCCGGATGGCAGCGTCAGCTTTCACCCGACTTGGCAACCGTGCAAGGTGCAATTGAAAAAGCACTTAGTCAGGTAGCAGGGGAGGTTGTAGTTACACACTGTGCTGGCCGCACGGACGCTGGGGTGCATGCAAGCTGTCAAGTATTGCATTTCGACACGAAAATAGATCGTGGGAGTAAAGCTTGGTTTATGGGGGTAAATAGCCTTCTTCCGAAAGCAGTTAGAGTGGTTTGGTCTCGAAAAGTCACTGAAAACTTCCATGCACGTTTTTCAGCGACTGCTCGCCGCTATTGTTATGTGATTTACACTGCTAACGTCGCTTCAGCAATATTGGATAGTAAAGTAACACATAGCTACCAAGAACTGAATTCAGATGCTATGGATCAGGGCGCGCAACTGCTATTGGGTGAACTGGACTTCTCTAGCTTTCGTGCAGCAGGTTGTCAGTCAAAAACTCCGTATCGTTTTGTAAGGCATGCTCGGGTAGTTAAGCAAGGACCTTTTCTAATTTTCGACATTAAGGCAAATGCTTTCTTACAACACATGGTACGCAATATAGCCGGAGCATTATTAGAAATTGGCAAAGGTAAGCGGAGACCCTCCTGGATAAGTGAGCTAATATTAGCAAAAGACCGTAAAGCCGCTGGTATTGCCGCTCCGCCTCATGGCCTATACCTGATAGCGATTGACTACCCTAAGGAACATGGTTTGCCAGTCAGTTATAGGTTGCCACTATTTCTTAATATTAATAAAGGTTGGGGTATGCCGAACTAGGATCAATAGGTCAAATTTGCTAATATATTTCTCTTTCACGACGAAGCTGGTCTGCCTTGTCTCAACTCTGGATTAAAATTTGTGGCATTACTCGAAATAGTGATGCCAGGGCTGCTTTTGAATGTGGCGCAGACGCTATAGGTTTGGTGTTTTATCCTAGAAGCCCGAGGGCAGTTACAACTAATCAGGTTAGCCACATTACAGCTGGCTTACAAGGTGTTCAGAAAGTTACCGCGTTGTTTGTTGATCCTAGTGAAGATGAAGTGAATGCTGTGGTAGAAACTGGATGTATTGATATATTGCAGTTTCACGGCTCTGAGCCTGCGGAATTCTGCAACTGTTTCGGGTTGCCTTATCTAAAAGCTTTAAATGTTAGAGATAGCATCACTACTAGGCGAGACATAAAGAGATATACCACAGCAGAATACATTTTGCTTGATAGTTTTGTTAAACAAGTGCCAGGTGGCACTGGTAAAACATTTGACTGGAATATTGCTAAAGAAATTGTTGGGTCGGGTGGTGGCAAGTTTATTGTGGCTGGGGGATTAAATTCAGAAAACGTGCAATCAGCAGTTTCTCTAATTAAACCATTTGGGGTTGATGTGAGCAGCGGTGTAGAAATTGGCTACGGAATTAAAGACCTAAAGAAAATCAGCGCTTTTATATCAGGAGCTAGAAGTGTTTGAAGCAAAAGGCAGCTCAGTTATCTTAGATGGTCCGGATGAGTATGGGCACTTCGGACCATATGGAGGGATCTTTGTTGGCGAAACTTTGATAGCGGCAATTGAAGAGTTAACTGCTACCTATTCAGAATTATCAAGTAACGAAGAATTCTGGCGAGAGTTTGATAATGAGCTAAAGTATTATGTAGGTCGACCTTCCCCTCTTTATTTTGCTGAGAGTTTAAGTAACGCATGCGGTGGCGCTAAAATTTATTTAAAGCGTGAAGATTTGAATCATACTGGTGCTCATAAGGTTAACAACACAATTGGTCAGGCATTGCTAGCTAAACACATGGGTAAGACCAGAATTATAGCTGAAACGGGGGCTGGTCAGCATGGAGTTGCCAGTGCAACGGTCGCAGCTAGGCTCGGGTTAGAATGCTGTGTATATATGGGTGCTGAAGACATAGTGCGACAAGCTCCTAATGTCTATCGGATGAAATTACTTGGAGCTAATGTTGTAGCGGTCGACTCAGGTTCGCGCACGCTTAAAGATGCTATGAATGAAGCGTTAAGAGATTGGGCGACTAATGTAGATAACACTTACTACATTATAGGAACGGTGGCGGGACCACACCCATACCCCAAAATCGTTAGGGATTTTCAATGCGTCATTGGGCGTGAAGCCCGGGCACAATCGAAAGAGCAATTAGGAAGGCTGCCGGATGTATTGATTGCTTGCGTTGGAGGTGGATCTAATGCGATTGGCTTGTTTTACCCTTTCTTATCAGATGAACAGGTCTTGATGTACGGTGTTGAAGCTGGCGGTAAAGGGCTCGAAACAGGCGAGCATGCGGCCCCTTTAAACGAAGGGACTCCAGGTGTATTACATGGAAATAGAACATACTTAATGACCGATAGTGGTGGGCAAATCATGGAAACTCATTCGGTCTCGGCAGGCTTAGATTATCCAGGAGTCGGGCCGGAGCACGCTTGGTTAAAGGACAACAAGCGGGTCAATTATGTTGCTGTTACTGATACCGAGGCAATACAGGCCTTTCATAAGCTCACGCGGTTAGAAGGAATTATCCCTGCGTTAGAGAGTAGTCACGCTATTGCATATGGAATTGAACTGGCGGCGACTATGGATGGGTCTAAGTGTCTAATTATTAATCTATCAGGTCGTGGAGATAAAGATATTGAAACCATAGCAAAGATAGAGGGAATCGAATTGTAGCTTTCTTATGAATCGGATTAGAAAGGTAACTTTAAAAGCTAAGGAAGAAGGACGAAAATTGCTAATTCCATATCTTGTAGCAGGGGATCCTAATCTCAGCATTACTGTTGATTTAATGAATGAATTGGTTAAGGACGGCGCTGATATTATTGAATTGGGCATCCCTTTTAGTGACCCATCGTCTGATGGGCCTGTGATTCAAAGAGGGGTGGAAAGAGCTTTGGCTCGAGGCACCACGCTCGAAGAAATTCTGCAAGTAGTTAGCCGATTTCGCTGCGGTAATTCGGTCACGCCTATTGTGTTAATGGGTTATTTAAACCCAATTGAAATTATGGGTTATGAGTTGTTTGCGCAGCTCTCCTCGGAGGTGGGAGTGGATGGAGTGTTGGTTGTCGATATGCCGCCCGCGGAATCGGCGAACTTAAAACATTTATTGCAAGAAGCATCAATCGAGATGATCTATCTTGTCGCGCCCACCACTAGTCATGTTCGAGCAAATACAATTGCCAGATACTCTAGCGGATATCTTTATTATGTTTCCCTAAAAGGAGTGACCGGCGCGGCGTTAACAGATCTCGAGTCAGTCGCCAGTAGTATTAAAATCTTGCGAGAACTGACCGATTTACCAATTGTTATTGGTTTTGGTATAAAAGACGCTGATAGTGCTAGGGAGATGTCGGAATTGGCAGAAGGTGTAGTTATAGGGAGTTCCTTGGTGGAAGAAATTGCAAAATTGGCAGGAAAAGAGCAAATTTCAAATACTGAGATTACTGCCACCACCGAGCTAATTAGAGAATCCAGAAAAGCAATTGATAATTAAACCTAACTTGATGAAAGAAAGGTAAAATGAATTGAGTTGGATTGATAAGATATTGCCTTCTATCGCAAGAGATAGAAGAGAGAGTAAGAAGCGCTCTTCTGTGCCGGAGGGGATTTGGAAAAAATGCCCTCGTTGCGAAGCGATGCTGTATAAAAAATCCCTCACAGAAAATTTCGATGTTTGCCCGAAATGCGATTACCATCTTCGAATTAGTGCTCGCCGCCGGATAGAATTATTCTTGGATCAAGGGGAAATCGTTGAGCTAAATGCGGATCTTGAATCTTCGGATATTCTGAAATTTAAAGATTTAAAACGATACAAAGACCGTTTGTTTGCGGCACAGAAAAGTACCGGTGAAAAAGAGGCTCTTGTGGCGGTACAAGGGCAATTGGAAGGGATGCCCTTAGTCGTTCTGGCTTTCGAGTTCGGTTTTATTGGTGGCTCTATGGGGGCCGTTGTAGGTGAAAAATTCACTCAAGCGGTTAATACTTGTATTCAGGAAACTTTGCCCTTAGTTTGTTTTTCCACGAGTGGCGGTGCTCGGATGCAAGAAGCTATGGTCTCGCTCATGCAAATGGCTAAAACATCTGCAGCGTTACAGAAGCTTAAACAGGAATCCTTACCTTATATTTCTGTATTGGTTGATCCTGTTTATGGAGGGGTATCTGCAAGTCTTGCAATGTTGGGTGATATTAATATTGCAGAGCCAAATGCATTAGTTGGATTTACTGGGCCGGACGTAATTCAACAAACTGTTCGTGTAAAACTACCCGAAGGATTTCAACGCAGCGAGTTTCTATTAGAACATGGAGCGATAGACATGATCGTTGATAGACGATATTTGCGGTCGAAAATTGCATCAGTCCTCAGTAAGTTACTGAATAGCAATGTAACGGGATATTAATGCTTGATAAGTTTGATAAAGTTAAAGATCTGGACTTTTGGCTCCAGTTTATCTCTTCAGTACACCCGCAAGAAGTCCAGTTAGGGTTGGATCGAATAGAAACTGTCGCGGTTAAAATGGTTTTAAAAAAACCGGCAAGCAAAGTTGTAGTTTTTGCTGGAACTAACGGTAAAGGATCATGCATTGCATCGCTTGAATCTATTCTTGTTTCGGCAGGATATAAAGTTGCTAGTTATACTTCGCCTCATATACATCGCTTTGCAGAGAGAATAAAACTAAACGGTAAAGAAGTGAATGAAAGAGTATTGTGTGCTGCTTTTACCTATGTTGAGTCATGCCGAGAGGGAGTCTCTCTAACCTATTTTGAATTTTCTACGCTAGCCGCTTTGTGGATATTCTACAATGAGACTCTCGATATTGCTTTGCTCGAAGTTGGGTTAGGTGGAAGGTTAGATGCAGTCAATCTTGTTGATGGGGACATTACTGTAATCCCCTCTATTGGTTTTGATCATCAAGATTGGCTTGGACATAGCTTGGAAGAAATCGGATTAGAAAAAGCGGGGATATTGCGAGCCAATATCCCGTTAGTTTACGGCGACAAAATTCCTGTTAAAAGTATTCTACAGCGAGCCCGAGAGCTGGATGCCCCAATTTACTTGGCGGGGCAACAATTTGATTATGTTATTCATCGAAAAAGAAATAGCTGGAGTTGGAATGGGTTATTAAATGGACAAGCAGCAGTATTTAATGAGTTACCACTTCCTAAATTACTTATTAGTAACGTAGCTATTTCCTTGCAAATACTTGCTCTTCTCGATTTAAAGATCAAGGAGTATTATGTGAAGTCAGCTATTGCTAATTTGTCCTATGCAGGTCGACAAGAATTTAGAGACGACATTAGTACAGATGTTAGGCTGTTAATAGATGTGGCTCATAATCCCGCCGCTGCGGCCGTTCTGGCGGGTAAATTAAGAGATCTTAAAGAAAGAGAACCTCATCTCACGCAAATTTCTGCAGTGATAGCCGTCATGGCAGATAAAGATATAGTAGGAATGGCAGCAGCCTTAGAAACCTTGGTGGACATCTGGTATATTTCGCAGGTTGATGAAGCTCGATGCATGCCGGCAAAAGAGGTTGTGAGTCGGCTTGAAAAGAGCGGGATATCTGGGGTTCTATTGAGCCAGGACTCGATAGTTCAGGCCTACATTAGGGCTTGCAGCGAGAGCGTGGAATTTGAAGAAAAAAATCCTGGAAAGGTATCAATGGTGGTTGTGTTGGGTTCTTTTCATTCGGTGGCAGCTGTTCGAGAACTGAGTAAATCAACGGGATAAATTTTTGTATTTGGCTATTCTGAACCAAAACGCAATACTCTTATTTTATTCGAGGGCTCTGTAAATTGCGTCAAGCTACTAAACAGCGAATAGTGGGCACAGTAGTTTTACTATCGCTCCTGTTAATTTTCTTACCTATTATTTTTGATGGGCAAGGTAGTTATCAAACTCAATTATCGAGCCGGATCCCTGAGACACCTGTCATTCCTATATTGCCAGAGCCGACTCAATTAAGACCGGTTATTGTGGCTGATTCGCTAATAGATGAAACAGAGCAACAATTTGTTTTGGAGAATGAAGAGAATAAAGAAGACAGCCAGGATGTAACAATAGAGTCCCCCCTTGATAGAGAAACTCCTAGGCTCGGCGCGACAGGATTGCCGCAAGGCTGGAGCGTTAGATTGGGTTCGTTTGCTCGGCAAGGAAATGCGGACAATTTAATGGAGCGATTGCGTGAGTCCGGCTACAAGGCTTATACACGCACTATTGAGAATGCTCAGGGAAGATTAACTAGCGTCTTCGTGGGCCCTTGGTTGGATCGTGCTTTAGTAGATCAATATAAGACAGAATTAGAAGATCAGTTCCGCCTTACTGTTGACATAGTTCAATTTGAAGTTGAGCAGCTATAAAAAAGGTAGTTTTATCAATATGAGCATTGTAGATATTGCTATATTAATTGTAACTTCTATTTCTGGTATTTTCGGGTTGTGGCGTGGTTTTTTCAAAGAAGCTTTTTCTTTATTAACTTGGATCGCAGCCTTGTTGATCGCCAGAGTTTACAGCGAGGAACTGTCCATATTGTTGGTTAATACGGTTGAAAATAGCAACTTAAGGATTGTAACAGCGTTTACTATAATTTTCGTTTTAGTGATGATAGTGGGTATCTTACTAACTAACTTATTCTCAAATTTAATTTCAATTTCCGGCACTATACTGACTGACAGGATATTAGGGGGGGTGTTTGGTGTCGTTAGGGGGATAATTATCGTAATGCTTTTCTTGTTTTTTGGTCAAACATTTTTTTCGGATACAGAATACTGGCGCCAATCTTCTTTGATTCCCATCGGAATGATGATGATTGAGCGGTTCCAAGTAAATGTGTTGGATATAAATAGCGACTATTTAACACAGTAGTGATCGTGTAATAAGAAAAAAATGCGGAGCCATTTTATGTGTGGATTGGTTGGAGTGGTTACAAGTAATGATGTTGGTGTTTGTCTCTATGATACGTTAACTGTACTTCAACATCGCGGCCAAGATGCGGCCGGTATAATGACAAGTGATGATGGGAAATTAAATTTAAGGAAAGATAACGGTTTAGTAAAAGACGTATTTCGTACTCGCCATATGCGACGGCTAACTGGGCAAATGGGGTTGGGACATGTACGTTATCCCACTGCCGGTAGTTCTAGCCCTGCTCTTGCGCAGCCTTTCTATGTAAATTCCCCCTACGGTTTAGCTTTGGCTCATAATGGTAATCTCACAAATATAGCTGAACTAAGTCGAGATTTATTTAACGAAGATTTAAGACATATCAATACCGATTCAGATTCAGAAGTATTATTAAATGTGCTCGCACATGAGTTGCAACGGCAGGGCAAAATTAGGCCAACACATGATGACTTATTTTCTGCCTTGACGCGAGTTTATGAACGTTGTCGCGGTGGTTTTGCCGCCATAGTAATGATTACCGGCTATGGAATTCTCGGATTTAGAGATAAGCACGGTATACGGCCGCTAGTTTTTGGTAGTAGGGAGACTGAGAGAGGTAAGGAATATATGATTGCATCAGAAAGTGTTGCGCTCGATTCCCAAGGGTTTCATTTAGAAAGGGATGTGGCGCCTGGTGAAGCAATTTATATTGATGTGGAGAATAATCTTTATTCTAAAATTTGTACTAAGCCAGGCGAGCATATGCCTTGTATTTTCGAGCACGTATATTTTGCCAGACCCGATTCATTAATGGATAGTATTTCAGTTTATAAAGCACGCCTCCGCATGGGGGAAAAGCTGGGAGAAAAACTTCAAAGTTTGCGTCCTAATCATGACATTGACGTGGTCATCCCAATTCCAGATACGAGTCGAACGTCGGCATTGGAATTAGCTAATCGGTTAGGTATTAAATTTAGAGAAGGGTTTGTAAAAAATCGCTACATTGGCAGAACTTTTATTATGCCGGGACAAAGCATGCGTAAAAAATCGGTACGTCAGAAACTTAATGCGATAGAGCTGGAATTTAAAGGCAAGAATGTGCTATTAGTTGATGACTCAATTGTTCGTGGTACGACTTGTAAGCAAATAATCCAGATGGCCCGTGATGCAGGGGCGAAAAAGGTTTATTTTGCATCTGCAGCTCCTGCAATTCGTTACCCTAACGTCTACGGAATAGATATGCCTGCTGCGTCAGAATTAATAGCAGCGGGCAAGACTGATAATGAAGTAGAAGAGCTGATAGGAGCCGACTGGTTAATTTATCAAGATCTTGATGATTTGATTGCAACAGCGTCTGAGGGTAACCCTGATATTACTCGCTACGAATGTTCGGTTTTCAACGGAGAGTATATAACCGGAGATGTTGATGAAATTTACCTAAAGCGGCTCGAGAACGCCCGGAATGATGCGGCGAAAAAGAGCAAGAAGAAAGGTGGCCAGACTCGTAGAAAAAATCTGGTTGAGGATTTGAATACAGAGGTTTAGTAAGAGCGTGGTAAACACACTATGATAAAAGATCTAAATGTTCCTTATTTTTTAACCATTCGATAATGTATTAACGATTCCTTTTGAGTCAAGAAGTTTCTTTGCTGTTTCGCGCTGGTCACCCTGTATCTCAATAACTCTTGCCTTGATAGAGCCTCCCGCGCCACATATGGATTTAATCTCTTTGGCGAGATTTTTTAACTCTGCATCTGTTCCTTTTATTCCTTTTAAAAGGGTAACGCCTGCGCCTTTGCGTCCTTTGGTTTCTCGCAATATCTGTACTATATTTTCTGAATCATCTCTTTCTGAGTTATCTATGCACTTACATTTGAAGAGAATCTTACTGCATCGAGGGCAAGTATTAGCACCTCCTGTGGAATAAACTAATCGTGAGCTTTTCAAAATTACAATCCAGCGTAATTATGATCAGGTTTTATAAAGAGGTGGTAGCGCATAACGACGATGTTTGGCTGCTAAGTTGTCAGTATGGAGTTTTCTGGTTCGTAACTTGGCTACGATTTGTATTAGTTCATTAGGTTTGAATGGCGCAATGGTATTATCCGTTGAGGTATGATTGTTAAACAAGCCAACCTGTATTTGTTTTATGAACGAGTGCAGCTCTGTTGTTCCTTTATGCCGGAGAATATCCTCTGTAGTTAATACTTTATAGCTCTCTAGAAAGTGATCACACCATTGAATGAGAGATTTGCGAATACTGGTTAATTCCTTTTTTTTACATGCCCTACGCAATTCATTAAATGCAACTCTTTCGTTATTTTCTGGGCTGTATCGCGCTAGGTGTTTTAGGCGTTGATCTTCAATCAACGCTTTTAGAGCTGGCTTATTTGGTGCAATAAGTAATCTATAAATGCTGTAAGCCACAATAACGAACGCCATCACAATAACGAAATTTAACCATGATGCGTCGATTTCAATGAATTCAGCCTCCGACTGTTCATCTATCATTTCTTGATCTACTCTGGGTGCTGCTGCTAGTAAATCTTCTATATTTTCGGAGGTTACGACAGCTTGCTCAGAAGGTGTTTCTCCTTCTATAGTCGAAATTTCTATAGTAGTAGCAGGAATAATAGCTGACTCTAACCGGTTGGCTTCCACATCCCACCATGGAATTGTGATTTGGGGAATTTCAATTTCACCTGCTCTCGTTGGCACGAGCGTTGTGGTTTCTATGCGCGTTCCTACAATGCTTCCGTCAACGAAGGTTCTTTCAATATCTGGAGGGTCAGGATAAGTATTAATCCCATCGACTACGTTAGGGCTAAAAGGAGGTAATACCGCACCATCAAGACCATCGGCGATCATTGTTATAGTTCGAGTGACAGAGTCTCCTACTCGTAGGTTGGTTATGTCAGTATTGAATTCTTCTGCAAGACTGAGGTTGCTAGCAGGTAACCAATATTCACTATTCTGAATAGTTGTTGGCCTTTCTTCGACGTCTATGGTTATACCATCGATAAACGCAGTGACTCTTCGAGTATTCAGATTTCTAAATACGAAATTACTCGATCCATCCGTAACTTCGCCTCTGAATAATATATCTGGAATTTCTAGGGGACCACTACGTTGAGGAAAGATAACATACCGTTTCTCATAAACACCGTAACGAACTTGATCGAGCGCGCCATTACGCTCTTCTTCAATTATCTGTTCATATTGATTCGGAGACCCTATAAGTTGAATTACAGTATCTTCCATTTCTAGTTCTGTGAACTGTGGATTACGAATACCATTAATTGTGTAGTAGAGCCGGATGGTAAATAGGAGCTGCTCCTGCACATAAACGGTTTCCTTGTTTACTTCTATTTCTAGAAAGAGCTCGTCGCTGTCTTGGTTCGAACGAGGCCCTTCGTTAACGACGGAAACTGTGATGGGTTCGGTTGCCACTCCATTAATTTCGATCGAAGGTATGGTTAAGTCGCCCTCAGCTTGAGGGAATAATGTGACAATATAGTCTGTCCAGGATTCTACCGCGCCATTAATACTTCTTATTTGGCTTGAAGTACGTGTTCCTAAAACATCGAATTCGCTGGTCAGAGGTGTTAGGTCCAGTTGCATTCCTTGCCGCTGATCGTAAACTCTAATGGTATAAGTAAGTGTCTCGCCGCGAGCAATCTGATCGCGATCGATAGACACTTCAACCTCTTGCGTAAAAGCGTTGCTATACAGCAATACGGTAGTAAATAGTAGAGCACAACGCTTAATATTAAGGGCTGTTACCAAATCTGGCCTCCGCTTTGGACACTATTAGCAGTGCCGTTTAATTGACGTTGGCGATATTGATAACGAAATTTGCGTCGCAATAACTCACCCGGATCATCTTCAATTCTTCTTAACCATTGCTCTAATGATTGTTGATCTTCGAATTCCTCGTTTGAAGATTGGCTGGGTGTATTTTGTTCGCTATTAGATTCAGAGCTCTCTTGTTCTTCAGGGGCTTCGTTTTGCTGTTCCTGCTGCTGTTGGTCTTCGTTACCTTCTTGACTTTCTTGGTCTTGATTCTCAGAGTTTTGATTCTGTTCTTCAGATTCTTGCTCAGAGTTTTGTTCGGATTGATTCTCTTGATTCTCTCCGTCCTGATTTTCTCCTTGCTCTGACTCTTGTTCTTCTAATAAACGCTCTACTATTTCTTTGTTATGTATTGCATCTTCATGTTCTGGGAGCAACTCAATAGTAATATCATATGCAGCAATCGCTTCTACGTAATTACCCGCGAGAGCTAAAGCATTTCCGCGGTTATAATGCCCATCTGGAGTGTCGCTAGCACTGAATGCCGCTATGGCAGATTCATAATCTTGCGCTCTATAACTAGCAGCACCTTGCCATTCGGTTGACTCGAAAAGGGCCGCTGCTAGCTGATGCTCTTCAGCTTGAAATGCCTCAGATGCTTGTTGGTCTTTTGTCTTCCATAGATCTCGCCATTCGAGAGCTTGAGCCGGTGGGCTCGGGAATATAAATCCAGAAATACTTAGTAAAACGAAACTAAATAACCAACCACGCCGAAAGCTTAAAGCAGCTAAAGGCATAACGAGTATTAGCAGAAATGGTCCCGCTTCATACCAAACATCAAATTCTTCTTCAACTTCGGTTAATTCTTCGTTATTTAACAATTGATTCTCGGTCAATAGGAACGCTAAATCGGCATCCGAAAGTTGTATATCGTGGTAGCGACCATTCACCCGATTGGCTAATGATTCTAAAACATTTTTATTGAGAGTCGGGACCACCATTGCCCCATTTTCATCAGTTAGAAAACTTCCGTCACTGGTACGAATAGGCGCTCCTTCTTCTGTACCTATACCCATTATCAATAATTCATACTCTGTTTCTTGTATTTGTTGGGTGATTAATAATTCCTGATTAAAACCGTTTATACCATCAGTCATTATAAGTATACGGCCATCGCTAGATTCAACATCATCTAATAGATTGATCGCCATATCGATAGCAGACATTGGATTGCTGCCAAACAAAGGCATTATATTAGGACTTAGTGAGGGAACTAGTGCATCGATAGTTACAACATCATCCGTTAGAGGTGTAACCACATGAGAGTCTCCAGCGTAGACAACTAAAGCAGTTTGGCCTTCTTCTCGTAAAGCGAGAATATCCCGTAATTTTCGCTTTGCTAAGTCGAGACGGGTAGGGTTGTGATCTGGTGCAAACATGGATAGCGACAAATCCATAACTATCACCAAAGCATCTTCTCTTTTTTGGACAGGCTGCGGCAGTTGTTCCCATACAGGTCCAGCCATGGCGATAGTCGTCAGTATCCAAGCCGAGCACAGCAGCAATAACGGTGTTCGTTGGGCTGCATTTTTGCTTCGGTCTAATAAAAAAGGCAATAAGCTTTTATCGATTGCTTTATCCCAGGCAGTAATAACAGTGTTTATGCGCCACATGGCTATGAAAAATATGGAGGCTGGAATTAACGCTAGTAGCCAGATAGGTCTTAAAAAATGGAAATCCTGAATAATATTAGCCGGAATAAGTATGTCCATTAAACATTGTCCCCACTCGTGGCTAATTCTAATTCATTGTTATTTTGGTATTTTTCAATTCGGGCGCGGCCAGTTAGCGAAAGCCAAGGGATTGAAACTAATGCTAGGATAAAACTAATAATTAACGCGGCACCAAGTGGCCAGAAGAATAAAACCCGAGTTGGACGATAAGTTTGTTCGTCCTGTTCGATGGTCTCCAGTCGGTCTAATTCTTCATAAATTTCAACTAAGTCGTTAACATCACGAGCTCGGAAATAAAGGCCTCCGGTGGATTCAGCGATACGTGTTAGTACGGCTTCATCAAGTTCAGCTGAAGGATTTATGGCTCTGGCGCCGAAGAAGGTGCGTTGGACCACTTGATCGGCTCCGATACCGATGGTGTAGATTTTTATATTCTCTTGTTGAGCTAGT
>PBNR01000082.1 GCA_002723195.1 Gammaproteobacteria bacterium | reverse complement strand
TTGGAGCGTTAGATTTCGAATGGTTACATGGCTGCCTGAAATGTCGAAGATTATCCCAACGCTTTTAGAGGCCTTCATACCGTTTCCAGATATAACAACATCGCTAGCATCGTCTGAAGCACCTGAAATCGTCACATTGTTACTGTTAATCTTTAACCGGCGAAAAACTTGATAGCTACCCGGCTTCAACACAATGTGTTTTACTTGCCCTTGATTAAGGTACGACACCGCTTTTTGGAGTTCATCAACATTTTTAACACTTATTGATTCGTGTGGTTTTGAAAAAGCAGAACATATTGACGCGACAAAAAACAGGGAAAGGAGCAACGTCTTTTTAAAGTTGTTAGTAATCATCATCTATAGCTTTAATTTAAAAGATACTCACTCTTATCACCAATTTTTAGTTTGCAGGTATATACATTTCACTTCGTGTCATGAGCATTAAAAATCAGATAGTAGCATTTGATCGATAGACACGGAATCAAGTTTGATAACTAGACTAATTACTAGTTAATTCAAATACCCATATCAAAGGTTGGCTCTCATATTCGCTTTGTGTTGTATCTAAATTGTCGATAGAAAGATAAAGGTGATTGGTTCGGTGATTGAAATCAGCCCCTTTAATTAAGTGGCGATGATTCAACAACGGCAATCTGCCATACTCTATTGGTTTGACCTCATGAGGTTCAATAGCTCCAGCAAAGGACTTTTTTATATCTGAAACAGAGTAAATCCAAAAATAGTTATAATAATCCTTGTCATCTATTGCGCAGTAACCGCCACATTGATGCCCATTTTTTTGTGTTATTTTGTATCCCACGCCACTGTCGTGGCCACCACTGTGTCCTATTACTATATATTTACTTTGATCAGGGCTAATAAAACCGAATGCCGCATACGACAATTCCGTCCATAGATCATTTTTACCATTTTTATTGTTTAAGTTTGGGTGAAGTGGGTTATCTAGAGAGTAATCAATCAATGGCTCCATAACCAGTGTGACACCTTTTGGCTTTACGTTCTCTAAAAAATATGGAAACCACGTAAATAGCGTTGGGCCTATACTATGCCTTGCATTTATTGGAATATTACTTGCCGAACCTGCTATATACAGTGCGTCTAGTTCTTTAGATAAGGGGGCTGGTACTTCGCTCATCCAGCCTGCGGCATGACTTTTGGCGGAAATGGAGAAAAAACCAACTTGTTTTGCTTGTTCTAGATTTGTATTGTTGTTTAATAAAACCAAAAAGTTGTTATTGTCAGTATTGGCATCATAGTATTCGTCAGTCATCACTAGTAAGTGCTCATCAAGTGTTTCTATACCTGTTATTCGATTTACACTACCTGGAAATTTATTTTGAGGATTGATTTTAACGAATGGACTTAAGTTTTCTGCTATCGGAAGTGTGTTTATATCCCCAAACCCCGGTTCATCGCTCAGTAAATAACTTCCCAAGCCGAAATGCTGCGCATGGCCGGCTATAAATAATACTCTATCGTCATTCGATACAGCGATAGGGCCCGCAGAATAAGCAGGACGAGATATACCAACAGTCCCTGCCTTTAACCTATAGGCCCCTTTACTTGTTAAAGTGAATTGTTCACCCAGTGAAACGCTTGATTCTTCAACATGCAGCGGAGTAGCCGATGCAAAGCGGAGCACCATGAAGGAAAGACTAATGAAGAAACATAGTAGTTTTAGGTGCCATCGCATAGTATTATTTATGTAAATAAAGTTTTTGATACTATATATAGAAATTGAATCGTTTTCCAAATTCTCTTAATGCGCAGTCTGAAGCTAAAACAAACTTCGAATGTAACCCACAATGAGTATGCCAAGCCTGGCTATTATATATAGACTTATGGGGTATTGATGATAACCTTTGGGTCGAATTCCAAATTGCGTATTGCCACATTGGTAGCTTATTAAAAATAATTAAAAATACTTCAATCAAGAGAGTAAGCCTTGTTAAACGTTATCTTTTTCTTTTCATTATTTCCTGTTGCAGGAATCCTAAGTGCCAAGCGTTCGCTCGCGTTTCTCTTTGTTTTGTACCAATTTATCTATTTTGTAAACCCACAGACAAAATGGTGGCGAAATTTAGTACCTGATCTCTCTTATTCGTTTTACATCGTGCTTATCTTGCTCATCATAACCATTTTAAAATGGCCGAGGTTAGAGAATAAAATATGGAAGTCACCTCCGTTGATATATTTAACGGGAATTGGCTTGCTGTATTTGGCTGCTTCTCCTTATGCTGTATTTCCTCTTATACATAATATTGCGGTTGATGCCATTATAACAGCAGTGATCATTGTTCTTTTGGTTTATAAGTTATGTGACACGCCTGATTTTCTGAGCACCATAATGAAGGGTTACGTTTTTTCGGCTACCTATATGGGCTACTACATCACGCAGTTTGGTCGGACAAGTGGTGGACGATACTCTGGGGGCGGAATGGTCGATGCACCTGACGAAAATGCTATTGCCGCGGCGATAGCGCCAGCGCTTATACTATGCGGCTACTATATATGGCGAGAGGCGAAGAGTTTTAAAATTGTTTATCTACTGTGTGCTGGCCTATTGGCAAATGGTTTGGTTCAGATTGGAAGTAGAGGTTCATTTCTTGGTGTCGCAGTCGGCGCAATGTTATTCTTTGTATTTCTGTACTTTTCAAAAGCACAAGTCAAATCTCAAAAAGCAAAAGTGGCCGGTATGGTTTTGGTAGCACTATCAGCAATACCTTTCGTAACGGACAGTCTATTTTGGGAAAGGTTTTTTTCGATCAATGAACAGAAAATAGAGCAAACTGAAAAAGAATCTGGCGCCACAAGAATATATTTCTGGAAAGCGGCAGTAGCTATGTCGTTTGATTATCCATTTGGTACTGGAGCGAGTGGCTTTATTTATCATTCACCTAACTATATTGATGAAAGTGTAAATACGGGTAAATCGCGAAATCGCGCTGTTCACTCTACTTGGTTTGAAGTGCTTTCCGAAATCGGTTATCCAGGCTTTTTATGTCTTTTAGCATTAATTTTGAAGTCGTTCTCATGTTTAAAAGAAGCTGCGCGAGAATGCTATAAACGGAACGATGTAGACGGAGCACAGCTTATGGTTGCTCTAGGTTGTGCGTTTGTAAGCTTTTTAGTGGTAATTACCTTTTTAAATAGAATTCGCGCTGAAATACTTTATTGGCTGATACTTTTTATTGCGTGTTCTTATAATCTTTACGTGGTTCAACCCAAGCTGAGACAAAGGTAAATAAATTGAATCGAAGACGCTTTTGCGAAGTTAGGAGTCCAGTCTAAAAAAATGAGATAATCCCTAGTAATTAAAGTAGTGGCAAAAGTAACAGCTACTTATTTTTTTAGTCCGTCGATGAAATTCGGTCATTATTCAAAATATTTTAATCGATAGCATGAATCCAATGAGCTAACAAATCAATAGAGAGGTATTTTTGAACAAGCGGTTTTACGGTTAATGAGAAATTTTATTAAAAAGCTAGTTTACTATCTTATGTCTTTGTTTCATGTAAAAAGGGAAGGGAAGGCTGTTGTCCAATTTATAGTTGGATACGAAGGAATATCAGGCGGAAGTGAAGCTATTGCTAATATAGCCAATAATTTATGCGGAGATTTCAAGGTCTTTTTTGCTATAGGACCCTTGAGTAACTTCAACTTATGGTTGTCTTCGAAGGTAAGCCGCGGTATTACGAATGGTGATATCGACTTTTTGATTATCGACAGAAGTGCGGCGTTAGAAGATTTCGAATTAATTGCTAATCGGGCAAAAATAGTGATCTGTTCAGTGCACGGGTTTAATCGTTCAGCGCATGGAATCGAACAACAGTTGGCAAATATAAATATCAAATATGCGGATGTAACGCATTTTGTTAGCGAGCACCAGCGTTCCGATTTTGAAGGTGAATACATTCAAAGTGTCGTGATTCCGAATCACTGCTCGGCTGTAGCGACCGGTTGCGGGCCGTTTGATATTGGTATGGTCGGAATGTTTAATAATCCAGCAAAAAACATTGATTTGATGATTTCTGAAATAGAAAAGTTACCAAATGTTCGTGCCATTATATGGGGGAGGTTATCTAGAGTAATTGATAGCAATAAAGTCCACTTTTCAGGCTTTTCATCAAATAAAGACAAAGTGTTTTCGTCGTTTAAAGTTCTTTTTTCATTAAGTCTAAATGAGACTTTTGGAATGGTAGTAATTCAAGCGATGAGCGCAGGTAAACCATGCGTTTTGTCCTCGATTGAAGCGCATAAAATGTATGAAAAATGTCCAGGAGTGTTTTTGGTCGACCCTACTGATAGCGAACAGATTATGGTTGCACTGAAAGCAGCAATAACTATGAGCGAAAGTGCAAATTCTAGACAGGAAATCAGAAATCACTGGCAGGATCTATATAATGACTATGCTGTAAAAATGCAATGGCTCTTGTTTCTAGATAAAATTCAAAATCAGGAGCGCTAGTAAATAACTTTTGAGGACAAAGCTAGACAAATTTTAGAGAAATAAAAAGCATAAGTGTGATACAGGATAGTAAATTTTGTTAGTGCCTTTTGATACAAAAAGTAATGCTCTGTTTTTAATAGTCAAGATTTAGTTATATCTATTCCTTTTCTGTTTGCATTTTGCTAATTGTCGTTGACCTTTCCCTCAAAAATAACACCATGCCATTGATGAGATGTCCAATAAACTGGAGACAATGAAGATCTCACAATGAAAAAACGCTAAATTGAAGAAAAAATCATCAAGGCCATAAAGAAGCATGAAGCTGGCACAAAGGTGGACGACATCTGCCGTGAGATGGGTATTTCGTCAGGGAATTTTTATAATTGGCGCAGCAAGTATGCTGGCTTGGATGTCAACAAAGCCAAACGCTAAAAAGAGCTTGAGTCTTAGGACAACAAGCTGAAAAAGATGCTGGCTGACAAGCTTTTAGAAGTAGAAGCGCTGACGTCACAGAATCCTCGATATGGCTATCTAATGCTTCACGGCTTACTCAAATGAGAAGGCCTAGTTGTAAATCGAAAGCATACTTATCTCCTTTACACCGAAGAGGCGCTACATGTACGAACTAAGAAGCGTAAAAAGCTAACATGATCAAGGCAGCCAATTGAGGCGCCTTCAGTACCGAATCAACGCTGTTCTCATGATTTTGTATCAGACCAACTAAACAGCGGAAGGCGGTTTCGTGTTCTGAACGTGGTTGATGATTTCTCTAGAGAAATGGATGGCCAA
The DNA here is from genome assembly GCA_002723195.1 of Gammaproteobacteria bacterium. Lineage (GTDB taxonomy): Bacteria > Pseudomonadota > Gammaproteobacteria > Pseudomonadales > Pseudohongiellaceae > UBA9145. The sequence goes on along the minus strand of PBNR01000082.1, from coordinate 9,135 downwards.
CTTGTATCAGTTTCGATTAGCGGACGACTGGTCGCTCGTTTTCTCTGCCAGCTGGTAGAGCTACAAGGAAAGCCTAAGAAAGTGATTTGTGACAACCGTAAGGAATTTACCAGCAAAGCCATGTTCTTCTGGAGAAAAGAGGCAAACGTAGAACTTGGTTTTATCCAGCCAGGTAAGCCGACACAGAATGCATTGGTCGAGAGCTTAAAACGGCAAATTTAGAAATTAATGTCTGAACAACCAGCACTGGTGTAGAGCCCTAGATGAAGCTAGATATGAAATTAATCTATGGCGAAAACATTATAACAACGTTCGAGCACATAGATCACTGAATCATCTGCCGCCCGTTGAGTATGCTAAGCGGGCAGCAAAATATGAAAATCTCATCGAGAGATTAGTGCTAATTCAGGGGAAGGTTATTCTGATTCAATCGGACTTTTAGCTCGCTGAGCTTATCCAAGTAGTTTAAAAATGAGCTTGCCAGCTTCGTCCAGGTTTGTTGCAACGGGTGGCTTTAGTGTTTGTGTCTTTGCTTGACCTTAAGTCGCTTCGACAGACTGGATAAATCAATTGATATGATACAAGAGAGCGAAAATTCAGAAAATAATTAGTTCAAACGCTATTTTTCTTTTAATCAATTGAATACTATTGCAATAATCGAAATCAGTTTAGGGCGAACGAGTTGAAAATTTCAATTGTTTTTGCGACGCATAATGGTAGTTACACTATTGATCGAATATTGGCGAGCTATAAATCATTGGTTTGTCCTCCAAATTTCTCTTGGGAAATAATTGTTGTAGACAATAACAGCACTGATAACACCTGGGAAATATTAGAGAGCTTTAAAAAAGAACTCCCGATTAAATTGTTAAAAGAACCTAAAGCGGGAAAAAACTCGGCGCTTAACAAAGCGCTCCACGAACCTCTGGGTGATATCATTATATTTACTGATGACGATGTATTACCACATGAGAATTGGTTGGTAGTTTATGCTAAGTTATTTGAAGAGCAGCCAGAATTTGATTTATTTGGGGGAAGAATAATTCCTTATTGGGAAGCTGCACCACCTAATGGCTTACTTGAAGCAATTCCAGTGCACGTAGCATTTGCACTTACCTCTGAGAGCGAGAAAACTGGCCCAATTAAAGCTGGCAAAATATACGGGCCAAATATGGCCGTAAGAAAAAAAGTTTTTACACAAGGTTTACGATTTAATGAAATGATAGGCCCAAGTGGAAAAAACTATATAATGGGTAGCGAGACCGATTTCTTGCAACGAGCGGAGCAAAAAGGTCATAAAGCTTATTTTAGTCTTTCTAGCACGGTGCAACATATTATTCGGCCTTGGCAATACGAAAAAAAGTGGTTACAAAATAGAGCTTTTAAATTCGGCAGGGCAATTGTTCACGATCAAAAACGGCACAAAAACTTGGCTGAACATGCACTTGTTTTTGGTTATCCACGCTGGGGACTTTCAAAGCTAATACAACTATATCTTCAAGTATGTTTAGCTTGCCTACGCAATGACAGCTTTAAGAAATATCAAAAAAATTGGCAATATAATATGAATAAAGGGTTTCTAACTGAGTATAAAAAAATGGGAAATGCTCTAGAAGATGAATAAAGGCAGTTTATTTTAACGAGTGATGCACTTCGGAGTTGAATTCGCGCTTCCTGCAAGAGCGAAAAAATTAACGTGTTGGATCTTTCCATGAAAGTTAACAATATCTTAGCTAAGTATAAGCCGGTGAACATATTGTTTTTGCGTAGAACAATCAAATGGTAATAGGGGAGCTGTATAATAACGCAGTATCTTTTATTAATTTATAATCTGCCATTTGGTGCTTCGTAGTAATATTCTTAGCACAATTAAATTAAAAAAAATTGAAAGGAAATCATTTTTTATTTGTGAGGTTTCCCATTATTGAGTCTAAAACTATCGCTGCCGGTTGCCTGCTAAGCAGCACAAACCAAGTAGCCATAGTGAGCAACATAACAGCAATATATAGCGCAATATTATTCTGCCATTCTGGTGCAAAAGTACGAGTTAGCGCAACAGGCGAAACTGAAATTAAAGTGCAAAACAGAGGCTTAAATAACCATGACAAGTAAGTTTTTATAGGTATTTGCAGTTCGCTGTTAACAAGTGGTAAATACATCGAGATTCTTAGCACTGTATTAACAACTGCTACGGAGACTAACATGGTTTCAATTCCATGTTGTGCAGTCAGTAACAAAACAGTGATTCGAGAAATGTTTGAAGTTACTTCAATCCGCATTACTGATTTTGCTAAACCCAGCCCCATTAGAATTGGATTAATGTGCTGAAAAATGGAATAACCCAATCTTGAGATACATAGAATAATTAGTAAGTTAGTGACTTCTAACCATTGTTCACCAAGCAATATATAGATTATAGGATCGCTTAAAAGCCCTAAAAGCATAAAAAAAGGCCAGGCAAAGTTTAGTTGAACATTAGTTATTGTTTCAATGCTGCGCATTAATTCTGGGTTGTTGCTCCGCTTTGTACTTGCAATCAAGGGCGAAATGACTTGGGCCATTGCATCAAAAAACAGCTTATTAAACATAGTCACTACGCTGTTTGCTTTACTTAAGAATCCTAAAATTTCCATCGTATAAAGCTTACCGACAATTAATTCACTTGAATAATTGCCTAACTGACCGAAAATATTCGATGTGCCTGAATATTTTGAATAGTGGAAAACGTCGCCAAAATACTTAAGTGACGGGGCTTTAGGAACAATACTAGGTCTAAACGCTTGAATGAAAACGATATAAGATATTGTCTGTGCTAATGCACCGTAAACCAGCGACATTGCGCCGTTACCGCGATACGCGAGGTATATCATTACTGCTGAAGACAAAGTTGAACTAGCGAGAGAGCAGAGCGTAAGCGGGAAAAATTCCATTTTTCTTCGTAACATACTGTCAACGATTGTACCAAACGGTGATAACCCAACGTTTAGTGCAAGGAGTTGGAGCATGGGTATCAGCGTTTCGCGCTCATAGAATTCAGCGATAGGTGTTGCTAAAAAATAAAGAGTGATAGCTGATATGGTTCCTGCCATCAGCATTAAGCTAAAGCAGCTGGCTAACTTTTCTTTAGTGATGACTTCTTCTTTTATGATGTATCCAGCTACTCCAAACTCCTTAAGTAGTGAGGCAAACAATGTAAATATAAATGTAATCGAATAAAGTCCATAATCTTCTGGTGTAAGCAGTCGAGCAAGCACCATCATCGAAATAAGTTGAACTAGAATATTTAGATACTTGCTTATGAAAGAGTTGGCGAATGCGTTAAAATTTTTTTTGTTCACTAGTTTTCGTAAACCTTCGAAGTTAATTGCCCAACGTTTTGCCAGCTAAATTCCTTTGCTCTTTTAGCATTTACTGCGCCCATATTAGTCAACTCCTCAACATCTAAATCATGGACAATAGCTTCGAGTTGGTTTTGAGATGAATATGTCAATATTCCGTTAGGGGTAACGCTGTCAAGTAACTCGGCTGACTTGGGAAGGATTAGGGCTTTGCCCTCTGTCATTGCTAGAATTACAGAGCCTGAAGTAAGTGTACTGCTGAATGGGCACGCTACAACATCCGAGCTGTGAAGGGCGTCTATTAAGGCTTGGTCTTCAAGAAATTCAAATTTAAACAGAATATTTGGATTTTCATTTGCCAGTTTTGAAAGAGTATTTGCATAATTTTGGTCGTGAACTGCGCCCGCAATATATAAAACTACATTCTTGTTGCCAACACTATTTACGGCCTTGACGATGTCCTCAATACCTTTATACGGGCGCAAAAAACCAAAGCAAAGTATTACAGTAGCATTAGCTGGAATGCCTAATTCTCTTTTTAACGCATCTTTTTCCGCAGATGGTTTTGGATAACAACCCTCATAGTTACCGTGCAAAATACTTGTAGCTTTCATTGTATCACTAATACCATACGCATTGGCAATTACCGCCGTTGCTTTATCACCATGTGTAATCACTTTGTTCACAGTGCGAAACAACATTTTTCTAATGATAGTTTCTCTTTTCCTCTCAAATTGCTGGTGGGAAAACTTGTTGTGTATCGTCCAAACTACCGTTTTGCCCCTTAATCTTGCCAGGCTAACGTCTAGCCATAATAGAAACAACTTCACTAAAAATATTGGTTTGAATTTAGACCACATCATCTTCGCAACTATTGGCGTTATCCAATGAATATGTATTATATCTAAATGAGTATTACGATTTATAATCGATTGTAATGGGAGTGTGCCCTTGGGATAGTCACGTATTTCAATGCTCCACCCTTCATTTTTTAGCGCGTCGGCCAATAAATTTTGATATGGGTTTCCCTTGGTATAATCGGGTAAAAATACGACATTCTTCACAGTGTGCCCATTTGATTAACGTTATTGTTGGCGAGGGATGTATTAAAAAAACAATCTAATTCGGCCTCACATATTTGTTCTTTTTCTAAAAACCACGATTCATCAGCATAGGTTCGCCACTTGTCCATGGTGATAGACTCTATCTTCGCTACACTTTTCTGTATATCGAATTCAGTCCAATTCAAAATTGATTTAATCGTGTTTAGCTCTTCAATAGGAGCCGATGTTAGGCGTTCCAGCGGGACGGAATAATCGCAATATTTAATACCGTAAAGGTAAGAAAGCTTCCAAAGATAATAAAAACGCATATATGGATGCGCTGTAACAGCAGGCGATAAAAAAGGGAATTGCTTTGCCAAGTCTTTGCACCATACATCTAAATAAAAGGCGTCTTGATATGTTTCGTGTACTTCAGCAGAGTTCATTTTCTGTTTATCGGTGAGAAAAGAAAGCCATTGGTCTCTAGGATTTCGGTATATATGGAGAAACTTTGCATTTGGATAATTTTTTTTAAGCCAAGGTAAACGAAAATCTATTCGATTAAATTGCAGTATTGACCTGCCTTTGGAGTGCTCTATAAGTGAGTTGATAAATGCTCGCATGTTTGAGTCGTAGCTATATTCATCCATGTGAAGTGCAGTATTAATCCATTTTTCATCATAAACATGCGATAAATGACCTAGATTATCATATTCCGTCCAATAGTCTTGGATACCTTTATGAGAACTATCAACAAACTGCCCTCTGTGCTCAATATCAAACCAGCGCCGTTCATTAAAAGGTTCATAGTACGCTGTGCAATCAGGCTGCGCTCTAAAAAGGTTCCAAAAAACGCTTGAGCCGCTTCTAAATCGCCCTGTGATGAAGACAACATCACTTTTAAGTGCAGGCTGGTGCTCCAATTTTTGATAATTGAAATAGGGAGAAGACGTATTCTCTTTAATTCCAACATGTTGCGTTGCAGCTCTCACTTTTTTGCTAAAGAGATCCGAGACATCTTCGTGTGACAAGAACTTTTTGAATAAGTCGATAGCTTTATTTTTAATCATGTGCTTCAACGACATCGCCAGTTAATTGATTGTATGAAGTGGCATATTTTTGAACCATAAGCTTATTGGTGAATTTCCTTTCAAAAGATTGTCGTGCGCTATGGCTCATACCGTGTAGATTAACTTTTGACAACTCGACAATAGCTTTTGCAAATTCAACCGAGTTGTTGTTAGGCACTACAAAGCCGTTGGATTTATCTTCGATAATTTCCGAGTTTCCGCCTGCATCGGTGACAATACAGGGTATTCCCAGTGACAAAGATTCTAACAATGTCATTGAGGTACCTTCACTAAGCGACGACAGCAAAAAAACATCGAACATCGCTAAATAATGCGACGGGTCTTGTTGATATCCAGTAAGTTTTACATAAGCACCGATACCAAGTTCATCGATTTTCGTCTCTATGTTTGAACGCTCTTCCCCATCTCCAACAATAATTAAAAACAGATCCGGGTTGCTCTCTCTCGCAACGGCAAACGCATCTAACATCATTACGTGATTTTTTATTGGGTCGAAGCGAGCTATAGTCCCTAACACAAAAGCGTTTTCGGGCATAGTGAAAAGAGTTTTCGCATGTTCAAGCTTTGCTCTATCTACTGATAACTCGTTTATGCCGTTGTAAACAACTTCAATTTTGGGGGAGGGAATATATTCAAATTCTGACAATGCAGTTTTTGTTGCCTCTGATATGGCTGTTATTTTATCGGTCATCGCTACTAACAGCGGATTGACTAATCGCCTTTTCCAGCTGCTACTATCGGGATAAAAACGCCCATGTTCAGTAAATATCACTTTCGTTTTAGTGAATGCCGCAGCAAGTGCGCCGTATACCCAAGGAGTGTATTGATGACAATGAATTATATCAATATCGTGTTTTTTAATATGGCTGCGTAGCACATGTACTAAGTCAATATCAAAGCCGGGTTTACGCGCCTTTGAGTGAATATTAATACCTCTAGATTGTAAGGATCGGCCCCAGGGGCCTATTGGCTCTTCAATACAAAAAATACTCATATTCGTATCGCTTTTAAGACTTCCATCGATGATATTTTTAATCACCATCTCAGTCCCGCCTATTCTCATGTCATAAGTAATGTGAAGTATTTTTTTAAAACTTGATACTAAGCTATTCACCTTAAGCGACTCTTTATAAATGTGACCAATCCATTAATATAGTTTTCTTTTGAATATCGCCTAGCCCACTCTTTATTAATCAAACTGCTTTGTCGCTCTAAGTTGATTTTAGGGAATTCAGCGTTAAATGGTTCATGCTGGCCAGTTAGACTAGAAAGCTCGACGGTTCCGTCTAGGATATCCTCAAAGAATACATGTTGTGCATTGATTTTATTTTTCTTTAAAAATAATTTTATTTGTCGATTAATGTCACATAATCTGTTCATCTTAGCTTTTATATTCACCGAACTATATTTTAACTCTGCATCATTTTTAAATTGTGAGCTCCAATTGTTGCTTTGAGAAGCTATTTCGTAAGAGATCGCTTGACTTAATTTCTCTCTTCGTTCTAAGTGTATGTAGCTAATATCAGAGAAGGGTAGAAGATTAAGTACGCTCTCAAAATAAGGTAAATGGTGGCCATGCAAGTTAACGCCTAATATACCATTATCTGTCGTTCTTTTATTTATTAGTTGTTTCACGTACTTTACTAAATTTATTCCATCTAGATCGTGACAACCCCATCTATCACCTGCAATAAGCATGTATTCAAAAGGTTGAAAATATTCATGAGCTACGCAGGTTTTGTTTTCAATAAGCTTATGACATAAATACGTGCTACCACTCCTTGGCGTACTCAGGAGAACAATCAACTTTTTCGGAAAATTAACTTTTTCTGTATCCCAACTTTCAGAGATTAAGTCTTCTTGAGGTATCCTCTTCTTTGCATAAGCTACATCAATTTGATTGCATTTTAAGTATTTAATTTCCATAACATTTAAACCACATTTGATACATCAACATACTCCAAAGCACCATGTCATGGTCAGCTTTTTGCGTTTGAGTTTTTTTTCCAAAGCTTTTTTACAACACGCTCTAAAAAACATCATTTAGTCTACATTGAATATCACTAATCGAGATTCTGAGAACTCTTTTAGTTCTCCCCTAAACTACTCACCCATCGGCGTACTCAAACCACTTTTTTTCTGTACAGCAATGACTTGAGAGTAAACGGCTTAAAGGCTTCTTTAAGTAAGTATTTTTGTCGCCTTCGCGATATTTTTTGACGAGTCCGAGATAGCGGCATACTCTGCAACTTGGTAGTCGAACATATGTGTCCACATCGAGTCAGTTTCCTTCGTCTTACAGTCTTTGTAACCTAAGCTGTTACACATTATCATTGAGAATGATGCTACTATTATCTGAAAATCCATAGCAGAGATGATGTTACAATTGCTTTGTTCCAATAATACTTTTTATAAGCATTTCTGCCGCGTCAGTTTTTTATGACCGTGCTCCATGAAGACAAATCTAAACCATATTCTTCTTGCATTCGCTTCACATCTGATGCGTAAAACTCTCTTAACTCTGAAAGTTGTTGAACAGATAACGTTGGTTTTTCTAAGGGGGTAGAATCAAGCTTCGCTAATGTTAGTAAAGCTTTTTTAAGTGGCCAAGGCAGTTCCCTTTGTTCGATATGGCGTTGATAGTTATTCATTACCCACTTACCAAATTTACCTTTTTCTGTCGCTGTGTCATTTGCATTGTGGGTCTCACTCGAAATATCGCCGATGTCCATTTTATGAACTTCAATATGGGAAAATATTCTATCCATAGTTTTTTGTGGATTACTTTTAAGCTCATCGACAGTAATAACTAGTAGTGAGTTAGCAGTAAAATGACGCAAGTACATATCGATTTGATGGGCATACTTACCTTGCCAAAGAGTATCCTCATAAACTTTGTTATTTAAAAGTTCAGAGATTGGCATCACTCTTTCTGAGCGGTGATAATAATGCATATAGTGAGACAATGCTCTGTCAATTGGGTCTCGTACGATGTAAATGAGCTTTATTGAACCTAAAACCGATTTGATTCGCCTCGGAACTATATCATTGTTGCTTATCGCTGCAGTGTAACTTGTAGAGGCTTCACCAATAGCTACTTTTCCAATAGCACTACTAAATTGATTGGTGTACCAAGCTTCGCCTTTTTGCCAGAATCTCTCGTTTGAGAAGTAATTTATCTCCTTGATGGTCGGAAAAAAAATTTCTGGATGATGATTTAGGTACTTGTACAAGCTTGTTGTAGCCGAGCGTGCAGCACCGATGATAAGGAAATTTGGTTTCATAATTACTATTTTCCCAAAGTTTTATTCTGTTTGTTCAACGTGCTTTTAAAGATGTATTTGGAGAACCACATTTGATACATCAACATGCTCCACAGTACTATGCCGTGGTCAGCTTTACGCGTTTGATGTTCTTCCCAAAGTTTGTTTATAACACTGCGTTCAAATACGTCGCAAAGCCCGCGCTGTGAACCAATAATTTGAGATTCAGACAGTGATTTCAGCTCACCTCTAAACCACTCATCCAGCGGCGTGCTGAAGCCCATTTTCTTTCTATACAACAGTGAATCGGGGATAAAGGGCTTAAAGACTTCTTTAAGTAAGTATTTTTTCTCACCGTCGCGATATTTCTGTGAAGAGGGTAGGGTAGCGGCGAACTCTG
>PBNR01000081.1 GCA_002723195.1 Gammaproteobacteria bacterium | reverse complement strand
TATGTCAAGGACTTCAAAGGTAACGACCCCAAGTACATTTACTACCTTCTAAGCTGCATTGGCCGAATTCGAACTTCTGACAAGAGCGCCGTTCCCGGAGTCAATCGTAATGAGTTGCACGAGATGGCTGTTCCTGCTATTGAAGATAAGCAGTCGCAGATTGCCGTCAGAAACTTATTATGGGCAATAGAAGAAAAAATAGACCTCAACAACAAAATCAATGCCGAGCTAGAAGCCATGGCCAAGCTCATTTACGACTACTGGTTCGTACAATTCGACTTCCCCGACGCCAACGGCAACCCCTACAAATCCTCCACCGGCAAGATGGTGTACAGCGAAGAGCTTAAACGCGAAATTCCTGAGGGGTGGAGCGCTGGAACATTGAATGATTTAGGGCAAATTGTAGGGGGAAGTACCCCATCTACAACTGTTTCAACTAATTTTTGCGAAAATGGAACCCCGTGGATAACACCAAAAGACCTATCTAAGAATGTAGGCAACAAATTCATCTCACGCGGAGAGCAAAACGTTAGTGATGCGGGTATAAAATCAGCTTCTCTCAAAGTATACCCCAAAGGCACAGTTTTAATGAGTTCCAGAGCACCAATTGGTTATTTGGCTATTGCTCGCAACAGCTTAACTACTAATCAGGGCTTTAAATCGTTTATCCCAAATAAGGGCTTCTCATCCAATTTTATTTTTTATACCGCTAAGCATGTGATGAAGGCAATAGTTCAGTATTCGTCTGGTTCTACATTCAAAGAAGTTTCAGGCTCGACTTTGAAGACGGTCAAGGTCTGTCTACCCACAGCCACAATAATAGAGCTATTTACCAATAGAATGGAAAGTATTGCCGAACGTCAAAGTTTAGCAGAACTTGAAAATCAAAAATTAATTCAACTACGTGACTGGCTTCTGCCTATGCTTATGAACGGTCAAGTATCTATCAGCAATAGTTAGCGCTAAAAGCGACTAAAAAGGAAGTAATTGAATGGACTATAGTTTAGCCTCACTATCAAAGACGCTCACGCCTTTAGGGCGTGAGGTATACAAGCTGTCGAGCAAAAAGCGCCAAGCAACCACAATCTCCCGGTTTAAATATAATTACTACTTTTTTTCCTTACTTCCTTACCATTCAAGCCTTAAGCGATTTTCTGGCCAAATCACATTCTATTTTTACAACCCTCGTGACCTTGACGTTTATTTTTTTTAATACTGATAACTTTGATGAAAGCTTGTTGTACTCCTTTCTAGTCTTAACTTTCCTGACTTTTCGTACAAACTTTTTAGCTTTGGTCTCATCTACTTTTCTCATCAGGGAGTTGAGGGTTTTGAGATAAGCTTCACTCTTCGTTGAGCCTTGTGCTTTCAAGGTTTGTATTTTTCCTCTGATTGACCTGTAAAGGCTAACTACTGAGTCAATTGTGTAATCTGTTTCAAGCAATCGTTCAAATTTAAAAAGCATCGCTCTAGTGTCTGAGACCTTCTTGGGGTTTGCCTTTATTTTCTCATTGTTTGTTACAATGCCATGCACAGACATCCGTCTGCTGCTATTCGCGTAATAACTTTTTTTAGCAGTTCTATGAGGTTGAAGACCTTGAGAAAGAAAAATCCCGTACACTTTCGTTCTAAGTTCTCCAATGTGACGACTAAAGTCAGCTGATTCATGACTAACATGAACATCATCGTAATATCGCGTGTAGCGAAAGCCCAATAGTTTAAGTCTGTCTACCAATAACGGTTCTTTGGCATAAAAAATGATATTAGCTAGCGAGCCGCTAACAGGACTACCCTGAACAAGATAACCATCTTTAGTACACAATAAAGCAGCTACTTCAGCTACTTCTGGCGACATTTTGTATAAATATTTGAAGGCTTCAAATACACTTTTAAAACTAACCTGAGGAAAAAAGTTTTTGATATCCTCTGACAATAGTCCCTTGCTCCCAGCATGAACTTCGGCATTATCTATGTAGCATTTACCTTTTTTACCTGCCGATATATATTCTGGAAGTAGAACCTTATCAATAATTCGCTTCCTGAAATTTGATAATACGATCTTTAAAGGAGGTAAGGCGTCATAGGTTATTCTTTTTGATCCATCATCTTTTTCAATCTGTTTTGATATTCGGTATAAATTTGACGTGTTGTTAGCTAACGCAACAAGCTCAATTGATGGGATCCGTAAAGCGCTTGCTAGCGAGTCAATTGACGCAATGCCTGCTTGAGGGTACTCAATTTGTGATGACATACTTTCGAGCCAACTCTTTTAACGTAATGTTAAGCTCAAAATATTCGTCTTCTTCGACATCCTCTGAAAGTAAAATGAATATGTTAAGTGGAACTCCCAGCGCTTTACAAACAGCACGTATAGTAGAAATAGAAGCATCGCGCTTTTCATTTTCTATCTTTGAAAGATATGACTTCGTAGTATTTGATTTTTCAGCCAATGCGGCCAATGAAAGGCCTTTGGCACTTCTGATCTCTTTAAGCGTTTTTCCAATCAACATACTATACCTCAAGAATCAATGGATTTAGTTGGCTGGTTGTACGATTGGATAGTAGTCACTTTGTGCATCTACTCAGTATCGAAGCCAGCCAACAACTTAATGAGAAACAGTATTCTCACCGCTACGGCTAGCCATTTATCCTGACTAGATTTACAACATGATTGGCTCTCAAGACTGAAAATTGCCTTATCGAGTTCGTCCAATGTACTTTTGTCTACGGTTCTTGCGCATTTATCTCTAGCATCTTTCAATGCTTTCAACGTTTGATCTTTCATGTGAAACACCTCTTTGCTATCACGGTTAAGGGAAAACCCCCGCCCATTAGCTTTACCGGAACCGAAATGAAGTGCCGTAGACAAACCAGACCAATACCACCAGAGAAAATTACTCTGGACTTTCCCGCCCAAATCTAACGTGATTCCACGATGATTGCTTAACCTTGGACACTTACCGATTGAGATGTAACGCTCAACCAATGTCACACGGGCATTGCCTTATGTTGGAAAAGTTAGTTCACATAATAAAAATCAAGCGAACGGCTTCGCAGCCTTTTGCAGTTCTTAGTAATAAGAGATGAATTTTGAAAGAGCACGCAACAGAAGATAACTCCTGCTCGATTTGTAGACTACCAAAGGGTGTCCTAAGAGTCAACTTTTTTATAAATCAAGATGCTTATCCTATTTGGGATGAAGTTTTCGAAAATAGAATTAATTGAATAAGCTAACCGAAACCTTGTTAGGCACAATTGGTTTAAAATAGGGCCAGCTTGATCACCCCGAAAGAAAATACTAAAAAACCCGCAAAAAAGCGGGTTTTGATTCTATTTTATTTGACCTTCCAGTCGCAGAGTTAATTGTTGTCGCAGACTTAATTATTTCCGGTCGCGGACTTAATTACGCTGCACAAACATGACGAAATATAAATAAGTCTGTGAACACACCCCTTATAGAATAAAGGCTAGAGGGCAGTAACAAATGAAATAAGTTTGTGAACACCAAAAATTATACAAAGAGCCTCATAAAGCTCACAAAAATTAGTTTGTGAACAGCTTAAGAAACAACAATTTATGTCAAATTTCAAACTCCAACATACTGATTTTATTAATTTAATAAATAATAAACCTTGAATTCTAAGGCTAGTACCAAAAAGGGATATTTACAAGTATTTAAGTCTACTAATTTGAAATTCTGACATGTCGAATGTCACGGCTGGATATGAAACCGTGAGCGAGGTTGGTATCCCAACTTCGCTATTGGCATTTTAAGTAATGTTACCCTCAGACTGTTCAGATCTTACTACGTCGGTAACATCTTGGTATTTGAGCGGGCAGATGATCGTATAACCAAACTTTGTCATGTTTGTACAACCACATGTAAGCTGTCCCATTTTTTAATTTTATGTCATTGCGTCGCGGGCTTTGTAACTCATTGATCGTAGTCAAAAGAGATAAGCGCATTCGCTCACGCTTTCGTAGCTTTCGAGTATCTGCTCTCAACTCAACAATATCTGGGTGCTGGCTCAAAATCGTTTCAATAGCTCCTATTGAGCAATGACACTGCTTGGCAATATCTTGAGTTGGATAACCAAGAGCCAGTTTGTCGATTATTTCATCTTGCTCTGGTCTAAATATCTTCTGCGGACGAAGATCGAGTTCAATTTTGTGTATTACAGCCACTTTTTTAACAAATCCGATAGATACACGAAACTTTTCTGACACTTTCCTTAAGCTCAGTCCACTTGTCAATGCATCTACAATGGTCGCCTCAATGTCAGCTTCTGGCTTCCGAACCTTTGTCACTGGCGGACACTTTTTTACCCGTTCTGAGGTATTTGGAAATGACATTAGCGTAGCGATATCACCAAACAAGAATCCTATCAGAAGCAAGTGTTTGATGGGGGAATGACAAGCGTCTTGATAGGCAAAAAGATTGGAGGGAAATGGAAGGCTGTGCTGCGTTGAGAGTGCATCCTTAAAACACGGATGATATGACAGCCCTTGCCAGAAAGCTGACATTTCTGTCCGCAACTGTTGCAGCCTGAGATGTCCACAAGATGTAGTAAATCCTCTTGCGATCAGCCTTGAAAAGTAACGCTCATATAGATCAGGTATCAGGCCTACAGTCTTGCCTAATATAAATGACTCATTAATCAGCAATGACAAGTGACGTTCAGCTTCGCTACCTTCGGGTGCCTTTATCGATTTACTATCGCTGACTATAGGCCAAACATCAAATTTCTTCCTACTAAGACACATGACAGACAAACGTTCATTGTGAAAAACACAGTGGGTTAAACCGGGTAACTGGTGTCCGATATGCCAATATGCTAATCCAGAGTTCTTTTCATCTGCCTGTGCACACTGCGGGCAATATTTCGCTATAGGCGTAAGCTTTTCTCTGGACGCAGTGATACCGAGCGCTTTAAATACATGGTTGCCTTTGCCAACTTTAAGCGCGTCGACTGCACTCTCATACCGTTTTTGAGGGGTAAAAAGGCGATAAATTGGCAACACAGTGTGTTCTGTAATCCAACTATCGCAAGGAATGTTACTTTGGCCTTTTAAGTGAGGAATGACGGAAGGAAATTGCGAGCAAAACTGAAGAGAGCGTGAGCCAAATAGTGCTGATACGATGCGCTTATCCTTTCCTCCCCCGTGAGTAAGGACGACCCTCTGGATCACGCTAAACAGGGCCTCATCTGCAAATGGCCTTGGGAAAAAGCGTCCCAGTTGAACACTACGCACACTTACTCTCGTTATGTTCTATTGTCTGCGATTCGATAAAGTCGGGGCCTAAAAACACCCATACCAGCAAAAGGTAAAAGACAGGCGAGTAGCGTTTGCGGTGTGAAAGTATCTGAGTAAGGCTAAACTTAGGATCTCTCTTTATTTCATTAATGGAACGAGTGCCCCGTTTAAGAAACGCCTCATATCCGGCTTGTCTAATCTTGTACGCAAAAGCAGAAGTATCGAAATCTACCTGTTTAGTATTTCTTTTTCTGGCTTGTCGAATATCGTCAGGCGTGCCTAAAAGCGTAGTGAGGTGCTGAATAATCGACTTTGCTAACCCTCGACACTGGTACAATTTTTTATTCAATGCCAGCGTTTCTAACCATTGCTGAAAATCAGTAAGAGCGTCAATTGAACACGCTTCAACATGCCATAAATCAGTAATACCATTAATTTCAAGTAAGTATGGACGGCGAAACTCAGCCGTTGCCTTTTGATAAGCGATTAATCTCGTGTTGTGGAAAGGACATCTCAGTAGCAACGGCGACTGGTGAAGGTTTTTCCAAAAGCCAAGCCCAGACGTCGACACATTTTCCTTCAAACAGACAGGGCAATATCGCAGGAAACTATGCGCTGTCTCAGTGGCAACTGCATATTCACCCGGCAAAGCGTAGGTAAGCGCTCGTCGTTCATTAAAAAACGTATTGTACAGAGGCAATTGAGTAGCTTTTTCTAATACAGAACCATATTGGGTAAAGTCGACAGATGTCATAGTAGAAACAACCTCAATCCATTTGCCACTGATGTCCACTGTTGCGTTTTTTGTTTTCACTTTTCTCGAGTTAATTGATTGCATTTTGGGGACGGCTGATTGAGTAACCGCCCATCTTGTTATCGTTCCGTATAAAAATTCGCCATCAAGCAATACCGGAAAAAAACGAGGCTTTGATGAAGTCATAGTTTTCTCAACTCCCTCTCCGAACATACTCGCGGTCCTTTTACGCTAGTATGTAAGGTCCGTGGTTCGAGAGGCTCACCGGCTAATTCAAACTTATCGTCTCGCATCTGAGATAGTTCATCATCTTTGTAGTCCCTGAGTTTCTCCATTTCCAATTCATACGCCTGAGCACTCTTGTTTTTTAATGCGCGAAGCGCAGGCTTGAGTTTTCGAAACTGATTATCAAAAACGGCCTTGAGAACATCACTGTATTGACTCGCTTCAGGACGTTTGCGATGGAGGTTATCCAGAAATAGACGCAACAGTTTGTTCAATACCTGATGTACGCCTTGGCTGTAATCATACAATTGAGCTTTAAACTCCTCAGATCGGGCGGGCGTGCGGTCAAATAAATATGGTGGGAGAAAGCAATCAATGAACTGTTGAAACTCATCATCAAAAAGAGACAGTCTTTCACACCGAATGTCCCGCCCAGAGGTAAGACGCCGAGTTGTCGTGAACTTTCTAAGCGACTCGTCATCCGAGTTACTCTTGCTATCAAAAAGTTCAACGCCCTCTTCCGTGCTGGTCATGATAATGGGGACACCCACGTTGTTAAAAAGTGACTCGAGATATTGGATGGTAGGCGAGTCGTCTTTTTTAGCTTCTGCCAGCAATTTTTGGCATTCGTCAATGTGCGTGATGCCAATACCGAAACGTTCAGCGAGTAGCTGCATCTCGATTAGAAATGCATACGTTGCTTGTTTACCCTTATACCACTGCTGCGTATAGTTCGTGCCTACGAGCTTATCAGTAGCCTTGAAAAAGTTAACGCCAAGCGCTTTGACGCTTTTTAGGTTTGAAATTTCGAAAGATACTGTGGGCACTTGGTCAATAATCAAAGGGTGTCCCTGATACAGCTCGTGCCGAATAACGGGCTGGAACATTTTAAGGATAAGTTGGACTCTTTCAGTCTTTCCAATACCAGAGATACCAGATAGCAGGGTACAACTGCCACTCGCTGTCTGCTTATTATTATGTGGATTTGGCACAAACTGCCCTCTTGCGACACCAAGCATTTTCGCCTGTTGCATGGGTGTTATCGGGTTTCGATGCACATAGCCGTTGACCATTTCACTGTGAATATGACGATATATTTCATAATCAAGTGGCGATGGAATATACGCTTTTTCTAGTCGCTTTATAGAACGTTGCGCATGCTCAAATGGCAGGTTGAAAAAGTTATGAGGCAGCTCGGGAGTATTGGTGATAAAACTTTGAAACTCCGTTTCACTGTATTGAGGATATAGAGCTTCGATTAGAGGGTTCCCCTGACATTGAATGTCAAAGTGAGTCCGATACTCTGCTGGATACCACTCGTAGGGTTCGGCAAATGACATTAGAAAAACTCCCTTGATGATTTTGGTTTAGTAGGTGCCTTAGAGTCACATGCGGTCGGCTCTAAAGGGTTTGCACTCTGCTCAGGAAAATTAGGTGACATGTACTCATTGATTCTGTGTGCATCCCTACAGGCTTGTTCGCCACGCATAATACTATTGTGATTTTTGATTTCCTTTTGATAACTCCGCTGCGAATTAGAAGGCACACCTGCCAATACCGCTTGGTTAGCTTCTATACGCTCTTTTTGGCGTCGCTTGTTATATACCCGTCCTGCCTGCTGGCTGTTTTTTCTATCACGCTGAATTTGCTTACGTGCCTTCACGGACTGCTCAAATTCAAAAAAGCTCATATCTTCATATTGCGAATTTTGCGCCTTTAGGTCGAGTGGGTAGATTGTGTTGTTGTCTCGGTAATAGACACGCTTAATACTGCCACTAGCTATAGCTACCTTGATTTCAGACATGGCACCAGCAGCCTTGTGCTTTTTCTGTAAATACCAATTTTCCAGCGCTTTGAATTCACCGTCATATTGCAGTTGAGGGTATTTTTTTAGTGTGATCCCATCAGCATCAATTCGTGCCATTTGTTTGGGCAATAATGTATATTGAAGCTCCGGAATTTGCGCTTTAGACACCGGATTTCCGCCGGACATTTGATGCTCAATACTGTAATTCCATTGCGCAAGTGGCGTTGGTTCAACACCCGCTGCAAGCATGTCTTGGTCCAATGAACACTCGCGGTCTGCGGTTTTGTTCATCAAGACAATTTCATCTATCAACTGTGCCGTGATGTCTTCAATCGTTAACAGCGCTTGTTGACTTGCGTCCTGTTCCATAGCATCTTTGCCCGTATCAATCCCTCCGGGATTATTGGAGACAATTCTGTTGAGTTTTCCGAGCGTACTTTCCGAATCAGCCTTCAGATCGCCACGCCCTTTCGCTACTTGCTGACTTCCCTGAAATTTAAAGGGCGATGCCATGATTTCACTTTCCTGCTCATGCGGATACTCAACGCCATTATCAATTTTATAAAGCATGTGCAGATGACGCGACGGCCAGTCTCGCTCTGCTAACTCAACACCATAGCGAGCAGCAAATTCGACTTTGTTCTCTACGCAATTAATGATGCATTCCGCGATATTATCCCAGCAGGGTGGTCGGAAACTGATGTGGAAGCCAAGGATAAATTTAGTGTAAACGTCTTTGGCGATAACTAGCCAAGGGCGGCCAGCAGAGAAACGCTTGTCATGTACACCGGGCATTCTTGCGTGCAAATCTAATTGCGTATGGTCGAATTCAACAACATGGCCCGCACCTACGACGCCATCTTTTGCGTCTCCGCGCTTTGGCCTGTGGTCTTTATCAAACTTATGCTGGCCATCCCTGAATTTAATAAACTTTTCCAGAGGCAGAAGCTTTTTGAAATGATACCTGAACGTATCTTGCGATATTATTTCGCTTTCTGGGTACGGAAATTCATAGTTGCGTTGCTTATTAAGTGTTGCGTGAGGTAAGTCGAATTTATCTTCATAGCGAACTACATATTCATCATAGAGCCGAGAAATATCTAATTTTCCACCTCGCAGCGATACTTTGTTATCTCGAATCAAATCCTTGATGATCCTTTTGTCTGACTCGTTTGCCCCTCGGTTATTTGAATAAGTACCGGGGCGCCCACGTTTCCTGCGTTTGGTGTTTTTTTTGGTCTTGGTCTCGCTATTACCATCAATCGCCCTCTTCTCAGTACCACAGAATTCGAAACCAAATGGCAGCAATGCATTCGCCGTGAAACCAAATACAATATAAAGATTTAGTTTACGTGTAATCGTTGTGGTAGACCCATGCCCTCCCTCTAAACAATATTGTTTTATTTCCTGATGCGCTTCACCTCTAAGATATCGCATCACAAAATAACTGAGCTCATAATGCTCTTGGGGCAGTAATGGCCTGATTACCTCTAACGCCTTATCACGGCGGCTTAACCATTCTTTCGTTCGAGTAGTTAGTAATTCCTCATCAGACAGTCCCAGAAATTGCGGCATAATAACGGTTTGCGCATCATCACCTTTTTTAATGATATCGAAGGCCTCGGCAAATTCAGTGCGACTGAAAAGGCGAGGTTTAGACGGCTGTGCCTGACGGTTTTTTAGTTCGAAAGTCTCAGTATCATGAGAGTACCCCAAATACTGGGTGTAGTTGGCAACCCCGACACTAAGTGTCAGGGAATCGATATAACAGATGCCGAAAACATCGTCCTTTTTTCCAAATCCAGTGGGAATATCAAAAGTATCTTTAAATTTTACAAGTGTAAGTCTTACCGGCATGCTTCCTCCTTAAGCTAACAAAACGGGTTTGTGGTACACCAGTGGCACCGGTGCTTTGAGAGGAATAAGACCAGCCAAGGTCGCGTTTTTAAAAACTTTCTCTGCCGTGAATTGATGGACACCTATCAATTGCGCTATTTGAGTAAGTATGGCCCGCAGTGGTAGTTTTGGTGCTTTAGCCCAACGCTTTGCAAACAACCCACTGAATTGCGTTAGCTCATTACTCGACAGAGATGGATCATAGTGCATCGATAGAAAATCAAGATGCTTTATCCAATTTTTATCGACCCTGACAGCGCTTATCGGCTCGCATGGAATATTCCGAGCCGTCCAGAATGCCGTTTCAACTTTAAGCTTGTTATTAGTCCGGGAATTGGCACCCGGCTCTATCTCGTATTTGACAGGGTGTGCCCTTTTAACCAACGCTCCGCTTCGGTTTAGTGTCACGATAAGATCAGTACTCATAATGTGATGAATATCGCGCTGGTACTCGTATGGGTGATGAATCTTGAGTTCTTGACAAATCTTCCACGTCTCTTTGATGTCAAGGGCGTACTGCTCGTCGATAGACACCACGTCAGGGCGCCAAATCATGTCCTGATATACCTTATACTCACCATCTGACATCAAATGCACAATTCGTTGCTGCTTTGGACAGAAAAACTTGTGTTTACGCCCCGTCGAGTGGAGTTGATGGGTTTCAAAGAAAGGTCGGTACGGACCTACCTCTATGTCTTTTCGCCATTTTCGATAGCGTTTCCACTCTGCTTTTGGAAGCAGGATCCGTTTTCGTGCTTCTGAGCGCATTTTCCTTTGTTTCGGTTTGTCTTGCATGTTTACTACCTCTTCAAATTTCGTCGTAGGTAATAATTAGTAGACGTCAAATGAGGAGACAGCAAATTTTTTAAAGACTTTTAACCCATTGTTTTAAATATCTTTTTTTGCATTAAATAGGTAGAATAGCTCAGCGCCTAGTTCACTACAGTTAATATTTCACGCTATACTTCGGAAAAACGCATAAATAACATAAAGTTATAAATTATCTTTTTTTTGATGAATTAAATTATAAGAAACACTTCATTCCAGAATCTATGAAACCAGACGCTTTTAATTCGAACAAAATATAAGCAACCTGTAGTATGCCCTTACCAAAATCAAAAAATTTGTATCATGAATCACGAAACAAAATACTCGGTGACTTCCTTCGAAAACATCGTGAAAGATTAAAAGCGACAACATCTGGGCCAGTATCATCACCGAAAAATGGATCTCCTCTAAAAAAGTTTACCCAAACTGAAGTAGCTTGTTGTCTTGGTGTAAAGCGTAGCTTTATAAACAAAATTGAAAACGGCCGATATAGACCAGCGAGAGATTTTTTGGAGCAACTTTGTCAGCTGTATAATATTGACGTTGAACGGACGCTGTTTATTGCCGGGTATGCAGATATTGATATGCTGCAAAAAGTAGCTAAGTCCGATACGTTTTGGAAAGTCGTCTCTGGACTGAGCTTACGACGCCTCTCGAATAAAGAGCTTTTGCAAATTATTGAGCTGTTCGAACTAGATGACTAAGTACTGGGCGCATTTGGTTGAGCGTACTTTTTCGCTGCTTGAAGGTTTGTTATTGATTTATGAGCTATAGTGATAGCGACGTGGTTTTGGTGATTTGTGGCTACCAAAACTTATCATCGCTGTAGTTTTTAACAATGTGAGTTCACTCATTCCAATGCTGCTGTCTTTCCTAACCTTGAGTCTATATGGGTGCGAATTGGAACAATATACCACGAAGACTTTAAGAAATTTTTATAGGTGTTGAGCTACTTAGTTCAGAGTCTTTTTTCAAAACGACAAAACAAATAAACTGCTCATTGTTAGCTTTTGATGGCGTGTAACTAAGCTGATGTCTCGCTCTTGGGGCTATGTTGTTATGCTTACTCAAAGGACAAAGGACTAAAACTTGCGTGTGAGCGCGGTAAAATCATTTCAAGCGGACTCGCTGAAGTATCAGAATTGAAGTTTTTATGAACGTCATAATAGTTGTTATTATTTTGTCGAGAGCAAACTTGCTTTGGGAGCTTATGCAATTATTGGCGTAAGGAGGCGTTTGAATAAGCGCCGCTTACGCCATCTCACCAAATTTCATTTCAAGCACAACTTGCATGAGCCTCGCTCTATCCGTGGGAGTATTGAAGTAGCTCTTAGGCCCATTTAATTCCAGAACGGGAATATTCGTATTGAGCCATTCTTCTCTGAGCACAGGGTCGTCGATAAGATCGGCTATCTCTGCCTCTAGAGCTTCGGTTGTCACTTCAGGCTTGCACTCACGCTGATCCATTTTTATTCCTCATTAATCACAAAAAGTCTTATAAGTTTAGCTGCTAAAATAGGCTGGAATGAACTATGGCCGACACTAATCGACGATAGTTATTTTTCATCGCGAAGGCCTTCTGCGCGTTCTTCGGTTACAGTAACCACTTAATGATTACTGACAGTCATCAGTTGTCGCTTTTCACAACGTGATTACCGGCAGTAAACACAAAATGAGTACCAGACGCTACAGGGACTTGATTCCGCATTGCTATCTTCGTTGATTAATGTAGAGGTTGACGAGCTGGCTTAAGAAGATATTGAAAGATATTTTCGATATAGAACGCTTTTGCAAGTCAGCTGAAAACTGATAGCCCCGTCAGAAGAAATACGTGTTAAATCACTCGCTACGTAAAGTTTTCTCATACTGATAAGATATACGATAACTGTTAAGTTACCACGGTGCTTACAAGGTCATATCGATTTTCTCCTTCTACGTTCTTCTTTGATGCTATGTGCTTTTTTATTATTGCGTACGAGTGGCTTTTTGATATCGACGTATTGCCTCAGCCATTATCGAGTTGTCTTCCTTGCCAGCTTGTAACAAGGCTGAAGCTAAACCATTCACAGTGGGGTCTATAGCATCCGCAATCTCATTCGCCCATACCATAAAACGCGCTTTTTCTTCTTGCATACACCCTTGATAAACAGGTGCACTGAGAAGCGCATCAATAAACGCTCTGCAATCATTGGCACGTCGCCATTGCGTAAATAACTCTGTGAACGTGTTAATACGCGCGTGTTGAGTTCTGACGCGTTGCTCTATCGCCTCTTTTTGACGACGCTGCGTTTCCCAGCGCTGCTTTTCTGCCTCTCGCTCGGCCCTCACCACTTTCATATGTTCAGCAGAATTTTCTAGAGTATTGATTACATGCGCCAATTGGGTTTCAAGCGTCAGTGTGGCATTGTCTTCAAACAGTCCCTTGGAACCGCGTGGCAGAGCCCCTTCCACAATGAGCTGTAAACAACCACTAGGTATATTGATTTTCTCGTGCCAAATGGACTTGCCCTTGGCTTTCTCTTCCTGCTCTTTTTTGTCTAATTCGCGAGGCACCTGACGAAGGCGTTCTCGCAGCCTAAATGGTACTGACTCATCGTTAATTTTCACAATATTTGTTAACCGCTTGGCATAGCGATGCTTGTCCACAGACACGGTCCATCCTTTTTGCTGAAAATGAAAGAATAATGTGTGCAAAATGACAATGGCTCTTGACTGCGTCGCTGGTGAGACATCTAACCTAGCCACTGAGTCGTTGTTATAAGCTTGTACCATCAAAAAATCATATTTAAACGACGGGGGTTTCATCGAGGTTTTTATTCCCTTGAGTAAAGGATAGGCTCGCAATGAGGTGGTGGGTGTGGCCAGTGGCGCTGATGTTAACCTTGTTTTTTCTCGTTTTGTCGATTGTAGTGGTGTCAAATCGATGATCCGTGTGGGTGACAGTGTGTCTGGCATAGCACTTACCGTCAGAGGTTTACCTAACGCTTTTTGGGTCCAATACCCGCTTTTAGGGCGAGGCATGCCAACACGATCAATGAGCTGGCCCAGTGCATGTGCGTTTACGCACCAGCGTGCTGCGAGGTGACTTAAAGGCGTAGACCAAATGGCCTCATACAATTCAGCAGCAGTCAGAGTGGACACGGACATAACTAGGGCTCCAATAGATTAGTCTTGCAAGCTTAGTGCGACATGAGCGCCTAAGCGACAAAAAAACAGACGAAACACTCATTTTGCTATGCCGTCTTTTTACCCAACATAAGAAAAAGCTGCTCTTTGTCTAAAATCAAAATGCATATGTTGTAGTTCCAAACATGAAAACGGAATGGCCAGACTGTGCTTTGCTTGCTTCCCATATAGGAGAAACGGATCACAGCGCTTATCCATTTCTCCTTTGGTAAACACTTGCTGTACACTCGATAAGATTACTTGTTGAAGTGTGAGTCTAATAATGGATGAACAAGCCTTGACGTTTGAAGTTATTTCATCCCCCGTGATCCCAAACTTAGTGCGTCTGTGGGTGCTAGGGTTCGCTATACGCAATGCGCATAACAGCAGAAAGTACACAGGAGAAAACGCAGTACACTAATAAAGTCGTGGCCGTTGAGAGGTTGAAATTACGTTTTATTGAGGTGCTTTTGATAGTGATAACACAGACGTAATTAAAGGTGGTCCTGACAGTGAAAGGGTAATGAACTAATAACCGGTGTTATGTTCAATGCCCTTCACATCCGCCTGATTTAGCGAGGTTTTCGCTCCACGGTAGGAATATCAAAGTACGCATCGGGATCGGTTTCTTTGAGTTCCGTCAATGCCGCCTTACGCGCCTGCCGTGTCGCCACACTTTCACCAAACACGGCCTGATGCTCTGCCTCAAGCAACTCACTGAGTTGCTCGGCAGATGCCAGACCGAGTAATCGCGCCGCATGCAAAAGCCCTTCAGCGCGATATTTGAGCTTGTCATCTGGCTGGCCTGCACGGGTACGCTCAAAGATTTTTCGCAGTTCTGCTTGGCAAAATATAAGGTAGTCTTCTGGATTCATATTGCCCTCACGGTCATTTGAGTAGAAACTCCGCTAGTTTCCTTTTCCAGCTAGGACGTTTTCCGAAAGAAGCATAGCTGTTGTCAAAATCCCATTCTTGCCTGATATGAAAAGGAGTCCTCTCTGCGATAACTTGTTCTGCCTTAGCAACACTTGACTTAAGATCGAGTCCATCTAGCCATTTGGTCTTATCATATGTGACCGAGTCAATTGGTAGCTGTATAACTCCGTTTGCTGAGCGATTGATTATGACCCACTCTCCACTTTCCATGAAAATAGAGTTTTTGTCGCCAAAGTGAAGCAAACTACTGCAATAGAGAACATCTGAAACATCAAACTCGTGATAGATTTGAATATCAGACAAATGGCTATATGCGCCGTTTTCGCACGAAAAAGAGTTAAGTGTATCCATTTCGAATTCAATATAATCAAGACCCAATATCTCAGCACAGTCTCTTATTCCCATGATTGTCTGTGCATAATCGTTATCTGTTGCAGCAATGTGTCGAACTAACTTTACTGTTTTCAAGCCAGCTTTTTTCAGCTCAGTTTGAGTATGCGCATAGATCGTCGTCACTTCAGCAACCAACTCATCAATCTTTTGTTCGGTGAGCTGATTTAAGATTGCATTGATAATAGTTTCGTCTTTGCATTTAGAACTGAGATAGCTTCTATCTTGGCACCAAGGGAGCCTTTTAAAACCTAAAGCAAGCTCAGTTAGATATGCTAATAATTGATAACCGTTGTCCTTGTTGTAACTAAATCCCACAATTGGCTTGTCTACTGACTTTAAACTACCCGCCCCAATGCCGATGCAGTTTGCTAATATCTCGTCCTTGATCTCGTAACGCTGTCTTTTCTGTTCCAAATGAGTGTAGTGGTAACCCCAAATATCAGATTGTTTCGTTAATTCCATAGACTATCTTTATCCTATTTTCTGTAGGGCTATTCAGAACACCAAACTTGTAGCTCTGCCATAGTCGTCTTCTTGATGAATAATTCTGTTGTGCCCAGAAGCTTAAGCATTTCTTCAGTGATTGAAGGTTTAAGGACACCCGGTTGAACTATCGTTACCTGAAACTCAATGGGTGTTGTTCGCGCTCTATTTTTCAGATTTTCAAATGTAGCAATGTTACCTTTTAGAAATCGACTTTGCCCTTTACCTCGCCAAGCTGACTCTCGCTTTTTGACATGCCTATAGACATATGCTAAGCCAACATGTTTCCACCGTACCGAACGTTGAGCTTGTCCACAAACTTCATATAAATCATTCAGCCTTCTACCGGGGGTGGCCCCATGAGAGTACTTGCAGTGGTATAGGCTCAATATTATCTTGTCTGGTAAAGATTTAAGAGCGACAAGGTCAGCAGCTTCCCCACTGTCGTCATCATTAATGATGATATCGAAATCATCTTCAATTATTTTCCAAGTCTGATATTGAACAGTATCTGTTTTCTGACTAGCTCCCATCGATTCACTCGTAATATCAACCGTCCACTCGATAGGTGTTAAATGCTCAGCGTCAAACATACCGATATTGTTTTTGACTTCGACCCAGTAACAGTTGTAGGAAAATGACCCATCCGCGTAGTATATAAATATTGGGTCTTTAACCATTTCTTCGATTAAAGAGACTTCTTCCGAGTTGCCTATTTGGACCTTGATTTCTTCGCCTTCCTTAAGCTCATACTCGAAGCCCTTTGGTAGTTCTCCATCAATTACCAGTTCGTAAACAGTTTTGTTCTTTTCAGACTGAAAAATCAAAAGGGGGCGCTTGTTCGATTCATCCCAATTGACCTTTAGATCCACTTCATACAAGTATGTAGGTTCATTGCCAAAATAAATCTTTACGCCATCCTCAAACCTTTGCTGGAGCTGCTCTCCCCACTGAATGGATACAGGTTTGAAATTGTGAGGCTTATCAATTCTCGTTGGACGCAAAAAATCGCGGGTGATGTTGGCCTCATCAGCCTCTCCATTCGCTACTTTATCCCATGCTTCCTTCACCCAATTGAGCCAATCCGCTATAGTGCCAGCCTGTGGCGACCATACTTTGCCTTTTCTTTCCGAGCATCCCCACAAAACCTTTTCGCCATTTTCATAACCCAGTGCGGCAATATTACTCAGTGTTGATGCAGATCTTTCGACAGCACTTAATCCATCAGTAACGTTAGGCCCAAAAAACTGGGTAAAGCTGATGGCACCGTTTTGAGCGGAGCCTAAGTTTGTCACGAGGGGGTATTCAATGTTGTTCAAAACATTGAATATTTGTTTTCCAGACATTACCAAGGCAGTTTCACCACATATTTTTTCGACCAACTTTTCTACTTGGAATCGCTTGTAATCATTGGAATATACAAACAGAGCTCTTCTGGTTTCGTCCCAATGAGCAATCAATATCTTGTAGTTAATATCATTAATTTCTTTAAAGTGGCCCCATTTTACCGCCGTGCTTTTGACTGCTAATAGCACCAGAATGTTCTCTTCCATTGATATTGAGTGCCAGTATTCATCGAAGGAGAGATCTAGCTCTGCAAATCTATCTGGTTGCCATTTGTCACAATCGGTTTTAAAAAGCATTGCTGAGTGAGATGGTCTAAGATTCCACAGAGAGAGCTGGTCATGAAGATCGCCTTCACTTTTAAGTGAATCGACAACTTCCTGTAAACGCACTTCACGTTCGATTTGATTTTCTGACAGACGTCTTAATACAACGTCCCAATCAGCGCCTAAGGCATACAGTTTTTGCAAAGCGCCTTCTACACCGGGGTCTGCGATATTGACCACGACTTTTGCTACATCAAGATTCTGCTCTCTCGATACGCGTGTGAAACGACCAATAAACTGCAATGTAATCGCTAAACTCTTATGGTGATCATGAATTGCAGCCACTTTTAAATTGGCAAGATCATAACCTTCACCAAGCATGTCGACGCAGACAACTAGTTTAGAGGTCTTAGCTTTAAGAAGATTTAAGCGTCTATTCTGCTCAGTTTTAGATAAATCTGAATGAACCAATATTGGATTTAACTCGGGCGCAAGACGCTGATATAGCTTATACACAAGCTCCGCTCGCGCTTTACTACGAACTCTAGCCATCATCAGGTGGTCATAGCCATCTTTGAGGTCCTCATTCAATAAAACAAGAGCTTTTTCGGCTATTGCCTCGTCCATTTGCTCTTGGAAATACTCTTCAACAGGCTCTAGCTGGACGCTTGTAAAGTATCCAGCTTGCTGTGCTTCACCCATGGTGTAGTTGTATATAATCTTGGCACCAAGGCTCTCTGTATCATTTCTAAAAGGCGTTGCTGTGAATTGCAAAACGCGCTTTCCTTTAAACTGTTCCTTGATTTCATTCCATTTCTTAGCCGATATGTGATGAGCTTCATCAACGAACAGGTAATCGCAACCCTCACAAAGGGTGGTCAGCACATCAGGTTTAGAAAATTTTGAATTGAGAATTTGTGGCGTGGCTATGATGACATTTGAGCTATCTAAAATTTGATTTGCGTCATCTACAGATTTAATGCCCTGCTTAATCTTGGTGACCGCAGGGTATAGCGTATCTTGCTCTATAACGCCCAGCTCTTTCAAGCAGCCAAGTGTCTTAAACTTTTCGCCTATTTGGTCCCTTAGTGAATTAGAAGGAACCAGTACCAAAACTTTACTGCATCTATGATAAATAGTTGTAGAAAGCATGGTTTCCGTCTTCCCGGTGCCTGTTGGCAGAACAACGGTACAAGGTTCAACATTACTTTTTGAAAACTCGGCCGATATCGCGTGTAAAGCTCCTACCTGAGGTGTTCTAAGACCACGAATTAGTAGTTTTTCGTTTTCTTCTCTGAAACTGAATTTATTAACCCATGATTTTGCTACTTCAGATGGAGAGAGTTTAGGAGTAAATTCCGACGGAGACTTTAACCACGACAGTTTCGTGTCCTTTGAAATAGAATCAAAATCTGATGTTTTTCTTACTTTTAAGATAGGTAAGTCGGGATATTGGCTAGTATCGCATTTATTATTTTTGATGATTAAATAATCGCCGTGATTAGCATCATCAACTACTGTTGCCTTCAATACACCCTTTGTTTCTGTTGGGATAATTGTTACTTCACTTTCTTTTTCGGTGAACAGCAACCTCTCTACCTTGTTGCCTTCAACTTTAATCTCTTGAGACCAAATCTCCGGTACAACGATCCTTACTTTATATGTCACATTCATTATTTACTTTCCCTGTATTTATTATATTGTCAATTTGCAAAGGTGCGACCACACTCCGCCTTATTTAGAATCCGGCCTAGCTTTCTTCACAGCTGGATCAAATTGTCTGCGTGCCCGTGGACATCACCAATAATGTCAAACATACTACTCCTCTCTCAGTCTCCAGTTTGCTGACTAGGCGAAAAAATATGCATCGCCATCTCAATACCTTGACCATCATGTATCACTGGGGCGGGGACTGTTTCTTTCTCACGCTCAGGCGCTTGAGCGATGCACAGACACATCATCGCATCTACGATGTCATCCTTTGCCAGCACTTGTCGAGCATACTGACCAGTCGCTTCCTCATACAACTGGGGGGCCCACTCCAAATACCTCTTAAGCAATGCCAATCGCTCTGCGATCCCATCCGAATTTTTCTTTTTGGTCAGCAAGGGGTTACCACCGTTTAACATACAAAACCCGAGCTCTGGATGGGCCTCGCTGATCACCGAACGCAAAGACGCATCACGCTGCAACAACTCGTCAACCTCACGAATTTTGGCAAAAATGTTATAGGCTTGCTGCGAGAGCTTTTTACCTGTTAATCGCTCACTGATCCGACATGCCTCTTCATACGTGTCTGCATAAAGACAAGGCCTTACTGGCGCAGGAAACACTGTAGAGCCTCTCGGCTTGAGTGCTTTGCGGGCTAGCGAATCACAACTACGCGCTTGTGCACCTTCGTCATGCAGGCCGATAGGAATATCGATGACTACTTCATCAATATTTTTAAACCTGTCAAACAGCTCAGCAATCGTCTTTACAATACCGTATTTGATGTCAGAGCCTTGAGATCCGATATAAAACCAACCTGCGCGACACCCATCCACACCAAACTTCCACCCATCAGCCTTACAAACGGCTTTCAAATTATCGGAGGGCATGTTGTAGCCTACCTCCGGGTCGGAGGCGTTGTAGTCACTGACAATGTCCTGCCAGCGTTGGAAAAGCTCATCTGAGGAAACCTCATGGTCTTCCCAGAGTACTTGTCGCCGTATCGTGTAATCGACTCGCTCATGTACTGGAAGCGTGGCAATTTCAGCTCGATATTTTGGCCAATCAAGTGCGCTAAAATCTTCCCAACCTTCATCAGAGCAAATGCCGATGAATATTTTACCTGTGGGATATGTGAACTTAAGTATCTGTGCCATATCGATTTAAAACACCATTGATATATCGGGGGCATGAGTTAACTGACCATTTAGTTGAGAAGGTAGTTTAAGTCGGTCTACATCGTAAGTTTGATGATGGATATCAAAAGGGACAACCCATAACCTGAGTGAAGACGAGAACTCAAACGCACTAGTCAGTGGCGCAGTAAACTTATCATTCGAGGGGTAAATCAGTACTAAATCACCTTCACCTTGAAGATATTTATGCCCATAGGCATGCATTTGATAGAAGTCCTGCTGAGAGAGTAAAAATTTATCGGTTCCATTCGCTTTACTGGCATCAATCAATTTCCACTTAGTATCCAGCACAAGCTTAAGCTCGCCGCCGTTGTAGACTGCAATATCTGGCTTAAGCCTAAACATGCGTTTCGCATCATACGTCACAAGATGTGATGTTTGCAGTTGTCCTTTTACGGTGATTGGTGGATGTAGTGTTTGTCGAAGGACCGACTCCACGTAGCTTTCAAAGACCGACTCTAATGGGAATAGCAGCGAAAAGGCATGAGCATCGCCGCGCATAGAAAGCGGAGAGATTCCTTCTAAAATGAGCTGTGACCATGCAACGGGCACTTGGTAATGTTCCATGCCCCGAGATAAGTTTAGCGTTTCCTTTGATATGGCCTGCACCATTATGGGACTAACATCAGCGAAAACAAACTCAAGCTCACGCGCCAATCGTTGATTTTGAGCAGAGCGCGTCATCAACAAGACTTTTTGCAGCGCAGCTTTGATTAGCCTGTTGACAATGATATCAGGCACGTATTCATCATAATCAACGCAAAAACGATGCTGTTGGACGAGATTGTGTTTAAGCTGCGCATTGATATTCAATTTGCCTTTCAAATAGAAGAGATTATCCGATTGAGGCTGATAGTCCCGTTTTATGCCACGTTTAACCAACTGATTTACACTCGACAGAAACTGCCCGATGAAGATCTCAAGCAGCGGCATCTTGTACTTCTCAAGGTGTGCAGCGGCTGTTTGAATATGACGATACATGCCGAGCGTTCTAAGCATATTCAGTAGCGATCGTCTTGAATCTGAAACCGCATCGTTATGCTCCGCATGTTTGACTATTTTAGGCAAGATCTCTATCTGAAAACCATCTGGCGTTACTATAACGCCGACATAGTTGAGAAACTGTATAGTTTCTACACCACCAACACTTTTCAGACGCAATAGCTTAGATTCGTCATCATCACATAGGCTCAAATGGCGCAGGTATTGATACGCTTTTTCTGGAATGACACTGACTTTGGGTATGGCTCTGTCATTGCAAACCGAGCAAACGTAGCCAAACTCAAAAACCTGTTCATATCCTACCTGCATTCAATGTCACTCAGCTTTTGGGTTATAGATATTTTGATATGCGAGCGGATTATCCCAAACATCAGCTGACGGGAGGGCAAGATCAAACGTCTCATTTTGATTCACAAAGCTATCCAACTCATGATTCGAACCAAACAATTCATCAAAACTCGTTGATAATATTTTCACAAACTGTAGTTCGTCAGGCTTCTGGTTATCGCCCAATACAAGACGGATTTTGTTCCAATCATCGAAGAAATATTCTTCGAGAAGCGGAATGATTTTATTGAGGAACACCAGCTTCAGTGAGTTAAAAGCGTTAGCTTCATCGCCCTTTTGAATAGCCTTTACGACAGGTGAAAAGAAGGCATGCCCCAAGGTGTGCTCACGATCATACAAGGCCTCAATTCTTGCGTTCATCTTGTGCAGTAATGCATCTAATTGAATGCCTTTTACCACTTGCCCCGACAAAAGTGAGTAATTAGGCATCATTTCAACGAAATCAAAACGACGCCTGAGTGCGGTATCCATCATCGCGAGAGAGCGATCTGCGGTGTTCATCGTTCCGATTAGATACAAATTCGCTGGCACTGAGAAAGAATCTCCTGAATATGGTAAGGTAACCTCAATAGATTCTGTCGTCTTATTAAACGAGCGCTTTGAATCTTCAATCAACGTAATAAGTTCGCCAAATATTTTTGAAATGTTTCCGCGATTAATTTCGTCGATAACGAGTACGAAATTTTTCGTCGGTTCTATAATACCCCGTTCAAATTCAGCGTAAGTCATTAGATGTTCAACCAATGGCTGATAGTAAGCGTTCATGCCTCCTTTAAGAACTCGAGTTCCATTAAAGAGTGCCTTGAGGGTCTTGATACTGAATGTATGTTTACTATTGCCGTTAGATTTCTCGAAATAAATTGTGTTCCCATTTATTTCTGTGATTCTAAACCATCCCTTTTTCGTTGTGACTTTAACTCCATCTTCATCATCAAAGTCACCCAAAAATTCATCCCAGCAGGCTTCAAAACTCTTTTGTGTAATTGATTGAGATTTAGCAATATTGCTCATAGCTGATGCACATATACGTTTAAAGATCCCACCTTGGACTTCATAACTTACTTGTCCATCTTCTGTTACCGCACGCAGCCCCTCAACAAATTCTTCGTATCCATAGCTTTGATGAAAAGTGACAAATTGAATTCGTCTTTGCAAGACGAGTTCGTTATACTTTGCTTTGAGATCTTCTCGCGAGGTATAGGTAAATGAAGGCTCAGCGGCTAAAACAGCGGCCTCGATAGTACGGTACGTTTTACCTGTGCCCGGCGGGCCATAGAATATTTGGTTTAGGGCAGTTTGGGCTGAATAATCCTGACTTTTTTCTTTTATACCCTGCATATCTATATCATCAATTATTCCTAGCTCTGCCAATGCTGTTTTCAAGTTGTCTTTTAGTCGCCATATAAATCCCTCTGGCAAATGCTCGCCATCAGCTATCAATTGCCAACAACCCGTAAAGCGGTTTTTAATATCCTGCTTATCGATACCAAAGTAATTAGCGATGCGTTTACTCAGTTGGCCAATTCTTGCATTCACTGGCCCCACGTGCGCTAGACCTAAATCTTTTGCCAACTGAGACGCCGTTATTTTTGATACAGAAGAGTTACCCATCGCAGACAATAATTTACGGCTATTTTTGTTAACCACTCCATCAGCTTTTAGCACTTCTTTGTACTGCTCCACTGTGAGGCTTAAGGGTTTAACTCTTTGCTGGTTTATTTCAGACTCAATAAGACTGTCATCAATCTTATTTTCTTCTTCCAATAATTCAAAAACATTCCACACGGCAATATTGATTTTGAAGTCATCAAATTCGTCAGAAACCTTTTCTCTCAGTGCGTTTTTCAGTGCAAAATTATTCTCATACCAATTGCCATTAAGATTAAGCCCTAAATTGAAATGGCCATTGATAAAGTTCGCAGCCATATTGAATGCAGGTTCTTTTACTGAGGAAGTGACTTTATCGGGAACTATAGCCGCAAATGCTCTATTAAGAAGTGCACCGTAGAACTGTCTAAGCGTGCCCTCACTTTTTAAGTCTCTCATCTCTTGAATACCAGCTTCGTACGTTTCTGACGAAGGTGACTCAATGAGCTTTTTTGTTAATAAACGTAACCTAGGTTTAGCCCGTTCAAATTCCTCTTTTGATGTATTACCTTGCATAAGACTCGATACCGCATTATCTCTGACATACCACAGTAGCTCTAAAGCGTCGTCAGATATGGGATCTGCTATGATTTTTTCGTGAGTTTGTTTGTATCGTTGATACCAATGTCTCTCTCGACTGATGTCTCTATCAAAGCATTCAGAGATCATTGCGGGTATCGAATCAAAGTGTGGCATATCTATTCCTTGAATTTAAATGCAAGCCCATTTTAGCCATCAGAAGCTTTTACCTTTACAAAAATACCTGTCACTAAAGGCATCTGTCACCATCAATGGGGCAAATCTGATATTAACAGAACATGATTAAAGATTACTCTTTAATGCTTGTCTGGTTTTCTGCAACTAATAAGCAAGAGTTAACCCTAAGTATTGTTGTGCATCTTCAGAAGTGTAGGGTCCATGTAAATTACTTGATTGTATTACTTCACAGGCTACGCTTGGAACGTCAAACTCTGATGTTAGAACCGAATACCTGTTATAACTATCCGCCCAGACCTCATAGAACCATTCATCTAAATTATCAGCTCCACCAAAACCTTTTAGGTCGGTGTAAAAGCTCTCTCAACTAAGGTGACCGTCATTAAAGGAGTTCACAAACGTCCGTGTGTATTCTTCATTTTCGAAAAGTAAGTCTCCAGCAAATAAATGATCAAAAAGCTCTGAAATATCATTAAATTTTGTTTTCAAAAAACGTTTTCCTTAACATGCTAGTTATCAAGTGACCTCCTATTTAAGCATATTTTTTTCGCGCGTCAGTTTTGCATTCAATTTTTCATAATTTTAAACAGCGAAAAATTCTAATAAATACAGTATGCTTGATGTGTTCGTTGTAATGTTCGAGTGAATAAGGATATTGTGGAATATGAAGTTCAATGAAGATTCTCGCGTCAAGATCCCCACTATCTTGCATCTCATGCAGCTTGGCTATAAGTACATCTCGCTGAAAGACCCAACTGTTACATGGGACGACGCTACAAACATCTTTACCACGATATTCGACGAGAGTATCAAGCGCATAAACCCAGCTCTTACGGATGCTGAGGCAAAATTGTGCCTCGATGAGGTTACGCTGAGCTTAGAAAATGCGGACTTAGGTAAAGCCTTCTACGAAAAGCTAACCGCCACTTCTGGTGTTCGCCTCATTGACTTTGAGGATTTCAATAACAACAGTTTCCACGTTGTAACCGAACTCACTTACAAAAAAGACGATGAAGAATTTCGCCCTGACATCACCCTACTTATCAACGGCATGCCACTGGTATTTGTCGAAGTAAAACGCCCTAATAATAAAGATGGCGTGCTTGCCGAGCACAAACGTATTCAAACACGCTTTGAAAACGCAAAGTTCAGAAACTTCGTTAACATCACCCAGTTGATGATTTTCTCGAATAATATGGAATACGACGATAGTTCTCCACGTCCTATTGAGGGCGCTTTTTATGCCACGGCATCTTATCAAAAGCCCGGTTTCAACTACTTCCGAGAAGAAGAAGAGTTTGACCTAGGCAAGCTGTTATCGGGTGTAAGTGAAGCTGACGAACTGACTGTGTTAAAAGACAACAATTTACTCAGCATTAAACAGTCCCCCGAGTTTGCAAAGAATAAGTCACCGCTGACTCCGACCAATCGTATTTGTACGTCCCTCTTGCAGCGCTCAAGACTGTCTTTTGTTCTGCAATATGCACTTGCCTATGTAAAAGAACGAAAAGGCTTACAGAAGCATGTCATGCGTTATCCGCAGATATTTGCAACAAAAGCAATAGAAAATAAGTTAAATGAAGGCGTTAAAAAAGGGATCATCTGGCATACACAAGGCAGTGGTAAGACAGCCCTCACCTATTACAACGTGAAATACCTTGCTGGCTATTTTCAAAATAAAGGCGTCATCGCTAAATTTTATTTCGTCGTCGATAGAATAGATCTATTGATTCAAGCTGGCAGAGAGTTCAAAGCCAGAGGCCTTAAAGTTCATAACATCGATTCGCGTGAAGCCTTTGCCAACGATATTAAGCAAACCGCCGCAGTGCATAACGCCTCAGGCCAGCGAGAGATCACCGTCGTCAATATACAAAAGTTTCAAGACGACCCTGCGGTCATTCAGAACGTGGACTACAACGTCAACGTACAGCGGGTTTTCTTCTTAGACGAAGTGCATCGCAGTTATAATCCGCGAGGCAGTTTCCTAGCGAATCTGGAACAAGCAGATACTAATGCAATCAAGATTGGTCTTACCGGAACACCACTGTTAGGTGATGAGTAT
This sequence comes from Gammaproteobacteria bacterium, assembly GCA_002723195.1. GTDB lineage: Bacteria > Pseudomonadota > Gammaproteobacteria > Pseudomonadales > Pseudohongiellaceae > UBA9145. The sequence continues at coordinate 6,325 of PBNR01000081.1, read as the reverse complement.
GACTCCAAGTCCCTGTTTGGTGGCTACATCCATAAATACTACTACAACGCGTCAATTAAAGACGGCTATACCCTGCGTCTTATTCGAGAGGACATTGAAACTAGCTATAAACTGAATTTGCAGAAAACGTTAGAAGAAATCGAGATCCTCAAAGGCAACGCTGATAAAAAAGTGGTGTATGCCCATGAGAAGTTTGTTGAGCCGATGCTCGATTACATCGTCAAGGACTTCGAGCAAGCGCGTATTTCAACGAACGACAACTCAATCGGTGGCATGGTGGTGTGCGACTCATCTGAGCAAGCTAAGATGATGTATGAGATTTTTCAGCACAAGTATGCCAAAGCCCTGCCTTTAGCAGATCAAACAGGCGGAATTGGCGAGCAACCGAAAAGCTATCACGCCTTTAAGAAACTCAGCAGTGGTGTCACCAATGCTGCGCTCATACTGCACGATGTTGGCACGAAACAAGAACGAAAAGATCTCGTTGAAGAGTTTAAAGAAGGTAAAATCGACTTCCTTTTCGTTTATAACATGCTGCTGACTGGGTTCGACTCACCACGCCTTAAAAAACTGTATTTGGGTCGAGTCATTCGCTCGCATAACCTGCTACAAACCCTCACCCGTGTAAACCGAACGTATAAGAATTTTAGCTATGGCTATGTGGTCGATTTTGCTGATATCGAGAGTGAATTTGAGAAAACCAACAAAGATTACTTCAAAGAGCTGCAATCTGAACTTGGTGATGAGATTGAACATTACAGCAATCTGTTTAAAACCAAGGAAGAAATTGAACAAGAAATCGCCAACATCAAGGATGTACTGTTTCATTTCGACACGCAAAATGCAGAAAACTTTTCAGAGCAAATCAGTCAGATAGACTCTCGCGGCGAAATACTCAAAGTCACACAGGCGTTAAACAATGCCAAAAGCCTGTATAATCTTATCCGCTTATCTGGCGACTATGAAATGCTCAAAAAACTGGATTTTCAGAAGCTGACGGTGCTCTCAAGAGAAGCCAATAATCGGCTGGCGTTAATCAATACAAAAGAAGCATTAGAGCACAGCGTAGATACAACCAACTTGCTGAATGTCGCACTTGAGGATGTTGTGTTCGCGTTCACCAAGGTGAAAGAAGAAGAGCTTGTCCTTGCTGATGCGTTAAAAAATACGCTTCAAAAAACACGAGAGCAACTCGGTGGAAACTTCGATCCGAGTGATCCTGAGTTTGTCTCACTTAAAAAAGAGCTTGAACGCTTGTTTAAGAAGAAGAACCTCAATGAAGTGTCCAAAGAGCAAATGGAAAGCAATATCGCAGCGCTAAATGCCATTTACAATAGAGCCAAAGAGCTGGAACGCAGAAATCAGTTGTTAAAAGCCAAATATGATAACGATGAAAAGTATGCACGCTTGCATAAACGACTGATGGAGAAAGATCCTCTTACCGACAGTGAAAGCAAGTTATTCGAGGCGCTAAAAGGCCTTAAAACAGCGGTGGACATGCAAATACAGCAAAACGCAAGAATGCTAGATAATGAAAATTTCATCAAGCAGATGATCCCACCCATTATCTTTGACGAGTTTGAAGACAAGCAAGGCATTGACCTTGAGATTGATTCAGTCGATATGATTAACCAGCTCATCGTCAGAGAATACATGAACGAATATCACGGTTTATCGGGATATCAATAAGCGCTAAACCTATAAAATATTAAGAAGTACTATGACAAAGACACAGCAGTTTGAGCAGCAAACTAAAGCGCTCATAGATAACATCAAAAAAGTATGTGCTAATTTCGGTCTGGGTAATGACGGAAACGAGTTTAAGGTCATCACGCAGGTTTTCCTATACAAGTTCCTGAACGACAAATACGTTTTTGAGCTTAAGAAGATGGATAAGCGCCTTACTGAGGCTGACAACTGGGAAGAAGTTTTTGCGACTTTCTCAGAGAAAGAAGTCGCAAAGCTCAATATGCGATTAAAGCCAAGCGTCGCAAAGATACGGCCAGATCACTTTATATCATCCCTCTTCAATAAGCAGGATAAGCCTAACTTTGCTGAGATTTTCGATACCACGCTGACATATATTGCAAAAGACAACAGCGATATATTCTCGGTATTAACTGAAGGCGGCGAGAAGATTGTTCTTTTCGAAAACTTAAGTAAATACGTTACAGACAATCGTGACCAGTTCTGCAAAGCAATCGTAAACAAGCTAGTAGATTTCAGCTTTGAAAATATATTCGACGAGAAATTCGATTTCTACGCCACTATCTTTGAGTACTTGATTAAAGACTACAACACCAACAGTGGTGGTAAATACGCGGAATACTTTACCCCGCATGCCGTGTCGAAAATCATGGCGCGTTGCTTGGTTAACGGTGAAGTGAATAACGTCACCTGCTACGACCCGTCGGCAGGTTCAGGGACTCTGTTAATGAACCTAGCTCACCAAATTGGTGAAGATAAATGCACTATTTACTCTCAGGACATTTCTCAAAAATCATCAAGCTTATTGCGCCTGAATCTTGTGTTGAATGACCTTGTTCACTCGATCCATAACATCATCAAAGGCAACACAATACTTGACCCGTATCACAAGCAAGCCAATGGCGAGCTAGAGACGTTCGATTACATCGTCTCCAATCCACCTTTCAAGTTAGATTTCTCTGACTTCAGCGCAGATCTTGATACCAAAGAGAACCAAGAGCGCTTCTTTGCAGGCATTCCGAAAGTCCCAGCCAAAAAGAAAGAGTCGATGGCAATCTATTTGATGTTCATTCAGCACATCATGCATTCACTCAAAGATAACGGTAAGGCCGCCATCGTCGTGCCTACAGGCTTCATCACAGCGCAGAGCGGCATTGATAAGAAGATACGACAGAGGCTTATAGATGAAAAAATGCTGGCTGGCGTCGTGAGCATGCCGTCCAATATTTTTGCTAACACAGGCACTAACGTCTCTATTCTGTTTATCGACAAGGCAAACCAAGGTGACGTTGTACTAATAGACGCATCCAACCTTGGCGAGACTATTAAAGACGGCAAAAATCAAAAGACTGTGTTGACGCATGCCGAAGAAGACCAAATCATCAATACTTTTAACAATAAAGAAGTGGTGGATAATTTCAGCGTAGTCGTTAGCTATGACAACATTGCTGCCAAAAATTACTCGCTCAGCGCGGGCCAGTATTTTGAAGTGAAGATTGAGTATGTAGATATAACAGAAGAAGAATTCAATTCGAGACTTGGAAACATCGAATCGAACTTAACTGAGCTTTTTGGGAAATCCCGTGCATTAGAAATAAGTATTGAAAAGCAGTTGGCAGGACTCAAATATGAGCGACGTTAACCCCAAGCGCCTTGGCGATCTAATCACATTAAAAAGAGGATACGACCTGCCTGAAAAGGATCGTATTGATGGAGAGTTTCCTGTAATTAGCTCTTCTGGTATTTCTGGATATCATAACGATTTCAAAGTTGAAGGCGAAGGCGTGATCACTGGCCGATATGGCACTTTGGGGAAAATGTACTTCGTTGACGGTAAATACTGGCCTCATAACACCGCTTTGTATGTCAAGGACTTCAAAGGTAACGACCCCAAGTACATTTACTACCTTCTAAGCTGCATTGGCCGAATTCGAACTTCTGACAAGAGCGCTGTTCCCGGAGTCAATCGTAATGAATTGCACGAGATGGCTGTTCCTGCTATTGAAGATAAGCAGTCGCAGATTGCCGTCAGAAACCTATTATGGGCAATAGAAGAAAAAATAGACCTCAACAACAAAATCAATGCCGAGCTAGAAGCCATGGCAAAGCTGATTTACGACTACTGGTTCGTTCAGTTCGACTTCCCCGACGCCAACGGCAAGCCCTACAAATCCTCCGGCGGCAAGATGGTTTTCAACGAAGAGCTTAAGCGTGAAATACCGGAAGGCTGGACTAATAAAAAACTATCTCAAATAGCGAACATTACGATGGGGCAGTCTCCAAGCGGGAGTTCCTTGAATGAGGAAGGATTAGGGACTGTTTTTTACCAAGGCTCAACAGATTTTGGCTGGTTATTTCCTACCACACGAAAATACACTACTGAGCCTAACCGCATGGCCAAAAAAAGAGACATACTATTGAGTGTGCGGGCACCAGTAGGTGATATGAATATTGCTAATTCAGATTGCTGTATTGGTCGGGGGCTAGCCGCACTAAATAGCAAATCTGGATCTGACGGTTTCTTGTTTTACGTAATGAAGTATTTTAAACAGATATTTGACCGTCGAAACTCTGAAGGTACAACCTTCGGCTCGATCACCAAAAACGATTTGCATTCACTCACTCTTGCCTATCCGTCATCGGCTTTATTAAGAAAGTATGATGATATTGTTACTAATTACAACAACATGATATTTGAGCGAAGCCTTGAGAATAGAGAGCTGATAAAGCTTCGAGACTGGCTACTACCAATGTTAATGAATGGTCAAATTACAATACAAGAAAGTTAACCAAAAAATCAAAAATAGCAAAAGGAATGACTATGGCACGAAAAACGACGGTCAACTATACGGCTTTTAATATTAGAACTCACCCTCATAGTCCTGACACTTACGTTAAGCTTATGAATGCAGCCTTCAAACTTAAGAGGCAGATTAAACTACGTGGAGACACGTTTGCTATTTTAAAGAAAATTAGCCCTTTGAAAGATGAGGCTATAGACGGCATCACGGGAGAAATCGCTAAATTTACCCGAATTGAGTCTGGCAAATGGTTTAACTTGAATGAGTTACGAGCAGCTGAAGAAGATGAGACTAAACAAATTGTAATACCAGAGGCTTTAAGACCAAACTTCACAGATTTTTACTTTGTTTTTTATCCGAAAAACCATTTATTAGTCATTGAATGTAAAGATAAATTCGGCCAAATCAGCCCCAGATATTTAGAAATTTTTTTCACTAAGCTTTTTGGAAGTGAAGAAATTATAGAAGAGTTCAACACTGTAGAAGTTACATTAGTACCAAGTACTGATCAATTAGAGTCAGTGCTGTCTTTATCTCAAGTTAATACTTTGGAGATTGTTATTAGACGGCCCAATACTGATGGTTTAGAAGACCTTGAAGATGAGGTGTTAGAGAGATTAAACAACCAAAATGCTGAAGAAGAAGTCATCACGCTTAAAGCTCAGAAAGGATTATCACTTGAGGCTGACGATGAAACTAGAGGACTTAGCCACGTTGCTCAACTCAATGGCGTTGTAACCTCCACCGGATATGACGACAATGGTAAAAGAGCAGTAAGATCTACAAAACAACACCCATTCGTAGAAAGTGGTCAATATGTATCAGGTGAAATATCTGCTAGAGACTTTTTAATAACAATGGCAGACGGCATCATAGGTAAAATTCGTCGTATGGCGCGGAGTCAAAGATAATAATGATTAAAAAAGAATATGTAGGTATTAAGAAGTTATTTCTAAGATATTGGAAAAGCTATGGTGGTGTTAAATCAATCTTAGCATCACCGTACATGCATATTTCTTTGCTTCTAACACTACTTTCATACGGTGTATGGTTGGACAACTCTTGGGTGGAAATACCAATCTCAGTTTTACCTAACGTAATTGGTTTTTCTCTTGGGGGGTATGCTATATGGTTGGCATTGGGGGATGATAAATTTCGTAGCAGTATATCTGGTAAAACAAAAACAGGAGATGACTCACCTTTTATGAAGGTTAACGCTGCTTTTATTCACTTCATTGTATTGCAGATATTTTCCCTTCTTTTTGCTCTCATATCGAAATCAAAACCTCTTAGTAGCAGCCCTATTGAGTTACAAAAGTGGTTTTTAGAGCTTACACCTTGGATGTTAGATTTTTATTTAGGGTTAAACTATACGACGAATTTTCTTGGCTATTTTTTATTTACCTACGCAATATTATCAGCACTAGCTGCAACTATGGCCATATACAGAGTGGCTGGCTGGTTAGAAATTTATCATGCAAACAAAAAAAGTGAGAAAAAAGAATCGTAGATTATTTTTAGACACGCCTGCCAAGATGTTTTTTAGATATGAGTTCTAACAGATAAAAAACCCGCTAAAATAGCGGGTTTTTATCTGGCTAATTTGACCTTCCAGTCGCAGACTTAATTGTTGTCGCAGACTTAATTATTTTCAGTCGCGGACTTAATTACGCTGCACATTTGTACACAAACTTATTTTATTCACAAACTAATTAATGTCGTTCACTAACTAATTCCATTCACAAACTAATTAACTGTTCACAAACTTAATTTCAAGGCGTCAAAACACCCTACTCCTCAACATAGCTCTCAATGCT
>PBNR01000080.1 GCA_002723195.1 Gammaproteobacteria bacterium | reverse complement strand
GCCGGACCACAGCACGTTTTCGGGCAGCGGCAAGTGCACGTGTCCCGCCGACATCCTGCGTACTGGCGGCGGCGGCGGTGGCGGAGCAGGGGCTGGTGCGGGCGCAGGGGCCGGTGCAGGGGCAGGCGGTAGCGCCGGCGGCGGTGCCACTGCCGCGGGCCGCAGAAAAGCGAAGCGACAGAAGCGCTCATCTGTTCCATCGATAGGGGCTGGGCTCGCGGCCATCCGTACGCGGTTCTTGCAAGACCGCCGCTTGTTCCCGGAGCCACCGGCCGAGATGCGTGCGCGTTTCGAGCGCGCGCGGTCGACGCTTGCGCGGGTGCCGCCGTATCGTGCACACGAGGCGTTGGGTATCGCCGTGATGGACGACGACCCGGAAGCGGTCGCGCGCGCGATGGCGAGCGGCCTGGCGAGCGGCGTGTCCGTCAACGCGAGGGTGTATAACTTCAAGACCGGGAAGTTGGGCGGCCTCGCCACGGCAGTGTACGTGGCCGCCCGCTACAACAAGCTGCGCGCGCTGCGCTTTTTGCTGTGCGCCACCGGGGCCGACCCGAACGCCGACATAGGCAGTAACAGCGACTCGATCAGCGGCAGGGACACGCCGTTCTTCGCCGCCTGCTGCGACAAGCACCACGACGCCGTGCGGATCCTCTTCGCGTGCGGCGCCACACCCGACCATGACTGTACGATGCGCTGCAAGTGCCCCCCCGACATCCCACATGACCCCGAATAACGTGACAGTCGTTGGGGGAGGGTACGATGACGATGTTTCTGATGTCACAATAAATCCTTTCTCTCTCTCTCTCTCTCTCTCTCTCTTTCATCACCACCGGCCGGTGGTCTTCAGTTCGTCCACCAGAGCCGCGCGGGCTCTGGAATTTCCATGGAAAGCACTCATAAAGCACTCTCCGGTGATTTCGTCTCGCGAAAAATGTTGTGTAAAATACTTGCCCCAGATGCGCATACGAGCCGGTGTGTCTATTAACCACCCTACGATGTCCTCAACCGAAAAAATCCTGATCACATCTGTGGGCGCGCGGGAGGGGGATGCGGTTGGCTGCCACGTCGGTTCGTCCGCAGGCGTTGGATGGTGGGTAGGGTGGTGAGTTGGGGCCTTGATGCACGCCTTACCACCCTGTGTCACCAATTTTGGTGGTGGACAGTACTTACAATCTTCATGATTATGATTACTTTCGTCCATATACCAAAAATCTTGCGGGTAGCCTTTGGTGCACTTCTCACAAAAATTATAGGGGTGCAACCTCTCTCCGGCCTTGCACGTTCTCCATGACTGTACAGGGTGTACGGCGATGGCAAAACACGCAACCACTGCGGCAACCCATGGGAACCTCCGGCGAGACGAAGACATGGCCCGCTGTATCCGACGGGGGGGGGGGACTTTTATAGCGGGACCGGTTCCGTCGCATTCACCGGGTCGCTGCACGTAGGACCCGTCCATGCCGCCGCACACCGCGTACACGCCGGACCGTCCCAGTACCCTTGGGCCGTCGTCGCATCGCACACACACGTAGCCACGGGACCGGGCACACCGTGTCCCGCACACAGCGTGCCATTGACCATGGGCGCGACACAAAACGGTGGATGGGTCGTCCCGGGAGCCTCGACCACTGCCCCGTACCGTGCCAACCACGGATCCAATCCCCCCAACGGAACTGTGGGGCCGTACCCTGCCGCACACCGAATGCACGTCGCGTACTCTGCCCCGCCAAAGGTAGGATCGTGCGGTCCCAACGTCCACCCTGGGTCGCACACACACGTCGATACGGACGGATCGTACGTGCCGTGGCCCCCGCACGCTGTCCACGTCGTCACGGGACCCACAATGTCGGCGTCGACATTGTCCATGTCGTCGGCCGCTGCCACGGCCATGGCCACGTACGCCCGGTTGGGATCAAAGTGTCCCAACACATTGCACGCCGTCTGGGGCCCCCCACAAGGAACGGTGCGGTTGGCCACGTACGTGGCGTCACGGCCCATTTGACGCGCTTCGTCGTCGGCCACGGTTTTCGGTGCTGGACCCCATGCCATGGACGTACACGTGCGGCACGTGGGCGTGGTGGCCCCATCTTCCACGTCCAGTGCCCAATGCCCTTGGACGGCGTTGTCAAAGCACGTACACGTCTGGGTATGGGTGTCGTACGTGCCGTGGCCCGCACACACCCGGTACGCGTCGCCCACCACGGCCAGCACGGGGTCCAACCCGTACGGGGCCGAACACGGGGCCAAGTCGTCGGGTGCCCCCAAGGCCGTGTCGCACGGTTGGACCGTAAAGTGGCCGGTTTGGCGGGGACCTAAGCCGTACGTACAATCTTCGCAAAACAACACGGGGTCAAACCCCGTGTCGCATGCACACCCTCCTTCGTCGCCCACAACCGTACGGGTATCGTCCGCGCCGCCGCCGCCGCCGCCGCCGCCGCCGCCTTGATTGCGCCACGGAACATGGGTCGTGTGTTCTGTCAAGTACTTGCACGTACCCAACCCGTACGTAGCACATTGCCATGTGGCAGCACACTGGACGGGTCGTAACACCCGGGCCCAGTACGCATACACGTCGCTCCGTACCGTGGGGTCGGACAAATCCACACACGAGGCCGGTCCTCCCGGACAATACGCCGTCGGGTACGTCGGGGCCGCGGTGGGGATCCCCGACGGCGAGACCGACGGCGACAAGGTAGGACTGGTGGTGGGCGAAGCCGTGGGATGGGTCGACGTAGGACTGGTGGAAGGAGTGCCCGACGGCGACGTCGATGGGGCAGGTGACGGCGACGTGGAAGGGACAGGCGACGGCGACGTAGAAGGCGACGTCGACGGGGCAGGCGACGGCGACGTCGAAGGCGACGTCGATGGAGCAAGTGTCGGCGACGCCGAAGGACTCGTGGACGGGGCCGGCGTCGGCATCGACGGGGACACCGATGGACTGCGGGATGGAGACGTGGAAGGACTGGCGCTCGGACTGGCAGTAGGACTGGTCGACGGGACCCGGGTCGGACTGATGGTGGGACTGCGGGACGGACTGCGGGTTGGATGTTGCGTCGGGAACGCGGTCGGGTACCGGGTCGGTGCCGGGGTCGGCACGGGTTCCACCGACCACATCAACGTAAACGACCCCCCGTCACTGGTACCCACACTGTCGACCACAACCCACACCGTTTGGGCATGGTGGGGGTCGCCCTCGTCATGGTACCAGTCGAGGTAGATGGTCATGGTATCGGACGGGTACAGGCGAGAAGCACAAGCAGGGTTCCCGTTCGGGTCGGTCAACACGGACGTACCGGGACACGTGGTGCCGCCGGCCTGCAAGGTGACCGACAACGGGAAATTGTACCCCCATACGGTAACATGGAGGGCCATGTCCGGGGGCACGTCGACCCGGTAGATTTGTTCGGGTCCAGCGTGGCCGGCGGCCGCACACCCTACGTCTACCAAGCGAGGTTGGCGCACGGTGGACCCCGCCAAGGTCCCGCCGCTCGGTCCCAAAACCACCACGTCGCCGATACATGGATCCGCCACGTCGGCCCGCACACACGCCGTGTACGCCGTGTCGCCCTCTTCTTGACCCGTCGGACACGACGGTTGCGAGTAACATCGGTGTTGCAAAGCACCGCTTGCGTGAAAGTGGGCCTCGTCCCATTGCGTGTGGTAATCAAACACGACGCACGCGCCAATGAGGTCGCATGCGGCAGCACATTGGGCAATGGTGTCGACGTAACCTGGTCCCGTTTCGGACGCACTGTTGCATTCTCCAATCGACCCAAACACGGACACCCATCCACTAGGACACGCGGGGGGCGTATTCATGGACCAAAAATCCATCAACCGTCGTTGGTCTCCTGTTGTAGAGGCGACCAAACCCTCGTCGGTTGCCCGTACGTCGACGACGGCCGTGAAATGGGCCAATTGCCACGCATCCATGGCCGTGGGAAACGCACCAAACGCTGGATTGCCGGGGGCCCCGTCGCAAAACCCCCATGGCAGGGACGGTTCCACGCACGTCCCATGGCCCGCACACATCTGGGGTGTCCCACCCACGTCGACCGTGACACACTGACACGCCTCGCCCGCAAACCGACGCCGTACACGACCGCTGCCCGCCGTGTCCGTGTCGACGTCGTCCAAGGCGGCACACGTACACGTCCCGTCGACGGGGTTGACGGTTCCTCGCTTGTTCGTCACCCCGCATTGTTCCCGCATCCAATGGGTCTCGGCGGTGGTGTTGGTGTTGCCGTCGTCCCTTTCTTGGACCAACGCCGACACCCGGGTACTGCACGCGGGGCCACTCCAATTGGGTCCGCACATACAGTCCGTGTACCCACACCCTGTCCCGTAACGCCACGGTTCCAACTCGGCCAAGCGTCGGGTCCATGCGGGCGAGTACGTGTAATCGGTGGTTCGGTTGGGCGTTGCCGTCGCAAGCATGTGCGCCTTCGCCGCCGCAAACACCCCAATGTCTGGATGGACCCGGTCGGACCCTCGTTCGGCATTGCACGGCAACACATCGTGCACGGGATCGGCCACGGGACACGTACACGCCAACCCCATCCACCCTTCGGCACACACGCATCCGTCGTCGTGCATTGTACACTCGGGTGTCACGGTACCGGGCACCAAATCTGCTTGCCCATGAGGACAACACGTGCCGTGTCCGGCACACGTCAACTGGGACGGCGCCGCAAACGCGTTCGCAAACCGGTCGGGGGGCACGTCGACCGTGGGACACGTACACGCTGCCCCCGTCCACAAGGTATCGGCACACGCACACGTGGCGGCGGCCGTCCCATCCAAGACGCGGTACACGGTGGCATTGAGGGACGTCGCATTGCGGGGATCGGCCGCCACCGTGGCGGCGTCCCGGCACAATGTACACGTTTGGTGGCGGTCGTCGACGGCAAACAGCCGCGAAGCACACGTCAATCCGGCCCGGGCACACCGTTGGGCACACGCCCCTACGGACGTGACGTCCGTGACGGGTCCGTCCGTCGCAGCACACGTCGCCCCAAGGACAGCTACTTGGTGGGGCACGGTCGTCCCGGTATGTTGGCCGTCGACCCAACACGTGCCTCGGTCGGACCCACCGCACGGCACGAAATCGGCGCATCCCGTGGCCGGAGGACACCGAGATCCCAAGCCTACGTGGGCACGGCAAAAGGCGTCGGACGTACACGGCCAACGGGGATCTTCGGCCCAAGTAGCCGTGGGGCCTGCCAACGTACAGTACCGGGCGCGATCATGGACCCGGGGCGGAGGACACTGGCCGGCATGGGTGGTGGTTTCGTCCCACGGGGCCGTCCAAAACTGTTCCGTTGCGCCCGTGACCAAGGGTTCGGCCAACGTGTACGCGTCGCGTCCAGGGTACGTTCCGGTCGTCGGGTCGCGTTGGGGCGGGGCCGCGGGGCACCGACACAAGTTGGGGGGAACCCGTTGGAGGTGTCCGTCGCGCACGACCAAGGCGTTGGTCGTACACGTGTCGGTGGCACACGGCCGGGTAGGTTGGGCCGGCGTAGGCGGCACGGTGGGCGCCGTCGACGGCGACGTCGTGGGTGTGTCGGTCGCCACGACGCACACGGTGTGGCCGTCCAACCCGTCGGGTACACGGGTAGCACACGTCCCTTTGTACAAATGACACCAAAACACGGTGGCCCCATAGTACGTGGGGTTTTCGAATGCCCACGCAGTACACGTGTGGCTTAACAACGTGCAGTATTGTCCACAATGGGCGGGACTGACGGCCATGAGGGTCACGAGAAAGTCGGCGACGGGACACCGATGGCCGGCGTGTTCGGCGTGGTCCAACGGGGCCGCGGTCCACCCAGAGGTAGGACACTGGAAGAAACCTGCCCCCCCATGGGCCCCATGTTCCAGGCGCCGGGCCGTGGTGGGGACGGTGATGGCCTCGGTCGCAACGCACGCCCCCAAGGCAGCATCCCAGACGGGAAAGTGCCATGGACACAAGGCGACGGTGGGGTCGTCGGGGGCGTGCGGGGCCGATCCGCCTGGACCAAACAACGGATCGCATCGACACTGGAGGTCGGGGGCCCCGTCGTGGGTGTAAAAGCAGTGGCCCCGCACCCCGTCGTCCAACGCACACTGATGGATAAAGTCGCGGACGACGGGCGAACGGTACGCGGCCCCGTACGCCGAAGTAGACCGACGGTACGCGGTGCCCCCCAATTCGGTCCGCACAAACCCACATGCGGGGAACAAGTAACACGTCGTCCGTGTACCGTGGACCAACGTGGGATGGGCAAACACGGGGGTCCCTTGGGGATCCAAGACTCCAAAGCCTCGGCACGTAGGGTCGGCATCGCATGCTGCCGCACACCGGGGCAATGTCATGGGTGTGCACTCGGCGGCGGCCGGACACTCGGAGGAACTGTCGGTGCACGCGTACAGGGGTCCTTGGCCTGCGCACGTGCCGGTCAACACGGTGGTTGGCAAGGGCAAGGCGTCGGCGGTGGTGGCGCACAGGCCTCCTCCTGCCACCGTGTATTCGCCGACGACATGGTAGAGGGCAAACGCCGGGTCCACGTCGACGGTCTCGCACTCGGCCCACCAACGACACGTCGGGGGCGACGCACGGTACGCGTACGCCACACACGTTGGGGTTCGGGAACACCGTTGACGGCATTGCAGGGCGGTCGGACGGTCTGCCGCGTCCAAGGACCCCAAGAGTCCATGGGGTACCGACGCACACACGGCCCCGTGCGGGGCCGGAGGGTACCGCGTGTACGTGCGCATTTCGTCGAGACTGGGACACCGTTTGGCTTCGCACGCGTCGCCAAAGAATCCAAACGTGCATCGACACTGGGCCGCGTCGCCGGTCCACGGTCCGGTACCGCGTTGGCCGTGCGCAAACAAGGCGACCGTCGCAGGCGACGTCGACACAAACGTATGGGGAGATTCGCGGCCCAACGGTTGGGCGGCCACGGAACAGACTCCCCAATACGGAGGATTGGCATGGTCCAGTCCCGCGGCGGCCGGACGCAGTACGGCCGTGTCGCGTTCCAACACGGTGGTGGGGTTGACCCAGATGGCGTCGGGTTGGTCGACGGTGGCGACCCGTCGTTGGCCCGCCACCAACATGTTGGCCAAGAACCGATCGACGTCGGTGACGACGGAGCTGGTTTTTTGGTACAGGGTGGCCCCCGTGGGACACCGGTTCAACGCGTCGGCAAACCCCAAACGGGCCGCGGGCACGGCGGCAGTGGCCGTGTCCGTGGCGTCGGGGTCCCGTAAGAGCGAATAACAGCGGTCCTGAAACAACACCGATTGGGTCGCACACCGATCGGCTTGGCGTTGGGGCACTTTGCACACGAACGGGCGTTGTTGGTGGTCGACGTGCGAGAACCCGTACACGGAGTGCAAGGCGTCCACTTGGGTCACGATCCGGCCGTCGGTGTCGAGGCGCACAAACATGCCGTGGCACAACCGATCGCTGACGGCCCCGCACGGCACGTCTTCGTCCAAGATGGCTCCGTATTCCATGAGTCGGTTGTCGACGGTGGCTTGGCGACGGTTCAAGACCCCTCCTTGGTGTTGGGCCAGGGCGGCGTACTTGGCGTCGCGGTACGCCCGAAAATGACCGGGGTCGTCGCCGGAACCCCAGCGCACCCGCAACGTGCAGTGCAACGGGTAACACCGCGTGCCGCCGGCACAATTGTGGGTAAAGGCGTCGTCCGGGACCCCCGTGAGGGATCCGCGGTCGGTTTGGCCCGTAAACGCAAACCGACACTGGCCCAACCCGTCGGGTGTATTGAGCAACCCTCCTGGGTCGTCGTCTTCGAACGCAAACACGACTTCGTTGGATCCACCCGTTTCCGACGCCCGTAACCGGATGACGGGCCGTGCGTCGGCCGCGTAGTCCAAAATCAAATGGGGCGAGTCCAAATCGCTGCGGCGGCCCCACGGGTCGCACAAGCTGGGGTCGACAAACCCTCCCGACCCACCGGCCGGTGCCCCGTTGGTGTACGCCGTACAATGGGCGACGTACGGGTCGGGTCCTCCTTCGGCGGCGCCGCCCGCGTCCCCGTCCCACGACACTTGGAGACCCAGCACGGTGACGGCACAAAACCCGGTGGTTTCGCTGTTGCAACTGTCCCCAAAACAATAACACCCGCCGTTGTCGTTTTCCGCCACCAAATCGACCTTTTTGACCCAATTGGCCCCAAACGTCGACCAATCGTCGACCCAGACGGTTGCATCCAAGGTGGCGTTGGGAAATTCGTCGGCGCGGCATTTGTGCAAGGTCGGGTCGTACCCCGTGCCCGACGCCACGAATGCAGCTACGCCGCTTGTCCCACCTTCCAGGGCGTCGGTGAACGCGTTGGACGCGGCGGCACTGGCCATGGCGGCTGTTTCGTCGGCCGCCGACGGCAGGACGGCGCCGCGATGAAACGTACACGCTCGTTTGGTCGTGCCGGCGACGGTGCGGCGTCCAGGACATTCGTCCCACACACACACGCTATGGAACATGGGAAACGTGGGGTCGTCAAAGACCACGCCGGTACGGACGACATCGCGCGCGATGTTGTCCCGTTCGAACCGCACGCACCGCCCCATGGCCACACAATCGGCGTCGTCCCGACAATGGCCTTCGCCAATCTGGCACAAGGTTTGTCCGACGGCCGCGCCGCACCCGGCGGCCAAGACGTCGTTCGTGTACTTGCGGCACGATTTGTTGCCGTCGCCCACGTCTTGGAGGTCGCACCGCGTATTGAGGTAACACTTGTGCATATTGATACCGACCGGGACCAATTCGGGGTTTGCGGGCGAAAAGTCGTACGCCACGCACGTGGGGTCGTTGGTACAGTGCGTGGCACAATCACTTTCGGAGAACACGTTTCCCGCGAAGGTTTCCCCGTCGTTTGCGGGCACTTGTTGGCACTCCCCGTTCGTGGACTCCGTGGTGGTGGGAAACGTGATGGTGTACCCGTCGGGACACGTCGCGTCGCCGCCGCGGTTGTGGACGCCGACGGGCGGCACCCGATGGCGGACCAACGGCAGCCCGCCGCCGGCCCCGCCCACGTACGTTGTGCCAAGTTCGGACCCGTGCAGGAAACACGTGCCAGTGGACGCGTACGGGACGGCATGGGGCCGGTCGTCGTCGAGCCACGTAACTTTGCGGCACGAATCGCCGTCGGCCGAACACCGGTTCAAACACGTTTGGAGGGTGACGCTGCTCAAACGGTGGGCAGGTAGCACGTCGGCCAACCCGTCTTCTTCGTAGCACAACGTGTCGCTGTTGGTGCACCCCCGCACGTGGAAATCGGTGGCGTCGCATTCGGGCCACACCCCGGCCGTGTTGGATCCTTGGTGCAGTAACGCCCATTGACGACGGGCCCGGGCGGCGGTGGCCACGGCCGTGGGGGACGATGTATCGACCGTGTCGGACGCGGCAAAGGAGGCGGCGTCAACGTGGCGGGTCGACTGGACACAGGCCAAGTCGGCTGCCCGTACGGCCGCCGCCACGTCAAAAGGAGCCTCGGTAGGGGCGTCGGTGGCGGCTGCCGTACAATACGAATACGACCCGCTGTACACTGCGTCCCATGAACACCACCCGGCGGGTCCACTGCCTCCGGGAGCACAGGTAGAATAGGTGACGCCTTCGTATTCGAACGGGAACACGCAATTGGGATGGGGCACCGACGCAGTCCACGTGGCTATGGTACAGTCACCCGACCGCCCGGGAACGTACACGGCGTCGAACGCACACCAGTACCCGTACGTGCCCCACGCACACGTGGTGTAGGTTTGCCCCTCGTATTCAAAAGGGAAGACGCATTCGGCTGGGTAGTGCCACTGTACCGTGGGAGCACCGGTGGCCATGGGACCCGCCTCGCCGCCGACCGCAACGGTAGGGGAGTGGGTGGGCACGGACGGCACCCGTACGTGACATTCCGAAAACAACGCCGACAACACTTGGGCATTGTCGTCGTCGCGGTGTCCTTCGCCGTACGCCGGCACCGTCACGTCGGGATCCCCCAACGTGGGTGGCACCGCATTGTCGGTGCCCAACACACTGCCCGTCGGGTACGCCCCCACGTAGTACAGCCAATATTGACGGCGGTTGGCCCCGTCGTACACGCTATCTACCTGGTAAGCCACGCACTCGGAAATCAACCGACACGCCAACACAGGGTTGGAGGGAAACCCGTCGACCCCGGCAAACCCCATGCGGTACGTAGGGTACGTGCCCGTGGCAGTCCGACACGCCCCTTGGTACGGTCCGTCAAACGCCACGCTGTCGATGCCCAAAGCCGCGGCGTACGCGCCAACGGACCGTTCGCTTTCTTGGACCAAGTACGCCATCCAATCTTCGCTGCTGGGGGTGCGACACGCCCGAGGTCCTCGACGTCGGGCCGCCCCCAACCATAATTCAGGGGGACGTTCCCCGACCGTGGCCAACAAGCGGTTGACAATGTCGTAGTCGGCGTACGTGTCGGCGTGCATGGTCACATGGGTGCCACCCAAGTCTTCGCAAAAGTGTTGCCCGTCGGACCACGTGGCTTGGTAATGGCCGCTAAACCCGTACACGTACCCATTGCGGGGAAAAGTGGCCAACACGTCACGGCCCCAGTCCATGAGGGCACGGTTGCCGCCCACCGAGACCCATCGTGCATCGGCGGGCATGGTCGGCACGTGGCCGTCGGCCGTCGTCAAAACACAATGGCCACCGCACTGTTCGCCGTCGGCACAATCGGGGAACAACGTCCCACTGCCTTCGTGCCAATTGCAAATGCGTGTTTTGCCAAACCGTCGGGTGGTTTCCGGTTCGTGGGCCCATTGGGCCACGGTATCGCGCCACAATTCGGCGGCCGCGTCGGCCGTCGACGCGCCGTCGGCGGCCCGTTTCGTGGCATCCGGTCCAAACGGTACTTCGACCGTCGCGGGACACGCACAGTGCGGTCCGTTGCCGGTGGACAAAAAGTACGCGTCGGTGCGGTACATGGGGGCACACGTGGCGTCTTCTTTGTTGGGGCGCCATTGGCGCAAGTCCAGTACCGGGGGCGCTGTCGACGGGTCCGGGTACAGCGTGCGGTCGGTCTCCGCGTCTTCGTGGCGCAACACGCGCCACGTGCCCATGTACGGCGACACGGGAAAGGCCGGCGTGACGTTGCCTTGGGGACTGCGCGCTTGGGCCGGGGACACGGGGACACATGCGTACCGGTAAAAGTCCCGGGCCAACGTCGGGGTAGGGGTCGGGGCCGGCGTCGTCCCACTGCCCGTGGCCGACGCATTGAGCACGCGACGGTACGCGTCGACCACGGTCTCAAACACGGTATGGGTGACGTATTCGTGTCGCCGGGCAGCCCCTTCGGCCGGGTCCAAACCGTGTTGCCACACGTTGCCGGCCCCGGCCGCGGTTCCCGTCCCACATTGTCCCCCCACACACAACGTGGCCCGAATGGCGTTGCGTCCGGCCGCGTCCAAGACGGCCGAATGGGCCGGTACCGCCAACCAATGGTCCGCCACGTACGCCAACAGGTCTTCGACAATCGCATCTTCGCGGCACAAACTGTACATGTTGAAACACGGATGGGCCACGCGGTTGCCGCGACACCCGTCGCTCGTGTCGTACACCCAACACGTTCCGACGGTTTCGTCGCCATTGCTGTTGTCGCACTCCCATTGGGAGTACGCAAAGTACGAACACTGGAACCCGGTGTGGGCTATGCACTGCGCAATGCACTGGTGCCACCCGTCGTGTCCCCCCGACAACATGTTGTACCCCGCGGCGGGGGTACCCAGGCCACACTCTTTGCCGCCGCCGTCGGCCAACAACGTGGCTTTTCCCATGGCAATGGTGTAGGTATCGGTATGGTGGGCGTTCACAGTACACCGGTCGTGCAGCAAGGACGCAATTTTGCCTGCCAACGTGGTGGCGGTCAATCCTCCTTCGGCGGCGACGCTGCTGGCCAAGAACGCGTACACGGGGTCGGCCCCGTCGGCCGTGCCGTCGCCGTCGGGGGCGGCCCGGCTGCGGAACCCCACGGTAAATCCTTCGGCCGTGCGGGCCGCCATGCACCGTCGTCCTTGGAAATCTTGGTAGTTTTCGCACGTGTCGCCGTGGGCATAGAACCGGGCCAATTGGTCGTAATGGTACGTAAAGTATTCGTTGCCTCCGGTATACGACGATTGGCCCAAACATTCGCACCGTCCGACCGTCGTCAAGCCGACGGACTCGTCCGGCACGTCTTCGGTAATTTGGTGGGGGGGCGACCGAATGTCCCACGGACACTCGGCCATGGTCGTTTCCGGGATGGCCCGGACGGGAATGCGACGGTCGTGGTGTTCCAAGCGGTACACGCGGCGGTTTTTCAAGCCGGCCGCCGTGTCGCTGGCGACGACCGTTTCGGCGGCGGCCGTGTCGTGTTCGACCGTGCCCGTGCACAGGGTACACTGGCCATGGTATTGGGACCATGTGGTCGTGCCATTGACGACCTCGTACACGACGGCGTCCGTGTCGGTCGTCGCGTCCACCCCGTCGACGGCGCTGCACGTGGCGTACAGACGACAGTACCCGATGCCACCGACCGTTACAAACGCGGCAAAGCGACACGCACTGTACGCAAAACAATGGTCCCGGCATTGCGCGCCGTCCAAGACGGACCCCGGTTGGGCCAGTGCGTGGTGAAACGACGTAAGCACGGTGACGTCGGCCACCCCGCCCGTGTGGACCAATTGCCAGTACCCTGCGGACGTGCTGTCCGGGCCACAGGCCGTGCGGTCGTCCAGGGGTCGGGCGTGGCCCACACACGCCAACGCGTCCGATACAGTGAACCCGGTACACGTGTCCGACACCAAACACCGCAACGCACACGCCGACCGTTGGGATTCGCTCCGTGTGGTGTACTCGGTACACGTACGGACCGATTCGGCGGCGGCGGCGGCGGCGTCCTCGTCGGCCACGCCCACACACGCCGGGGCCGTGCCGTCGACTTGGACAAAGTGACGCGTTTCCCCGTACAAGGCGGCGGCATCCCACGTGGCAGCCGTGTACGAGGTTGGGTCGTCGCTGCCCACTCCACGGTACGTTCGCAGGCCTCGCAACACGTCGGCGTCCCAAAAACACAACGTGTCGGCCGTATGGGCAAAGGGAGCCGTCCGTGTAACGGGTCCGAGACACGGCGAGTAACCGTCGGCGTTTTCGGCACACACGTCGTGTTCCGTGTGTGCCGTCGCGGCCCGGTCGCGAAACCAGTGCAAGGCCACCCGATCGCGCCATGCCGCCGCGACGGTCGTGTTGGGGGCACAATTCGTATTGACAAAACTTTCGGTAGGGCGGTCCACGTTGTCGCATCCATGGGGGTACCCTGCACTGGTCCGCTGGGCCAATGCCGTCACCAAGACTCGACCCGTGTCGACGCACGCACACGCCCTGTGTTGGGTGGGACGGCACGACGCCGGGTCCCCCGTACACTCGCCTACGGGTTGTTCCGTCCACCCATAACACCCACGGTCCAATCCCGTGCCCGTATGTTCGACGTGCGTGTCGGTGGGGTCCCACACATGGACGTTGGTGGCCCCGTAGCCCCCACACACTTGGGGTTGTTGGCCCGCACGCCACGTGACGGCAGGACACTCGCACGCCGACCCTGCAAACGGGCGGTCGCACACACACCCCAACCGTCCGTCGCCGGGATGGGCCGGGTCCACCGGCCGCAAACGACACTGGTTGTCCGGGGCCCGGGACACGACTCGGCACCGCGGGTACACCCACGGTGGGTCGTCGGGACCCAAAAAGCCGGGTTGCGTTGCCAACGGGCCGCCCGCAGGACACGGGACCGTCGGGTCGCAAAATTCGGCCGTTGCCGCACACACACGGGCCGTAATGCCCGTCACAGGATCTACCCGATGGCCACAGTCGACGGGGTACGTGTGGGTCAACGACACGTCGCAAAAGTTGTCCAGTTGGTGCCACAACAAGTGTTCATGGTGGGTGGGCGTGGTAAAGTCGAGGTCCCACAACGTTCGTAACGTACCGTCGGCCCGAAACATGGACCAGTGGGGCGACATACGGGTGGCTGCGTCCCCCCCGAACGCTTGGTCCCACCATCGTCCTACGCCATGGTCCGCGACGGCGTGGCGTGCGTACGGCACGGGCCGCAAGGCCCGTGCAAAGGGATCCCACGCGTCGGCGTATTCGGCGACACACTCGCCCCGTTGTTGTTCAAAGTACACGTCCACCGGCACGTCCAACCACGTCGACGGGTCGCTGCACGGGGACAAGGCATTGCACGGCAAGTCGGTGTCTTGGGCATGGGGACACGCCACAAACACGTCGCATCCTGCGCCGTCGTGGTTTTCGGGGTTGTCACGGTACCCCGTACCGGCCACGTCGTCGACGTCGCACGCACACGTGCCGTCTTGGCGACACGTGCCATGGTTGTGGCACGGGTACACGAGGGGCGTATCGGGAAACACACACGCGTCCGCCGGGCGACACGACGTCGTCCCGGTCCGGGCCAACGTACACGGTACTTGGTCGCACAAATCAATGTTGGTGGGGTCGCACCGACACTGGTCCCACAACTTGGCATCGTCGGGATCGGGTCCCACGGGACAATCACACGGACCGACCCAACGACCAGGACGGTCGGTCGTGCCGTCCCGCAACCGCCACGGCGTATCGTGCATGCGGTCCCACGTCGACCAATGGATGGTTTCGGGCGGGTCCGTACACGTGTACTGGTCGCAATAGTCGCCCCCAAACCCATTGGGCACCAGTTCGGACGGTTGGACCACGTCGACCATGCGGCGTCCCGGGACACGGGGTGTGCCACAATAACACTTGGGGACGCCGGTGCCGGGTTCCACGTACGGCAGACCCCGTCCCGAACACGGCAATGGGTCTTCCAGACGCACGCCCCGCACACAATCGGCCGCCGACCGACCACACTTGCCGGCCCCGGGGACGGCCACGGGTCCAACGTACGTTTGGTCGGCCCCGTGGCCTCCTGGACGGGGCGACACGTGGACGTCGTTGACGGCGTTGGCCAAATCGCACGCTTGGAGACGGTCGACAAAATTGCGTTCGGGAGTGCCGGCCCAACACCCTTCGGGCCGGGTACAATGGCCGTCGCGACAATCGCGGGCGGCACACCACTTGTCGCTGTGGCGTTGCCAATTGTCGTTTTCGTCGTTGCCAAACCAATCGTCGGGGTACGTGCGCAATCCGTACGTGCCTGCGCGGTACGCGTACGGCCACGCCAACGTGGTGGAGATGGCTTCGGAAAAGGCGTACGTGCGGAACCCAGGGGCACACGCACACGAACCGTCGGCCCGACACTGGCCTTGGCCGCCGCCGCACGGCGGGTGCAACAAAGCATCCAACGGACACGCACTGGGCGACGCCACGCACCGGTACGATTCGGGACACCGGTATGGAAAATCGTCGTAATGGGTGAAATTGTCCCACGGCGGGTTGCCGTCGCGCACATCTTGCCATGCCAACACGTACGCCCCGGACGCCGTGCGTCGGGCAAAGGGACACGTGGTAAAGATCCGTTGGCCATTGGCCAAGACAACCGTGCGTTTGACAACGACCCCAAAGGGAGCAAATTGAGCCGACAGGGGACGTTCCATGCCTTGGGCGACCTTGTGGTCCCACAGGCGTTGGATACCGTTCGTATCGTACCATCCTCGCGCAGGTTTCAACGGGGCCAATGGCGGGTGTTCACGCAACGGAGGACTGCCGCCGCAACTACAGATGGCATCTCCAGGGACATTGTCCCGTTCGGGGTGGCGGTCGGGACGGCACGTCCCAAATTCACACCGAGGACCGGCGTACCCTTGGTCGCACACGCACCCGTACTCGTCGTCGGCCCCGTCGCGGCCGCCAAATTGGTAACATCCGTTGCCGTAACAAAACCAGTGCGACACGCACTGCGTGTCGACGTCGGCGACGCATTGGCCGCTGGGACAACGGTGGAGGGGAATGGGACACGCAAAGTGGTCGTGGGCACACGGGGTATCGGTCAGCACCAAGTCGGTCGTAGGGTCGGTTGTCACGGCCACGGGTGCCAGCGTACACGGGGTACCGGGGCACGTGGTGGCCACGGCATGGGCCACGGCAGACCCCAGTGCCTGCATGTTGCCTGGGTACAGGGCGCGGGTGCCATGGGTCCGCCAAAACGCCTGTGCCGCACGGGGGACCGTACACGTACAGGTGTCCGACCCAAAACACGTACACGTGGGGGCGGTCTCGAGGAAGGCCGTGACGGCGGTACACGTCACATGGGTGGGGCGCATGTACGTCCACGTGCGTACGGTCCAGGAGGTTGGTTCGGTGGCGGTGGTCACATTGCTGGTGGCGGTGGCGGCGGGCGGCGGCGGAATCCAACGACACCGAACGGTGTTTGGTTGGTGCGGTGGACGCCAACACCCATTGTCGTGGGGAAGGACGTGGCCTTGGTCGGACCATTGCCAGGGAGGCAACCCGTCGACGGCCCCGTGGAGAACAACGACGTCCCCCAACGGTTCCACCGTCGCGTCCCATACGACTTCGACGTCGACCGTCGGAACGGTACGGTCAATGGTCCACGGGGTGGTGGCGTCGGCCGCCGCGTCGCCAAACCACGGGTCGAATCCGTCGGGGTTGACGTTGGTGCGCCACGAGGACCAGGTTTTCGTCAACCGTTGGGGGACAGGACGGGAACACGTCCACGGTCCTACCTTGTGGGTACGGGGCACGTCGGTGCGGTACCCCGTACAGTGGCCCGTGGCACACCGAAACGGAGCGTCGGCCGTGTCGCAGACCCGAGGACACCCTGCATGGTACTCGTCGGGCGTCAAGGTGACGGCATGGGGGGGCACGGGTTGGTCCGAAGGGACGGCGGACCGGGTCAAGGTTCCGGACAAGGGGTCCCGGACCAAATAGTAGGAGACGGCGGCGACGGTGTCTGGGTCCTCCACCTTGACGGCGGCGGCCGGTGGACGGGTATGCCACCACCGTTCGTTTAATTCCGTCGCGGTGACGCACGCGGGACACGCACACGGAACCAAAATGTCGTTGCCGACCGTGATCACGTG
>PBNR01000079.1 GCA_002723195.1 Gammaproteobacteria bacterium | reverse complement strand
ACTTAGGAAGTATGTGCGAGTGCGACCCTAAGGGTATTTACAAGTAATTTTAAGCTGGTTGAGCTACCTTGATTTTCTAGTTCTAATCGCACCCAGCTTCACATAGGATCAGTTTGGATATATAGGAGAAATATAAAATGTCAGATGACGGTTTATTGGTCCCCAGCAATCCAGAACTTGCGGCCAAGTGTTACCCATATGGCACAAAGAATGAGGCAACAGCAATGTGCCTCTGTGGAGAAATTGAGATAAAACTAAAAACTGATGAGCCAGCGATATCAGGTTTTTGCCATTGCTGGGCATGTAGGAGAGCACACTCAGCTCCCTTATACCAGGTCATCTATGCTGATACGGCTAACATTTGCCCCAAGACGGGAAACAAACGTGAAGGCGAATTTGAAATAACGATAACTAAAGGTTTTGACTCATTAAGACCAGGTGATCCAGGTCCAGGAAATCCAAACTTTGAGAGCTGGGACGATAACCCAAATTTTGGCGGCGTAGGACGTTTATATTGTTCCAAGTGTGGGGTAATAATGATAAATGCTCTTTATCAGAGGCCCCATTCTATTTTTAATGATACGGATGAAGATGTAGACTTCATTTCTGTTTTTCCTGGCACTTTCACCGAAAAGATGAGCGAATTTATAGAAGCATGGCAACCTACTCTTCACGTTCATTGCGAGAGCAGTATATTGCCTTTCGAATCTATCAATGACGGTTTGGAAAAATTCGCAGCTTGGCCACCACCAGAAGATTAAGGACCTCTTTTATTGTCTTAATAGGAAATAATATTGGTTTTTAATAGCGAATCAAAAATAAGCAGTGTTCTCTGCTTCCCATTAATGGCACGCCCTGAGTGGGTTAATTAGCTTCTTTAGGAGCTAACAACTTCCCAAAGCCAATTAAATCAATAACTTATTATAACCTAGTTCACCGCCAAAGGACTTTTTTGGTCTACTGTTTGGTCACCAGTGAACTTTGAAGGGCTTTAAAGGCCCCATAGGCAGAAGACCATGCCACCCCTTATCTAAATATGACCAGAGGCTTTAAAATTATAGAGGATATGGGTGGAAACTAGTTTGCAGTTAATTCTTTGTAGTCTTCTAGCTTGAGAATCAGATTAGCGGGATCAATTAGGCTAAAGGTCATTTCAAATGTTTTAATAACAGGCACAGACAATGAATTGCCTAAGAGGTTTAAGTAAAGTTTAGTTTCTATAGTATCTGTGTAAACTCCGGTCGTAGTTTCAAACTTACCGCTACAATCCGGCAATTCAATATTCTCATTAAGGGCACCGATAATATTGAATTCTCGAAGCTTGTCAATTTGAACAGTTCCCTCGTCAAGTGAAACTATTGTTAAAGTAATATCAAACTCACTAATACCGCCTACTGAAGCAGGAAGGTCATTTGTAAAAGCTCTAAGACAAGTATAAATCTTTGAATCAGCCGCATCATAGCTCCCAATATTATTCAAGCTTAATCCTAACGAAGAATCCGGAGTCACACCGTTATAAGGTGAAGGCCATTCATCAGTGGCGTTATAGCTGGGCGCTGTAATTGTAATTGTGACAAGTGTTGTTGCGCTCAGCCCGTCGTTATCAGTGGCCTTGAAAGCGAGCGTAGTAGAACCATTAGGTAAAGCTATCGTTGGGCTCAAACCTATTGCCACTTCGGTGCCGGCTACTAACCATTGAGTACTTTCAATTGTTCCATCACTGTCGGTAGCTGTAGCTACAAAACTCACGGATTCCCCTGCAGAACCATCGGTATCAGAGATAGTTCGATTGCCCCCAGAAATAGTTACTATTGGCATTGTCCTAAAAGCATTATCGACATTCAAATTTGATATACCCATATCCGATAGCCACTGCGGGGTAGGACCGGTCAGGTAGTTATCATCCAAGCGCAAAGCAGATAAGTTTGTTAAACCTACTAGAGAAGATGGGATAGTGCCCGTAAGCATATTGTCATGTAGCATCAGAGTTGTAAGGCCTGTTAAATTACCTAACTCGGAAGGAATCGAGCCACTAAGCTGGTTGCCGGCTAAAATAAGGTTAACAAGGTTATTTGTTAAGTTGCCTAATTCCGGCGGAATAGAGCCCGAAAGCGAATTACCCCAAAGCCAGAGAATGCTAAGTTCAGTCAGGTTCCCAAGAACCGAAGGAATAGAACCCGAAAGAGAATTATCGTAGAGAAGTAATACACGGAGCTTGGTTAAGTTACCTAACTCGGCAGGAATCGAGCCCGAAAGCGAATTACCAGAAAGGTGGAGATTGGTAAGTTCAGTCAGGTTTCCCAGAACAGAAGGAATAGAACCTGAAAGAGAGTTTTCCTGGAGAGTTAATACAACGAGGCGGATCAAGTTACCGATCTCGGAAGGAATCGAGCCGGTCAACGAATTATCATTAAGCGACAGGGTCACAAGGTTACTCAGATTACCTAATTCAGGGGGAATCGAACCCGATAATGAGTTGTCTGCAAGGTGAAGCGTGTTAAGTTTACTCAAAGAAGCTAGTTCCACTGGAATAGAGCCAGTCAATGAATTTTCAAGAAGTTCGAGCGATACAAGATTGCTCATGTTGCCTAGTTCAGGGGGAATCGAACCGGTCAAAGAGTTTTTAGCAAGCCCCAAATCTTCAAGTTCACTTAAGTAGCTCAATTCAAGAGGAATCGGGCCGGTTAGCAAGTTTTCCCTAAGGTCAAGTACAACAAGTTTACTTAAATTACCTAATTCAGATGGAATAGAGCCCGACAACGAATTATTTTTTAGCAAAAGGCGTTGAATGCTTCCCTCCGAACACGTCACACCATACCAATCGCATTCAGTCCCAATATTTCCTAGCCAGCCGGTATTTTCTTTCCAATTAAGCCCTCCGGTATTGTTGAATAGCTGTATTAAAGCAATACGTTCGATGTCTGGAATTTGCGAATAGGAAGTACTGGGTATTGAACCCGCCCAGGCAAATATAGCGATAAGAAAAAAGCGCTTCACGATAACGTTCAATTACTATGATCTGTTCGATCTGTATTTATACCAGAAAACAACCGTTTTTAGAGAGCTTGTTTGCATGAACTGGGAAGAAATCGGAAAAATCATATAAAAGAACAATTCATTGTAAAGCTGGACAAAGCTCAAGTTCGATTATACGGTTCATTCTTTCTCAGCCAACTACGAGATAGACTTATGTCAAAGCTGACAAACTCTTTATTAACGGCTCTTGTTTACTTTTTTACAATTCTAATTGTTTTCACGAACTCTACAATTGCTCAGGAGCCTGGTGATATCATTGTATACACGGCTAGGGAAATCGTTACTCTGGATGAAGATCGACCGCTAGTTGAAGCCATTGCAGTGCAGGGCGATCGCATCATTGCTACTGGCACATTGAATGAAGTCCACCAATTTCTAGCAGATCGAAGCTTAACTATTGATTCTCGTTTTAATGATCTTGTGATTATTCCGGGGCTAATTAATCAGCATGAACATGCCTGGCTGGCAAGCCTACTGTTTATTGCTAACATTCTATCCATTGAAGATTGGGTTTTGCCTGACAAAACCGTCAGTCGTGCTCCAGATGAATCCGAATATCGGCAGCGCTTGCGATCGCTAGTACAGCAACACGCAGATTCAAATCAAGTATTCTATACTTGGGGCTATCACCAGCTATTTCATGGAGAATTATCCCGTGCTGACCTAGATGCGATTAGCACTACTATTCCAATTGTAGTGTTACAAAGATCAATTCATGAACAGATTCACAATTCAGCGGCACTTGAATTTTTTGGCATTGATCAATCTCTTATCGACAATGCCCCACAATCAGTTCGAAACCAGACCAATCTCGCAGAAGGGCATTTCTGGGAACAAGGCCAAAGCCTTATTATCCCTCGAGTTTTCGCAGACCTTTTTCATCCGGAGAGGTATCTTCCGGCACTAGAACAGCTGGAAAAGTACTGGCATTCGGCTGGAACCACCCTTGTTGCCGAGCCCGGTGGGATAGTTTCTCCCTCCCTTATAACAGCTCAAAATCAGGTGCTTGGTGATGAAAATACGCCATTTCGCATGTACTACATCGCGGACGGTAGATCATTCATAAGTAACAATTCACCGACAGAAGTAATATCTGAAACCGAAAAATTGTATGCGACAGCGCAAGGCATGACCGAGTTTATTCCCAAGCAAATAAAGCTTTTTGCAGATGGCGCAATGTTCAGCCAGCTCATGCAGATGAGCGAAGGCTATTTAGATGGGCATCATGGTGAGTGGCTCATGGAGCCCGAACTCTTCACTTCAGCGTTTCAAATATATTGGGATGCTGGCTACCAGATCCATGTGCATCAAAATGGTGACGCCGGACTGGACATGATTCTAGAGAACCTTGAAACCAACATGAATCGTAATCCTCGCCAGGATCATCGTACGGTTATTGTGCACTTCGGATTTTCACGCCTAGATCAAGTCAGTCGCCTGAAAGAATTAGGCGCAATTGTCAGTGCCAATCCGTTTTATCCTATCGTACTGGCCGATCGTTACAGCGAGGTGGGAATTGGACCAGAGCGATCTCACGAAATGGTGAGACTGGGCGACTTGGTGCGAGCGGACATACCATTCTCCCTGCATGCGGATACCCCGATGGCCTCAGGACAGCCACTTAGATTAATGTCTAATGCCATTAACCGAATTACAGTCAATGGCAACGCGCCAGCACCAAGCCAGCGCATAAGTGCAGCTCGCGCTCTACAAGCTGTTACTCTAGACGCTGCCTATTCATTGAGAATGGAAGACGAAGTAGGTTCAATCGAGCCCGGCAAACTAGCTAACTTCACAGTATTATCTGAAAACCCTTTGGAGGCGACAACACAAGACATTGGGGATATAGCTATCTGGGGCACAGTGCATGAAGGCAGAATTTTTCCCTTAGCTAACTCCGCAACCCAAAATTAAATACGAATAAGATCTCTGCTTTTGTGTTGCTGCTGATACAAAGACTTAACCAATACCTAGCTTTCTGATTGCATCAAGATATACCACTAATCAAGTCCCTCTATTTAAGGACGTTAGCTTCTTCAAAGCTCCCGCGTCGATTTCTTTTGCAAGATAATTTAGTATTCTGTTTGAAAAGTTATTTACTGATTAAGGAGTTTAATTTTATGAAACACATGATTGAATGGGCGTTTAGCTCTGATACTTATGAAAGAGGTATGAAACAATTTTTAGAAACGGGAGGCCCTGACCCTGAGGGTGTTAAAACTATTGGTCGCTGGCATGCTCCTGGCAGTAAGTATGGTTTTCATTTGGTCGAAGCCGATCCGGTAGACGTAACAAAACTAACTGCTCAATGGGCATCACTGGTTGATGTGACCATAACCCCGGTAATCGATGATGAAGAAGCAAAGAAAGGCCTTAGTGCGACTTTTTAGTTAGAAAGAGATAAATATTTGTGGTGTCATAGATGCTTATGACAGGTAAGTGACATCACAAAATCTTAAGTCGCGTATTAATCTATCAACCAAAGTTGAAGTGAAACTTGTAATTAAGATTCATATTTCTGCTTAAGTAAGGATATAAGATAATCCATATCTGTCGAGTCTTTTATGAAGTGTCTGTTGAGAAGTACAGGGCATTAAAGAATGCGAAGCTAACCGGTCAAACAACTAGCTTCGCATAAACCTTATGCTTTATAAACTGTGCCAGACCAAGTCAGAGTTTCTAAGGCTATAGTGCTTTCCGTTCTTACGGCTCCTTCCTTTGAGTCTCTCCCGGTCATGCTTAATTTCCAGACATGACTGCCAGCTTTTTCCCACGTGCCTGACTGAAATCCTATCGCTTTAGTGCCATCCGGCATAAAACCTTCACCTGCCCAAGAGCAAGTTCCACCATTCGCATCAGGGTCGCTGATGT
Source organism: Gammaproteobacteria bacterium (assembly GCA_002723195.1). Taxonomy (GTDB): domain Bacteria; phylum Pseudomonadota; class Gammaproteobacteria; order Pseudomonadales; family Pseudohongiellaceae; genus UBA9145. The sequence goes on along the minus strand of PBNR01000079.1, from coordinate 8,670 downwards.
CATGGACTACCTTGAGAGTACCATAGACGACACCATAGACCTCCATTTCGCCTTCTGTTTCCCAATTTACTGAAGCGATCAACTTGCCATTTTCACCTTCGGCGTAACTCGTACCCTTATGCTTTAATTCAAAATCAGCTATTTTTTCACTCATTATTTTTGTCCTTTTTTAATTGCTGGATGGGACTCTAATCCCCGTTCTATGGAAACTGCAGGGGTTACAGAGACTTCTAATATTGAATAGTGCCCGAGGCCTTCTTCAAAGTCTTTAATGGGAATCAACAATCCTTTAATCCCTCGTATTTCTTAGATTTACAGTCCTTGAGTTCACTGTCAAGGGGCTCAAAATGTCTACTCTGAAGCCCCCGAAAACTCAGACATTTTCTAAGGGTCTTTAGAGGCGGAATGCTTTACCACGATATAGCCTCCTTACTTAGCCGATATTTATTAATGAATTTAACAAAATATAAGGAGTTAGTTATGGAATGTGGCTGTGGCAGAAGTCCCAGTGGCAAGTGTTGTGGATGGCACGCACTTTCCGAGGAAGAGTATCAGAAAGAGTTAGCCAAATTGCGAAAGGGAAAAACGGAAGAAGAAATTAACGAGGATAAGGATTAATACTGTTCTTATATAACTGATACTAGTCATATCACGTTTTGAAAAATTTTCGAGAACAAACATGTCTGACAGAACATTGAAGATATAACTGGAATTATTGCCGTAAACCTGACTATCCAGACAGCGAAGGATGTTGGTATGTTTCCGACTGCTTATGCTCAGAGTACAGCGGTGCAGAAGATAGCTATTTGTTGTGAAAACGGTAATAGTGGCTTTCCGCTATACAAGTAGCCCATGATTAACTACACAACCCCCGGCGGGTGTGTGACATGCACCCAGTATAATGTCCTAAAATCCCCTATCTTGTATCCCCAAAGATATCCCAGAAAGCCGATATTTGTAGTATCGTTCGAGTATGAGTATGAACAAACTAATCACTACAGCCTTCCTTTTAATGGCACTAGTCAATGTTTCTTATGGGCAGGCTGAGTCAGCTCTCGATGAAACACTATCAATAGACCGTCTAAGTTGGCTCACTGGAAACTGGAAAGGCCCAAGAGATGGCGGTGTTCTAGAAGAAATATGGCTACCCCCGCTCGCTGGTACGATCACTGCTTTAGTCCGTTCTAGCGAAGAATCAGAAACAAGATTTGTTGAAATTATTCACATCACAGAAATCAACGACAGCTTAGAATTAAATCTACAACTTTTTAACAATTCGTTGGAGCCAGAAAATATTAATGCTCACAACTTTGAATTAACTGAAATCGGTAGCAGCTTTGTAGCCTTTAAAGGAATAAGTGACGGCTCTCACCGCAGTCTGAGTTACGAACGCCCTGAGGAAAACGTCTTTTTTATACGCATTGAAACTAATGATGGCGAAAAAATCGAAATCCGATTAACACTTGTAGAATGAATAAACTACTAACAACAATAACCCTACTCTGCTTTTATGCTGCTACCTAAGGATTTACTATGGATGCATCCTATACCTCCAGCATTACGGAATTTGCGATTGTTTTGGCAGGTTTCTCCGGCCTAGTTATCGCCATAGGTTCTAAGGAAGGGAAAAGCAGCCCTTTAACAAAACATCGAACGCTTTGTATGTTAAGTTTTTCCTTTGCTGCTGCGTTTGGTTCGTTACTCCCCGCTGTTGCTCTATCTTTCGGAACTCAAAATATATGGACTTTTTCAAGCTATGGCCTAATTAGTATTTTGCTAGTAGCTGTTATCTTAGTTTATCTAAGTACTAGGTTTTTATTGAATGAAGAAGAACGCAAGAAATTGGCATGGTATATGTATATATTAATTTACTGGGTTAACGGATTTCTTGTTTTGCTATTGGCGCTAATGCCAATCGCAGGTCTTTTTTTTATTGCTCTTGTTTGGCAATTAATAGTATCTGCAATCTTATTTACTCGATTAATATTGCAATCATGAAAAACTACTAACAACAATAACCCTACTCTGTTTTTCTGTTGCTGCTAATTTACATCGATTATTAGAATAATACTTCTTGAATACGAATGTATATTAGCGCCTCGAGAATTAACTGGCGCACCAGCGGCCAAATTTATTTAAACGATAGCCAAGACTCTTATATGTTGAGTTTAGTAAGCTCTGTCCTCTCGGATTCAGGGCAGTGCCCTCTCCCATATTATTCATACAATAACCGAAGGACATCCTAGCCCCGGGGTCAGCCAATCCAATTGATCCTCCAAACCCGGGACAACCAAACGCGTCTTCAGACATTAAAATTGAATCTTGATTTCCGGGCTTACCTAATCGATTATCCATAGCCTTAGTGAAGCCTTCGCTGAACCTCATCGGAACCAATAATGCTTTATCGAGTCCACAAGCAGAACTAACGCTTGCCATGCGCTGTAATTGATCTTGATCAACAAAGCGATATCCGTTTAACTCGCCTCCACAGGCAAAAGGCGCATAAATCCCTGCGAGACCTCTAGCTGTTGCAAGTCCGCCTGCTGCAGGAATTTCCGATTTTAATGCGATTGGTGTTTGAAACTCTCCCATGTGCCCGCCATCATTATTGAATAATTTCGCCTGAATTCCCTCTGGATTCGCATCCACGCTTAGGAAGAAATCAGCGGTTGGTTCCGTTTGTTCAGGAAAGATCATTGTAGCCACGTCTCCCATCTGCCCATCTTGGAGACCCATAAAAAATTCAAGGCCAAGCGGCTCTGAAAATTCAGACTTTAAGAACTCACCGATAGTCTTTCCAGTAATTCGACGGAGAATTTCACCACACAAAAAACCCTTTGTCAGTCCATGATATCCCTGTTCCGTTCCTGGCTTCCACCAAAGCTCGGCATCCTCTAGAATCTTAATTATCAGTGGCCAATCATAGTAAGCATTCGCTGGGACAGGTTCTTTAATGGCAGGCAAACCTGCCGTGTGGTTTAAAAACATCTTAACCGTCGTAGCAGCTTTGTTTCCCACACCGTACTCGGGCCAATATTCAGAAACAGGAGCATCAAGGTCCAAAAGACCTCGATAGGCTAGAGTATGCAAACAAATTGAAGTCGCTCCCTTCGTTGAAGACCATACCACTGGCATAGTCTCCCTAGCCCATGGTTTTGTTGATTCAGCATCCGCGATGCCACCCCACAGGTCTACTACAATCTCGCCTTCTAAGGCTATGGAAACCCCAGCACCAACCTCTCCGCGTTCAGAAAAATTTTGCGCAAACTCTTTCTTAACGCTTTCAAAACGTGAATCATAAAATCCATGTATTGAAATCGGACCATTGGACGTTTTTACTTCTTCGTTTAACTCTATCATTCGTGCACCTTATATGAGTATTTCTTAAAAAGCCTATCATTTAAATTGTAAATAATCATACTTTGCATCTCTCATTCTCTAATCCCCAATTCTTTTCTAATTTTGATTCAAATGCGGGTTTGATATGTTGGTTGGTAAAACTAAATTAAGGCCGCTGGCCTCCCAGATTGTCGGAGGACCGTAAACCATAAATACAAGAAATGCCACAGCTTCAATAATGTGCCAATTTTTCGTAGTAAAGCTGACGGTTGATATGGTCTGCTGCTTTATCGTTATAAAAAAACCCGCATAGTAAAAGATGCATCGTAGATTGCAGAGATTAGCGACACAGCTAATATCGGGCCGATAGTGCCCGCTACCCTAAAAGACGAAAAGTATAAACAAGCCGCGATAACTATTCCAAAAAGCACTGCTGCCACTGAACCATCGATTGCTGCTGCCGAGAGTCGATTCCCTCTTAACATGGCAGCACTTACTGACATAGAGATAAAGGCGATGGCGAAGATTACACTTGGAAGAAACAAAAATCTTTCTAACTCACCCATAGGGATAACGGCGAAGCCTAACCAGACACTTAGGGCAGTTATCAGAATAGCGATGTCATAGTAATTAAGTGGTTTTGCGCTTAAAAAATCTGGTTCTTTTGGACATAGAAAATACCCAATAGAAGAAAGAATTGCGCCATAAACTACAACGAACAAGCGCTCAGACATTCTCAAGAATGATTCCGGCCCATCTTCATAAGAATCCCCCAAACTCATTAATAATGATGACAAGATATCGCATGCACAGATTGGAACTGTAATTACCAACAAAACGTATCCAAAATTAAGTTTAGTTCTATAGGATGTGTAAATGCTTGAGAGTAAAATAAATAGCACAGTATTTAGGCCATTGCTGTAAACATTTCTTACAAGGCCGGTCGACAAAATATACAAAATAGAAAATAAACTAATAAACATAATTGTTGAGGCGAGTATCTGTCTTTTCATTCTGCATCCCTCCTAGATTTGAACACGAATTTAACCTACCCCACCAAAACCAACCTCAAAGCTAATCTCTCCGCAAGCAACCAGTACGAGTGTTAATAAATAAAGTAGTATTAGCCTCATAGCTAACCCCAAGTTTTATCTAATTTGGCTTTAGTAAATCTGCGTTTATATTATTCGTTTTTTAGGTACGCCTCAAACTAGCTCAAACAAACTAGGTGCTGCTAATGTCATGAAGACGTAAAAGCTGAATGCTTCAATCATGTGCCAGTTCTTTAATTTAAAATTAATTTTTTGAAACTCATTCGTATAGAGGGAAAGAAGGAAAGAAAAGACATACAGGCTGCAACCATAAAATAATCCATAATTTGCGTAGTTTGCTAATTCCGTGAACTGATTCACCCCCATGTACTCATAGCTAGGGTCTGCCCCAAAACTAGAATAAAGCATCACAAGCCCAATCATTATGCTAAGTATAATACTTGCTATGGAGGCATCAGCGATATTCTCAGCGAGCCCTTTCTCTTCTGCTCTTGCAAAATGGAATAAGACTGTGAGACCTATAACCAGCAGTAGCGGTTTTACGCTCAGAAATACAATTGGGTTACCATTCTGAAATATTCCCCAGAAAATAAGACCATAGTTTAAAGATATCAGGAGTAAAAATGTTTTTAGTCCGACGGACGAAGGTTTGAAGTAGGAATCGTCATTTTTGTTCAATGAATAACCTATTACACAAAGAATTAATCCGTAATAGGTGGTGAGAAGCATAATGCTGGTAGCAATGCTAACCGCTTGCACATTTGCGGGGCCTGAACTAAAGGATGAAAAAATGGATACTAGCCCGATAGTCGAAGCAACTATACCCATTGGTATAGCCAGACTTAACAAAGTAACGCTAAGGGGTATTTTGTGTAAGCGTTCTAATACATCGGCAGTTAGAAGAGTCGCACCGAACCCAATCGCTAAACTAGGGACATTGGTAAAAGTGGCTAAATTCGGCAAGGACATAGTTATTAGAACAATAACGAGACAGAAAAACGCTCTATCTCGCCATTGTTTAGCACTAAGCTTCACCCAGTAAAATCTGTTATCTGCAGGTTCTAAAGATTGCATAAATTGCCTCACCCTTTTTATTTCTTATGATCATCTTAAATATATAGGCAGGAACTATAACAACTAAGAGGGACGAAAAGCTCCCGGGGTCCTGATTATCAGGGCCACTTAAATATTTTCAAGTTGAAGCGGTGTTGGATAAGTCCTTGTTTCTATATGCAGAAATATTGGACAAGAATTCCTCGCTAAACAGCATACGAGCATCTTCTTTGAACCAACGCTCTCCCACATCGGTATTTATAAGTTTGTGCATAAAGGGGTTTCCATACAAAAATTCCACATCATAATCCCCCTCAAAGCTCACTCCAGCCTTCGCAGCAGTTACGTTAGATTCGAGCAAACCCGCCATCCGCACAATAAAATATGAAAATTGAACGACTTCATTTTCGTTTAAAGGTTGATTGCTTAATCCCTTGCGATAGATTTCTACGAATTCTTTGTCTCGCATCAAAATATCGACAAACTCAAGAGCTTGATCGTTAATTTGCACCGAAGTTTGAGCGCGCGCATGATCATTAGATTTTTCTAATTGACGGTTTTGCATTTTGATTTGTGCCGCGAGATAGAACAGCGTAGCCAGAACAGCGGCCGCTCCTATAATTTCACCAATTGCCCCTAACGCTTCCCAATTCATATTAACTCTCCTCTAAAAATATAAACTCCAATTTTTTCTAATTCGACTTTAGTAAATCAGCGTTTTTATAATTCGTTTTTTTGGGTATACCTTAAACTAGTTCAAATAAACTAGGTGCTGCCAATGTCATGAAGACGTAAAAGCTAAAAGCTTCGACCAAGTGCCAGTTCCTCAATTTAAAGTTAATTTTATGGAACTCATTCGTATAGAGTGAAAGAAGAAAAGAAAAGATATATAAGCTGCCACCATAAAGTAATCCATAATTAGCATAGTTCGCTAGTTCCAGAAATTGGTTTACTCCTATGTTCTCAAAGTTAGGATCTGAGCCAAAATTAGAGTAAAGCATTATTAATGCTATCATTATACTTGTTATGGTGGTTGCAATGGATGCATCACAGATATTTTCAGCCATTCCCTTTTTCTTTGCCCTAGAGAGATGGAATAAAATCAAGAGCCCTAGGCTTAATAAAAGTGGTTGTATGCTTAAGTAATCGTAACCAGTTGTTGGATTGCTAGGGCCCACAATCATCGAGACGTAAATTGATCCGTAAACAAAACAAGTCAAACATAAAAATGTTTTAAGATTTATTGGTGACGTATTGATATTATTTTCATCGTCATTGTACAAAGAAAAACCAATTACGCATAAAATCAACCCATAAAAAGTTGTAAGAAGCATAATGCTCGTACCACCACTGACAGCAATAACAGTAGCCGAATCTGCGTTATAAACGATAAACATTTGCACTAAACCAACACTAGAGGAAACGATTCCCATTGGAATTCCCAAGGTTAGCAAAGTGACGCTGAAGTGAAGTTTGTAAAGGCGCTCTAGTATATCCGCAACTATCATAGTTAAAAAAAAGGCATATACGAGAGCAGAGAAGTTAATAAAAAGATTTATATCAGGTACAACCAGAGCAAATAAGATAATTATCAGCCAACCAATTGCTCTGTCTCGCCATTGCTCAGCACTAAGTTTTGCCCAGTGGTATTTATTCTCAGTAGATTCTAAAGATTGCATATGTTGAATCCTAATTATTATTTTTTAAAATCATCTTAAATGTATCTAGGCAGGAACTATAACAATTAATATGCGCGAAAATCCCCCCGGGGGTCTAATTATAGGCGCACCTCCAAATAGTTTTGGGGGGTTAATTGAACAAAAAGGTTAATCTGGAACAGCAAAAAGGTATGTATATTGTAAGATGTTCCGTAAGTCGATAATTTTTAAATCTATTAAAGTCCGGCCTTCGGAATACGGCAAGGGCAGGTAGGACGAGCTAGTTAGCAGTTAAGTCCTTTTAGCTTTCTTCAGCCTTGTATAATTTGCTCTCAGCACAAATTGCTGCTTCCCTTATCTCTGCATCTATTGCTATGCCTTCGGCGATAGATTCGATAGCTGTTAAATGTGCCGCCCAAGACTCCAAAGATGGAAAAGAGTCAACAAACTGGAATTTCCCCGGAGTCATATCGCCTACAACACTTGTAATGATATGACTATTAATATTGCCGCCTTCAACATTTTCATTTACAAACTCAACCCATTTAGAATTGGCGATACGGATATCATCCATAGTTTTTCCTTCGTTGAGCATGCAGCTATTCACCGAGCGATATCCGGAATCCGCATTAGAAATTGAGCAAATTCCAATCATGGCGACCAAGGCTATAATTTTCGTTGGGAGTAACTTCATATTAAATCCTTAAAGTTTATTTTTTATTTAGGGCGCATAGGTTACTAAAGCACCACTTACAGCTGAATCCATATATCTAAACTAAATTTCTTCATAATTAATCCGTATTTATACCAACAGAAAAGCAGAGTAGATTTATTGTTGTTATTAATTTATTCAATTGCACTAGCATTAAAAGGTTCGTTTACGCATTCTTCGGTTAAAAGCGAATCAATTAGTTGAACTAGTCTGGTATCTAATGAAGATTTTCTTTGAGTGTACACCTGACGTCCCACGCAAGTATTATAGGTTCGCCTCAAGGGATTCATCTTTGCCTGCCATATGTTCTCGTCCATGAGCCCCAAGTCGTATTGCAGATAATCATTTTCAAAAATCCATAATGCCGAATTGGCTATGTTCGCTTCCGGATTAAAGTCCCCAATTCCGTCGGGATAATTAATTTCTGCTTCGGTAAAGGCATTAACCATATCTGTCCATACTTGCATTCTAGCAGTTTGCTGAGCAGCTAAAGCTAATTGTTGTGACTGGCGCATTTCTAGCCCAACAAAAACTAAGCCACCCAATAAGCCAAGCATGCCTATTAATTGTATCCATGTATCTAAGCTAACTTTCTTAATATTCATACCTGAACGATACTACAAATATCGGCTATCTGGGACACCAAAACAGCTCAGTTTCAGGGCATAAGCCCCAGACAGACCTCAATGCCATGCATCTGGAAGCGATACGGTCACTGGCTAAGGATTAATCACCCGAAGCCGCCATCACCGCCGCCACCACCTTCAACTCCACCCAAAAGATGAAATCGTTTCCAAGAATAATTGCAAACTTTGCAATTCATCTGCTCCTTACCATCTTCATCCAATTCTTTCTT
>PBNR01000078.1 GCA_002723195.1 Gammaproteobacteria bacterium | reverse complement strand
TGTGGTTTGGCCTGTTTGGAACATTAGGTTGGGCATGGGTTGGATATTTGTGGCATGATAGAGCATTGATGGTTTTAAACGTGGTTTTAGTTACTTTATTGGTGTTAGGCCTAACAAATTATTATTTTGGTGCTATAGGGATTTATAGAATGCGCTTTATGGTGGCAATGACCGCAACGGTTGTATCTCTAACTCTTGGGGCTGCTGAAACTGAATACATATCACCAAAGACCGAATTTGGTGTGCCGGATATACAGGGGATCTGGTCAATTGCTACGCAAACAAATTTGGAACGAGATCAACGCTTCGGAGGCGAGCTAATTATTTCAGAAGAAGAAGCATTGCGGATAGAGTCGATATTCCAAGCTGGAATGAAAGCGAGTAATCTTCCCAGCAACCCAGATCGGAAAGCGCCAACAGCTGGGCAAAACGTTGGAGGTTATAATACTTTCTGGATGGATCCAGGAGATCGTCTTGCTTTAATTGATGGTGGAGTCAGAACTTCTATAATCGTTGATCCTTTAGATGGCAGACTTCCTTATACCGAATTGGGACGAGCCAACTTTGAAGCAGCAATGGATCAGAGAAACACCTACGATGGGCCGGAAATTAGGCCGATAGGTGAGCGTTGTGTTATAGGCTTTGGTTCTTCACCAGGGCCACCGAAGCTTCCTGTACTTTACAACAATCTTACACAAATTGTACAAACACAAGACTATGTAGTGTTAATGGCAGAGATGGTTCATGATGCGCGCATCGTGCGTATCGGTGGGGAATTCCAAGAACCATCTTCGAATTCTTGGCTAGGTGATTCTATTGGTTATTACGAAAACGATACATTAGTTGTTGAAACGACAAATTTTCACCCTCAACAGGGTTTGCGGTCGTCACTGGACCATCGGTTCTACGCTTCTACCGAAATGAAAGTAGTAGAGCGATTTACTCGGGTAGCGGCGGATAAGATTCTATATCAATTTACGGTTACTGATCTTGAAAACTATTCACAGCCTTGGAGTGGTGAGTTACCGATGAATCTCAGTTACGAGCAAATGTTTGAGTATGCTTGTCACGAAGGCAACTATGCTTTGCCTGGCATTCTGGCAGGAGCGCGTCGTGCTGATTTAGAAGGAGCGGAATATGCTCCTACTGATCCCAGCCGACAGTAGATTAGGCATAATTTTTTATCTGACGCCCCCACTCTCGAAATATAGAACGAATAAAAAGCATAGGGGCTCAATAGAATGGCCCTTAGTTGGTCTTGTGTTAATTTATTACCGCAGATCAGGTAATTGATAACCCTCTTCGTCAAGTTTTGCCCTAATCGCCTTTTTGTCAATCTTACCGGTTGAAGTGAGGGGAATATTATCGGCAGCAATAACTTCATCTGGCAGTTGCCACTTTGCAAAAATACTTTTGCAATGTTCGGTTACGGCATCAGTGTTCAGTTCTGCTCCTTCATTCATTACCACTAGAGCTACTGGACGCTCGTCCCATTTGGGGTGGGGTTGAGCCACTACTGCGGCTTGCGAAACATCAGGCATTGCTACGATATGGTTTTCCAAGTCAACTGAGGAAATCCATTCGCCGCCGGACTTTATTAGATCTTTTGATCTGTCAGAAATGATCATGTATTGTTCCGAATCTATCTTAGCGACGTCTCCCGTAACTAGCCATCCATCGTGGAACTTATCAGGTTGGTCATCGTTAAAGTATTCTGAAGCTATCCACGGACCTTTAATACAAAGCTCACCGACAGCCTCGCCATCATGAGGTAGGCGGTTCCATTCTTCATCAAAGATTTCAATTTCGAGACCCGGCATAGTAAGCCCGGCTTTAGCAACATTTTCGAATTGCTTGTCCTCAGATATGCCAATCTGCGAGCGTTTAGAAACCTTGCGTGATAGTGTGCCAAGTGGATTGGTCTCTGTCATACCCCAACCTTGGATCATCTCAACATTGTATTTCTCCCAGTACCAACGCATCATTTCAACGGGAGGTGCAGAACCGCCGCAGGTCATCCTGCTCAATATGCTAAGGTCATATTTCTCAGGATTTGCTTCGAGAGCAGCTCTTACTCCTTGCCAAATTGTTGGTACCCCCGCAGATACGCTAACTTTTTCATCTTCGATTAATTTCAAAAAGATGTCAGGTAACATAAATCGGTGTGGCATAACTTGCTTACAGCCAAGCATGGAAGCTGCAAATGGTAGTCCCCAGCCCATTGCGTGAAACATTGGCACTATACCTAGTAACGAATCTAAAGAAGAAAGCCCCATCGAGTCAGTTAGGGATTCTGTTAAAGTGTGTAGATAGGTTGATCTGTTGGTATACATAACTCCCTTTGGTTTGCCCGTTGTTCCGGAGGTATAACAAAGACCCATAGGTGAATTTTCGTCAATATCTGGCCAATCAAATTCTATTGGTTGGTCTTTTATAAAATCATCATAATCGATTTGATTTTCGAATGAACTTTCTCCACCTTCGCCGTGGCGGCAGATCACCAGAAGCTCGACGCAGGGAATTTTTTCCCACAAGGGTTCTAACAAAGGGAGTAAATCTTCGTCTGCAAAAATTACGCGATCGCCCGCATGATTAATTATGTATTCTAGGTCTGTCGACGAAAGCCTGATATTCAAGGTGTGAAGGACAGCTCCCATCGAAGGAACACCTTGGTATAGCTCTAAGTGGTAATAGTTATTCCACATAAAGCTGCCGATACGGTCTCCTACTTCGATACCTTGTGCGTTCAATGCATGGGCCACCTGATTGGCTCGGTCCCACGTTTCCTTCAAAGTCTGTCTATGTGTGCCTTCGGCCTGCTGTGTTACGACCTCAATTGCTGGATCCAGTACTGCTCCACGACCTAGAATCCGCGACATCAGAAGAGGTGTTTGTTGCATTGTCATTCCAGTTTTCCCCCGTTTTTTACTTATCTCTGGATTAAGTGCGGAAGAGGAGCATACTAATAAGTAGGGGTATGATCAATTAACGATGCCAATTTTGAATTAGGCTTCCTCAATAAAAGTAAAATTGTGGTGCGACGTTATCTTTCGTTGTAATGAGTGTTTCTAGTCTGCCATGCGAGAGAAGTACCTTTCCTTTTTCTTGAATCCGGATCGTATTCTAAAGAGCACTAAAATTAATTTTTACATTTGAAATGTGCAAGTTTGCAGTTTATGCTCAATTTCCTTTGAAACGATTGGGGTATCAAATGATTAGTGCTAAGGAGCACCCGAAGAAAAGTGTAAGTGTAAATGGTAAAACTCTGAGTTATGTGGAGTTGGGCGAGGGTGACCCTATAGTTTTTCAGCATGGTAACCCCACTTCTTCTTATTTGTGGCGTAATATTATGCCGCACCTTGCTGACCAGGGTCGGTGCATAGCCGTTGACCTGATTGGTATGGGAGATTCAGACAAGTTAGAAGATTCAGGACCAGATCGTTACACTTTTTTAGAACATAGGGATTATTGGGACGCTGCGTTAGAGCTCATAGGGGTTGAAGATAAAGTAACGTTTGTTATTCATGACTGGGGATCAGCGTTGGGTTTTGACTGGGCGAATCGCAATAAAACTTCTGTAATGGGTATTGCCTATATGGAAGGTATTGTTCGTCCGGTTAACTGGAATGAATGGCCTGAAGCTGCTAGGGCTGTATTTCAGGGGTTTAGGTCTCCTGCGGGCGAAGATATGGTGCTGGAGAAAAATGTATTTGTTGAAAGGGTGTTACCTGGCTCTATAATCAGAGAATTGAGCGAAGAAGAAATGGCAGTGTATAGAAGGCCTTTTACTAAATCTGGAGAAGACCGAAGGCCAACTTTGACTTGGCCGCGCCAAATTCCAATCGATGACGAGCCTGCCGAAGTGGTTGAATTGGTTCAAAGCTATGCCGAATGGCTTTCGCAATCTGAAATACCTAAGCTTTTTATCAATGCAGAGCCTGGTGCAATCCTTACAGGGCCACAGAGAGAGTTTTGTCGTTCGTGGCCTAACCAAAAAGAAATCACGGTAGTTGGTAATCATTTTTTACAGGAAGATTCCCCTGATGAAATTGGGCTGGCTATTGCAGAATGGCGGAAAGAAATCAATAAGTAAGCTCTATGGGATTTAAAGATCATTCAACCAAGCGACAATGCGCTGTGGTGTTTCAATTATCCCTGCTCTGTTTGGTTGCTTTGAGTTTTCCACAGCTCAATGCTCAGACGGCTATTGGATCGCAAATAATAGGTCGGTGGGTAATTAATGATGAATTATCAGATAACACTGATGATCAAGTAGAAGAGGCTATAGAAGCAGGTGGTGGGAGAGGAAGTCGAGGCTTTTTTAATCGCCAAGAGGATTTCTATAGAGGAGGTCCACCCGAGCATGAACTCTACGATCGAATTTCATATGACGATGTTTTAATGGTTGAGTTCAAGGACCCAGAATTCCGGTTTACATATGAAGATAATTACATAAGAGTTTTTCATACCGATGGCCGCCGTCGCCGCACAACAGCAAATGACTTTTTCGAGGGCGGAGGGTCAGATTGGTCAGAGGGGAATATCGAGCAAAGTGCGTTGATTGTTGAAGCCAGGCCGCGAGATGGTGGTTTTTCTACGGAAATTTATACAATAGAAAACGAAGGTAAACGACTAAGAGTCGAGATGATAATTCAGCCGCTTTCGTTTAGAGAACCAATTGCTTTAGTTCGCTATTTCGATCGAGAGGATTAGAATCGTAGTTGAGCAAGAATTTCTTCTTCAACATCCCTCAGCCGATCTTTGCCGAAAAATATCTCGTCATTTACAAAGAACGTAGGCGAACCAAAGTTGCCTTTCTCCACCGATGTCGTAGAACTGTCTAACAAGATTTGTTTGACAGCTGGTTCTTGTGTTGCAGCAATTATGTCGGCCGCAGGCAACCCGTATTCATTTAGTGCTTGTTCAATAATTGCTGGATCACTCATATTTAGGCCGCGTTCCCACATGCATTGATACATCGTCTCGATGTAGTTTGCTTCAAAGCTCTTGCCTAGCGCATAACAAGCGCCACGCATTATATGTAATGTATTCACGGGAAAATGGGGGTTACGCGTGTACTTTTTAAGGTTATGTTTGTCGATAAAGCGCTCCGTTTCTCGGGCATTGTATTCTTGCTTATTCTTAACCTCAGCAAATTGCTCCATAGGGGATTTATTGTTGGTAGCCTTAAATATTCCGCCTAACAAGATTGGAACGTATTTGAATTTTACCCCCGTTCTCTCTTCTATGCCTGGAATAATGCGGTGACTAAAGTATGAATTCGGGCTGGCAAAATCATAATGAAACTCTACGTTAACTAACATAAGCAATGTTCTCTTTTGAAATTAATAAACGCTATTGTTTTTGGCTTTATGTCTTAAGTAATAGTTAGTTACTTGTAGGTTTAACAAACTTTAATGTCATGCGGTCGCTCTCACCAATCGCTGTATAATGGTCTCTGTTCTGGTCTCCAAGTCGATAACTCGGGGGCAGACTCCACACACCTCCGGGATATTCAGTTAAGTCCTTCGGATTAGCATTAATTTCTGAAGAGTCAACAAATTCAAAGCCGGCTTTAGCAGCAATTTCTTTAACATAATCTTCAGTGACATAGCCCGACGTCTCCATGACTTCTATGCTGGCTCCAGGTAGTGCTCGATGCTCAACTACGCCTAATATTCCTCCCGGTTTAAGTGCAGCATAGAAGGTTTCAAAATATTCTAGTTCCTGACCGACCATTATCCAATTGTGTACATTGCGAAAAGTCATTGCTATGTCAGCGCTTTCAGGAGGGGCGATGATCACTTCGTGAGGAGGGTCTATGTGTCTGATAGTAACCTTCCCGTAGATTTCGGACTCTGCGGTCATTTTTTCTTCAAACCCTTCAAGGCTTCTGGCTGCATAATTTAAGTTTGAATTCGGCGAAAAATGTGCAGCGTAAAACTTACCTTCTTCTGCCACGTAAGGCGCAATGATTTCCGTATACCATCCGCTAGCAGGGAGAATTTCAACCACCGTCATGTTTTTCTCCAAACCAAAGAACTCTAGTGTCGCTATGGGGTGCCTCGAACTATTACGGGCTATATTCTCCGGGCTGCGATGACCGCTATTAATCAATACTTCTAGCGAAAGATCACTTTTGTCATGATTATTGCCAAAACCGATGGTAGGTAGAACTAAAAATAAGGCTAAGAACGTTTTTAGACTAATGCTTTTCATTTTTCAATTCCGCAAAGGAGTAAGGTAGTGCAATGGGTGCTTAGAGTTTAGCTTTAGGAAAGATATCGAATCATTCGTTAATTACGAACGTATTTAGTTACTTTCCGATCCCCAACTGACGCTCCCCAGATGACACCATTGTCATCTACAGCGATTCCTTCAGGAAAACTCGTGCCCCCGTGAGGACCGGGGTCAGGAATAAAATCAGTGATGATTCCATTTAGAGTACTAACATAAATCCCACGATGCCAGCCAGGGTTGTAACCGTATTGGCCTTCTGCAGCGCGAGATTCGGAATCAACGACATAAAGCATGTTGTCGTGAATACGAACACCACTTGGGCGACCTAAATGAGTCCAAATGGCTTTTAAACTTCCATCGGGATAAAGAATTTGAAGGCGGTTGTTGGTGCGGTCTCCTACATATATGTTGCCTTGATCATCCACGGCCAGCGCGTGCGGTCCTTCGAACTGCAATGGTCCATAGCCTTTTTCACCCCAAGCTTCAATAAATTCTCCTTCAGCTGTCATGTGAACGATGCGACGGTTGGAATCCGGGTTGATGTGGCCATCGACTATATAGATAGTACCGTCCGGACCTATGGCTAAATCCGAAGGCTCGTCAAATTCTCCGGGTCCATTGCCGCGAATGCCTGGCTCGCCTAACTCAATTAGAATTTCACCTTCCTGGTTAAATTTAAAGATCTGGTTGCCTTTTTCTCCATCAATAACCCCGGCATCTATTATCCAAAGGTTATCATCGTCATCGACGACTATTCCGTGGGGCCAGACAAACATTCCAGCGCCGAAGCTAGCTAAAATCTCACCCTCCGGGCTGAACTTAAGGATTGGATCGACGTTGTTTTCGGAGCACGCTCCTTGATTGCCACCGCACCGTTCGAAAACCCATATATTGCCTTGAGAATCAATGTCAATCGCATTCCCTGACCCCATTTCACGCCCATCGGGCATCTGTACTAAATTTTCGAAAACGGCATAGTTATTGGGATAATCAGGCAGAATGGTATTCTGCTGCGCTTGAACAGAAAACGAGCTAGCTAAAGCTATTGCAAAAAATCCCGATCTTCTTAAGTTCATTGTATTTCCTCTTCCTTAAAATGGGGGTTTGGTTGTCGGTTAGACCAATTCTCATACTAAATTATAACTCGATCGGATTGAAAAACTAATTCAGATTTGGAAAAGACGATTGAACTTGATAGCCCAACCTCTATTTCGTAACTCAAAGCTATCAGGGCGGTCGAAAGGATTAGTGTCGCGATCATCACTATAAACTACAAAAAGTTCGCTGCCTGGTGCCCACTCCCAACGGAAGCGAAAATTGGTGCTAAAAGAGCTCTCTGTTGAGTTATATTGCATTAATCCACTAAAGTACATGCGCGGTGAGATAGTGTACGTCACCCTTACTCGGCCAAGTTCCGTGCGAAAATTCCCTTCAGGCAGTTTAACTTTATTAAAAGAGTAACTTGGCTCCACAGAAAGTTGGGGGGATAACTCGATACGGCCGGCGCTAAATCCTATAGCTTCGTTAGTGCCACTCCAAAAATCTCCGCCACGATAAGAAAGCCTGCCGCTAAAATCCCGCTGCGTCCCCCACCGATATGAGATTTCATAGCTCGTAAAGTCATAATTGCCGGGTTGAAGGATTGTGTTAGGCGCAATTTTGAACGGTTTCGTTAGCATTTCGAATTCGTCGTTGATTGCTACAGCAAAGGCATCGCCTCGTTCGAATTCTGTAGTGAAATTTACCCCGTGGGCGCGAGTTTCAAGTACGCCTTCGTCAGCAGACCAATAGGACTCGGTATGTGCTAATAGGACAAGGCGCCTAATGCGATCGCTGGAAGAGATGCGTGGGCTGAAACGTGCGAATCCATCGTACTGCTTAAAGTTGTCTCTTCGCTTGAATCCAATTTCCGGGTTGAAATTGTCTTCAACTACAACATAGCCTGAACTAAATCCATAAAGGTCGCCGTCGTAAGCAAAATTTCCCATATAACTCTTGTCTTTATTGGGAAGGCCCTTTGTATTGGTTTTCGCGGCATAGGTGCTAATTTCGAAGTCATCAAGAAAATTAAATTGACCATCAATACCGTAAAGTTGGCTAGAGTCCTCACTAATCATGGACTTAGACCGATCAGTTACAATCATTCCAACTCGACTACGACTCAAAATATCTCTTTTGATACGGAGCACTGAAAATTCTGTGGATTCAATGTTTTCCAATCCGCTTCCGTCGGTTCCTATACTTAATGCGCCAATATCAAAATCTCCAACTTTGCCGGTTAATCTCGCTCCAGTGTTAATTGGAACAACCTGGCCTCGTTCTAATCCAATGCGGCGACTGAAAAACATCGTTGGGACATCTAGTGTTCGTGGAGCGACAAAATCGAAGTTGCCTTCTCCCTCAAGGAAGAATTCTCGCTTTTCCGGGAAGAATAAATTAAACCTAGTAAGATTCACCTGACGCTCATCCACTTCCACCTGAGCGAAATCAGTATTGTAAGTAAAATCGGCGGTAAGATTATTAGTAATGCCAACTTTTACGTCGAGACCGCCTTCCCCATCAAAATTTCCATTAACGGGAGGAGAAGCGAGTCGATTAGTAGTTACCGTACCCAGTCCATATGGTTTTATCTCTAGATTAAAGTTGCGAGGAGGAACTTTCAGCTCGCTTAAGTTAGCGGCTTCGGAGATCCGCCACATTCCGGCGACGAGACTGTTCCCCATCGCGGCGGAGATGGGGATTTCAGTCAAGTAGGAAGCTTCATTTAACCGTCGGATTATTCTACGAAATTGTATTCCCCAGGTTTGCTCAGCGCCTGGTTCATATCGCAGTGATCTAAAAGGAATTTCCATCTCGACTGTCCAGCCCTCTTCAAATCGCCCGACACGAGAATCCCAAACAATATTCCAGTCGAAGTTTACGCCTCTTCCACGATCTCCTTCGTTAGAAATTGCGAAGTCAGAAAATCCTCCAATTGATGAGACTAAAAATGCTACGCCATTGCGCCTATCCAGGAAAGTATCTAGCATTACTGAGAAGGAATCGTTGGTCCGAAGTTGAAAAGTGTCGCGACGCATTTCATTTGCAACCCAATCTTCTTCTGGAACTGATTCGTAGTTCTTTGCAGTCACATAAATGGCATCTTCATTGTAAAAAACCCAAACCTCGGTTCTCTCGCTTGCAGTTTCGCCTTCTTCAGGAATTTGCTGAATAAAGTCAGAAATCGGGGCCACATTTTCGTAGATTGATTCATTTAATTCGCCATCGATAGTAATTGCTCCTTCAAAACGAACGGCTCGAACTGTCATTCGGCCGTCTTCATTCTCTCCAACCACTACTTCCTGAGCATAGGAAGGGGGAGGTAATAGAAGTAGAGGCGAAATTAAGAGAAGAGTGCTTGCGCTGCCCAAAAACCCGATTAATTGAAATAAGTAACAAAGTCCAAATGCAGTTAGCATGCGCATAATTACGATACTCAAGCTTTTAAATCAGTCATAGAAAATATTCCCTTATAAGGCAAGAAGCAACAGCCTCCAACTAAAGTTAACTCATGATATCCAGTTGGTTTTCAAAGAGGTGAGGCCACACTCTTGTAAGGTGAAATTTTAACATCCGCGAGATTCGACCGCATGATTAAGAAAACGGATGATCTAACCGAAACCAACAGGCTCTATTCTGGCCTTCTAAATTTAAGAGTCATTCGATCGGATTCGCCTATAGCAGAGTACTTTTCGCGGTTATTATCTCCCATACGAAAGCTTGGAGGTAAAGTCCAAACCCCTTCTGGATGATCCTTAGTGTCTTTAGGATTCGCATTCACTTCTGAAGAGCCAATAAACTCAAAGCCCGCTTTAGTAGCAATTCCAATTACAAAGGCCTCGCTAACATAGCCACTGTCGATCATTTCTTGGCGGGAAGCACTGTCTGGTGCGCGATGCTCTACAACCCCTAGAATACCTCCAGGTTTAAGGGCGGCAAAAAAAGCATTGAAAAAATCTTCGTCTTCGTCCCGAGCCATCCAGTTATGCACATTGCGGAAGGTTAGAGCGATGTCAGCCCCTTCTAGCGGGCCGATTGCCACTTCGTTTGGTGGAAGTAAATGGCGTATAACGGCTTTTCCGTACAGATCAGGATTGGATCCTATTTTCGTTTCAAAGCTCTCGAGGCTGCGTCGTTGAAATTCATTGTCGGAATTTGGAGAAAAATGCGCTCCGTAATATCTTCCAAGTTCTCGCATGTAAGGCGCTAGAATTTCTGTATACCAAGCCCCAGAAGGACCGATCTCTATCAGAGTCATGTCTGGTGTGAGACCAAAAAAGTTTAACGTTTCAACTGGGTTGCGAAACTTATTACGAGCAATATTTTGAGCGCTGCGATGATCTCCCACCATTAATTCTTCGATGTTAAAAAGGACTGGTGTGTCCCCTAGCTCAGCTGCTGTTGATGGCCAACAGATTATAGGTAGGGTGAATAGGGCGATTACATTTGCTTTATATAGTCTCATTTTTGCGTCTCTGAAAAGGAATAGGTTTCTACGCAGCGCCCGCACAACAGGGACAATTTGCAGATCCGCTTAACAATATGGACTCGGCAGCTTGGGCATTCTCAGCCGCGGTCCGCTGCCTAGCAACAAAAGCGCTCGAATTTATTTCCGGCGCAGGTGGACTAGTTGCCTGTGCAGTTTGCTGTCCATAGTAACCGGTGAAAATCTGGAAACGGTGCAGATTGATATCGGAGCGGATCAAAATGGAATTGTCATTCATCACTTCAAAGCTTTGGACCGGCGCCCCATCTGCAAGCACGAACACTTCGTTGGCATCGGGTAGACCGGTTACCCGCCACGCGGTTTCTTCCCCTAAGCGATTTCGATCTGCGGCATAGGTGGCTACGTGCAGAACTCCACTTTCCTTATCGTTCCAGGCTTGGTCCACCCCTAACGCTGGGAAGTCTATACCTTCTACGGTAGGCGCAGCATATTTATCAAGGTGTTTTACCTTAAAAGCTTCGACCCAGTTCCCTTCGGTAATTTCGGAAATCATCATCTGTGCCGAACCCTGACCTCGAGGCCAGGGTTCACCGTTATTGAACCACCAGCCAAACTTATCCATGTCATCACCAAACCACTTCGGTTCCATATAACGCTCTGCAGCTGCGCTAAGGCGAGCAACCGCGGTATGGTCGCCGAGTGCCTTGGCGAGGGCTAGGCCTTGAGCGCTGGGTTGAATTGCTCGTTTTGGGTCACGCCAGCCTAGGGTATTTGCCAGGCCATCGTATATTTGGGTGGCTATTTCTGGTGATTGCGGCATCAAATAAAACGCTAGGCCAGTGCCGGCGCTAACTCCTGGAAAATTTACCTTAAAATCGGCCAAAGGATCATAGTACAAGGTAAGCGATTCGATTTGGTTCTGCTCGTTGATGCTCATGTAGTTATCTTTCATGAACTCGATCCAATTTTCAAAAACGCCATGAGCATTAGTTATACCTAATTGATCTGAAAGATATATACCTAATCCAGCTGAAGAGTTACAGATGGGCCAGATCTTGGTGTTCTCACACTGGGGCCCCTCTGGGTGATCTGTATATTGTCTATGCAAATGATCAACAATTCTGGGCTGGGTCCATTCGAACTGCTCGTTCTCGTATCCTGCAATCATCCAGGGCCGCTCCCACTTATCGTCTCCGGAAACGTATTTGTAAATTGATAGGAGAAGGTTTAACCAGCCGCGAAAGAATAGATTTCCGTCCGCGCCTATAGGATCAGGTTGCAGACCCCAAGGCTCGACGCCGTTAGCAGTCCAGCCAGGTCGATCATAATTACCGCGAACACGTTCTGGCCATGCCTGAAAGCCTGGTGCTAACTCTGGATAGTCTTCGTATTTCATCCTATTGGGACTTGGGCCTATAAATGTATTCCAATCGATGGCGGCCCAGTATGCTGTATGCCTGGTGGCTAATTCGTCCATGATACGAGTGTAGACTTCTCTCCAGGCAGGAGTTTGGTCAGCCATCAGCATAACTGCGTAGCTTGAATCTACAAGATCAAAGCGCGGGTAGCTCAACATGGGCGCGCTAGTGTATTGGTCCCACCAGGGATGAGGGCCCTTACCATTGTAGTCCCAGTCAATTTCGTCTCGGGGCAGACCGATTCCCCATGGCAGCTCTTCTTCTCCTGTATAGCTCCAGTCGTCAGGGAAAGTTGCTTTCTGCCAGAGAAATCTTAGCCAGCCTTTGGTACGTTCGTTGTGCTGAGGGTAAAAGCTAGGCACATAGGATTGATTGGCGACTGGTGTATTTGTTGCCGCACATGAGGTTAAAGCGGCCGCGCCTGATATGGCTGCAGTCGATTTGAGAAAATTACGCCTTGTTTGCTTCAGTTTCGATACCATTAGACTTCTAATCACCAAGTTAAGATGGGTTGAAATTTAACATTTACTGGAGCTTTGCTCCATAACAGAAGAGCAACAAAGGGTTACGAGAAATCCTATGGATTGCTACTCTATACTGATGAAAGATTCTCAGAACAACACTACTCTCGAAGAACAGTTGCGCGATATAGAGGCCGCTAAAGAAGAAATTTATGATAAAAGAACTGAGCATCTTAACAAAGATGGATCAGCAATCTTCATTAACCGGTTGATTCGCGAAGACTCACCTTACTTGTTGCAACATGCTCATAATCCGGTGAATTGGTATCCTTGGGGAACCGAAGCGTTCGAAACCGCCAAAAAAGAAAATAAGCCAATATTTTTATCGATCGGCTATTCGACATGTCATTGGTGCCACGTCATGGAGGTGGAAAGTTTCGATAATGTAGACATTGCCAAGGTTCTTAACGAAAACTTCATTAGTATAAAAATGGATCGGGAGCAATATCCTGATATTGACGAAGCTTACATGACAGGTGTGCAACTCATGTCGGGTCACGGTGGTTGGCCTATGTCTAATTTCTTATTAAGCGATGGCAAACCTTTCTTTGGGGCCACGTACTTTCCGCCACCAACTTTTATGAAATTATTGAGCCAGATAATTGAAGCCTGGCGTGGAAAATATTCTGAGCTCGAATCTAGTGCGGCAAAGATAGGCGAAGCTATCGATAGAGTACTAGGTGAACGTAAAAAAGCAGTAAATTTTGATTTAGAAACATATCAGCATGTAACTCAGGCCCTATTGCACCGAGAAGACAGGAGCCTTGGTGGACTGGCGGGAGCTCCAAAGTTTCCTCAAGAGCCATTGATTCTGTTTATGCTGGATCGAGCAAATCGTCAGCGCCATGTTCCAGCGATGGAATTTGCTAAACGTAGTATGGAAGCCATGGCCCGTGGAGGAATTTACGATCAGGTTGCAGGTGGTTTCCATCGTTATAGCGTAGATGCTCAGTGGTTAGTCCCCCATTTTGAAAAAATGCTTTACAACCAGTCCCAGCTCAGTCTTGCTTATTTATGGAGCTGCAAACTCACGGGAAGCGTTTTCTTCAGGCGAGTTTGTTTCCAAATTCTAGAATATGTGCTGAGAGACATGCAGTTACCCGAAGGCGGGTTTTATTCTGCAACGGATGCTGATAGCGAAGGGGCCGAGGGTATTTTCTTCCTCTGGTCTATCGATTCAATTAAAGAGGTTTTAACTAAGAGTGAGTCTAACCTTGCTATTGGAGTATTCGGTATTACTGAACAAGGTAATTTTGAGGGCTTAAATATTCTGAGGTTTTCTAAATCCTACGCCGAGCTTGAAGCTGAATATGGGCGTAACTTCACAGATGATCTTGATAAAATTCTTCACAAACTATACTTGTCCCGAGAACAACGTATTCATCCCATCAGAGACGAGAAGCTAATAGTTGGCTGGACGGCAGCGATGGCTACTTCATTTGCTCTTGCAGGCGATTATTTCCAACAGAAACATTGGATACTGGCGGCAAAGAGGGCGGTCGAGCTTATTCTAGAAAATAATCTAGATGAAAAAGGAAATCTAAAGCGAATTTATTTGAATGGTATGACTTCAATTGAGGGGCAACTTGAAGACTATGCAAATTTAATCGAAGCACTTATTACGCTCTTTGATGTTACTGCTATGACGAAATATTTGGTAAAAGCGGATGCAATAATGACCGCCTGTTTAGAAAGGTATTGGGATAATAAAGAAAGTGGCTTTTTTTTGAGTCCAGCGGATCAACTGGGCCCCCAGTTGACGCGTTCATGCAGTGCCAGTGACGGTGCAACTCTCGCGCCTGCAGCTACTGCTCTCTGTTGTTTGGTAAGTTTGAGGGATAGGTCTGCTTTTCTTCGAGCAGAGGCATCGCAGTTCTATGGAGAAAGAGTCGATCAATGCGCTTCTTCTGTGATTGGTGAATTGAAAGATAATGAGATGAGCCATACAAGTATTCTGCGCCAACTCTCCGTTATTAGAGAAGGAAGTCGCTCACTTATCCAGTATGTTAATAGCGGATTGGCTAGGATAAAAATTGAGCAAACCTCTGGGGATGATTTGCAACAAAAGAAAGTTTCTATCGTTATTAGTGTCTTTGAGGGCTGGCATTTAACGGCCGCTGGAGTCGAATTCGAGCAATATAAGCCTCTTAGTGTTTCCTTGGCCGAAGGAGAGAAATACTGGTTGATTGAAGAGATACAGTATCCTGAAAATCATAATAGCCTGGCCGAGCTTGATGACGAACGAATTTTAACTTACGACGGTGAACTCCAGTTATCAGTGTTATTGCAGCGCTCAAAATACCCTTCCGATGGACTAACTTTCAGCGCAGAATTGCAAGTTGAACTCCAACTTTGTAATGATCGAAATTGTTTGTTGCCAAGCTTAATTTCTTTTCGTATTTAGTTATGAAAATGTGCTTCGTTAAAATCTGCGGCCAATGACTTTTCCAATTGATAGCTTGCAGCTCTTTGAATTTCTGTTGAATCCCCAAAAACTGATTCAAAAAAAGCTAGAACTGCGATTTCCAAAATCATGCCCTGCCTACCCGGATGTGATGCTTCTCTCGGGGGCAGGTTAGCACAAACCTCAGGTGCTGTTGGGTCAATGACAACTCCTTCCGCTTCAGTGCCAATGCTGATATACACCTCTTCAGTACCTTGATCTAGTGCGGCAAGTACTCCCTGGCAACCAATTGTGTCTGGGTTGTGCATGAAACGAAAAATAGGGTCAGCTAAGTCAAGAAAGCCAAGGTGAGAACCGCCATCTATCGTAATCAAAGCTGAATTTCCAATTCGCTCCGGAATTATCAGACCATTGGTTTCGTAATCGATTAAAGC
>PBNR01000077.1 GCA_002723195.1 Gammaproteobacteria bacterium | reverse complement strand
GATGGAAATAGCACTTTAGAGATGAAGTTGTCGATGGGGGAGAAAAAAGGGGATTCGCTTGTTTTGAGTAAGAAGGTATAGTTTTTTTTTATGTATATTTTTTTGATGGTGTTGTGGTGAGATTGATATTGCTGTTTCACCCCAGCAAGCAACCATAGGAAGCCTGTTGACACATGTTCGAAGGGCTGAGGTTGTGAATGATCACTCATTGCGCCGGGGCGCTGCGGAAGCAATGGAGGTAATCGCTCGCGGCGATCCGGCCACATCTAAGGTTGTTGGAAAAAAAATTGAGGATATCGATCTTCCAGAGGGGACAACTATCGGCGCAATCATAAGAGAAAATGAAGTGCTTATCGCACACGATGATACGGTCGTAGAATCTGATGACCATGTAATTCTGTTCCTAGTAGATCGTAAAACTATTCCTGGGGTCGAAAGATTATTCCAGGTTGGTTTTAGTTTTTTCTAGGCCCAAATGCACGCATCTATCATTATAAAGATTCTAGGCAGCCTTCTTATGCTGTTTAGTTTATTGGCCAATATCCCTCCCATGCTGATCTCATTGGGCTATAAGGACGGTATGTTCTATTCTTTCTTGGTCTCCATGCTGGCAATCTTTGGTCTTGGCGCCCTGCTTTTCTTATCAACCCTCAAAACAAAAAAAGATTTAGGAATTAGAGACGGCTTTCTGGTTGTAACACTCTTTTGGGCTGTGCTGGGTATAGTGGGGTGTTTGCCTTTTCTGTTTTCTCCAGCATTAGAGTTGTCGATCACAGATGCGATATTCGAATCTCTGTCTGGCCTGACCACAACCGGAGCCACTGTAATTTCTGGGCTGGACCCTCTGCCCAAGTCTATTTTGTTCTATCGCCAGTTATTGCAATGGCTAGGAGGCATGGGGATCATCGTGCTAGCAATTTCATTGCTTCCTATGCTTGGTATCGGCGGCATGCAACTGTATAGAGCTGAAAGTCCCGGCCCCGTTAAGGACAATAAGCTTGTGCCCCGACTGGCAGAAACTGCGAAGGCCTTATGGCTTATTTATCTTTCACTGACTATAGCCTGCGCTATGGCTTATTGGCTGGCGGGCATGGATCTGTTTGACGCAGTTAGCCATAGCTTCGCAACAATTGCGATAGGAGGGTTCTCCACCCATGATGCCAGCCTTGGGTACTTCGATAATTCTGCAATTGATTTCATTGCGATCATTTTCATGTTTATTGCCGGAATTAACTTCGCTTTGCATTTTATCGCGTGGCAAAGGCGCAGCATTAAACACTATTTTTCAGATCCAGAGGTAGTTTTTTATTCTTTTATTCTTTTCTTTGTTTCTATAGTAACTATCGCTGTTCTCTATTTCTCAAATGTCTATTCGAATGGGCTTGACTCTGTTACTAAAGGTTTATTTCAAGTTGTTTCAATTGCGACCACAACTGGGTTCACTACAGATGACTTTAATGCTTGGCCACTTTTCCTGCCGTATCTACTCTTATATGCGGCAATTATAGGTGCCTGTGCGGGTTCAACGGGCGGTGGCATGAAAGTGGTTAGGATATTATTGATTTTTAAACAAG
The DNA here is from genome assembly GCA_002723195.1 of Gammaproteobacteria bacterium. Lineage (GTDB taxonomy): Bacteria > Pseudomonadota > Gammaproteobacteria > Pseudomonadales > Pseudohongiellaceae > UBA9145. The sequence goes on along the minus strand of PBNR01000077.1, from coordinate 24,083 downwards.
GCATCAGAGAAGTCCAAAGGCTGATCCACCCAAAAGCAGTAATCCCCGTGAAACTCGGCCGGAACCCGGTTCCGGATAGAATAATCGAGTCCGTATGGGGTTTTTTTGCAGTGTATGTAATGGCCTTTATGCTAATGCTTTTAGCATTGCTAGCAACAGGGTTAGATATCGTTACCGCTTTTAGCGCGGTGGGTGCTTGCATAAATAATTTAGGCCCGGGTTTAGCAGGTGTTGCTGAAACTTACGGTAATTTGTCGGTAATGGCTAAATGGATATTGTGTGTTGCTATGCTTTTGGGGCGCCTCGAAGTATTTACGCTGCTAGTACTGTTCACGCCAATGTTTTGGAAGCGCTAATAAAACTTTTTCCCGTCAGGCTGTTTTTTAAATCTTTTATATTCCCATTGATATTGTGCAATTGCCTTTTCGACATTTTTTTCGACACTTTTATTTAGGGCCTCTACCGACACTCCAATGTCATTGCTATAAATTTCACTGGAAGCTTCTTCCACGATTACCTTATATCCGCAACTTCTTGGGAGTCGCTTTGCAAAGCCACAAAAGACTCGTGCATCGCTCTTCTGTAATAGCTTGCTAACCAAGGTCATAGTAAATGCAGACACCCCGAAAAATGATGCGTAAACTCCTCCTTCTTTCGAAGGCACTTGGTCAGGTAGGATTCCAACTACTTCTCCTTTTCTTAGTGCCTTAAAGACTTGCGTCACACCTGCTCGGTTAGTTGGTGCCATACTAATTCCACCACGCGATCGCGTTTCGGTTATTAATCGATCGATAGCTAGGGATTTAGGTGGCTGGTAAAGCCATGTCGAAACAGCCGAATCAGCAAGATAAAAACCAAAAACTTCCCAGTTTCCGAGGTGGGGTGCGAGTAGAATTATTCCATTTCCAGATTGGTAGGCTGCGTCGAATTTATCCTGTCCCTCAATATCAACAACCATGGCTAAAGTTTCATCCATAGGCAATAACCAGGATTTGCCCATTTCCATCGCTGTTGAAGCGGTATGAATTAAGCTAGACTTGGTGAGTTCTGCAACCTCGATCTCAGATAGATTTGGAAAACATGCCCTAAGGTTCTTCTCTGTCGTGCTTTTAGCACGATTCGGGAAAACGAATAGTATCGACCCCCAAGTTTTAGCCAGCAAATGTAGAGCTCTTAGGGGCAACCATGCACTCAACAAAAGAAAATTTCTAAAGAATAAATACTTACAATTGTGAAGTGTAGTCTTAGTGTTTTTTACCATGCTGCTTATTGTAGAGCCAAGAAGCACAAAGAGGCATGCTTTTTATCCACTAAATCAGAGTTCCGTTAAACACTAAATTTTAGCGCTATGGATTACTTTAATAGAATCGAGGATAATTGCGGCCCTTTGAATTGCGAAGAAAGTCGGCCGTTTTGTGACCCAGGAATTTGACTTAAAAACTTTTCAGGGGCTAATTTTAGCGTTACAGCATTTTTGGGCGGATAGGGGCTGTGTCGTCTTACAGCCGCTCGATTTAGAAGTTGGCGCAGGCACCTTTCATCCCGCTACATTTTTGCGCGCAGTAGGCCCAGAAAGCTGGAATACAGCCTATGTCCAACCCTGCCGCAGACCTACGGATGGAAGATACGGCGAAAACCCAAATAGGCTGCAGCATTATTATCAGTTTCAAGTAATCTTGAAGCCTCCACCTCGGAATATTCAAAATATCTATTTGAACTCTCTTGAGAGTCTCGGAATAGATATGTCGATACATGATGTTCGATTTGTTGAAGATAATTGGGAGTCTCCTACCCTTGGAGCTTGGGGATTAGGCTGGGAAGTTTGGCTCAACGGTATGGAGGTGACGCAATTTACATATTTCCAACAGGTAGGGGGCCTGGAATGTCATCCCGTTAGCGGGGAAATTACTTATGGTATTGAAAGAATCGCCATGTACTTACAAGAAGTAGATAGCATATACGACATCGTATGGGCTGACGGGCCCAACGGAATAGTGACCTATGGCGATGTATTCAAGCAAAATGAAGTTGAAATGTCAGAATATAATTTCGAGAAAGCAGATACCGTCTTACTTTTTAGATCTTTCGATGATTGTGAAGAGCAATGTGAAAAGCTGATTGCGGCGAACTTACCACTTCCCGCGTATGAACACGTGTTAAAAGCTTCGCATTACTTTAACTTACTAGACGCAAGAAACGCTATATCGGTTACGGAAAGACAGCGGTTTATTTTGCGTGTACGAACACTTGCCCGCCTTGTCGCTGAATCTTATTTCGATACTAGGAAAAAATTGGGTTTTCCCTTAGCGAGTAGGGAGTTAAGGGAGCAATATTTAGAAAACTAATCATGGCTACTCGGGACTTATTAATCGAAATTGGCACGGAAGAATTACCCCCAAAAACGTTAAGTGATTTATCCCAGTCATTCGAAGATTTGCTATGCGGCGAGCTAAAAAGGCTGGGATTAAATTATAAATCAGTAAGACGGTTTGCGACACCTAGGCGGTTAGCAGTAGTGATTTCTTCGCTGCAGGAAACTCAAAACGATAAAGAAATTAACAAAATTGGGCCAGCAGTGTCTGCGGCTTTCGACGATAACAGCGCACCAACACCGGCTGCATTAGGTTTCGCGAAGTCTTGTGGCATTCCGGTTGAAGGTCTCTCACGAACTATAAAGGATGGTATAGAAAAACTATCCTATTCCTTTTCGGAAAAAGGGGGACAAACCAGCGACCTGCTACCAGCAATAGTTCGAAAAACTCTCGGACAATTGCCGGCACCCAAGCGCATGCGGTGGGGCTCTTCTCAGGAGGAATTCATCCGGCCCGTGCATTGGATGGTTTTTCTATTTGGAAGTGAAATTATCGATCTTGAGATTTACGGCATAAGCAGTAGTAGAAATACCCTTGGTCATCGTCATCACACTGACAAAGAGATAGCAATAAATAACGCAGCCGATTATGAGGATTGTTTAGAGACTTCCGGTTGGGTTATCCCAGACCTCGCTAAGCGCAAAGAGCTGGTTTCTAAACTAATCGTCGAAGAAGGAGAAAAGATTGGCGCGACTACAGTTGTTGATGAACCCTTGCTTGATGAAGTTACAGCATTAGTTGAATATCCTGTTGCACTGATTGGTGGCTTTGACATTGACTTCTTGGATATCCCCCAAGAGGCTTTGATACTAGCAATGAAGTCGCATCAGAAATGTTTTTATCTTATAGACGGAAATAAAAAGCTATTACCGAAATTTGTAACCGTAAGCAATATTGCTTCTAGAGACCCGGAGCAAGTTATAAAGGGTAACGAGAGAGTAATAAGGCCCAGATTAGCGGACGCCCGTTTCTTCTTCGAGACGGATAGGAAAAGTACACTTATATCCAAAATTGAGCCCCTTAAAAATGTTGTTTTCCAAGAGAAACTGGGGTCGATATTCGACAAATCCGAAAGGGTAGCAACACTTAGCGCATATATCGCTAGTGAGTTGAATATAGAGCCTTTGCACTGTAAGCGTGCTGCGATGCTTTCAAAATGTGACTTATTAACAAACATGGTTGCTGAATTTGCTGATCTGCAGGGTGTAATGGGCTCATACTATGCCAAGCATGATAAAGAGACACATGAAGTAGTGTGTGCTCTTCGTGAACAATACCTTCCGAGATTCGCGGGTGACGATTTACCTCAATCGCAAACAGGGACCGTGCTCGCTATCGCAGACAGGCTAGATAGCATAGTTGGTTTATTTGGCGTAGGCCAGCCCCCCACAGGGTCAAAAGACCCTTTCGGTCTGCGTCGCTCGGCTATTGGGATATTACGAATGCTTTTAGAGGGTAAATATGACCTGAACATAGTGAGGCTAATTGATACATCAATCGCTAGTTATACCGTGAACGAATTTAATTCGAATACCGCGTCTGAGGTGTTTAAATTCCTGTTGGAAAGGTTTAAAGCTTGGTATCAAGACGCCGGTGTTACGACTGAAGTTTTCCAATCTGTTTTTGTATTACAGCCTACGAGCCCCTTAGACTTTCATTACCGAATTCAAGCCGTCCATAAATTCAACAGTATGCCAGAGGCGAAATTTTTAGCGGCGGCCAATAAACGTGTTTCTAATTTGTTGGCAAAACAAGAACACGAGTTGGAGTCTCGGGAGCTTAACAAGAGCTTGTTTCGGGAATCTGCGGAACTAACTCTTTATGAGGCGATTCAAGCTAAGAAGGTAGAAGTGGCGCCTCTTTTTATGCGCCGGGATTATATGGCCGGTCTTAGTTCTTTGTCATCGCTCAAGACTACTATCGACGGTTTTTTCGACACCGTATTAATTATCCATGATGATCCAACAGTTCGTACTAATCGATTAATACTATTACAGCAACTAAGAAAGCTATTTCTTCAAGCTGCTGACATTTCCTATTTGCACCCTGACTAAGTCGTTGAGTAATTCGTTGGACTCTACCAATACAATAGTTCTAGATAGGGATGGTGTCATTAACTATGACTCGGATAAGTATATTAAGTCAGCGGATGAGTTTATACCTTTGCCAGGGAGCCTAGATGCAATCTCCACACTCCATCGCGTAGGATACAAAATTATAGTGGCCACAAATCAATCCGGATTGGCTCGTGGGGTGTTCGACGAATATGCCTTGGCAAAAATACACAGCAAACTGAGTTCCATGGTAGAAGAAGCGGGGGGCCTTATTACAGGGGTGCTTTACTGTCCTCACCTACCAAATGAAGGTTGCAAATGCAGGAAACCGTCTACTGGATTATTAGTTCAGGCCGAAAAAGAATTTGGCGTGTCTCTTAAAGGGTGTCAATTCATTGGCGACAGCCTTAGTGATTTACGTTCAGCTTTAGCGTTCGGAATGAAACCCGTACTTGTCCGCACGGGAAAAGGCAAAAAAACCGAAAAAACACTCTCAATGAGTAAATTGCCGCCCATAGCTGTTTTTGACAATTTACGATTAGCTATAGACGATCTAGTGGCGACTGAAGGTTGAACCCCTATTGTTATTTTGTAGATCTTTTATTTTCTATTTAGGCCTATTTGTCATAACTCTCGTTATGGCGTCTATTTTTATTATAGCATTCCCAATAATCTCCGATCAGGCACGCAATCGGATAGCCTCAAACTGGTGTTCTAGTGTGCTAATGTGGCTTGAGTTCTCTTGTCGCGTTCGCTATCACATTAGTGGCCATGAAAACCTCCCCTCTCGCTCCGCAGTTTACTTATCAAACCATCAAAGTACTTGGGAGACCATTCTTCTTTACAAACTGGCGGCCCCAGTTTCACCAATACTAAAGAAAGAGTTGCTACAGATTCCATTTTGGGGCTGGTCAATGAGGCTACTGGATCCGATAGCAATAGATCGATCTAAGCCACGTGAAGCAGGGAGGTCAATGCTGACTCTGGGTGTTGAGAAATTAAAGCATGGTAGGTCGATTATCATTTTTCCGGAGGGATCTCGCTCGCCTGCTGGCACTGTGAATAAATTCTCAAGAGGGGGCGCTAAACTTGCCATGGCCGCTCAAGCACTAATAGTCCCTATCGCACACAACGCTGGTAACTATTGGCCGCCTCGAAAATTTATAAAGCAACCGGGGCTCATATCTGTCAAAATCGGTCACCCTATCGACACTAGCGGGCGCAGTGCCAGCGCTTTAACTAACGAGGTTGAGTGCTGGGTTCGAAACAATGCTACTAGCAGAAACTCTTAAACATCCAAATTTTCAGCCGTCAATGCGTTATCTTCAATAAATTCTCGACGAGGATCAACCTGGTCGCCCATTAGCGTATTAAATAGCTGGTCCGCTCCTATCGTATCGTCAATTGTTACTTGCAACATACGTCTGGTATCGGGGTTCATTGTAGTTTCCCACAATTGGTCTGGGTTCATTTCTCCTAAACCTTTATATCTCTGCAGGTAATGCCCCTTCATGGCATCTTTTGTTAGCCAAGCGATAGCATCGGCGAAACTGCCTATTTCCTGACTTCGATCACCTCTTTTTACAAAAGCTCCATCTTCTATCAATCCTTCCAATGTCTGACCTAGGTCGGCCAACGCTTTATACTCGCCGGAATGAAAGAACTCAGGGCTAAAGGTATAAACTTTTTCCAGCCCATGGAGGCTTAAAGCGGCTACTGGCAGGAAGGTTTGCCGTTCCGATACTTCTTGAATTTTTAAGCTGTAGTTTGTGCTTACTCCAGGGTGCAGCTCTTTTAACCTGGCACCCAATTCACTAATCCACTTTTCTACTTTATCTATAGATTTTAACTCTTCTTCCGCCAGCCGCTTAGTGAATATCATTGCCTCTAATATTTCAGTGGGATAAAGGCGCGCAAAGCGGCTAATTATTGAATAAGCACCATTGAATTGTTTTACCAATGCCTCGAGAGAATCGCCGGTAATAGCAGGAGCTTGCTTGTTGACGTGCAAGGCCGAGCCTTCCAGTGCTATCTGTGTCTGGTAATTGGCTAATTCGGTGTCATCTTTTAGGTACTGCTCCTGCTTACCTTTGCGTATTTTATAGAGTGGCGGCTGTGCAATATAGATATGGCCTCGCTCCACAAGCTCCCTCATTTGTCTGAAGAAAAAAGTGAGTAAAAGCGTTCGTATATGTGAACCGTCAACATCCGCATCCGTCATGATGATAATGTTGTGATATCGGAGGTTTTCCGGTTCGAATTCTTCTTTACCAATTCCGCAACCAAGCGCCTTAATCAAGGTACCAATTTCTGCAGAGCTTAACATCTTGTCGAACCTTGCCTTTTCGACGTTGAGAATCTTACCTTTAAGGGGCAATACCGCCTGATTTTTGCGATTACGCCCTTGTTTAGCTGACCCGCCAGCCGAATCGCCCTCTACAATATAAATTTCCGATAACGCCGGGTCTTTTTCCTGGCAGTCTGCCAGTTTTCCGGGCAGGCCAGCGACATCTAAAGCGCCCTTTCTCCGCGTCATTTCTCTTGCTTTGCGCGCTGCTTCCCGCGCCCGCGCAGCATCAATCATTTTATTGACAATAAGCTTAGCGTCATGTGGGTTTTCCAATAAGAAATCATTGAGATGCGATGCCATCTCTTGCTCCACGACCCCTTTGACTTCAGAGGAAACCAGCTTATCCTTAGTTTGAGAAGAAAACTTTGGGTCTGGAACCTTAACGGAAATGATTGCTGTCAGGCCTTCTCTAGCATCATCACCTGTAGTGACAACTTCTTTCCCTTTTTTATTTGACAACTCCTTGTCAATATAACTTTTGAGCACCCTAGTAAGCGCGCCCCTGAAACCGGCTAGGTGCGTACCGCCGTCTCGCTGAGGAATATTATTTGTATAAGGAAAAATGTTTTCCTGAAAAGAGTCGTTCCATTGGAGCGCGACCTCAACAGTAATTCCATCTTCTTCTCGCTCCGAAACAAAGTGAAAGAGTTTATTAACCGTGTTTTTATTCTTGTTAAGATAGTCGACGAAAGCCTTTAGCCCGCCATCATATTTGTACAGCTCCTCCTTGCCAGTTCGCTCATCTGACAAGATAATTGCCACTCCGGCATTAAGAAACGCTAACTCACGAAGCTTTTTAGCTAAAATGTCATAGTGAAATTCTACATTGGAAAAGGTATTCGCAGATGGCTTGAAATAGCATTCTGTTCCCGTGACTTCTGTCTCTCCCACCACCGCTAATGGTGCTTTCGGAACACCGTGCTCATAGAATTGTTCGTGAACTGTGCCATCTCTGCGGATAGTAAGCTTTAACTCCTCAGACAAAGCATTAACCACAGAAACACCAACACCGTGAAGCCCTCCAGATACCTTATAACTATTGTCATCAAATTTGCCGCCCGCGTGGAGAACAGTCATTATCACTTCCGCCGCCGAAACACCTTCTTTATGCATCTCGGTGGGAATGCCGCGCCCATTGTCTGTAACTGTGACCGTTTCACCAACGTGGATAGTTACGCGTATCTCACTGCAGTAACCCGCAAGGGCCTCGTCTATTGAATTGTCCACCAGTTCAAAAACCATATGGTAAAGACCTGTGCCGTCATCTGTGTCACCTATATACATTCCTGGGCGCTTGCGGACTGCGTCTAGCCCCTTTAACACCTTTATGCTTTCGGAAGTGTAGTTAGATTTAGACTCTTCGGTCATACAAATTCTCCGTATTAAACCCGTGCTTCTCTGCGTTTAGTTTAACTATCAAAAAGTCGGATAAATCAATTAAAATCAACCTGTTATTCTACCACGTTCCACGTGAAACGTACTCGCTTCTGAGCTAATCTTTAAGCACCTTTCTACAGAGCTCAGCTCAACGCAAGTTACCAATAATTGGCTGTTTAGCCCCAATAGCTCCTGAAGAACTTTCTCTCTGTTTTCGCCATCTAATTCAGCGGGCAAATCGTCGACCAAGTAGATGCACTCGTCACTAATCACTTCGGAAAAAATACGGCCTTGCGCTATCTTTAAAGCGCTTACAAGCAATTTCTGCTGACCCCTGGAAAGAACATCGATTGCAGGCAATTTTCCAACCTTAAACGAAATGTCGGCTCTATGGGGCCCATGTTGGGTGGCGCCATACCTGAGATCATTTTTAAAACACCCCAACAAGACTTCTTCCAGGGGTATATTTTTGTCCCAACCCCTATTGTACTCCAGCGTTACGCTTTCTACCCCGCCATCCGCCGCCAAGTTTTGATAGGTTTTTTGAAAAACCGGCAGGAACCGATCAAAATAGTGCTTTCGCGACAGATCCACAGATCCTGATGCTAAACAGAACTCTTTATCCCATGCAGCGAGCTGTTCTTTATCGAGCTGTGAAGATTTCAGTAACTGATTTCGATTGGCTATACATTTTCGGGTAGTCCTCCAATGGTTTAAAAAGTTATGCTCCACGTGGAACACTCCCCAATCCAAGAATCGACGTCTTGACCTCGGACCGCCCTCCAACAGCAGAAAAGAAGACGCGTCCAATACCAGGATTGGCAGAAGCCTCGCGATTGAATCCCAGTTTTTTTGAATCTCAAGGTCCAACTTCATTTCTGATGCGCGAGATCTTTGTTTTTTAAGGCTGATTCTCTGGGACTTCTGAGTTTCTGCATATATCGTTAGTTGATCTGCATCTGTAGAAATAAGCGGACTAGTCTTACTGCTTCGAAACGACTTACCAGACGCCAACAAATGAATTGCTTCCAGAATGCTGGTTTTGCCGCTACCGTTTTTACCATGAATAATATTCAGAGTGGAGTGAAGGTTCAATTCTGCTAATTGAACATTTCTTACCGCACAGAGTCTCAGCAGTCTTAAAGAACTCACGATTGCCGCTATAGCCGCCCTATAGGCGCATGGGCATTACTACGTAAAGAGCTTCAGATCCATTACCTGCCTCTAGTAGTGCGCTACTATTCGGATCAGACAGCGTAATCCTTACTTTTTCGCTGCTAAGGTTCGATAGAACATCTATCAGATAGCTAACATTAAATCCTATTTCCAAGCGATCTGAGTCATAATCAACTGATACAACTTCCTCAGCTTCTTCTTGCTCTGGGTTGTTTGCAAGAATCCGCATTTCCCCTTTTGATAATACTACTCTTACGCCTCGATATTTTTCATTCGAAAGAATAGATACTCTAGAAAACGCCTGACGAAGCTCCTGGCAACTACCTAGGCACACCCGATCCCCACCTTTAGGAAGAACACGGTTATAATCTGGGAACTTCCCATCTACCAGCTTAGAGGTAAAAGTAAACTCCGGTATCACTGCTCGAATATGGTTTTGCCCAAACGTAAGCTTTATATCGCCCCCCTCCTCTGATAGTAATCTGGACAATTCCACAATTCCTTTTCTCGGCAATATCAACTGTTGGGAGTCAGTAATAGAATTGCTCATCTCAATTGACTCCATGGCAAGACGATGGCCATCAGTAGCCACGACCCTCAAATAGTCTGATCCAACTTCAAACAGCATTCCATTTAAGTAATACCTGACATCTTGCTGAGCCATCGCAAAACTTGTAGAGCCCAAAAGTTCCAACAACTTGGCCTGGCCAATATTTATAGCGAAAGTATCGGGCTCTTCATCAACCGAAGGAAATTCGGTGGCTGACAACGTAGTAAGTGTAAACCTACTTCTACCTGATTGCAGCTTCAGCCTATTCTCTTCAACTGTTATTTTAATTTTCGACTCATCGGACAAAGATTTGCATATATCCAAAAGTTTCCGGGCCGGGACTGTTATCTCCCCAAGCCCCGAAACTTCGTCAACCTGCGTTCGCCCTATTAGCTCCACCTCCAAATCTGTCCCAGTTATCGACAATCCTTGGTCGTTCAACCTAAGCAAGACATTCGAAAGCACTGGGAGTGTCTGACGTCGCTCTACAACTCCGCAAACAATCTGCAAAGGCCTTAGTAGCGCTTCTCGAGATATTGAAAACTCCATCAATCGATTTTCCCTTTTTTTAGACGGCTATCATTCAACTAGAAAGTGACCGCAATAGATTATTGTAATCTTCTTGAATATCTGTGGAGCTATGCCGTAATTTGTTTATCTGCTTGCAAGCATGCAGTACTGTTGTATGATCACGTCCCCCAAAAGCATCCCCAATTTCCGGCAAGCTATGGTTTGTCAGCTCTTTAGATAGACTCATTGCCACTTGTCGAGGCCTCGCGACAGATCGATTCCTGCGCTTTGATAACATATCTGCCATCTTAATCTTATAGTACTCAGCAACAGAACGTTGAATATTATCAATAGTTACTAACTTATCCTGAAGAGCAAACAAATCTCTCAAGGCTTCCTTAATTAACTCCAAATCAATTTTTTCTCCTTTGAAATTAGCGTGAGCAATAATGCGTTTAAGCGCCCCTTCCAGCTCTCGGACGTTGGAGCGGAGTCGCTGCGCCACAAATAGGGCAGCCTCATAGGGCAATTCCACATCAAAAAGATCCGCTTTATTCATCAATATAGCCGCTCTGGTTTCTAATTCGGGCGGCTCGACTGCCACCGTTAACCCCCAACCGAACCTAGACTTTAGCCTCTCTTCCAGGCCATTAATCTCCTTATGAAAACGGTCACAAGTTAAGATGATTTGTTGACCTCCCTCTAAAAGAGCATTAAAGGTGTGGAAAAACTCTTCCTGTGATCTCTCCTTACCGGCAAAAAACTGAATATCGTCGATTAATAGTGCATCAACTGATCGGTAAAAACGTTTAAACTCACTTATTGCGTTCAACTGAAGGGCAGAAACCATGGTAGCTACAAAAGTTTCCGAGTGGAGATAAACCACTTTTGCTGTTGGCTTCTTTGCGACAAGGTAATTTCCGATCGCATGCATTAAGTGTGTCTTTCCCAAACCAACTCCACCGTAAATAAAAAGCGGATTGTAAGCATAGCCTGGATTTTCGGCGACCTGCAAAGCCGCGGCCCTCGCTAGTTGATTGGACTTACCCACGATAAAACTTTCAAAATTATTATCTTCATTGAGAGCGCCCCTGTGTCTTAATTTTCCCTCGATAATGATTTCTTTCTTATGCCTCTGAAGACTGCTTTGGGGAAGTATTGAATTTATAAGCGTGCCCTCTTCTGCAGCAACACTACCAGTAAGCTTTCGACTTGCACCCGATTCTGAACCGGCCACATTCAATGAACTAACCCTCACCCTGCTGCTATTATCTATTTCCGACACCATCTTTGAGTTATCGGTGGACACACCCAATTCAACGACCACTGGACCCTTATGATGCTGTTGAAGAAGTTCCTCTATCCGCGCAAGAAACTTACTCCTTACCCAATCCAATATAAAACGATTTGGCGCCGCAACTTTTAGCCTTTCACCAATGTGCTCAGCCCTTAAAGGTCTAATCCATGTGTTAAATTGTTCGGGAGGGAGTTCATCTTTCAAACATTCGATACAATATTGCCAACTTGCCGCTACCACTTTCTTTTCTCGCTAACTCTACTTTTTATTTCACTATCTAATTCTAGCGACTGGACTCTAAGTTATCCACTGAAGACAAAGTCATTTACAGCGTTTTTCACCTGTTTTTTTTATGATTTATATCAATCTGTTACGAGATTTACACTGATAATCTGCGAGCCAAAACAAAGCAAATGTTTTTTTCAGCTTCGCGGCTGTTGATAAATATGCTGTGGATAACTTGTGGCTAGGTTTTGGTTAATTTAGTTAGCACTTTAAAACCCGCTCTCCGAGCTTATTTAAAAATTTTATAAGAAGATTCACATTATTTGAACAACTGATTTCGTTGAAACTTTTCGACAAAACCACTAAAATTCGCAATCCTTTTGTTCCAGGCATTTTCGATACATCAATTCCGGAATACTCTTTATGAAAAGAACTTTTCAGCCAAGTGTCTTAAAGCGTGCTCGCACACACGGCTTTCGCGCGCGCATGGCCTCCAAAGGCGGACGCCTTGTTTTGAAAAGACGACGCGCTAAGGGGCGTACTAAACTTTCTGCTTAATTCTCTTTTATGACTCGACTCGTAGAGAGAACCCGTGGCTGAGTTTTGCTTCTCCAAAAGTTCCCGGTTATTAAACGCCGCAGACTATACGGCCGTTTTCGCCAGCACTAAGCTTAAGGTTTCCCGTCGCTACTTTCTCCTTCTCGCAAAACCAAATGAGCGTGCCTGTGAGAGACTTGGTATAGTAATAGCAAAGAAAAGTGTCCCTAAGGCGGTCAATAGAAATAGAATCAAGCGGCAGATAAGAGAATCCTTCCGCAAAAATCGCAAGCGCTTAGGTTCAGTTGATGTGGTTGTGCTAGCTCGGGCAGATGCTGATAAACTCAGCAATTCTCAGATTATTTGCGACCTAAATACCCTGTGGCAAGATCTTGAGAAAAATACTGTGCCTCAAGCAATAAAACGGGATTAACCAGGACAATTTACTAATGATCAAATCTCTTCTTATCCGGTTAATTTCTTTATACCAATTAACGTTAAGTTTTCTAATCGGCACCCAATGCCGATTTCACCCTACATGTTCTCAATATACCAAAGACGCCATTGAATGCCACGGCCCCTTAAAAGGTTTATTACTAGGAACACGGCGAATTTGTAGCTGTCACCCGTGGCATGAAGGTGGCTACGATCCCGTACCAAAATTAAATGAAGCCCCAAAAAACACTAGGAACGCGGGATAAATGGATCTTACTAAGTTTTTCTTATACACATCGCTCGCGGTAATCACTTACTTACTTTTGTTGAATTGGCAAGCAGACTACCCGCCTGCAGTTGACGACATCTCACTAGCAGCTAACTCTATGCAGACTCCCGATGCTCCGAACACATCTGGGTCAGACCTCCCACCCGATTTACCAACAGCAACGCCAATTAACGAGCAAGCTCAACCATCAGCAAACACTTTTTTCCCAAGAAATAACCAGCAGCTCATACAAGTTGAAACCGATACTTTCGTTGTTAGCATCGACCTTAATGGGGGCGATATTGTGCAGCTCGCCTTACCTCAATACCAAAAACAATTAGGTGTGACAGATGACCCCTTTGTAGTACTTGAGTCTGCCATAGGTAGGAACTATGTAGCACAAAGTGGCTTAATTGGGCCTGATGGCATAGATAGCGCTGACAGGGCTGTTTATAAGTCCGCATTTACTAGCTATCAGTTGGCAACCGATGATAACACCCTTGTGGTCGATCTTGAGGCTCAGGATTCAAATGCTGACGTCTCTGTAACCAAACGCTACACCTTTACCCGGGGTAGCTATCTAATTGATGTTACTTTTATTGTTGATAATCAGTCTGCAGACATCTGGCAAGCGAACCCCTTTGGGCAAATCAAACGAGAAAGTTTTAATGACCCAAGCAGCTCTGGCGGTTTTGGTCGAACTTTCCTAGGCTTTGTAACCACATCTGAAGAAGACCCATACATCAAAATCGACTTTGGCGACATTGATGAAGCTTCTGTTACAACAGAAATGGTCGGTGGGTGGATAGGTTTTAGCCAACACTATTTCCTATCTGCCTGGATACCAGTCACCAATCTGAACAACAGATTCACTGCTCGTAAAAATAATATAAATCAGTATTTTGGAGAGTTTACAACTTCTGCGTTCACGGTAGCACCTAGAACAACCGGTACCCATACAGCTCGATTTTATTCGGGCCCGAAAGATCAATACGCTTTAGCAGAGATATCGCCTAATTTGGATCTCACAATAGATTATGGCTTCCTCTGGTTTCTTGCCGCACCTATCTATTGGCTATTAACCCGCATTGACTCAGCGATCGGCAACTATGGCGTATCAATCATTTTGTTAACCTTTGTAGTAAAAGCTCTTTTCTATAAGCTATCTGAAACTCAGTACAAATCCATGGCTGGTATGCGTCGAGTTATGCCAAAAATGCAGCAAATAAAAGATCGCTACGGTGACGATCGCATGGGTTTGCAAAAAGCTACGATGGACTTGTATAAAAAAGAAAAAATCAACCCTTTTGGTGGCTGTCTTCCTATGTTGGTCCAAATGCCTGTTTTTATCGCGCTTTATTGGGTGCTAATGGAGAGTGTCGAATTGCGACATGCTCCTTTCGTTGGCTGGCTAACAGACCTATCCGTAAGAGACCCGTTTTTTATTCTGCCCTTGTTAATGGGTGGGACTATGTTTCTGCAAACAAAGTTGAGCCCAGCGCCAGCAGACCCGATGCAAGCAAGAGTAATGCAAATCATGCCAATAATGATGACCGGTTTGTTTCTATTTTTCCCAGCCGGCTTAGTGCTTTACTGGCTTACCAATGGGTTGCTAGGTATCTTACAGCAGTGGTACATCACTAAAAAAATCGAAGCTGCATACGAATCTGGTAGCGGATAATCTCCCCCTCAAGTGAAAAACTTTCCCACCCGGCCCTGAATAATGTCCTTTAATGTTGCTGATACAATTTGTGCTATAGCCACGCCCCCTGGTCGGGGGGGGATTGGCATCGTGAGAATCTCTGGGTCCCTAACCAGCCAAGTTTGTCTGAAAATTCTTGGTTTCCAACCCACGCCTAGGAAAGCTCACTCGAGTGATTTTCTTAATTCTGATGGCAATATTATTGATAATGGGATAGCTATCTTTTATCCAGCACCTAATTCATACACTGGTGAAGACGTGCTGGAATTGCAAGGACATGGAGGCTTACACGTACTAAACACGGTAATGGCATGTGTGCTTGATTCTGGTGTGAGACAAGCAGAACCAGGAGAATTTTCAGAACGAGCGTTCTTAAATAACAAAATAGACCTTGTTCAAGCTGAAGCCATCGCTGATTTAATAGATGCTTCTTCTAAACAAGCAGCGCGCTCCGCTATGCGAACATTACAGGGCGAGTTCTCCAAACGAATCTTCGAACTTCAAGAGCAATTAACAACAATAAGAGTAAATGTAGAAGCAGCGATCGACTTCTCTGACGAGGATATCGATGTAATAAATGAAACACTTGTAGGCAGCAAGATCAGCAAAGCCCTTAGTGAACTTGACCGTATTTTTCGGCAAGCCCGCCAAGGTAAATTATTGCACGATGGTATTAATGTCGTCATCGCCGGTAAACCTAATGCTGGAAAATCCAGTTTATTGAACGCACTGGCTGGTGACGAAAGCGCGATTGTTACAGACATACCCGGGACTACACGTGACTTGCTGAAGTTGGAAATAAATATTGATGGACTTCCAGTGCATTTGATAGATACCGCAGGTATACACCAAAGCACAAACCTTGTGGAAAGGGAAGGGATTCGAAGAGCCATGGTTGCAATCGATTACGCCGACCTTGTTCTCTTGGTAACAGACGCAAGTTTACCTAGGCAAGATATTACAAAAACGTTGGAGCCGATATCGCACACAGACAAAGAGCTCAGAATAAATTCCGAGGTTTTTAAAAAAGTAGTAATAATAATGAACAAAATCGATTTACTGGAAGAGTGTCATGCAAAAGTCACCAAAATAAGTAATGGAAAGGACACTTATCCACAAATTGCGCTATCAGCCAAGACATCGGCCGGCCTTGACCTTTTAAGGTCGCACTTAAAAAAATCGATAGGTTTTAATCCTTCCGAACAAGGTGATTTTGCAGCCAGGAACCGCCACCTAAAAGCGCTTTCTAGTGCGAAAGAATTCATACAATCGGCTTACTTAAAGGTGAGTAACCGCTCACATCTCGAATTGATTGCCGATGATCTGAGATTAGCGCAAAAAAACTTAGGTGCCATTACGGGTGAGTTTGGAAGCGATGATTTACTGACAGAAATCTTCTCTAGTTTTTGTATAGGTAAGTAAGTTCGGCACCGTATTTGCGATTAAAACTACTAATCTGAGTAGCCAATGGATATACAGGGGATAAATATAAAGTTGCTTTGGTATATTGGCCTAACTGAAAATTTGATCACAGTTGACACACGCCTTACTTGCAGAAAAATAAGAGCTTTCTAACCGACTTATAAATTTGTTACTTATTGAATAATCGAATAAAAATATGGCTATGCACAGGAAAATAGCAACCCTATAACAACAACATTAATACTTTAATATACTTATATATAATAAATATAAGTAATAAAATTAATAAATAATTACTATGTATCTCCATTGGGCATTAAATATTTACGTGCAGCACTTCTTAAGAAACTGACCTATATCGCAAATAATTCATGCAGAACCAAACTAAATATGAGGTGATTGTTGTTGGAGGCGGCCATGCTGGCACTGAAGCTGCTCTGGCTTCTGCTCGTCAGGGAGTCAAAACTTTGTTGGTTACCCACAATATAGAAACTTTAGGCCAAATGTCTTGCAATCCAGCAATTGGGGGAATTGGGAAGAGCCACTTGGTTAAAGAGATCGACGCTTTAGGCGGCGCAATGGCTTTGGCTATTGATCAAGCCGGTATCCAATTTCGCATCCTCAATGCGAGCAAAGGACCTGCGGTAAGGGCGACTAGAGCGCAAGCCGACAGGGTTCTCTATAAGGCGGCAATAAGAAAAATTCTTGAACAACTAGAAAACCTTACATTGTTTCAGCAAAGCGTAGATGATTTAGTGATTAAAAACGGAAAGGTCCGCGGTGTTAAGACACAAATGGGTTTATTCCTAGAGGGAGCGAAAGTCGTATTAACAACTGGCACGTTTCTGGGAGGTAAAATACATATTGGTTTGGAAAATACTGCAGGCGGAAGAGCTGGGGACCCACCATCAATTGCTTTAGCAGACAGATTGCGGGAATTACCATTTACAGTTGAACGTTTAAAAACCGGGACCCCTCCTCGGATTGATGCCAGGTCGGTAGATTTTAGTAAGATGCAAGTTCAGCAGGGAGATAGGCCGTTACCGACAATGTCGTACTTAGGTTCACCAAAAGACCACCCGCGCCAGATCAATTGCTTCATTACGGCAACTAATGAAGCTTGCCATGAAATTATCCGACGTGGTCTCAATAGATCACCGTTATACACTGGAGTTATCGATGCTATGGGACCGCGTTATTGCCCTTCGATTGAAGATAAAGTAATGCGGTTTACTGATAAGGCTTCGCATCAAATTTTCGTTGAGCCTGAAGGGCTCGAAACAACCGAGCTATATCCTAATGGAATATCCACAAGTCTGCCCTACGATATCCAAGTAAAAATGGTGCAAAGTATAAACGGCTTTGAAAACGCCCATATAACTAGACCAGGCTATGCGATCGAATATGACTTCTTCGACCCGCGCGATTTACTCTATTCCCTGGAAACAAAATTTGTAGAAGGGCTCTACTTTGCAGGGCAAATAAATGGCACTACAGGATATGAGGAAGCTGCAGCACAAGGATTGCTTGCAGGACTAAATGCAGCTTTAGCGGTGCGGGGAAAGGAGGTTTGGTGTCCGCGGAGGGATCAAGCCTATATCGGGGTTCTGGTAGACGATTTGATTACCTTGGGCACCAATGAACCATATCGAATGTTTACTTCTCGAGCGGAGTATCGTCTTGCACTAAGAGAAGATAATGCCGACATAAGGCTTACTGAAATTGGCTACAAGCTAGGTCTGGTTAGTGATGAGCGATGGCAGTTTTTCGGAGCTAAGCGAGAAGGCATAGAAAAAGAGCTCGATAGAATTGGCAGTCATTGGATTCAGCCAAATACAGCTGCTGCGAAAAAAGTTAACGCACTGTTGGATAAACCGATTGCTCGAGAATATAACCTCGCAGATCTTTTGGCACGCCCAGAAATTTCTTATAAAAGCCTAATTCAGGCAGCCCTTAATGAAACAACCGAACCTGCGCTGAACTCCGTCGACGATCAGGTGCAAAAGCAAGTAGAAGTTCAGATTAAGTACCGTGGTTATATTGATCGTCAGGCCGACGAAATAGAGCGATTGAAAAAGCAAGAAAACACTATGGTCCCGAAAGACTTTGACTATCAGCAAATGCAGGGCCTTTCCAATGAACTAAAGCAAAAACTTAGTGATAAAAAACCAGAAAACATAGGCCGTGCTTCAAGAATACCAGGCATGACACCTGCCGCCATCTCTCTCTTGTTAATCTATTTGAAGAAGCATAAATCCGGTACTAGAAAAGCAAGTTAAGAAAGATGAATAAAAACTTCATTTAATGAGATGGGTTTGTCAATACAAGAAATTCTGCAAGGGGGACTTCAAGAATTAAGCTTGCCCTTTAATTCAGAGCAAGTCGAGAAAACACTGGCCTATTTGAATTTACTCTATAAGTGGAATGAAAAATACAACCTAGTGGCGGAAAGCGCTAAGGAACACATTGTAACCCGTCATATTCTCGACAGCCTTTCTATCCAAAAATATGTTAATGGCAAGCATGTTTTAGATGTCGGTTCAGGTGCTGGTTTTCCCGGTATACCTCTGGCCATTTTTAAGCCGCAGCAACAATTTACATTGCTGGATTGTAATGGAAAGAAAACGCGATTCTTGTTTAAAGTTAAAACTGATTTAAGTCTGGAAAATGTTTCAATTGAAGAAAGTCGAGTGGAGCATTATCAAACTAATCAGCGAATTGATATGCTGACTTGCAGAGCATTTGCAGAGCTTGCCGAAATTGTGCGTAAAGCAAAGCATTTGCTCTCACAAAAGTGTAAACTCCTAGCTATGAAAGGCAAATTTCCTGGAGAGGAAATAAAAAGCTTACCAAAGGAGTTTGTGGTACTCGACAGTGTCAAGATTAACGTGCCTGGCGATGATGGCGAGCGCCATCTAATGACGCTGGTGCGGAGTTGAAGGTATTCGCAATGTTGGCATTGTGGAGCTGTAGCTAGAGGTTAATTAAAAGTTGTGTCGATGCAAATAAGTGGGTTAACGCCGTGGGCAAAGTATTAGCAATTGCCAATCAGAAGGGCGGGGTAGGTAAAACAACTACATCCGTTAATCTTGCTGCCTCCTTAACGGTGACTCGTAAAAAAGTTTTACTAATCGACTTAGATCCTCAGGGCAATGCTACAACTGGTTCGGGGGTTGATAAGTCTGTGTTAGAGCGCTCTGTATATGATCTTCTTTCACAGAATGGCAAGATAGAAAACGTCTTGCTGCAGCCCAACGCTGGGTATGATTTACTGCCAGCCAACGGCGATTTAGTTGCCTCCGAAGTTGAATTGATGGCAGGGAATGATCGAGAAGTCAGGCTGCGGTTGATTATGAAAGATATTCGTCATAACTATGATTTTATTGTTGTAGACTGCCCCCCATCATTAAATATGCTGACAATAAATGCTCTGGTGGCGGCCGATGGCGTGGTGATCCCTATGCAATGCGAATACTATGCATTGGAAGGCCTCTCCGCGCTGATGGAAACTATCAGTGCGATTCGTGAAGGTCCCAACCCTAGCCTTAAAATAGAGGGAATATTGCGCACCATGTATGATCCACGCAGCAAGCTAACGACTGAGGTAAACGGCCAGCTTTTTAACTATTTCGGCGATGCTGTTTATCGAACCGTAGTGCCGCGCAATATTCGTCTCGCCGAAGCTCCGAGTTATGGTAAGCCCGTGATTGATTACGACAAACAATCCCGGGGCGCAATAGCATATCTGGCACTAGCCGGTGAGCTCCTAAGGCGACATGATGAGGCTGCGGCGAGCGCCTCCGGATAAACCAAACTGGGGCTGAGTGAATTTCCGCCCTGCAGGCTAAGGTGAACGATGAACGATAGAAAGAAGCTTGGGAAAGGCCTAGATGCGCTCTTATCCTCGAGCGGCACTCAAACCGTAGCCAATCTGCTTGGTAAACCAACTCAGTTTCAGCATTCAGGGCTTTCTGGCTCTGCGAAAGATAAAGATGGCGACCTAAAAAACATCCCAATTGACTTGATTCAAAGAGGTAAATATCAGCCTCGAACAGATATGCATGAGGAAGCATTGGAAGAACTGGCAGCTTCTATTAAGAACCAGGGAGTTATGCAGCCAATTGTCGTTCGCCCAATTTCTTCGGAAAAATACGAAATAATCGCTGGCGAGCGCCGCTGGCGCGCTAGCCAAATTTCCGGCTTGGATACAATTCCCGCTATTATCAAGAGGGTCGGTGATGAGGCTGCCATTGCGATGGCATTAATAGAAAACATTCAGCGAGAAAACCTCAATCCCATTGAAGAGGCCATGGCCCTGAAGCGTCTCCAAGACGAGTTCGATCTAACCCAGCAACAAGTTGCTGATTCAGTCGGGAAGTCTCGGGCCACTGTTACAAACCTTATGCGCCTTATTGGTCTTCATATTGATGTTAAAAAAATGCTCGAAAAAGGAGACCTCGAGATGGGCCATGCCCGAGCCTTACTAGCATTGCCCGACCTTCAACAAGCAGACGCTGCCCGCACGGTCGTTAGCCGCGGTCTTTCTGTCCGACAGACAGAGTCGCTTGCTAGACGCTTGCTAGCCTCGGGCGATGAAGGGAAGAGTGTCCGAGTTATTGACCCAGACATTAAAAACCTTGAAGAAAGCCTGGCGGAAAAACTAGGGACTAACGTAATGGTTCAACACACCGCAAAGGGTAGAGGTAGGTTAGTCATAAAATACAATAATCTGGATGAGCTGGATGGAATCCTGGCCCATATAAGTTAACCGTTCAAAATTAAGAGTAGATTTTTGGTCAAATTGATGACCGAACAACAAAGAACATTGTTAAAAGGCCCGCAGTTGATACTACCCCGCAAAGCCCATATAATGCGCGTGTTTTGGTGGTTACCGCCATTACAACAGATGCTTCTGTAACGGGAGTTTTTGGGGTTTTAGCTCGAACGAGAAGCAAATCGTCGTGAATAATTTAAGCCCCCCCCCAGTTTATAAAGTAATTGTTGCGCAAATCTTGGCAACCTTCTTTATTGGTTCAGCGTCGCTGTTGTTTTCAGGCCAAATTGTCGCCTGTTCAGTTTTGTTGGGCGGGCTTATTAGTTTTTTGCCTAACAGCTATTTTGCCCTGCATGCTTTTAGGTACCAGGGGGCGAGTAATGCGGATAAGGTTTTTAGGAGTTTTATAAGGGGTGAGCTTGGCAAGATAGTAATCACTATTGTGCTTTTTGCGCTAAGCTTTACGTTGGTTACGAATTTAAATGAGCTCGCTTTGATACTTGGATTTGTGACAATCCATTTTATCGGCGTGATTGTGGCTGGGTTGATTAGCTATAGCCCAACTAGTGGCAAGAACTAACAACCGATCAGCACATAATATAAGGTCAAAGTTACCTAGATGGCAGAGTCAACTGCTGAACTAACAGTTCAAGAATATATAACTCATCACTTATCCTTTCTAACTTTTGGTCGGATTGATGACCATTGGGGATTTGCACATAGTCCCGAAGAAGCAGCAGAAATGGGTTTCTGGGCCATTAATGTCGACACGATGGGCTGGTCTTTGTTTCTTGGGGCCGGCTTTCTCTGGTTCTTTAGGCGAGTAGCAGTTAGCGCTTCCATAGACAACCCATCAGGTATACAAAATTTTGTGGAAGCTGTTGTAGAGTTCGTAGAAGCTCGCGTTACAGAGGCGTTCGATTATAAAAACGAACTAATCGGGCCGCTGTGTCTTCTTTTATTTTTCTGGATCCTTTTAATGAACACCATGGATCTGGTCCCTGTTGACCTTCTAACAACTTTTGGCTTTGAGCCTTTGCTGCACACCGTTTTCCATCTAGAAAATGCGCCGTTTAAAGTCGTGCCCACCACTGATCCCAATATCACCATGGGTATGTCTGTTACCGTTTTCTTGATGATCATTTACTACAGCATAAAAAACAAAGGCCTTGGTGGGTTCTTAGGTGAGCTCGCTTTCCACCCGTTTGGAAAATGGATGATGCCTTTTAACTTAATTATCGAAGTCCCAACCTTGTTTGCGAAACCAATTTCTCTTGGTTTGAGATTGTTTGGAAACTTGTATGCAGGAGAATTGTTGTTCCTCCTAATTGCATCCATGTTGGGACTGTGGCAATTGCCAGCCCATTTTGTTTGGGCGGCGTTTCATTTATTGGTAATTCCTTTGCAAGCATTTGTCTTCATGATGTTAACCATTGTTTATCTCAATGCTGCCCATGAAGTACCACATCACTAATTTGTAAAACACTCTGAACTGAAGAAACACTGGAGGAAAAAATGGAACTAATATTGGCTAACACAGTGCTAGGCGTATTGCTTGTGCTGGGTCTGGGTGCCGCAGGTACGGCGATTGGCTTCGGAATTCTGGGAGGCAAATTCCTGGAAGGTTCTGCTCGCCAACCTGAGCTTGCACCTAAACTGCAAGGCTCAATGTTCCTCGTGGCTGGCCTTATAGACGCGGTAACCATGATTGGTATTGGTATAGGCATGTGGTTTACCTTCGCCAACCCCTTTACTGCCGCCTTGGGCGGTTAAAGAGCGCACAAGCTGGAGATTAGACCGTGAATATTAATGCAACCTTTTTAGGCCAAATGATCGCGATGGCGTTCTTCCTGTGGTTCTGCAGCAAGTACGTCTGGCCCCCTTTTGTGGCGATATTAGAAGAGCGGAAAAAGAAAATTGCCGACGGTCTCGAAGCCGCGTCCCGAGCTCAAAAAGATCTGGAATTAGCGCAAGAAACATCCGCCGAGAAATTGAAAGAGGCTAAAGCTGAGGCTGCGGCAGTTATCGATCAGGCTAACAAGCGAGCAGTGCAAATTGTCGATGAGGCGAAAGAGCAGGCTCGCGAAGAAGGCCAGCGAATAATAGCAGGCGCCAATGCAGAGATTGATCAAGAGGTTAATCGAGCAAAGGAAGCGCTTCGTGCTCAAGTTTCTGCAATTGCGATCGCAGGAGCTGAAAAAATACTAGAAAGCTCAATTGATCAGGCAGCAAATGAAGAGATGTTAAACAAGCTCGCTTCGGAACTGTAAATTAGATTTAACAATCATTATGGCTGAGACAACCACGCTCGCAAGACCTTATGCAAAAGCTGCCTTTGAAGTAGCAAAGCAAGATAATGCGCTCGACCAGTGGTCCAAAGAGTTGGCTTTGGCCTCTGCGGTTGCGCAGCAGCCCTCTGTTAGTAATGTGCTTAGAGACCCCTCTCTTTCTGCACAGCAAATAGCGAGTGCTTTTATAGATGTGTGTAGGGATGGGCTAAACGAAAAAGGCCAAAATTTAATTCGCTTGCTCGCGGAAAACAAACGGTTGGTTTTGTTGCCCGAGGTGTCAGCGCTTTACGAAATTCTGAAAGCCGACCAAGAAAAATCGGTCGATGTTGAAATCACGGCAGCTTTTAAGATCAGTTCAGAGGTGTCGCAAAAGCTGGCGAATGCACTTAGGTCCCGACTGGAACGCGAAATTAATCTGGTAACAAAAGTTGACCAATCATTAATAGGCGGTGCGGTTATTCGAGCTGGTGATATGGTCATCGATAGCTCCGTTTTTGGCAAGTTAACCAAATTAGCTGAATCAATGAAATCCTGATCAGGCCAGGTAAGAATGCTGGTCTGCGAGGAGAAAGGAAATTAAAGATGCAACAACTGAACTCATCTGAAATCAGTGAAATTATTAAGCAGCGTATCGACAATCTCGATGTATCGGTGCAGGCAAAGAATGAAGGCACAATCGTCAGTGTGATGGATGGGATCATCCGTATCCACGGATTAGCCGATGTCATGTATGGAGAGATGAT
>PBNR01000076.1 GCA_002723195.1 Gammaproteobacteria bacterium | reverse complement strand
TTTCTATAGCATCTTCAATACTATACTGTTTTAGTATTTGAAGTATTTCGTTTACGGACTGTTCCTTTGCTTTTATTTTCTCTTGTTCTTTTATCATCATCTATGTCCGCTATCAGAGTAGCCAATGGGCTCCTGTACTGTTCTGTTAAATAAATACAAGAGGTCAATGAAGACTTCTTGAATTTGTCGGATGAAATCATATTATATATACCACTGTCTTGCAAAGAATATTTTCTGTCAATCTGTGCTAGATCACCAAGCAGTATAAGTTTTGAGTTTTCACCCATACGTGAGGATATTGTTTTCAACTCATGCCAAGTTAGGTTCTGAACTTCATCAACTATAAAAATACAATTCTTAAATGTAAAACCACGAGCATACTCTATCGGAGTAAAATTTATCTTACCATCTCTCTTCATTACGTCAAGATAATTTTTTGACTTACTTCCAAGTATATCCTCTAGTATGCAGTAAAAATGTTGTATGTGAGGGGCATATTTTTCACCCATATCTCCGGGTACAGGACCAAAGGTGCTCTTGGTCCCTCCTACAAGAGATGTGGGCTTGGATAGGTGTATCTTTCGTTTGGTATTGAAGTGGTCTTCCAAGGCATATGCCATTGCAATGGTTGATTTGCCGGTACCAGCTTGACCTAATCCAATTGTCATAAGAGTATTTGAGTCTTGGAGAGATTCTAAAAGCATGAACTGCTTCACATCTCTTGGTGAAACACCGGATACAACAAGGTCAGTTTTAGGAACGACGTTTTTATAAAGAGACCTATCTATACTCTTTATAACTACGGTTTTCTTGGTGTCTGTTTGTGACCTTAAAATTGTATACTGATTGATGTAATCTTTATTCAGCTCATCGATGTCTAAGTTTTTTACAGTTGTGTCATTGTAGAATTTATCAATAACTGAATCCTCTACAAAGAATTCTCCAGGTCCAAAAATATTCTGCATCTTACTCCAAATTTATATCAAATAGTTTATCTAGTATTCTTTCTAACGACTCTATATCTTTTACATTATATTTTGATGGTATCATGCATGATTCTAATAAAGAAATATACTCCTCATCAAGTTCGCCTTCTCTTTTTTGTGTTCTATCATAGATCTTTGCTATTGGTGTATCTAACTTTACCACTTCTGTACAAGATAAGTTAACACCACATGCGCTTTCGCATATAATATTTCCTCTTGATTTTTTTATTTGTTTGATAAATGCTCTTGTTCTGCTCTTCTGACAGGTTTCCTCATTAAAATCTCTTATATCTATAGACGATATATTCTTTCTTTTTGAAAGATATTTTTTTAAAAAAGTAGACTTTCCCGAGCAGGGAAGTCCAATTAGTTGTATCTTTTTATCCATATTACTTTCCTATATGTAAAAAATGGAACCCAGATCTTTCGATCCGAGTTCCATAAAGGAGGTAACCATGACTCTAGTGTTCGAGGAGGACTAGAGAAAAGTTAAGGCGAGTATTCCTAAACGCCTTTAACAAGCGGCGTAAGCCGCTGTATTAGTTTCCCTTAACAGACGTTACAGCAAAGACTTCAGTTGCCTCATCAAGAGTAACTGAGCCCCACTGATCTGCTGCTACTGCT
Source organism: Gammaproteobacteria bacterium (assembly GCA_002723195.1). Classification (GTDB taxonomy): domain Bacteria; phylum Pseudomonadota; class Gammaproteobacteria; order Pseudomonadales; family Pseudohongiellaceae; genus UBA9145. The sequence goes on along the minus strand of PBNR01000076.1, from coordinate 13,827 downwards.
TCTCCGTCGACAATAAGCTGACGACCATTCAAAGAGTGATCTGCTGCAAATTGTGCGAGGGTAGTACCAGAGTTAACTGTGTGAGTGCGAAGTCCTGGACCAGGTACGGTAACCAGAGAGACGGTTCTGTTGTTTGTATTAGGCATATTTATTTTCCTTAGAAATTATGTGTTTCCAACGTTGGTGTTAAATTGAAAAGGTGCTTCTTTTTATTGTTGTCTGCTTCCACTGCTTCTGTTGGTGAAAGCATTGAACAAATTCTGTGTACGGTGTAAGATGCTACCAAACCCACAAGTGTTGTACACATGCGGAGGTTACAAGGACCATCTGGTATATCACTGTCGTTACTTAAGCTACCTTTCCATTGTTCTAATTGATTTAGATTCATATTGTCGATTACGTTTAGCTCTGCAAAGTCAAACCCGAGTCTAGTCTCATATACTTTGTTAACCTTCCAATTCAGTCGGAAGGCATTATAAATATCTTTTCTAGCAGACATCGTGTCTACTGTTAGCACTAACGGACCTTGTAAAAGGTCTCTGTGTTTAGCGCTTTCGAAAAATTCATTGTGTTTGGTAACGCTAATCATAGGATTGAAACGTTTCAACACTTTTTCAAATGCATCCACCTTTGGCATATTTATGTGTTCTACATCGTAGATTTGATTGGGAAGGTTATGCGTTTCCACAATATCAGCATCCCAGATTTGAAAATCATGGAATCCCATTTTGGCTGCAACATAACCAATCCAACTTCCTGTTGCTCCAACACCAATAATATTTAATTGTTTTGCATGTTCAGGTGCAAACCACCCGCCATGTCTTAAAAAGCTTACAGACATATGTGTTACCTCTCGTTTAAAATGTCTCTTATGTGTTGTCTTTTTGCTTCTTCCTCTTCTTCATATGGGTTGGGCCACATATCGTCAAAGTAGAAGGTCATGTAGTGGTCTATTATTTGTTCTGCCACTTCAGCATTTGGAGCATGCTCCAGCATAATTGCGCAGCGTATCATTTGAACAAACTCTTCTGATTCTCCTGCAAATTCAATTATGTTATTGTGTAACTCAAGCTTTGCTTCTTCGTACAGATCTTCATTTGAAATGATAATTTCATTTTCAAGTTCCCAGATTTCTGTTTCGTTTCCACTGCTGAGGATACTTAGATAGCATAGCTGCACTTCATTAAGGGTGTTGTCTAAAATTTCTAGCAACTTGTCCACATTGTTGTAGTCATCTACTTTAGCAGTGGACTGAATTAGCTCTTGGATCTCCTCTTCAACGAGTTCGATACCTCCGAGTTCATTCGTAAGTTTAGGCTGGGGCTTTACATTTTTTTCATTTCTTTCTTTTCGTGTTTTTTTTTTACCCCCAGTCCTGGAGGCTGAGGGGGATCCAGACCAGCCAAGCTGGTTGAAATCTATTAGACCACCACCCTGCCAGTGTTTTCTGCCTTGGGTAGATGGTACTGTTTTGACAACCTTCTTCTTGAATTTTGTCTTAGCTTGTTCGTCGATCCAATCGAAATCATAGTTTCCAATTATAATATCAACATTTTCTAGCATAAGGTTGGCTTCAGGATCCCACAATCTGCAGTAATACTCATTTCTTTTGTTAAAGATAAGCATTACTTGCGGTAAGTTGATACCTTGCTTGGCTGCTAGTTCGCATTGTTCCTTGAACTGCTTTTGGTCTTGACCGCTTGGATTGACTCCCATTGTATGGTGACTGTGGCACCAAGCTGTCATGTTCTGAACAATGTCATTAGCTGTTTCAGGACCATGTTCTTTTGAAAGTTCCTGAAAGAATTTCATCATCATTTCTGGATCAGTATCTACTTCAGCTGCAGAACAATACTGTTCTGGAATGTACATCTCGTACAAGTTGTACATTATCACACCTTTTTCGATACTTCTTTCAACCCTGTGAAACCATTGAGCTTCCTTTGGAGCGATGTCTACAATGTGTTGTATTGCACAGAGGTCTTCGTGTGTCATAATGATGTATGGTTGGTGATTTAGAATTTTTAATTCACCTACTGGTTTCATTGTTAACTCCTGTTGATGCGGGTGTAAGTCCGCGTAAGTTTATTTTTTTAAAAAGCAAAATGGAATTGGGACGTTTTTCCATTTCTGGAAAAACGTTTTACCCCAAAATTATTTTTTCCAATTTTGATTCCCCTATAGGGAAATTTTTCTACCCATTTCCATTTTCATGTCTACTGCCATTAGCAATTAAATTGATCAAACCATTTATGACTGCATTTGCAGCATCTTCTTCTGTAGGAGGTGCTGTACACTGACAATACTTAGCCATAATTAATGGCTGTGAGCATTGCTGACATATGAGATTTTGTTCTGAACAATTTTCTGATAGCGGCTCCTCTTCAGCAGCAATTGCAGCAACCCAAAGATCGTCATGAGGCTCCAATTCTATATCTGAAAAGTTATTCGTAACAGTTGCGGGGCTAGACTCCTCATTATCTTGAACATCAGATTCATCGAGAATAGGTGTAACCACTGTAATATTAGTGAATTCTGTTCGCCGTTCTCGTTCAGAGTATGGAACATACCCCTCTCTTCCTGGCGAATACATAGCTACTTCTGGTGGAGGCAAGCTCTCTATCCTTATACGTTCGTCATCTTCAGCAAAAAGCCTTTCAGCTTCGCTATCTGACAGCTCACAGTCAAGGCATTCTTCTTCTTCACATTCATCTGGATAGATAGTGGCTGGTTCTGTTTCTGTGTTTTCAGCAGGCGTTTCTTGAACTTCTGGAGAGGTTTCTTCCGTGCTAACTAGTGGTGCATCCACTTGAGATAGATTTTCAATAAGATCTTCAGCTATTTCAGACAGAATATCCATTCCTTCTTCAGTTGACATATTTACTGGTTGCTCTTCAGTGCTATCAGATTCCTTGAGTTTGGTTTCCCTTCCCTCGATATAAACATCTTCTAGCTTTGGAAACTTTTTCCAATGTTTACCCCAGGCATCTGTGGAATTGGCACTTGTAACCCAGGACATAGCTGCATAAATGACCATTTTTATATCATGTTCTTTGAATCCGTTATAGATAGCTGCGCTAGCCTCGCCTAGGCATGCATTGCCAAGTACATTTATCAGTTGATTGCTAAAACTCCTCCACGAATTGGTAGCAATACTCTTTTGGGAGGTATGAGGGTGGATCCACAGCTGACCGCTTGTACCTTCACTCATGTTGTAGCCAAAACAAGAGTTTGTGCTTGTCAAAGCTATATTTAAAGAATTGTCTGTCACTTCAACTCTGTAGGGTCCGCCAACAATCTTTTTGCAATTCTCGCCATCTTTATCATAGTCAACCCTGATTATAACCGGTTTCATAGTGGAGAATGTTACACTTTTAAGTGTAAACCTCTTGCCTGAACTTATTTGTTCGCCTGTCACTTGGTCTGTATAGCCTTCAACACCATACTTCGCTTCAAAAGCCATAGAGCCATTCTCTCTAAGAGACACATCTTTCCGTGTAGCTCCATCATAGAATATCACTTCTTCGATAACGATTCCTTGCTTATTGATGTTCGCAAGCCACTTGGCATATGCCGAACTACTAATGTCCTCATCACCTTTAAAAGTCCCAACACTTTCTAGGAATTTGGAGTAAACCTTTGACGCATCATTGAACTCTTGACTTAGTGTAATGTTTGCCTCTTCCCAGCCTTGCAGATTCTTAGTACACTCATCTTTAGTAGCTTCATCAGCTGCTACGTTCTCTTGTAGCCTTTTAACTGTTTCTAAAACACGATTTAATTCTGAGTTATTATAGGTTAGATTTCTCTCTGCTCTTCTGAGACTACTTTTTGCATCTTCTATGTTTGCGGTGAGCTCATCATGGGCATCTTTTATACATTTATAAGTTGTAATTTCGGTTGATTGGCTAAGATTATTTGCTTTGATATATCCAGCTAGATGTTCTGTTGTTACTTCTGTAGTACTAGCAATTTCCATAACTTCTGCATCTTCAGGAATCTGGCTTTTCCAGATATCTCCAAGACCATCCCAGTATTTTCTGTGTTTGCCAAATTTCTTTTCCATCTCTTCTTCATATTTCTCCGGGTTGAACAGCTTCAGTCCGCCCCACCGTTCAATTGTGGTAAGAAGTTCAGGGATGAAATCTCTTGATCTCCTATACTTCAAAACCTTGTCCAGAGCATCAAAGATAGCAAGACAGTAAAGTGCTGCTGGTTTGATAGTCATTGTTTCTGGATCTACATAATTTACTCGCATAAGGAAGGGAAAGATTGAGGCACCCTTTACTATTTTCTTTGCTCGGTTAGTGCCAAGCCTCATCTCGGCTTTACCATTCCCACCTCTGTAGAGCGAGTCGATATTAATGGTCTTTATTTGAGTGCTACCTGCTATCCTTTGGACTTCCTCCTTGATGGTATCATTTGGACCGATACAGGAGAAAGAACCGATTTGATCTATATGTATTCTTGAGCGAGTCCATTGTTCAAATTTATTTGTTCTATGATAGTCAGATTGTCTTCCATGTATAATGGTTGGGGTCAATAAAGACAGATGTAGGTCCATATGGGTAAGATCAATTGGTGCACCAAAATATTTAATGGTGCTCTCACCATACTGAGAAAGGACCTTGATCTCTTTTTCTTCCTCACCATCGTCAGTTTTTATGGTGTAGGTTTTTATTTCATTGTACCTAACAGGTACGGGCAGGAACGCTGGTAGCGGAGAATGTGGTTCCGAATATTGGTCCCAAGCAAAAGTATCTCTTCTGTAGTATCTGTCTCTTGGATTACCGTGCAGATGTTTTCTAATTGGATCAACAGTTTTTTCCTCATCCAAAGCCATCAATACTATTTTTTCATCTTGAATACATTTTGGGAGAACCCGATCTCTCACTTCGGCGCTTACATTTTCCAGCTCTCCTTTTCTTGCATAGTGAATTTGATTTCTTAATTGATATCCGTTCGTTTGCGCATGCTTTCTAAAGATATCATATATATCGGGGAAGAAGGTTCCTAATTGGGTTAGCTCTTGTTGAGTGAGGCTTCCCCTTGAACTCACGACACATGCCATGAGATTTTTGTCTATTTGGGTCATTTTAACCTCTATTCTTTGTTAGTTTTAGTTTCTCCTCGGTTATATGATGTTCCGCATTTAATATATTATGAGCTTTTTTAAGTGATTCTTCTTCTTCTTTGCTATCGGGCTTTGTTTCTATGAGGGGGTTGTAGTTTTTTGGTGCAATTATGGCTGGTCCATAGCAAGATGGACACCTATAATTGTGTTCGGGGTCTTCTAATTCGTTTAGAAGAGCGTAGAATGCACAATTATCATGATCAATACAGATTAGTTTCATTATAATGCCTCCACTAAATTGACAGAGAGCCTGTCCGACCTCTAATATAGTATATAGTTCTCAAGGACGAGAACTATCTTTAGCTTGGTGAAAAGCTGTAATCTAGAGGTGTCATATGAGGTGTTTATTTTTATTAGCATGTTTGTTGCTATCTTGCACTCAAACGAGTGCAGTCGGATCGGAAACAGAAGATACACAATTTTCTGTACCTAGTGTTATGAGTGTTGGCCTTCCTGACGCTCAATCTAAAAATCAGCGCCGTAAGGCGGTGGAAAGAATTGCAAATAGTAGTTTAGCAATTAATTTAATCGCTAAAGACAAGGAAGGTAGGACGAGAATTGCTACAATAGGTAGTGCCATAGCTGTTAAATATGGACGACATAATCTTGTTATAACTGCTAGGCATGTAGCTGTCTCTGATTCAGATCCACGTTTGCTTTTTGCATGTTCTGTCAAGAGTCACGATTGTGTTTCTCTTGAACCAAACTTAGTTATGGAGCTTCAACTTTTACCTGACATATCCAAAGATTGGGCAGTTTATAAAACTGAGGTGTTTCCAAAAGGAACCATTCCGACACAGATATCTACAGAGCCATTAAAACTGGGAGATCCAGTATGGCTTTCTGGTATGCCGTGGGGTCACCATCCTTGGGTAAATTTAGGTAATATAGCTTGGATATTTAATGAAACTGGAAAAGTTCAAGTGCTGGGGATAAATGGCTTTGCTGCTAGCGGTTCTAGTGGTGGTGGTGTTTATGATGAAAAGGGATTCTTAGTGGGGATAACTGTAGCGGTAGAAATAAGTCCTTATGCGGGACCACAAGAAAACCAAGTCCTTGCAGTCCCGATAAGGAACATTTGGGTTTTAAACCCTTAGTGTGTATTAAGCCACTCTTGAGCAACAGGCACCTTACACATTGTAATGTGATGATCACTCCACTTGCGGCTTTGCTTTGCTTTTGACTTTGCTGCTCTCGCACTGACTCGATCAAAGAAAAGCTTACCATAAGTACCAGACATGCGCTCTCCATCAGCAAAGAGTGCATAGATGTTTGTTGGCAATTTTTCATTTACTGACATATTTTTTCTCCATAGTTTTTTTTAGAACGGTATATCATCCTGAAGGATTTCAGATCCCGAAACAAAACTATCGTTTGCTTCTGGCACTAAGTAACCGTGGGAATCTTTAAAGTTTTTCCATTCGGGATGGATGTTTAGTAAGGAGAGCATAGCTCCCCAGATATTTGTATTAGCTTCTACTAAGTATCTCACACCTGAGTAGGCGTGTTGACCTTCAGCGGTTATTACAATTCCTCGTTCAGTCTTAAGCTTAGGGTATTTATTATATACCTCAATTAATTTCCAAAATGCTTTTGATCCTAATGTATAATCCCATCTTTCACAATATTTTCTAAATCTAGAAATTTGTATGACTACATTGTTTTTTGTTTCTTCTGTAACTTGATTCAACATCCACGGGTCTAGAATTTCTAGCTCCCTGCAGTTGTGGTACTTAAAAACTTCTTTATGCATGTATAATGATTCATCGGTTGGTGAGAACCCAACAGCACAGTTGATGAAGTCAAAAGTCTTTAGAATCTCTTTCGGCGGACTAATTATTTTCTTAACAAGCTGTATCTGCAACGGGTAACCAGTAATAGTATCTGCACAAGGAAAACAAAAAGTTGTAGCATTGTCAGTTTCTATTATGTTGTCGGGGGGTATTATTTTACTTGGATCTTTAAGAGTGTTTAAGGCACCCTCATATGACTCTTGATCAGAGAAATATACATCATAATCAGAGTAAAACCCCTTTTTAATCATCTGGTTGTCGTGCTTTTCCCTTGGTGCAAACAGAAGAGCCATTGGATAGCCTCCCGCGAACATCGGATTGAATGGAGTTAGAAGTGCAATATGAAGATTGCTTTTATGTATATCAAGTATATTTTGGAAATGAGGTATGACTTTATGATTTTCTTTTATGTTTAAAATCATTAGGCTCCTCTCTAGAAACCTACCACACCATCCTTATTTTCTTTAAATGTATCTAATAAAATTTCTTCTGTTACGGTATATTGTTCTTCTTCGTTAACTATAATACTCACTGCTGCTTTGCGTAGTAGTTTTCTTATTTTTCTTTCCACATCTCTAACTCCCTTATCTTTGCATAAGGGTTTAAAGATTTCTTCGGGAAAATTAATGTTGAGTCCTTCAAGCTTATAATCTTTTATAGCTTTAGGGAGTAAGTAATCTTTCGCGATTATAACTCTTTCTTCTGTTGTGTATTCTCTAAAATTAACTAGCTCAAGCCTATCCAGCAATGGTGCCGGGATGTCTTCAACATAGTTGGCAGTGCAAATAAACATCGCTTTAGACAGATCCACCGGAACTTCCAGGTATCTGTCTATAAATTCATCATGTTGTTCGGGATCGAGGAGTTCTAATAAAGCGGAGACAGGATCACCTCTATAAGAAGAGGTTTTATCAACTTCGTCCAGTAGGATAAGAGGGTCCATAGTTTCAACTTGCTGCAATCCTGTAATAATTCTACCAGGTTTTGCCGCTACATAAGTTCTTCTATGCCCTCTAATTTCCGCTTCATCACTCATGCCACCGAGTGCAATTTTAACTATTTTTCTATTAGTTAATTCTGCGATCTTTTTAGCAATAGTGGTTTTGCCAGTCCCAGGAGGGCCAGCAAAGCAAAGTACACTACCTTTTGTAGAGTTCGCTATAGCTTCAATACACATGTATTCTAATACATGTTCTTTTACTTCTGGGAGTCCGTAATGACTCTTGTTGAACTCATTTATGAGATTTTTAAGATCAGGCTTCTTTGTTGTTTCTTTTCCCCAAGGTATAGACATAATCCAGTCTACATACTCTTGTACACTCTGGTACTCCATAGAAGACGGAGGGAGTTGCTGTAGTCTTTTATGTTCTTTAGCAATCTTATCTGCAACCTTTGGGGGAAGTTCCGCAATGCTTGAGCTAATCATTTCTTGCTCTTCTGCATGCTGTTCTTGTGCTCTCTGAGCGGCATTTTCCATCTGCTGCAAGAGAGAGATAAAGTTTTCAGGAAAACCGTCTGGCACCCTCTTCCTCTGTCTTTCGACAGCTGTAGACATGCCTTTAACACCAAGAAGTCTTATTAGATACTTAAGAACAAGAGTAAATCTATCAAGATTGTCCTGAAATTGAATGTAGTCATATTGATCATCATTGGTCAGAGGTAGTGCTACTGCAAGTATGTTAGATATTTTTATTATATCCTTGGTATTAAGAATTCTTCTTTTAACATCTTCTGAGACTTTATTCTCTTGTTCAACAAGATGAGCAACAAGAAGCCTTAGATCGGTAAGCAACTCTTCTTCACCGGGTAGGAGTTTTTCTCTAACGATTTGAAGTGGAGCGCTAACGCATCCCCCTTCATTTACATATTTGTTTATTTTTGCTCTTGCCAATACCCTACAGGTCACAATATGATCTGATCCTTCTTTTTCTGTCTTCTGAAGCTGGCAGAAAACACCGATGATTGAAGCTGATTCGAGCTTCTCTTCATCTGAAAGAAGGAGGTTGAGCGCAAGAGAATCTTCTCTTGATACGCTAATTAAAAATGCATCTTTTAAAGGTGCTCCTCTTATCGATACTTCCTTTGTCTTAAATTTTTCATACGCGTCTTTTGACAGAGTAAAGCTAAAGTTATTACTAGGTATCGGAACTCCTTGTTGTTTCGATAAAACTATTACCGGTACTAAATCCATATGTAAGACTCCGTTTGGCAGGTTAACATTTCAATACAATACTACCTCTAGGCTTTGTATTGAATCAAGCTGCTTATTACTTTAACTTATTCTTCAGATCACTTACCATATCTCTTGTTATTTTTACAGACCAAGTTGAGTAGGGTGCATAAATGCCATCGCTCATACAATTGCTAGTTCCAGTATACGGGGTGTACTGAACAATATCATCTTCTTCTTCGTCGGTTACATAATTGTAATCTGTATAAGAATATGAGTACCCTTCATTTTGTTGTGAAGGTGTGCTAGTTGTATTTGAGGACAGAGGTACGTAATCTGTTGCCGAGCTAGCTTCTTTGGCCTCCTGTGCGCCTGTATAAGGCTCGTATGGAGCTTTAATGCGCTCTTGGACCTCAAGAACTCTAATCTCTCCACAGTCCTGGTTTGTTGCACTCAGGGGGAATTCATGAGCAACATAGAAGACTGCTTTTTCTTGTGCTTCATGTACATTTTCTGCTTCTACTTCTACTTCTGTAATAAAGTCCTCCAGCTTTACTACTTCCTTTTTTCCTGATATTTTTACTTTATAGTTTGTCATTTGATTTTCCTATTTTTGGGGTGAAAGACGATCCAGTACAAGTAGTGTGACTTTTTTTAGTTCGTCTTTCAGGTTGCTGTTCTCTTCCTTGAGCATTTCACATCGCTCGATAGTCAGAGAAAGTTGTTGTTCCGACACGCTTTTGGGCCATTCTTTTGTCAAAGCTCTATGCCTTAAAGCTGTAGCGCCTTTAATAAGTAGCCAAGTTGTTGAAAATAAACCGACTACTGCTAATATTTCAATCAGATAAGTTGATAGCGTCATCTTTAGCTCCGTCGCTTACTTGGGGCTTTGTTTCAGTTGCTTTTGTTTCGGTTACTTTCTTTGGTCTACCTGCTTTTTTCGCAGGTGGTGTCTTTTTCGTTGTAGCTTTTGGTTTGCTTTCCAAGAGTTTGATTTTCTCTTCTAAAGCTTCTACCTTGTCTTTGAAAGTAGAAACTTGTTTAGTTAAGTTTTTAATCATTCTCTTTTGCTGCATGACAAGCAGTTGGTACTGCTGAATTTTGTCGGCATCAATGGACATCATATCCTTCTCCTTTTTTTACCCAGACTAGGTTTGCATCTCTATCTGGATAGTTAGTTAAATTTTCTGGGTATAATACTATAGCTTGCCACTGACTTGGCTTTTCTTTTTTTCCTGGCTCTGAATACTCAACAGCTATTCTTTTTATCGGGATGTCTTCTTGAGCTATAAAACAGTTACTGCTTCTATAATAGTAGTTATAATATCCTATTTCTGACAAGAATACTACTGTGCCTTTTTTTATGTGTCCTGCAGACATTGCCATTCTCCTTGGTGGTTTGTATACCATATATTCTTCTCTGAAATGCCCTCCGTAAGGAGGGATTCTACGCAGTGTGAGCAAGGCTTACTCATTGTAATTTTTCCTGATTTCGTTACTCTCATTACAAATAATTTGATATACTTTCTTTTATGTTTTGGTACCTTATAAAGTACATGTGTCTCTGCATGATGTCCAGCTAGAACTGATCCATCTGGCATTTGTCTTTTAAGCTGGGGTCTTGTTTTTCTGTTGTTCCAGCCCAGGTACTTGACTTTACCCACTATAGCCATGGCAAAATGCCTATGTCCTCCAGGTGGTGCAACCATCCTGGCTGGATGATATTTTATAGTTTCATAGTAGAGGGGACATATTTCCTCCATTGCTATACGAGACCTCATATGATATATACTATTAGTAGCAACTAATTGTATTTAAATCAATGTTTAGGTAACATATTATGTTTAGTAGGGAAATAAATTATAATCAAGCCTCTTCAGCATCAATGGGTTGGAAACCTAATTGGTTTGGTGATTTTGATGAGATTGATGAAAATCTAATAGAAGCCATTAAGAAATGGCAAAAAGATCATTTTTTAACTCAAGATGGACTTGTTGGACCAACCACTTTTCGAAGAGTATTTACGGAAAGAGAGTCTAATATAGACTTGTATCTACCTGACAGATTCACTTGTAAAGAAACGAATCATATCGTTTATAACGGCAATTTATATGAAATTGATTGGCCGCACGTCACCCTTTGGAGTGAAGAGAATGGTCTTGAAGCTAAAAAGGGGACTTATAAACCAAATATAGGTAAGAGGGATATTGATTTCTTCGTGAACCATTGGGATGTTTGTTTAAATTCAGCGTCTTGTTTAAGAGTTGTTAATAATAGAGGGATATCTGTTCAATTTCTTATTGATAATGATGGTCGTATTTTTCAGACAATGGATATGTCTCATATTGCTTGGCATGCTGGGGGCAGAGGGTGGAATGCAAGAAGTGTTGGTGTGGAGATAAGCAATGCTTATTATCCAAAGTATCAGTCCTGGTATGAAAAGAATGGTTTTGGTCCCCGTCCCTTAGTAGAAGGGGCAAGGGTACATAATCGAACTTTGAAACCTTTCTTGGGCTTTTATCCAGTTCAGATGGAGGCTCTAAAAGCTTTATGGAAAGCAATAAACACTTCCATAGGTGTTCCACTGACTACTCCATGTCATAAAAACGGAAAAGTGATCAAGGGTGTTGTTCCAGATACTAGAGAAGTTTATGGTTTTGTCAACCACTATCATCTAACAAGGAAGAAGATTGATTGCGCTGGGCTAGATATAAAAGGAATGCTAGCTGACATAAAGGGTATGTAGTATGGAATTACTACTGGTCCTTCTGTTTGCTTTAGCTTGTATCTTTTTTACTTTATCAATAGCTCAGTCAGAGAAGAGACCGGTACAAAATTTTTATATAAGAATAGATGGTCCTGTTAATACAAACATAGATTTGGATAGTAAAAAAGATAGAAAGATTTTGAATGAAGTAAACCCAGTGGTGATTGATGCTATTTATGAAGAAAAAGACCCAAGAGTTACAAAAGCTATTAAAGCTTATACCTCCTGTATGAATCAGGGGAATAATAAGTGGTCACGATACACGTAGGATTTTTACTTTGTATTTGTATATTATTTCTTCTTCTTGGGGTAGTAATTTCTGTTTACATTAAGTATTACTTTGATTTTTTATTATCTAAAAAAGATCTAGAGTCTCCCGTGATCATAGAAGTTATAAATAAAGTTTATCATGAGGATAATGGGAATATTATTGAGACAGTAGATACTTGTAATCACAATTACAATATTCCTATTAATTTAAAAGATAAGTCAAAGCATCGAGTTTCGAATACAATCAAAGCTCCCGCAAAGAAAATCCCATAATCGTTTTTGAGTTTTTTTCTGAAATCTAAAAAACGTTTTATCCCAAAATTATTTTTTCCAATTTTGATATCGCCTATAGGAATATTTTTTGCTTTCTGGATCCAAGCCGACATCACGTAGAGCTTGTTTTACAGTTTCTATTCTTTTGTCACCGGCTACGCATATACAGTAAACTCGTGATACTCGGCCACATTCATAGATTTGAGTATATCCATAATTACTACAGATAGAACATGCAGTCATTGTGTTTAACGGTATTTGTTGAAGTTAGAATCAAATACCGCTTTAGCCTCATCTAGCTTCTTTTGAAGTTCTTTTACTTCTATAGCTAACTTTTTAAATTTTTCAGTATGGGTTAAGCCCCATAGTTCCATATCTTGAAGTATTGTACACTTTCTTCTGATTTCTTGCCTAAGGAGTTCCATCTACCTATTTCTTTACTATAGTTAACATTCACCATATGTACCGTATTCTACCTCTATGTCAGCCCCAGCTGCAGGGACTGAACTGATATCAAAAACTACCTGATTCGTTGCTCCATCATATGTCCAACCTGTCATTGACAGCGCGCCGTCAACATAGACTTTTATTGTAATTTCTATTGGAATCTCTGAAAGAGTAAAGCGAGTTCTAGAGGTTGTTGCTGCTGATGCAAGAGTAGATAAAGATACTCCCCAGTCGGGTGCACAGATTGAAAGAAACATACCTCCGGTAGCATTTACTACCTGATCTATTTTCGTAGCAGCAGTTGCGCTACCGTTCATAGATGTGCAGCCAGTAGGTACTTGACCAGCTACTGCATGAACAAAAATATCGTCTGGTGACAATTTTAAAGATTCAAAATGACTTTGGTAATCGGTTGCAGTTCCAGAACTATGATCATCTTCGTCTGTTACAACAATGATTGATAGTATTGAATCTGGTCTTATAAATCCGGTTGTTGAGGTTGCAGACCCAGTTGTAGTTGCTTCTTCGGCGTACATAAAGGGGCGCTCATAAGCGCTTCCTGTTGTCCCTATGTTTGACATTTGATCACTTAGGTCAACAACTCTATCTGGGTTTGCAGGTGTTATTATTGGTCCTTCGAAGGTTGAATTGTCTGTTGTTATAACTGCAATTTGATAATCTGCAGCTAGTGAATCTAGCTCATTTATAAAGTCTTCAGTATGAGAAGCCAAATGAGCATGTTCCTGTCCCATAGAGCCAGAATTATCCACTACAAACAGAATATCAGCTTTGCTGACTTCTTCTTGTACCCAAGAATCGAGAATTGTATCATCCCTGTGTTCTGAACCAGCTTGTTCAACAGTGTATACGGGCTCATCAGGGTCGTCTGAGTAAACTTTAAGAACAGAGAAGTCTGGTTGTTCGTTGGATGGAAAGAAATCGACCAGCACAGTTCTGGAGCCTTGTGGGAGGA
>PBNR01000075.1 GCA_002723195.1 Gammaproteobacteria bacterium | reverse complement strand
GAGCACCATCTGAAAGAGATGCAGTAGGTGTATCGGCATCAGCCATTGTTACAACACCTGCACTTGCTTCAAAAGTGTCATCTGTTTTCAAAGTGTTCGCCGCAGAACGATAAAGAGTTGTATCGCCTGTTGCGGCTCCACTACCCCAAGTCATCTTTCCGTCAGCAGTAATGATGATTCGTTCTGTACTCTCTGCATCTAATTTGACCGTAAACGCCTCAGTAGACGTAGCGGCAAGTTCTTCTATGTTGATTGGGGTTTTGAATTTCTGTGCCATTACCTCACCCCTAACCTGTTACCACTACTCGGTATGCATTACTTGCAGGAGCCGTGGAGAACGAGATCGTTGCAGAGTGGGTATCCGTCCGAACTACGTCACAAATAATCGTGTCATAACTTGAACTGTCATAAACCTGAACTGTTACATCACGAGTACCTAAACCGTGAGTAATTGTGTAAGAGGTAGCAGAAGCATCTCCTACATTTTGTGCAACTGTACGACTTATTAATGGATTACTTGTGGTTCTCGTTCCTCCAGAAGAATCACCAGCCGCAAGATAACCATTTGCTCTTGCATCAGCGGCAGTTGTTGCACCTGTACCACCGCTTCCTACTGGAAGGGTTCCTGTTACACCACCTGAACCGCTTGCCGCAAGGTTTGATGCATCGGCGCTTAAAATACCTGCGGTGAAACTAATACCTGTGCCTGCTATATCTGATTTGAGAGCCAAACCGCTACTGTCTGTTTCCAGACCAGCGACACCAGTATTTATTTTGATTTGAACATTGTCTCCAGAGGTTTCTAAACCTCCAGCAGACGCAATATTGACGGAAAGAACACCGCTTGCTATTCCTAGACCGTCACCAGCCGCACTTGTAGAAATTGAAAGAACACCAGAAGTGAAAGTAATTCCGTCACCTGCTGTACTACTTGCTAAAGCAACATCATTTGCGTTAACTGTGATTCCATCGCCTGCGCCAACATTTAATACATCGCCGCTCTTTGTTAAACCAGCACCAGCATCTATTTGCCCTGCGCCTGAGAATTGCGAAAAGACAAGAGTGTCAGTATCTATTGTGTAAGAACCGCCACCCGACTTTGACTGTAAAACGTAACCACGATTTGCATTTGCAGTACCTTGCTCCACGAAGAAGAAACATCCAGCAGTTGCCTCTGTGCCTGTGTCGAAATCCGTAGCACGAGTTGGCGCACCAGAAGCATTAACCGTGTAAACACCATTTTGAGAACCTGTTGATTGATCTTTAAGTAAGATCCTGTCGCCTGTAGAAAGTGTTACACCATCTAAAGTGTCACCATTTTCAACAGCGCTTGCTAAAGTCACATTTGCTGTCGAAGCCGCAACAACTGATTCTTTTGGATCTAATCCAGCGGCACGAGCGTCTACATAGCCTTTTGTTGCCGCATCACTAGAATTAGTCGGTTCTGCTAAACCTGTTACCTTTGTTACATTTACGTGTCCACTAGCATCACGCTTCATAATTGTAGAAGCAGTGTCCGCTTCCGTAGCATTATTTACAAGCGTGTAATGGGCTGCTGACATAATTCCAGCAGTAGAACCATTTGCTTCCGCAATCGTTAATTGAGGACTTCCTGCCGTACCAGCCGTAACTGTTAAAGCAGTTGTATTAGAAGTGACATCAGTGACAACTTGTTTCCAAGCACTACTGTTGTAATACTTGATTATATTGTTCGTGGTGTCATAAATTAATCGACCCTCGAACTCACCAGAACCCGGATCTCCAGCAGAAAACTGAAATTTGGCGTTCTGAAGTTCGTTCTGGTTGATATTTAAATTAGTGACAAACTTCTGCGCCATATGTACCTCGGAACTACGTCAAATAAGCCGATCCTGAAAATGCCGCAGAAAACGTAATTGTAACCTGCGTATCCGAGTCATATTGTACATCACCTACCACCACTGTGCCGGTAGAATCTACAACTGTTACAGAAGGTCTGCCTCCTAATGTGTGTGTAACCGTCCAAGTCGTAGCCGCAGAGCCTTGTGTATGCACATGTCGGTTAGATCCAGTAATCGTTATGTAATCAGCAGACCATGTACCAGAGTCTTTTGGTCCATATAAACGTGCTTCGCCAGAGGATGCGACACGATGAATATACCAATTTCCATTTGCCCCAGTCGCACTAGTAGGTGCCGTGGTTCCATCCAACAAAATGGCGCTAGAACTGCCAACTGTTGACATTACCTTGACATAGACCTTATTTGGGTCAGCCGCGGTTGTAGTAACGATGTTTCTAATTTCTTCTGTTGTTACGTTATAAACCGCCATTAAACTGTCACATTCTGTTCTAGATTAAAATTGCCCTCTATAAGACGTTCTACATTGCTTGAAGCATCTACTAATTCTAAATCATATACTCCACCTTGTGTTAAGCCAGCAGTATCTGAGGCTGATAAAGATAAAGTTATAGTCCCTAATTCACCGTTAATAGTGATGCGTCCATTTTCAGTAGTAAATTCAACTAAAGCAGATGATGCATCTACTGAAGTTCTAACTTGCATTCTTGCAGTTACACCATCAAGGTTTTTAATGGTGTCATCATTATTAGTTACTTCAATGACTCTTTCAAAGGTTGAACCTTGTTCACAGTTAAAATTGTATACACCAGCGGGCATTATTTACCTCATTAAAGATAGTTTAGAAAATCTGCCCTCTGCCTTGGCAGACCTCTTCAAAAAACAGTCTATATCATTCATTGCCTATATCTGGGTTAAAGTTGGGGTTATAGAACTGATCTTCAAAAAACCGTTCACCATACTGTAAAAGCCCATAAACAGCCCACGGAGTCGTAGTTGCCCCAGTAGAAACCAACAAACTACTACCTTCATCTGTCATGATTTCAGCAACGACCACATAGTCTTTGACAACTACGGGTAAATCCTCTCCAAATTTGTCGGCTGCTTCTACATCAACTATTTGCTTGCCGATATCTGGGGTTTCGTCTGCCATGCAGAGATATTAGTCGATCTTTTAAGAATCAGCGTCAGCCTTGCGCTGATGTTTCCTATAAAGACCTCTCCTGCTGAATGGGTTAATATTCCCATATGCCACGCCTCGTGCCCGCATTTTTACAGCGGCTTCATGAGGAACAACTGTCATTTTAGAAATGTTATCTTTACGTTTAAATGGAATTAACTGAAATAAAGGTGTTCCGGCTTTAATGATAAATTCTTCATCGGTATTAATTTGTAAAACCGCATTAACAGCGTGGTAGTAATCCGTGTGAACAATCCCCGGCAAAGCATGATATTTAGGATCTGCGTCATAAAGAGTGGGTATTAAAAGTGAAGAGTAACCTTTTGCCGTTTTTACACACCAAGGATTCACCAGTTTCGGCCAACTAGATTCCCTCATCTTACGAGCATTTGCAATCGGACATCCAACCGTATTTGAATAAGGAAAACTTTCAGCAGAAAATCTCGGATCGCTTGCCCTAGCACTAAAACTTTGTTTTGGTGCATCCCAATAAAATTCATAATCACACCACAAATGAAAAGTAATACCTGTACTTAATAAATCTTGTATTCCTTTACAACTGGCAATCGTTCCGGGTTCTGCTATTCGGGGATCTCTAAACCAATCTGGCCAAGTTGTTTCATTAATAACAGGAGGAAACTCTAAACAATCATCCACAATAGGCGAAACTAGGATTTCTCCGGGATTAACCTT
This sequence comes from Gammaproteobacteria bacterium, assembly GCA_002723195.1. Classification (GTDB taxonomy): domain Bacteria; phylum Pseudomonadota; class Gammaproteobacteria; order Pseudomonadales; family Pseudohongiellaceae; genus UBA9145. Next base: position 58,601 of record PBNR01000075.1, on the reverse strand, counting down.
AGGTAAATCCGCATATGTTCTAATTAGATGAGAGTCTTTTAATCGCTTCAGCATGATCCTCATAAGGGCTAGACAAGTGATGTTCCCTTATTTTATACATTACATCTTTAATTGATTCTGATAAACCATATGCATCCAAACTCTTTTCAGCGAGTTGTGGATCTAGTAGCCCTTGCGCTTGTGCCACTAAATAAAAATTAGAACCAAAAAACATATGCATTTCCCTGTTTTTGATTCTTATATCTGAAACGTCTGGCACTTTTTCTTTCCATAAATCTAGAAGTTTTTCTAAACTTTCAGTAAGAGGAGCCTCTTTTTGTGCTTTCCAGAATGGAGTGTCTTCACGATCGCTAACATAATGCAGTCTGATCATGTCCAAAATATTAGACATCAATGCTTCAAAACCTTCTTTATATTGTTGCCGTGAATTGTCATTACTGGGTTGATAACTCGCCAAATACTGCAACAGCCCATTTGTTTGAGCGATAGTGGTTCCAATTGACGTTGCTTCTAAAGGCTCTATAAAAGAACCCGCAAGACCCATTCCCACACAGTTACCCACCCAAATGTCTTTTAAATGACCCGGATCAAAGGTAAATGTTCGATATTCAGATATTTCTACATTAAGCAACTTTTCCATTTCGGCAACTGCTTCTTCTTCACTGCAAAATTGAGAAGAATAAACATATCCATTACCTCTTTGCGTTTGCGTGGGGATTTCCCAAGCCCACCCTGAACTCAAGGCTCTTGCACGAGTGTAAGGATGTATTTTTCCACTTTCATCTAATGGAGTACGGAAAGCAATAGCAGAATCAGTTAAAAGATAATCACTATAAGAACACCAATTATTTTCCGAAAGGTGAGACATCAAAATGCGATTAAAACCAGAAGCATCAATCCAAAAATCACCGTTTATCAAAGAGCCATCTTTTAATACGACACTGCCTATGATGCCGTCTTTTGTATTAACTTTTTCTACATGACCATCAACAACTTGAATATTTCTTTGTTTTGCTTTAAGAGTGAAATAGTCATTTAATTCATAAGTGTCAAAATGGTATTGATTTACAGATCTGAATGGTTGATTAACACTTGTTTCATCTGAAAAGATTCTTTCTTTTGTGACAAGACCTTCTGAAATTGGGGTTTCTGTCCTGAGCAGTTCTGCATACTCGGCATTAAATCCGAAACTTCCAAGTGAAAAGTCTTGTGGTCCTCCCACAATTGCATGAAAATAGTCAGGAAAAGAACTGCCCCAATTTTCAAATCGGATTCCTTTTTTTAAAGTTGCTAAAGATGCTGGAAGTATTTCAGCCCGCTCCAACTTGCAATAATCTAAAAATATTGCCAAATGCTCTTGACTGCCTTCTCCAACTCCTATTATTGGAACTTCCTGAGAACCAATAATAGTTATCGGAAAATTAGGAAAAGCACGTCTTAAAATTAAAGAAGAAATAAACCCAGCGTTACCACGCCCGACAACCACAATACGCATTTACTTGTACCAATTAATAGCCGTGTACTTTGTTCCTTCTTCAACAGGATGCGCTATATGCGAATACGCAAAACTAGAAGGAAACAAAACAACTTTCCCTTTTCGAGGAACTACTTTGTAATCAAAATAAGGAAATTCTAATTCTCCACCTTCATAATCATCATTCAAAAACATAACCAAACTTAAAGTTCGCTGATTCATAACTCCATGATCGTGATGATTACGATATTCTGCTTTGTTTTGATATCTTAAAACATGAAAGCCTTCACTTTGTTTGATGCCTGTTTCATAACTTTCATTGTAATCTCGTATCAATTCATCAATTCGTAGCGTGAAATGCTCTACAGAACGACGCACCTCTGCGAAATCAGGATCGGAACTCACCAAAATGTCTTGAAGTGAACATTGGACACTACTTCTATAGTCAAATGCATCAACATTTCCAGTTTGGGCAGCAACCCTAGAACGCATCCAAGGGCAAATAGAATATTCTTTCTCTGCCGCTCCTATAACACTTTCTAATAATTTGTCACATTCGGGATACCAATCTTCATGCATCCGCAAACAAGGAACAGGCATTTCCACTTTCATTACTACCAACCTTTCCAATCTATTTTCTCATCTTTAAAATCTAAATACTCGTATCCCAATGGTCCAAAAGGCTTAACCCTCGGAGGAATCTTCCCATGCCCTATGCAAACCAAATTAGATATTCGATGCCCACTTAAAACCCTGTCTACTTGATGTGAGTATAAAAAATTCGCGGGATAAATCAGCATGTCTCCCTGTTGAGGCATAAAAGATTTATCTGTCACATACGGCCAAGAAACTTCACCCCCATCAAATTCGCCCCATTCAGGATCTTCCCCATCGGAAGATGAACTTAAATGTTGGATACAACAAATAGTTCTAAGCCCATTTTCATTTTCAATTAGGTCAGCAGGTTCAGAACGACCTTCATTACCGCTCCACGATTGGTCACTGTGTAATCTCATATAATCACCGGGCTGATAGTAGACAAGTCTATAGTTTTCAATAAAATGAATATCTTTTTGCAATACAGGGTATGTTTTTAAATAATCCTTTAATCCTTTCATTAAAACTTTATGCAAATACAAACTGTATGAATCGTATTTATTGTCTTCTGTAAAAGTCTCATCTAACGAGTAATTACCAACTCGTAAAGGATTAGCACCACTTTCATAATACGCCAAATTTTCTTTGACTAAAGCCTTGTCGCCCCTCCAAGAAACCCCTCGACTCTGTTCAAACCGATAAGCAAAATACTCTTCTGCAAAACCATCTTCAATTTCAAAAGCATTACGCCACAGAGCAATACCTGCTGCGATTAATTCCATAATTTTTCCCGCAAAAAAACATAAAAAATATTCTTATCATCATTAAAAGGTTCACCATTTTTAAGAACAGTCAAATCATATTTGCCTGTTTTAATAATTTGAAACACCCACCTAACACGATGTTTCTCCGCAAAAAAAGGTTTTAGATTTTCGTACTCCAACTCACCAGCACGTTTGTTGAAAACATTTAACGTAAAATCGTTTCGTAAATCATAAAAGTCATTTTCTAATGTTGCTTTCTGATGAAACCCCACAGGAAATTCTTCTTTGTAAAAGAAATTATTCTTTTCAGGGATCTTTAAAACTCCTGCTTTTTCAAAATTTAAATTATGTTCAGTTAATTTATTACTAACACCGTGAACTATCGGTAGCCCCCAAAGACTGCAATCATCAACATAGTCATCTGGGTTTTCGTCCTTTGGAACAAAAAATATGGTTTGCATTTAAACATTGGCACTATCTAAGGCAATTAAAGCGCCATTAACTCCTGTATTGTAAGTGTAACTCGGTGTTCCAGCCTTTCTAGTGACCACTATTAGAGCACCTCCGCCTCCGCGTCCCCCACGTTGACCTGTCGCCCCTATTCCTCCAGCACCACCCGGATATGTAACAGCGGCAACATAAAAACTCTGCCCCGGTGTGTATGCATACCCGACACCAGCATGATTGCCGTACTGCGCCACTTCTCCGTGGACAGGGTTTTCAGTGAAAGTTTCTGGCTGGGCTGGGTAATCGGTGTGTGCGTTGCAAACAAAAAATGCTGGAAGATGCCAAGTAGCGTCTAAATAATAAGCAGGAACATGCTGACCGTCTGTGCATGGCGGACCTGAATACGCTGCGTGTCCATCACCATTTCCAACAAAAGTATTCCCAGTTACTTGCTCTTGATAACCAATTATGCCAAATTCAACGGTGGCGTGTGAGTTAAATGTAGCAGGCTGGTATCCGCCTGTCGCTGGCTGAAAATAATCGGGAGCAGTATCGCCTGTGGTTCCTGCCGTACCATCATTCCCAGCGCCACCTTCGCAATATAATCCGCCAGACCCTGTGATCGTCCGAGCGGAAACCATAACTACCCCTCCACCACGACCTCCAGTTCCACCAGATCCACCCGTTCCTGCCGCTCCTTTTCCTCCTTCTGCTCCCACAGAACTAGCGTTCGGAGGATACGATCCGTCTGTTCCAGCAACATCTGCTCCATCTGCACCTGTTCCACCACCTGCTCCGCCTTTAGCGCGGAAAAAAGTTTCGCCACGTTGTTTGTAAGCATTAATAGCATCACGAAGATCATAAAAATCTTTAGAAGCAACACCAGCAGAAGTAGTTTTAGAACCAGATCCCGTAAACGTATAACCCGGAACGTAACCATCAGGTTCACCTGCTCCGCCTAAACCGTCAACAACATTTGCCCCAACTCCTACAGTTCCTTCTAAAGTCCCTGTAGTCACACTTGACACAGTGTCTTTAATACCCAAATCGCCGTTCAAAGCAAGAGTGTTTTTAACAAAAACCCTGAACCCATTAGGGTTTAAAGTCGCACCACTATTAATAGTCAGATTGTTGTAATACATGTCTTCAGACAATGATGTATCACCTGTGATTGTTACATCACCATCAGCACCATGCCCATAAATTAAATCCCCATCAAATTGAAGATCACCAAACTCATCTTCTGGTAAAACTTCAACAACATAAGGAATAATGTCCTTATCCCTGCGGACACCCTGATCGTATTTTGGATCAGCCATGCTAGTCCGCCTCTAAGAAATACGTGTTTCCTGCGGAGCCTGTACCTGCACCAGCCGCGCTCAAGGTGTATGAATGGCTTTTATCTGACGAAATCAAAAACACAACTCCGCCACCAGCATTCCCTGATGCTGTTGCAGAAATCGCTCCATCTCCCGATAAATAACGAGCACAAACAACTACTACACCGCCTCCATAATTGGTTCCGTCACCCGCTCCACCTTTCAAAAGACTGAGGTTTCCATTACTAGGATCAAACGAATAACCATCAATAGCATTTAAAGGATTTTTATACCACTTTGTTCCACCTAAAGCAGCAGTAGGAGCCGTAACAGTGTGACTAGCGGAAGCACCCCCTAATGAATTAGTAACCGCCGCATCCTGTGTACCTATCCCCAAAGAACCAGCGGAAGAAGGACCAGCCGTCATTCCAATAGTTCCGTAAAGATATAAGTTTCTTTGAACAAATACTCGATATCCGGCTGTATTCAAAGTTTTCGTGGCATCGACTGTTAAATCCAAATAGTACTTATCTTCTGTCAGGGTTGTATTGGCGCTAATTTGGACAGAGCCATCTTCCCCACTTCCAAAGATGTGGGATGGAGAGTCATAAAAATCTGCGAGAGCATCGGGAGCGCCGAGCCTAACCAGCCGCCCCATGATTATGTCTCCTGTATGCCAGAAGAATGAATCGTTATCGCTGAAGCCACACTTGCTTGACCTTGTAAAGTCGCACCTGTTTCCATAACTGACGACAAGTTGACGAATACTGTTGCTTTAGAATCAACAGTCATATCGTATACCAAAGCATTGGCAACACCTGCTGTACCTGCATTAGGCACTACATATAACTGCACCGTTCTAGCCGTTGCAGAGGTGTTACACAAAGCGATTTGCTTCAAAATTGTCGTAGTCGAAGCAGGAACCGTATACAAAGTTGAGGTTGTACTCCCCAATTGTGACGGAGCGTGCAGTTTAGTTTGAGTCATTGCCATTAGACCATAACCTCCATGTGGAACATAGTTTCTACGTCATGAACCTTTACGTTATTAGTTGTTAAATCAGCATCTGCCGCATAACTGTATGCCAAGATCTTATCCTCAATGGCCGCAGAGGTCATGATAGAAGTATCATTATTAGCAAATGATTCGCTTGAAGATTGAACTGCTGCTATGCCAATACTGTCTAAAGTTAGAATACCGGCAATAGTTATATCATTTGGCAGTCCTACAGTTACCGCACCAGATGACGTAGATGCATCCACTTCATTAGCAGTTCCTGTAACACTTAAAACAGCATCCGCCCAAGCCAAACCTGTGCTTTCACCAGAATCTGCTTTTAAAACTTTTCCGTTAGCCCCAGCCGCCAATCTTGTTACAGTATTCGCTGCGGTAGCAGCAAAAATATCACCTTTAGTTGTTGCTGTTGAAGCCCGAACCTCTGTTCCATCACTTATTGTGACCCATGCTGTTTCACCAGAAGAATAAACTTTTAGAGTATTAGCAGTTGAGTTGTAATGAAAAAATCCACTTTTAGTTCCTGACTCAGTACCTGTACTTTCTGACCATCCAGCCGCATTTGAATTTACATCTGTAAAAGCATCATTAAACTGAACACGACTGAAAGCATCCAAACTGGACGACCAGTTAGGTAGCGATGTGAATCTGTTTCCATAAGTTATAGCCATACCGTTACTCCTAAGATAATCTTACACTTCATGTAGGTAGTGTCTGCCTTACTCTTTCTATATCTGTTGCAGATAATGCTTCTTTAAATATTGCAAAATGGTTGAATTGCCAACCGGGTTCATTATCAGTATGAAATACCACGTTCCCTGTAGCACTCCCCGTCTGTAAGTTAGTACCATTTACACTTGTGTCAGTTGCACTACCAACAAGACTTCCATTTGCGTATATGTGAATTTTTGAATTTATTACATCACGTACTAGCGCAATGTAATTCCATTGCCCAACGCGACTAGTGTCATCCCAAGTTAATGTTGCAGTATTGATTGCAGTCGTAGAACTATCAAAAGCATCAGTCACGTTAAATGTAACCCCACTACCACTAAACTTCATCTGAAAATTAGGATGTTTAAAAATCCAATTATCATTACCGCTGTCTGTTTTAAAACGTCGATAATGCAAAGACATTGTTAAAGCATCTGATTGTGAAACACTAAGATTAGGAGCACAACCTGCCCCTTCTCTATTTGTCTGAAACAAATCTCTATCTACAATCGTGGAAAATTGGTATGCATCGGCGGCTTCCCATGCACGATTTATTGTCCATGTTCCACCAGTGGAATCTGTTCCCGTGCTTGCAGTTGCAGTATGCGCCGAAATGACACTTGGAAGAAACGTATAATCTTTTGTTCCATCAGCAAGAATTGATGCGATCTGCTTACCACCATACGTGCCAGCATTCCAAGTAATCGTGGTTACAGACGATGCTGTTCCTGTCGCTGTAGTTCCATCCGTATAAGTCACAGTCCAGTTGTAAGTATCTGAATCCATTCCTGAGACAACAATACTGTCCCCCGAACTGCTCTGATTCCCCATGTACAGATAATCTGTTCCCGTGTGAGGTAAGGCAATCCAATTGGCTACAGGCACAGGAGAAGCCTCGTAAGCAATATTAAATTTACAGGTGTTAGCACCAGTGTTTAATGTCGAGTCTTGATCAAAATCGTCAACACCGTCATAAAGTTCTGTGATTGTACTTGCGGCAGTTCCTGTAGTTCCTGAATAAGTTGTCAAATTGAAATCTGAAACTGATGACAGACCGAACCCTGCATACTGACTATCCAATACACCATTATTAATAATTGCCCTATATCCAACTATTCCGTTACTTGCATGAGCGACTTTGAAAAAAGAAGCCGCTAAAGAATTGTCATACATGTTTGGAGAAGATAAACCAATCGAATTAATTAAATGTGTCGTTGGATGACAAACATCAATCATGCTTGGACCGACATAAAACTTTGTCGTGGAGGAAGTCGCTGAGATTCGTATCCAACGATTACCTGCTGTTGTGAAATCATATTCAATGGGGTGAGTTGATGCCGAATAAGCAGTTGAAGCAACTTGACCAGAAGCGCCAGTCAGATGCTTCAAAACACCTGTTTCATCTACAACACAAGCCCTGTAATTAGAATTTCCTGATGTCCCTTGTTCAAATAAAATAATGTCAGAGGAATTTCCATAAGCAATATCAGAAACATGAAAAATATAATCAACATTTGTTCCTGACAAGCCCGTATTATTTGCCGCCATATTTATATGAGCACCAGATCCAGTTGTTGCACTTGGATAAAAAGCAAAACCTTCTTCGTAACGTGCTCCTGCAATAATCCCATACTGAGAGGCTTTCGGATCAGATATAGAAGCATTAACCAAAGAAATATGTCGCCCAGATCCTGTTTGATCAGGAATAGACATACATGCATTACTTCCAAGTATTAAAACCGTGTCGTCGTCAGAAGTTGCTCCAGAACCCGGAATGTTCTTTTCTGTAATATTCTTTGTTTCATAAGCAATAACCCCTGCATCGCTCAATCTTGAAGACTGAGAAGCAACAACGCCCATACCTAAAGTGGGAGTCATTTCAGTATTAACTCTCGTTCCATCAGGATCAGGGTCTACTTCACTGTCATAAACATACTTAAGAAGAAAAGGAGTTTCTCTGTCATTCCCTTTTACTCTTGTGAAATAACTATCTGGAGTGTCCGTATCAAGAATTGTTTTTAAATATCCACGCATTGATTCTGGTTTACCGGCATTTATTCCGTTATAACCGTAAAGAATCTGGTACCTGTAAGCCTGAACATCTTCATAAGTAGAAGATCTTACTTTTGTCCAAGTAACACTATCTTCTGCTGATTCAGCGTCTAAAAGGTCAATGGATTGCCAATTCGTTTGATCTATGTCTTCATCCCACCCCGGTAAAGCAATCCACATGTTCAAACCAGTAAACGGGTTAGTTAAAACAACACCCAACATTTGAGCCAACCAAGGTAAATAAGCATCTTTGGCTACAAGAGGATCTGTTAAACTTGAATTGCTTTCAGTGTTTGTAAGAGAGTCTTCTGCTCTTTCGTAATACCAATCTACAATTTCTTCTCCTACTTTTATTCCATACGCAAAAGAAGAAGCCAACAATCTTTTCAAAACAAGACTTTGACCAAACCGATTACCTGACTGTTGTTCCTTTTCGTCATCAGTTCTCATAAATTCTGGCAACAAGTTATAAGTAGTGTTCAATGTGGGATTATTTAAAAGATTGCTTACTTTTGCCACAGAAACATCCGACAAAACAAAACCTTGATCAGCCGCTGTAGCAGATGCAACAGAAAAAATAACTTTCGCATACGAAGCACCCTGCGGAACCCAAAAACGATTCATACCCTCATAGGGAGTTCCATGCGTATATCCATAAGAATGACTTCTCAAACTTAAGACATGACGCTCCGGCGAAGTTGCTGACGATTCCGTGGAGGCTACCTGTGTTTTTTCATGTGCCGTCGTGGAGGCAACCCACGATCCTTCACTTGCTGCTTGTCCGGCATATTCCATCGCCAGACCACTAGTTGTATCAAAATATTCAATTCTTACTTTGCAAGTTTGACCGCCAAGTTTTGAACCAATAGCGATAATTCCTGTAATCAAATATGATTCTTTGGAATCCACAGGAAAAACTGTTGAAGATACACTTACTTCTCCAGCAGCCAAAGAACTTAAAAGAAAACCATCTGTTCGAGAAGCACTTTTAAAACTTGTTGCCCTCATTCCCACATCCGTGATGTGCGAAATCGAAGCATTAGAAACAGTCCATTTAGCAGTATTAAATACTTCTCCGTCTATTTTGAGAAGATTGAATGACGTATCAGTAGTCGCCATTTCAAGACACCGTAATTGTCAAAGTGCTCGGATAAGTCAACATTCCCAAATGGGCTAAACGAATATCTCCCGACAAACCTCCGTCACCTAAAGTCGAATCGCTACCAAGAATTTCTGCACGAGTAGCAGTAGTTGTTTGCGTGAAAGAAACACTGTCTGTCCCTATTGTTCCAGCGGCACTGCAAGCAAAACCTTTACTACCATTTGCTGTTCCTGCCGTAACCCAAACAAACTTATTAACAACCATTTCCGTGGTCGTATCCGCATCACCTGCACGAGTTAAAACCCAATTCGTAGAACCGTCACCGACAGTTGATAGCGTATAAATACCGTTTTGAAGAGCACTTGACTGGTCTTTAACCAGTATGCGACTATTAGCAGTCGGTGATTGACCGTCTATAGAAAACGCCGCTTGGCTTCCACCATTTGTTAAAGTTGCACCCACACCTAGTGTTCCATTGGCATAGGTAACAGTTCCTAAATCTGCTGTAGTAGCAGCAGCCACTGTTTCTTCAGGAAGAGTCAAAGTTACAGACTTGACATAATCAACATCAGTGACTTTATCAAGCAGACTAATTATTTCGTTTACTCTGATTACTTCTCCCCAGTCCCAAGCATCAGAATCCAAATAACTTTTAAGCGCTGTTTGAATCGCTGTTTGAACTGTTCCAGAAGCAGCAGTACTCACTTTATAAACCTCTGCCGTTATGCCTATTCCAATTAGTTCAGCATTATGTATCTCAATGGTTATACCCGAAGCGACTTTCGATGTGAGTGCTGTAGAAATTGTTGCAATGTTTGCGGCTGAAACGGTCGCATCATTAATTGACTGAGAGTAATCATTAACATTTTGTCCTGCTAAAGAAACAAGAACATAGCCTTTATGTTTTCCACCCGTGTTGGCTGTTCCCCCAAAGGTGACAATGTTTCTATCTGCATAACGGCGCATGTTGTACGCCTTAACACGAAACGCTGTACTTGCATAATTCGTTAAAATGTAAGACCGTATTTGATCTTCTGTAGCCAACACTGATGAATAACTTGAAAGAATGCCAGTTCCACGAGTGAAATATTCTGAATCAGTTTCTGCGTCTAAACCTCCAGAAGGTTTAGCGTCAAAAACAATGCTACTAATATAAGGAATAGTTGATAAAACTTGGAGTGTCGCCCCATTAGAAGGAGTGTTGTATAACGCTCCAACTTCTTGAGCAGTAATTTCTTGTAAAGTTAATTGATTTGCTCCACTTGCAACTTCCGCATCAGCATCTAAAAGGTAAACATAAACAGAACCATCAGATGCATAATGAGCAAATGCAGTACTAGCAGGAATCGTATAGCCAGCCGTGTCAGTAAAATTGATTGTTATAGTCGCAGTTGATTTAACACCATTAGAACGAGTAACACCAAACAACTTTAAAAGTGTTTCAACTGTTGAACCCGGCAACCTGTTCGCTGCATTAACTAAATTTGATGTCTGATAAGCGATAGCCTCCATCATCGTCGTTTCTGTCTGTCCAGCACGAGGAGTCCACTGGGGCAATAAGGTACGCGCCTGTTCAATACCTTCTTCCAAAATGTTAGAAACCGTTGAATCAAACGGTGTTAAATCAACGTATGTAGAAAAATCTGGAGAAGCCATAATTTACTCCTATAAAAAATTTACTTCGATATTTGAAACTGCGCCCTGTTTTTTAATTACATCAATATGATCAATAATAATTGATGTATCATAAAAATTTGCAAATTCCGCTACAAGTGTACTACCTGTGAAATCATCAAAAGTTGGATCATCTGTTCCAAAACTAGGAAACAAAGCACGTTCATTTCTATGTGTTGAAATGAAGGCTCTAACCTGTTCTGCCTTATAAATATCAGAAGTATCGTCAACTCTTATAAAGTCCCCTTCTGCCGAAAACTTTAATGGGAAAGATAAAACTTCCATAGAATCCCTACTTTAACATCAGTAACTAAACGAATTTTACCTTGCTTCTATCAATAACAATGAAACAAACCTATGAGAGTGGCTCATCTCCCCACATTTCAGCCCACGTCCCTGCACCCACAACCCCATCACGAGGAAGACGATTAATTCTTTGGAATTGGCGTACTTTTCTCCAAGTTTTCCAGCCAAAAATTCCGTCTGGAGTTCCACAATCAATACCTAAAGCACCCAAACGTCGTTGCATAACTTTCACACGTTCAGAGCGTTCTTTTCGTCTAATTGGATTAGTTTGAATTTCAGCCGTTAATTCTTCAAAGTATTTAGCCAAAGCCACCCAATCCATAACAGGCTCTTTAGTTTCTTCTTTTATTCCACCATTAACCAAAGCAGGGGCATCAAACCAATCGGCTGATTGTCTTGGTTGGTGATGCCACCATTCCGAAGCAACAGTTGGATGAATACCATAAGACTTGGCAATGTTTTGCACTTCCCATGTTTTGATACCACTACCACAAAGACCGAAGTCCACCGCGTAACAATAACCGTCTTCTTGCTCCATATGCCAAGCCCCCCGCCATATCCCTTGACCGTTTAAACCTTTTGGTCCAAAACGTCTATCAGGGTTAGCGGCAAGATTGAATCCAGCCTTACGAGCCTTATATCCATCATAGTAATATTTTTGTTTAGCGTAAGTTCGGCATCCACTAGTCACTCGGACTCGCCCTTTTATACGCGGATCATTAAAAAATGCTTCCAGTCTCTTCACGAAACGTGGATGCAACAACGAAAGGTCAACGCCTTTCTTAACGGGGATTGACATTATATTTACCTTCAGGTTGGCTTATGTATTCCCCTCTTCAACCAACTATCAGTATAGAAGCATCAACTCTCCAGAGCCGCAATACGTGCTTCTAACTCTTGAATTGCTTTAATTAAAGGTGCTATTAATTCGCCATATCGCAACCCTTGACGGGTTTCTTCGTCTCTTGCCGGTCGAACAGGACCATCCATATACTTCGTTCCATCTGGACCGGCTACTTCTGATTGTTTTAGTTCTTCTTCTGCTGGGGCGGTAGTTTTTGTCCAAAAAGCAGTTTCTGATGCTTTGTCTCCTAAAACAGTTTCAACTTCTTGCCCTATAAGTCCATAATGCTTTCGTACACCTTCTTTACCTTTTGTTTCTTTCCATTTGTACGAAACAGGACGGAGACTTTTAATAAAATCTAAACCTAAATCTGAATCTTCAATGTCTTTTTTAAGATTCACATCAGATGTTTGGATAGAACTATTCGTAGCGTAAATATCATCCCAACGGTAACTCGACCAACCAAGATCAAAAGTGTCATCAATAGTCGGATGAATCGAACCGCCCCAATAACCATATTTCCCAAGTGTAATCCAGTAATAACTCTGTCCATTCGAGTGAGGCGCAGTATGCCCCAAGGTTCCAGAATCATTCCAACTCATAAAGAAAATTTCGGTGCCAGTACCAGAACTATTGTCATAACTAGGATAAATAGTCAACGAACGATAAAAATCACCGCTTGGAGTTCCGTGCCTGTTACCTCCACGAAATGAAATGCTAGTATTATCCCAGTTCGCTAAAGAACTTCTAGCAACACCGTTGTATGTGCTAGTCGCATATCCGCCCCAAGCACCTGACTGATACATTGTCCACTGGCCTGTCTGCCAATCGTATATCCCAAAATCGCCTCGTGTGGCACCATTATTTCCGCCCGTATCGCCACCACCCCCAATCATGGTCTTGTCTAACCTCACAGAAGCACGGGCAGAATCCGCATGGCTTGTAGGTTCAATATGAACTGTTACCCCAAACTCTTCTGTAGCGCCACCGAAACGGTAAACACCTTCAGTGATGTCATCATTGTTTTGATGACCTGCATTAAAAATAATCAAATCATTCGGGCGACCCTCATGAAAACTCACCCAAACATCGTCAGCGATCTGTGGCGGAGGACCAACATAAGGGTATGGGCCTGCATTAGTGTGCCCCAACCGCGGAACATCAATTTTAATTTTGTAAGGATCTAATTCTGTAGCAATTACTTCTGTGACAATTCCTTGATAAAACCCTGAAGGGGTAATCGTTTTTGATGCCGGTTTTTGTGGTGTTTTCCATTGACCCATTTTATTGCATAAACTTTCTATCAGCATCATGCACAGGAGCATGAGAGTCTGTTTCCACAGACCCAGCATTTCTATATGCCTCAGTGTATTCGTCTAAAGAAACATCTGCCCATGCTATCCACCGGCGAGAAGTGTCTTTAGGTTTCATAATAACTTCCCAGTCATCACTATTGATAATACCATCAACCTCATATGTAGTTAAGGTTGATTTGTCACCAAAGAAAGCACGATCATTAGGATCTAAATCAGAAATCTCCGTTCTTATTTCTTTACCTAATTTGTTGGCTGTTTGCCATCGTTTCACAGCGGCTTCCGTATTTGAATCAAAAGTTCTACTAGATGCACCAGCAAAATAACCGTGGTGTTTTAAATAATCTTGTAAACGCTCTATGTCATTACCATCCGAAACACCCATATACAGACTGCGGCTTCCATAAGGAATAATTCCTCTTCCTTTGGTCTCATCAGCAACAGTATCTTTTGTTTCTATAATAGTTCTTGCCTTAACAGTGACAGGTTCTCGACTTCCTTCCAGCCAATCAACATCTGTAATTACATGTCTTCTAGCACCAAATAACCCAATATTTGAAAATTCAATACCCATACCGGGGCGAAGTTTCATTCCATTTTCTCGTCCAATTTTGAGAGTAGCCATCGAACCTGCTGTTTCATTATCGTTTGCAGTCATAGAAAAAGCATAGGGATACCAAGGATCGTTTTCATCTGGACGATTTAAACTCTCTATCGTGTAATTCGTTGAATTAGAACAATTTACTTTTATAAATGGTTGACGTTCTAAAAGGTATTCTTCAGAAGTGAAATACAAAATACCGTAAGCCTCGAACACCATGTACTCTTCATCAGCAGCAAGCCTCCTTAAAACATCCCATGTTGATTCATCAGTTTGTTCTGACTGCATACGAGTAATTGAACCTTTTTCAGGGGTTTGCTGAATAAAAGTTTGCAAACCAAATGCTTTTGCTTCCTGAAAAGCCACTTCTGCTGCACTTATTTTTTTCGTGTCTGAAGAATTCCAAGTCTTAGCACCTTTGGCTCTAGACATTTTTTGAATCGCTTCAGAACGAGCAGCAACAGAAACCTTGTCATGTGCTCCACCTGATCGGTTTATATTTACTGCTGTAATTTCAAATTTATAACCCTTGTATGACATGGGGCGGCGTATCTGAAAATAATTGTTTTTCAACATCTCAAAATTAGGATCAAACACATCAAAAGTGAGTTGTGAAACCATGGTTGCAGATAAAGAAACTTTAAGATTTCTGATTGCTTCAGTTATTTCAACTTCTCGCTCGGTGCCTACTTCCGCAATTCTTAAATCGTCTAAAGTTAATCCTTCTATTCTGTCTGTCATTCAAATCACCCACTGATTCACAAAATACCTAACAAATTAGCAGTAGTTGAATTAAAACCTGCATTAAGCCCAGTTAAACCTGATTTCGCTATTATTGGATCTACAACCTCTTGCATATTGGTTCCTTCAAGTTGTGGTTTGTTCTCTTCACCCGGAAGAACAGCAATGGGTTTTGGTTCTTCTTTAACTGCTTTCAACCAAACCATCTCGACATTCAGAGGAATGGACTCTTTAAGGTTTAAAGAAACTCTCGCTTTAGTAATTTCTCCTTGCAGAGTTCTTTCAACAGAATCAACACTGAAACCAGTGATTCTTAAACGTGCAGGAAAAGTCACAACACCATGCACAAACTCAACGTCAATATCCCCTATCGACATATCTTTTAAAATTTGCAACTGTTTCTCACAGGAACCTATCCCATGTGTAGTTCTATCTGCAATAACAGCATTCATGCCAATAGTTCTATTTGTAGGATTCGTGGAACGAAGTAACGACTTCATTCCCGGTCTCCTAATTTCTGTGTATTGCAAAGCATGTCCCCCATATTGAACCCGCTTTGGACCATACGGGAATTCAAAACTCAACAAATTAGACTTATCTTCCGATCTCACAATGGTGCTAGGAAACAATCCCTTGTCTAAACCAATCGTGCTAATTGCTCTCTGCGCTGACTCCATCCTTGCAGTTATTGAAGGCGGCAAAGTGGCAGCAGGTACGTGAGAAGATTTTGATGTTTCACCAGCGACTTGACGTATATAGACACGAGCAACTTTAGAGATACGTTGTTCAACTAACGTATCTGCTTCTCCTTCTATCCAAACTGAAACTGTTCCTGCCATTAGTTAACCTCCGTGTTATTCGCCCTTGGGAGCGTTCCAATTGTCAGGGATGGCGCTCACTCCGTTTTGTAAAGCCTGAAACAAAGCGTTTTCGCTTGCACTACTCACCGTCGGTGAGTATCCATAAGAATTTTGGTTTTCTGCTGGAGGACCAGTAGATCCTTCAGTTTTCCTGTTCTGAGACAACCAAAGATCTATAGCCTCTTTATCTCCACTCACAATTGCCTGCATTATGCCAGCAAATCCCACTAAAGAAGTACCAGCATCTTGCGCCGCGCCAGCCAGCATCATGACTTCTTCCGCAGCCTTTGTGTGAATCTGTGTATTCAAATTAGCGAGATAGGTGTCAGGATCACCCATAGACCAAGCGTCCTTCAATTTTGCATTAATAGCACCTTGAGTCATTTCTGGGTTTATCAGTTTTAATCTTTGTTTAATCTGAGTGGCAAACGCACCCTTCATGAAATCCTCTTTGGCACCTGCCGATGCACGCAATCCCGTTTTAACAAAATCGTCCATCGCTGCACTACCACCAACACCCCAACCCAAACCATCAGCACGAGCACCCATGCCGCGGAGACCTTGATCAATCCAGTTCATCAACGCTCCGCCACGCAAACCTAAAGCCGCACCTTCAGCCATGAATGCTTGCATCGTCCTATCAGCAAGTTCATTATCTAATGGACCGCCACCCTGCATCGAAGCAAACAAATTCGCAGTAGCCGCACGACTCTGTTGACCTGTTTTAGTGATATTTACTCGTCCTGCAAAAGCACCATTTCTTACACGATTCCAATAAGCATCTTCAATCGCAGAGGATACTTGTGACTTGTTCCAACTACCGAAACCAGACGTGTGTTCAATCATAAATGCTGCTCGTCCAACCGCAGTATGAACAGCGATCCCCATATTGTCAGCCATCTTTTCGATTTCTTTATTTGTCAGTCCAGTTGTCTGTGCCAATTTACTTAAAGAAAGATCTAGTTGAGTATTTAACGCTGTTTGTTCTTGCATCAACTTGATTCGTTTGTTCGTCAAACCGCTTCTCAAAGTGCCCAAATCGACACCTTCTTGCTCTGCCCTCTGTTTCAACGCTCCTTCATTTGCGAGAAGTGCATCATAATCGGCAAGAATCTGCGCTCGACCTGCTCTACTTGCATCACCCATAGCCTCTAAGGTGTCGGAAACCATTGTGGCTGCTAATTCTTCACCAGCATCTTTCATTGCATCTCGTTTGAGCCATCCTTTAATACCACCTGCGACACCACCGATAATTCCACCAGCCAAAGCACCCCATGGTCCAAACATCGCACCCATCGAAGCACCACCCAAGGCACCTGCTCCAATTCCTCCACCTGTCGTAGTGGCGCTCATCACACCTGAAAGCCCCATGAGTCCACCCATAGCACCCATACCAGCACTCAACCTTCTGCCACTCATGTATTTATGCCCGAATCTTGCTAATCTTGACGGAGCGGCAGGTCCATGCATACCCGTTGGCATTCCTCGTCTAGAATCACCGAGTTTATTGCCAAAGAAACTTCTCGCTCCACCAACTCCTGCCTGAAACCTTGCACCCAACTTTGTTCCACCGAATTTTTTACCCATACCAGCCATAACAGCAGGCCAAGCAGCCATACCAGCCGTACTCATCAGCGGATTCATCGCACCTCTACCAAAAGCCGCCGTGCCTGCACGACCACCCCTAGTTAAAGTCGCCATACCTAAACCAGCAACAAGCATTCCACCTATACCCGGTATTCCACCGATACCACCCAACGTCGCATTCAACATTTCTAAAAGAGGTAGCAATAAGCGAGTGACTTGCTCAACCACTGGCAATGCTTGCGTAAACGCAGTCAAAAAAGTACTAGCAAAATTACCCAAAGCAGGGAAAACATTATTTGCAATGAAATCAAAAAAGTTTGTCAAAGTCGGCATAGCATCAAAAAAAGTATCTTTAAAGCGTGTCAACATCTCCAACACGGCAACAAGTAAATTTCCTAATGACCTACCAAAATCTTCAAATGCTCTCGCATTGTTAACAATTCCTGAATCCCACTTATCGAAAGTTCCACTTATAAATCGTTTAATTTCACCGAAAAGGGCTTTAGTCATTTCCCAAGCAATTTCGGCAGACTCAGAAAACTTTCTCATTCCGTCGCCCATTTTGCCAAAAAACTTACTCATGCCTGATTTGAAATCTCTCCACCAATCAGCAATCGCTGTTAAATAACCCATCAATTTGGGTAGATCTCGATTGGTTAGAAGCACCATCCAATCAATAAATCTCTGCAACACATTCACAAAACCGGGAACAAACGTATCCAAACCGAACTGCCTGATTGCTCCCATCATTCGGAACAATCCACCTGAAAGAATCTTTTCCGCATCAGTCATAGCGTTACGCAAAGGATCTAAAAAGATATTACCGACATCTGCTAATGACGTGTACATACGAGTGACCATGCCTTTTGCGCCACCCATAAGAGTCTGATCCAATGCCCCCAACTGACCCTTAAATCCCTGTGGAGTTAAACCACCAGATTGCAAAGCAGTCATAAATTGCTGACCACTCATACTGCCAGCCCTTTTAGCCGCATCAGCAAAAGCCGGTCCTAAACCTTGTAACGCTTTAACACCAGCCGCAGTCTTACCTGTCGATTGAACAGTAGCCATCGCTTTTGTTAAAGCCTGAAACTGCTTAGGGTCGCCACTTGCTATGTTTCCAACTTGTCGTAAAATTGGACCAATTTTCGTAACATCAGTACCTGATTTAGCCAAAGTAGCCATGGCTTGACTCATCGCTTGCACACCCATAACAGCGCCACTACCAACTCCCATACTGCCCATCGCTGTTCGAGCGTTTTTAACTCCACCCACGAAAGGAGCCAATTGGAATTGTTGGAATTGTCGATTAGCGGCCGTCAAAGTAGCAACCAATGCGGTAACGCCAGCGGCAAGACCTGCCGTAGCCGCGCGCGCAAATTTAACAGTATTCGCCCACGCTTTCATAATGCCGTTACCAGTGGCTAACGCCGCTTTCATACTCAGCAAACCAGCAGTAACAAGAGCCAACTCAACACCGAATGTTTTAAGGTTAAGTTTGATTAAGCCCCTACCAAAATCAGCCATTCTTGCGGCAGTTTGGGCTAACGCTCTACCTAAATCTTTTCTAAACGTATCAGCAGTCTTATTTAGAGTCCTGTTTACCTTCTGTGCATTTCTATCTAAAGTAGAGAGAAAAGTATTGACTGCTGCGGCTCTAGTCATATCTGGGTCGATCTCGACCTTTATGACTACCTTTTCTTCAACCGCCATAGCGCACAGGCTTTCTAAGTTAACTAATACGTTCTAGATGTTTTTGCCTCTCGCTTCTTTTTTTCGTCTTCACGATCAGCAGCAATCACCTGAGCACATGCTACTCGAATAGCCCATTCGTCTTCTGTAACATCTAATAATTTAAGTGGATCTGTATAAAAGACTTCACCCAATCTAGCCGCAGTCTGAATAATAGGAGATTCTGTAAATTCTTCTATTATTCTTTCGTAGGGTTTTCGACGGCATCTACCTCGTCTCCGTATCCTGCATGATCCAAAATGGTCAATGCCGTGGCTTCAAGGTGAGGGTCAACCCCATAAAATCTACGAATACCATCGGGAATAGGACGAATATCATTTGTCATTTCAAGAATCTCAGGGGAAGCAAAAGTTACATCCACACCATTCTCATCTTGAGCAATTTCATCATTGATAAGAATAGCGGTACAAGTAGAACCCACTACATAGCAAGCAAACTTCAACGGATCAAACCCATCTTTAGTGTTTTCACCCGAATTTTTCCGCCATGCACGCAACTGATGTTGAGTAATATTCGGAGAAAACCGAACAGAAACATGCTCACGCTCTGGAATAGGAATCTCTATTTCAGGACGCTCAACCTTTTTTGATATCTCTGTCCGTAATTGTTCTAAAATCGTGGGCTTTGCCGTAGATCTAGACTGTAAAGATCCCTCTTCGGGGACATCCATAGTAATAGTATTTTTCGCTTCCTTTTTAGGAGACTCGTCTGTTTCTGCCATTATGCACACTCCTGATATGTATCTGGATACACCAGATCTTACACCCGTATAAACGAGGGTTTCAAGTTTAAGTTATTAAGTATTAATCTAATATGCTTTTAAAGCACGTATTATCAGGTTGATTCCCCGATACTTCCTACAGAAAAGGTAAGGCTATAAGCCGCAGGAGCACCTGAAGCAGCATCACCATCTGGTTCTGTCATCCCTACGCAGAGAGCCTCTGTGTATTGACGTTGAGTTCCAGCCACCTTAATATCGCAATCGGTGTGTTCTATAAGAATGTTGTAATAAGCCTGACCAATCAGAGGGCGAAGAGCATTTAGAGGTGTTCCATCACGTTCTACCTCATAATGACGAGTCACCGTAATGTCTCCAATGTCAGCAGGAGCACAAAGGGTCTCTGGGAAGCGTTCGCCACCATCATAGACCTTTTCTACAGCGGCAGTTACTTCACCACCACTTACTTGTGCGAAATAGCCGTCAAATCGAGGAGATGTACCGATTCCTTCGATACTCCCAACAATCTGCCTCTGTGAAAGTTTTTGTCCAGCAGCCATTTATTCTAAACTCCTAACCTTTATAAAGTCCCAGCCGTAAGATTCGACTTAGTAATATTTACATTGATTTTATCACCCACAGCAGACACTCTCACTGCAACATCCGCAGTAACTGTGCCAACATTCAAGTTTGCTGTCGGGTTATTGGAATTATCACATGTCACTGTATAACCCGGATCTAAACGAACTCCATCAGAGCCGTAAGCCTCATATACACCACCCGCTTTGCGAATGGGTTCAAGAATGCTAACGATTGAAGCCTTGATCTTATTAAACAAGCCTCCTCGTCCATCAATTGTTGAAAAGACATAATCTTCTAAACGCTTTTCGCATTCATATGTGATGTGATTAAGCGCATCACGAGAAGTTATGAAACGCCAATCATTTTCCGTGGAAGAAACTGAGCGAGCACCATAAACCCTAACCTTGCCATTGATTACTCGTAATGCATTGATGCGAGCGCTATCAAGATTGTCAGCATTGGTCTTAGTCATGCTTTCAGTTGCTGGCATTGATAAGCCAGTAACAAACTTCGCTTCAGAAATTAGACCTGCACCAACTCGCCATGGGCCTTTAGCCGCATTTGCAGCCTTTGACCGAGCGGCACACACATAAGCATCAGGGGCAATTGCAACCGTCAAACCAGCATCAGCCGGATCAGGGATCTTTACCCACGGATAATAGAAAGCCGCATTTTGAGCATTTGCATTTGTGTAAAGAGCAGGGCTTGCAGAACTAACTGCCGTTTTTGCTGCACTCATCGTGTTTGAAGAAGCAAACGAACAAATCGCAATTCGATCATTTTGAGCGGCATGAGTAACAACGTCTTGCCAATATGTATTGGCAGTTGCTACACCCGGAATAGAAACAGCACCCGGACCTAAATCTTTTGGCATTTTCGCTAATGCTTCAACATAATTATCTGTAGTGCCACCGTCGGTAACCATTGTTCCATCAGCGCCACCCGTCATTGCAAGAGCAGAACCAGCCTGAGGAAGAGCACTTGCTCCAGATTCCTTAGCGATGGTTACAAGATGCTTAACATCATTCGAGCCATTAATTGTATTGATTACTTCGTCCAAGGTTCCAAGGTCAGCGGTTGTTAAAACAATCTCACTGTCAAGAACTACTTGAAGACGAACGCCTGACACGTCACCGGCTAATACCTGAACGGTCAAGTTGGATGCCCAAGCACCCACATCAGCGGCAGTAAAAGTTGCCACGGTAGAACCAGCACTACTGGTGATGGCTCTTGTACCTGCTGCTGCATCATCTGCTACGGCACGCTGAACATACAAACGACTTCCACCCTCCTCAAAATATGTTTGAGCATGGGCATAAAGGTTTCCTGAGACGTAACCTCCAAAGAATTTCTTATATTCAGTGAGATTCCTGATAAGAGTAGGCTCGGTCGCCTTACCTCTAACAGTCGTGCCTACAAAGAAAGCCTGTGCTGAAATTATTTCACCAGTAGTCGCAGGACCACTGCGAACTGCGGTGTTTACTACTACTCCCGGCATTCGTGCGCCTCCAGTTGGCTTATTCCGAACTTACGTTTTCAAATCTTACATGCCAGAAACTGTGTTTCATGGCAGGTTTCAGACCTGTAATTAACAATACCACTATTACCTATTATGAAGATGTAGGTATTACAGCGATTGAAGAAGATGAATATGCGCCAGTTCCTGCATCGTTTAAAGCAGCAACCCTGAAGGTATAAGACTTATTGTTAGTCAAAGAAGTAAGAGTATGGGCAGGATTTGTTGAAGCAGTATCAGCAACAACAGTCGTCCAACTGGTTCCCTTATCCGTGGAGTACTGGATTGTGTACCCCTTTATTGCATCGTTCCCACCACCATCCCATGTTGGTGCCTTCCACGTTAATGACGCAGTTGTGTCACCTGCTGACGCGGTAGCAAAAGTAGGAGCATTAGGAACTTTCTCGATCAAAGAATCGTTAACAACACCTGTTGTCATAGTTCCTAAGCCTGCTCTACTTACAACCTCATACAGACTCAAGTCATAAGAAAGAAAAGAAGCAGCAAGAAAACGCTCACCTTTTAACAAAGTCAAATCGGAAAAATCTTCTGTGATTGTTCCTTCATCAACTTTGATATCTGCAACAGTGCCTTCTTCTGCGGCACCCCTCAATGCAGGACGATCTAATAAAGCATCTCTGACGACCATAGTCATATTGTCTCGTGCAGTTGTAACCACATCTGGACCAACAGCACGAACCCAAACATAAGTTCGCATACGATAAATAACTTGATACTCAGGATCAAATTGTGGTCCTTGATTATCTCGTTGAATACGTGAAGTTGATTCGACTAATGTAATAATCGTCGGCCAATTATCCATTGTTAAAGGCTCATAAGTTAAATATTTAACTGGGTTTGGCAATTCGCTATCCGATAAGTACAAGGTGTTTCGATAGTTCATACACCTTGTTGGTAGATCAGATGCTAAAAAATCGCTCACATATTTTTTGGCTTTTGCTGGACCTTCCATTGTTGCAACCATTAGTCAAACACCGCCGCTTTCAATCTCTTATACTCACGAGTACCCTTAATACCATATACCAAATAGTCAGCGACTTCATTAGCCAAACCGCGAGCAAATCGTTTAGGCACAAACACAATCTTACGAGCAGGCATAAACCTAGTTCCAGTCTGATGAAACTTTGCATATTCCAAGTCTGTGCCAAATGTTGCTGTTTGTAAACCTATGTGATTTACACGACCTGAAAGTGTCGTAAGGTCACGATACAAATCCCCTTCACGAATCATCGTAGGAAGGTTCCCATAACGCTGAATTTTCCAAGACTGGTATTCTAGATCTAAAGCGTTCCAAGCCTCACCTGAAGCCAAACCTTGAGTTCTAAAGTTGTCTCTGTTTGCCTTTTTTAATTCGTCTCTTGCCCAACGCAACTGAGCACTAAAGTTTTCTGCTCTTCGTCGCATGTTACGGAAATAAAGTTTTATACGTTCTTTATCCCGTTGCCTTACAGTGATTCTGATTTCGTTTGCCATTGTCTAGGCCACCCTGACGCGCCGCCATCGCTTGACGGAATTAAGTTCCTCCATTGTGAAGCCTGTTTCGACTGGAGCGACATTTCGTGTAGTTAGATCTTTCATGCCCACCACGTCATCATGCAAGTTTTGTACTTCTCTTGAAGCCGCACGTAAAATAACAAGTTTAAGCGCGCTTGTATTATCTGCTGTTGAATCTAAACCAGCGGTGTAATTAATAACAATTTTGTCGTTGTCGTTAACCCGAAACATGTCTATTCCATATCTGCGAACCACATAATCATTACCTACTGTTTGAGTCGTGGCAGAAGAATCTGTTTGACCTTGAACAGTAACTGAAGCAACAGAAACTATTGGAGTTTGTCTTGTGTACAAAACATATGGAGGTTTAGTTACATCAGTAACCGTGGTCAGCGTTCTGTCGATGTTGTAATCGTAGAAAAAACTATACGCAGAGGAGCCTGTGTAATTTGCTTCCGCTACATAGGTTTCGCTGAAAGATGCCGCTGTTACAGGTCGTCCTATGTAATGTTCCAAGTCTGCTTCTAATCCGGTAAGAATCATTAAAGCAGCCTCTTCTTGAGTATTGGAAAATGTGATATCCATATACTTTTTGAGATCTGCAACTGATGCTAAAGCCATTTAATCCTACCTTCTGGCTGCTTGACGGGCGGCGGCTCTACGTCCAGCCCCACGAAGCCAATTAGCGCCCCTATCAATTAACCCCGGACTTCTAGTACGCCTACGTCGCCCTCTACCACCCGGCCCAATTTCTCTATCCGCTGAGGTATCTGGAATCGGCATAATAAACACTCCTGTAAATAGAATCTAATTCAAAAAAGTTTACCCCATTGCAGGCTTTCTCTGTATCAGGTACTATTGCCTTTAATGACAAACGAACTAACTTTGACAGGTAGGAATAGGCTAATATTGGCTCTTAGAGCACAAGGTCACAGTTTGTCTCAATTAGCAGAACGATTTGACTTATCCAAATCTAGAATTTCTCAAATAGTTAATAGCGAGCACGATAATGAACGTAGATAAAGAATTCGACAGAATGATCCAAGGATTTACACAACACGAAGGAAATACACCCATGCAACGATCTAAATTCGGAATGCTAGTAGGAGTATGTATCGCCTTAGGTGGATTAAGCGCTTTAGGTGGACTTATATTAATGTATGTAAATAATATTCTTATAAGTGCTTTTCCTAATGCCGACTTTTTAATGCCCGGAATTGGCTTCTTTTCGGCTTATAGACTGTTTTTCGTGCTTCTTTTTCTAAAACTCATATTTATGGCTTTAAATAATGCACAAAGAAATTCTTAATAGCCTCTTGCTTTAAGATAAAAAACTTTGTAATCTACTTTCACACGGTTATTTACTATTTAACTTAACTGAGGAGGATCACCGTGAATATCACCCCAGCGGAGCAGGAAGTATTGGACCAACTCCTATCTTCCTCCCTACCAACAGAAGAAGAGCAAGAAGAAGCGGCTAAGTCGAAAGAGGCTCGCAAAGTTCGCCAACGTCGAAAGATGACGGCTTCTTACAAAGCACACAAGGCTTTGGAATTGCTTTACCCAGACCAGTATGAAAAATTCTTCGACCATGCATACAACGAACTTGGTAAAGACGAGCGTTACGCAGAATCAGATATTTCATAATTTAATTTCCTAACTCACCATAGGTCGAATTGAGAGGGCTTCGTGCCCTCTCTTTTCGCGTGTCGCCACAAACTAAAAATTTGGTGTATGGTCTAATAATGGTTGGTAGAAGCGACGAAATTTCAATCCCCGGTGTGACCTTCGTCGCGCCCGACTTTGGTGCTTGCATTGTCTGCGGTCACCCAACAGGGGATTGCAACGAAGACGATCACAGCATAATTTTTAAAGACGAGGAAAATGATAATAGTGTTCTTGTCGAAGAAGACATCATAGAAAGGAGATGGGTAACACCTAATCATTTAGGAAAGGTATTAGTAGTACCAGCAGGAACGCGAATCAGCAGGTCAGACGCAGAAAATTTTGGACTGATTTAACCCTTTCAGTATTTACAGTTAGTGACATACTGTGAGTCCATCTAAAAACCTCACAGTAAGCCAGAGGAAGAAATGCTTAACGAAAAATTCTTAGAACCCTATACTCAAAAAGCAGCCCCTTGGGGGTTTAACGGACTTGGATACATTGTCTATAAACGAACGTATGCACGCATTGTTGATGAAGACACAGGTCAAACAGAAGAATGGTGGGAGACCTGTAGACGTGTAGTCGATGGTGCCAATGAAATCGGAGCAGAACTAAGCGACGAAGAAGCCGAACGCATGTTCGATTACATGTTTAATTTAAAAGGTATGCCCGGTGGACGAATGCTCTGGCAGTTGGGAACACCCAACAACTTTCGTTTAGGTGGAGACAGCCTTTGTAATTGCTGGTTTGTCGATATTCAAAAACCAGAAGATTTTTCTTGGATGTTTGAACGCCTCATGCTTGGTGGAGGTGTTGGCTTTTCTGTCCTTAATCCAATTCGTCTTGGCGTAGTACGTCAAGGTGCCGTGGATAACCATGACGTTGCCGATGCTGATTACATTGTTCCAGACAAAAGAGAAGGTTGGGCAGAGTGTCTCCTCCGTGCAGTAAAAACTTACTTAGGAGACAAGAACGACCCAACAGAATTCACGTATTCGACACAACTAATTAGAGCGGCAGGAGAACCTATTCGCACATTTGGCGGAACCGCATCTGGACCGGGCATTCTTGTAGAAGGTGTAAGTAAAATTTGCGCTGTCCTTAATGGGGCTATAGGTCGAAATCTTCGCGCAGTCGAAGTTTTGGATATTTGCAACATCATTGGATCAGTTGTCGTAGCAGGCAATGTCCGCAGAAGTGCAGAGATTGCTCTTGGTAGCCCATTCGATATTGACTATCTCCACGCAAAAAGATGGGACTTAGGAAATGTTCCATACCATCGTGCAATGTCAAACAACAGCATTGTCACCTCTGACATAGAAGGTATTCCAGACGTGTTCTGGGAAGGGTATAAAGGAAACGGTGAACCTTACGGATTATTCAACTTGGATGCTTCAAGAAAATACGCCCGTCGTTTTGAAGTTCGTGAAGACAAAACAATAGAAGGCACAAATCCATGTGCAGAAATTGGACTTGCAAACCGTGAATCCTGCAATCTTGCAGAAATAATGTTGCCAAACATTGAAAGCCAAGAAGAACTAATTGACATTTCAAAACTTCTTTACAAAATTCAAAAGGCTGTAGCGGCTCTTCCTTATTTAGATCGTGAGTCAGATGAAATTACAAGCAAAAATATGCGTCTTGGACTTGGTGTTACTGGTGTAACACAAGCATTAGACAAACTTGATTGGCTTTCACCCGCCTATGAAGCACTTTATGACTTTGATGCTTTCTGGTCTTCTTACAAAGAATGGCCAACTTCAGTTCGCTTAACAACAGTTAAACCAAGTGGAACATTAAGCCTTCTCGGTGGTGTAACACCCGGCGGACACCCCGGATATAGCAAACATCACATCCGTAGAGTACGCATGGCTTCTACCGATCCACTATTGGATTACTGCGAACAGCGTGGCTACCACGTTGAATGGGTTAACAACGACAACAGAACAAAAGTTGTCGAATTCCCTTGTGAGTTTCCCGAAGGAACTGTTCTTGCTGAAGAGATGACCGCAGTTGATCAACTTAAACTTCAATGTCGCTTACAAGAAGAATGGGCAGATAACGCTGTTTCAGTAACTGTTTACATCAAACCCGGAGAACTTGAAAGTGTTCAAGACTTCTTAAGAATCAACTGGGAAACAATGAAATCTGTTTCTTTCCTTCTTCACAGCGAACACGGTTTTGAACAAGCACCTTTAGAAGAAATAACTTTAGATAAATACCAAGAAATGCTTTCACAGGTTAATGACGAAAAAATTCTTATTAATGCTGGAATGAGTGAACTCTTAGATGATGATTGTGCCACAGGAGCCTGCCCAATCAGATAACATTTAAGTATGGCTATCCCTGAGCATTTCACTTTAGATCAAGTTATTGATGCATTGGATGTATCAATAATGGCAGGTGCTTGGAACGAAACAGACGGTATTTGTGGACACTGCTACTTCGTAGGAGAAGTTTACGAAGCAGACCCTGATGTACATGGTCCTCTTCCTCCCAATCCAGTTTCTTCTTGCAAAGAATGCTTGGTGCATCGTGCTCTTTGGAATTCATATTTAGAAAACACGCCTTAAAAAGTAAAAGTCATGCCATCCTCGCAAAGAGTCGAAGTCTACAGAAACTTACATAAAGACTGTTTTAGTGTACGCGCACTAAACGGAAGACAAAAAGGAAAAGTCATTGATCGGGTTAAATCAATCACTTTAAAAGAAGTAACATTTACAGTTCAGCCCGCAGGCAGAAAAAGAGTTCTGAAAGAAAAACGCAAAAACGTACATGCTTTTATTAGAGGCATCCCCACTGAAGAACCATTAGATGAATCATACGAAGTTAAATATGACCCTTATTTAAATGAAACTTTTGTAATGAAAAAACCAACATGGACAAAAGAATCCCTAGATTTCTTAACTACAGAAGTTTACCAACGTCAGTTGTACAGAGTTGATGGAACCTTAGCCCCTCCCAATCCCAAACAAAAATATACGGATGTCATCATCAAACAAGCACAAAAGGTTCATCTATCTTTTGGGGAAGATGGACATTCAATAATTAAAGCCTTACCCTAACTCTGCTTCTTTGCGGGCTTTATGATCCTCAATAGGATCTTTCAACTTGCGTTCCACTTGCACAATGCAATCAGGTTCAAAAGATTGATACCCACAACCTGTTTTAGCAGAACCAGATTTCGTATATGGACCATAACACTCAATCCATTCTGTTCCATTTGGGTGAACCACATGTTCAATGAACCTATACCAACCTGCCTTACTTACAATTCCGTAATTCACTCCCTTATAGATAAACTCTTTCGGTTTAAATTTAAATCGTCGCCCTTTAACTAACGGAAGTCCTGCACCATGGTACTCCTCTGAGAATTGCCAACCTTGTGCAACCTTGTCCTCACGTTGTTTTTGGTGGAGCGCACGAGTACGCCGTTGATTAATTTTAGAAGTTTCCCTCATCTATCCCCTTGTTCATCTATAGGCTATAACCCTATTATATCACAAGTCACACTAGTCTGTCAAGTCACCCTTTTCTAGGAAAGTAAAAATCCCCCAGATTTCTCTGGGGGATCTTACATGTTGTCAGTGTCAGTCTATGACTTATTCACCGTCTCCTAATTAAGGAGCAGCATCAAAGGTGACTTTCACAAACGATTCTGGACGCTTAACCGCAAGGGCTAGACGCTGTTCCGCCAGAATGACGATTGCATTCCGAACGAAGAAATCGCTGTGCTGTTCGCTGACACGAATTGTAGCCTCTTCCCTGTCATACAGTTGAGCACCTTGACCGAACGAACCGATAAGGGCTGTGCCCGAAGCGATTGCTGGGGTGTCTACAACAGGAATACGCCAGATGCGTGACTCTGCACCAGCAACGATGGAAACTGCCATCAAGTACTGACCATTTGAATCTTTGGTCAATTCGATGTCTTCCCAGTCGTTGGGGTTAAGGATCACACCAGTTGGCTCGTAGTAGGCGAGGAACGAGAGTGTCGCTGCACGTCTAATAGCATCTGCCTTGGTGTCCTTAACTGGAGTACTTGCACCTGAAGACCATGAGTATGTCTGAATACCAGAAGTATTCAAAATACCTGTTAAGTCTTCGCTGGTGCCTGCACCTGAAAGGATCTGAGCATCCTCATGAAGGCGTAGACCGTAAAGAAGTTCGTTGTCGATGATTGAACGCAATTGCGGTTCATCGGAAAGAACATTACGGTGAGCGGCTTCCCAGTGAGCGATGGTACGAACTGGTGCTTGTACGCCAGTGAATGCCATCGTTGTCTGTGGCTTTGCGCCAAAGGCAGATGAAGCACGTTCTGGAACTGTACTTGCGTTATTCGTGAACCCGCTCATGCGGAAATACTCAATTACTGCGGCGTTGGTCGAACGGCTTGGGAAAAGATCCCTTACTCGTGTACGACGCTGTGCCTGTGGGACGATTGGATCACGAGTGATCGTTCCAAATGAAGCAGGAGTACCACTAGGAAGGGCTGAATAAACATCCTTCACGTTGTAGTCATCACCATAAAGGGTTTTAGTCCCATAAGGGCTATCCATGGTGCCTGCGCCACGAGTCATCATGGCTTGGAATTCGTCTGACTCAATGAAAGCCTGACCAAGGCTCTTAACACCAGTAGGAACGGTAACCGAAGCCATAGTTCCGTCTGCGTCAGCAACCTTTGCCAAGGACTCTGCTGGAGCCTCGCTGCCCCAATCGGCAACTGTTTGCATGTCTTCCATGCTGTCAATAAGTGATTTAATTTCTTTAATTTCACCCATGTTTTGATCAAAAGCAGCCTTGCGCTCCTGATCTATTACGATTGCACCATCTTCCGTTTTGAAAGAATCGGCAATCTCGTTATTGGCTGTCATCTTCTCACGCAATGCGCCTTGAAGTTCTTTCAGCCGACTGTCGTCAAATGCCATAGTCGCTTACTCCTATTCGTGTGTTCCGACTAATAATTGTTTCTTATTTTCAGTCGGCGTAGGTAAGCACCATCAGCCGATATGAACAAAATTAGTTTATGTTACAGATATACAAACTCACTGCAACTGCTATAGGTAGTGGTCTAAGAATTTCGCCAATTAGCAGGAATTAAGTCCAAACGCCCTAGTTTTCTAGCCCTTTTTTTAATATGACGCTTAACAGCAGGCTTGTTTTTTGCCCTACCAAAGGCTTGTATAGCATTTTTCAAGTCCCCAACATCACGAATTGGGTAAGAACCATCAGGCATCGCTAAACCACGTTCAGCGTAATCTTCACGCCTTTCATCTGTGTAATAACGCTTACCTGCCACTAAACCGCCACCCGGCAAAGTCTCTATACCACGAACACCCCTATTGATTAATGGTTGCCAATCTCTTTGTGTTGCTTTAGGCAACTCAATGATTCTTCGCTGTCTCTTCATCGTGGGTGTCTCTATGACTATTCTCCGTTTATTCGGTGAACTTCTGATAGCACTAAATTGTTCCATCGTTTCACACGGCATCCATTTACCGATTCCATGTTGATGTGCTCCAGAGCATCCCATTTCTAAAGCAGCAGACTCGGCTTCAGTTCGAGTTCCAAAAATTAGTTTTTTGTCAGCCGCATTAACTTTTGTTTCAGCACAACCCTCGCAACAGGCTGATTTCTCTTTTTTGCCGTCTCTTGCTTCTCGATATGCTTTTGATCCTTTTTTAATTAAAACCCTTAACAAGTCTTCAGACTCACAAAGACCCCAACCGCCCTTTTTCTTATGGGCACCAGTGCACCCAATCATCTTCCCAACCTTCAAGGCTTGTCTTTTGCTTGGAAGCGTTGTAGAAATAACTGGGTCTTTAGGCATCTTCTTGTTCCATGTATTTAATCAAACCGTCAATACGATCTTTATCATCACCACTATATTCGCCTATTTCTTTTGTGTAGTAAGAAAAGCCATTCATTAAACCTTCAAGAGAGACACCACCATAACTTTCGATATCTCGTTCAATCATCTGTTCCCACCGTTTTTTAGCACCCATGCCTTCATTAGTGTGAACTTCTACTTCTTTATCTGATTTTTCAATAAAGATTAGTTTCATATTGTCATTCTTTGGTGATATTGCTGATGGGTATATATATCCGAATCTCATCTCCACAACTCCAATATTCCTTGAAGACCTAACCTTTTGATATCTTCTATTCTTTTCTTAAGCCATTCAATATCCACCCTGTCGGCATCTACTTCTGGCATCATATTCAACAATTCATTTTGTAAAGCATCAATATCCATCGCATCCAAACGAGTTAACACATCTTGTAAATGAGGTTGAATTTCACTATTATCTACATCTTTCAACCTATTAATCCAACCTGAATTGCCACTATTTTGCCCGTTTTTAAGATATTTTTTCACAGACAGTACAGCCGCAGAATTCATATCATTATTACGATTAGCATCTATCAGTCCGTTGTCAATCACATAAAGCCTTAGATTGCCATTACGATCTGTGTACTGAAAATAATTCTTTTCATGTCTATCCGTATGATGCAAAATAGCGTCCAACACGGTACCTCTAACTAAATCGCCAACATCGCCATTTCTTCTTAAACCATCTGGCTTTTCAAATGAACCATCATGAACCACAGATCCTGCTAACTCAAAAACAAGCGGATTCGCACGCTTTGCGTCATTATTGCCGGAAAGAGCGCCACCACGCACTACTGCACCTTGCAAAAGACCTAAATCTTCTGCTATTCGTGCAGACATAACTTCACTTACATCTTCTCTATACCCGTAAGCCCCATCGCGAGTTCTAAGGTTTTCATACTTAAGACCTAGTTCTGCTCCAGTCGCCTTATCTATAACAGCGTTCAAACCTCCGGGGGTATTAACTCCGCCATCTCCGATTTTGTACGCAGAGAATCGTTTTGTTGGATCTATATCACCGTCCTGATTCATATTAGTAGTATTACTTCTAATTGCTTTTATCAAATATTCAGTAGGCACATCTTTTAGATGTCCACCGTTAGCCAAATATGTATCTGCATCTCCTTGCGTATTCATTCCTTTATTACCAATAGGAACCTGTTTAATTACTGCACGACCATCACTGTCATAATCTGCTAACCCAGACTGGAAATCGCTTACAACTGCAACATCCATACCCTTACGATTAGGACGATCAGGCAACTCTTCTATACCGTTAGCAGCCCGCCGTTCCCTATAAACCTCAACATCAAAACCTTTCCACAGGTCTCTCAACCGATCGTTATAACCAACAATTTCACTAACGTATTGATTTACTCCTCGGCCTCTGAAGGAGGCAACTTGCATGAACGTATTATTTCCTAAGGCATCTAGAACAAGGGCTTTACGTTCTTCGATACTCAAACCCTCAAATGCCTGTGGGTTAGGAGACAGTAAATCCTCTGCCAACTGTATGTGGTCATCAACTTCTTTTCGTTCTAATCTTTCGTGCCCAACGTCTTGTAGTCCAGCAAGTGTCTGTTTAAAAGCGTTATAACGATTATTGAAAGAAGCAGAATCATTTGTATCAGGGGCATCCAAATTATCAAATTCATCTTTAACTAACTCCATCAATGAATGGAAATCTTCCCCCTCCTCACCATCAAGATCAGGATTTCTGTCCACCATGTCTTGAAGATTTGCTAAATCTACATTTCTTCTGTCTTCAAAATCATCAAAAACACGCCCCCGCATTCTTGAACTATGATCCGATATAACACCGTCAACAATATCTACATTGCTTCGGAACGAACTGTTTGCCTCTCCCACTCCTTCTGGCAATGAAGTCATTGGATTCCAATTATCATTTTCGTCAAAGAAATCAGAAGGATTCACACCATCCGTCCTGCCGATATCGTAGGCTCCGCTCCTCCAATTTTTTAATTCTAAAAACAACCGTGGAGCGTTCTCATTGTCAGGGTCTTCCAGAATGGACGTAATGGCATCAGCGTCTAGTTCTGCTAATCCATTAACCGCTAAAATGTTCTCTAAGGAATTATTGAGATCTTTTCTATTTTGAACTGCGTCACGAGCATTCCCATCTTTCTCTCTAACATTTGCTATACGTTGCACTTCTGTTTGTACGCGAAACTCACGTTCTATCTCAAGATTATGACCTCTACCTGATTTAAGATTTTTAAGTTTTCGTCTTACACCACCAATTTGATCACGAACTTCACCACCGGCCGGAGCAGCATCCCAGCGTCTATTCACTTCTTCTAAAGCACGATCCACATTGGCTATATGTCCATCAATACCGGGAACACCTAAATCCCTACCATCATTTCTATAGTGCGCCCGACCATTATTTTCTCGTTTAATCTTTTTTCTCACATTTGGTAATAATTGCTCTTCAATCGCTCTCACCAAATCAGCATCATTTAAACCGTTGTAATCTTTTTGATCCACTCCACCTATAGCGTCAAGACTTTCACCTGTTTCAAACAGTTCCCCACGCCATATGCCCAACTGAGCCAAATCACCTTGATCTTGTCGCCTGCCACGGGTGCCGTCATATAAACTCTGTCGATTCCTTTTAAGAGACTCTTTAGCAAGTTCAAATTTAGGGCGATCTTTAATATCTAAATATTTCTGATGCAAGGCATACCGAACACCTATTGCTTTTTCAAATTCTTCAACATCTTCAAGGTCAAAGGATTCGACATTTGGATCAACGACATCTACATTCTGTTTACGGCGTTCACGTAATTCTTTTTTCCAATTACGTCTTTTGTCACGCAATCCCTGAATTTTTAAATCTAACCTATCAACAACATCTCTGATTAGAGTTTGATCAATCGCTGACTTACCATCTGCATCTACCCATTCGACATCCAAAACATCACGAACATCAGGATTCGCATCAATATCGCCTTTTCTTATTTCACGAAGAGCAATTAGATTCTGCCTGTACGAATGCAAGAAATTATGGTTCTTGATGGCATCGCCTCTATTAACAACTGCTCTAGGGTTTTGAAAATCTGATAAAGCGTTTATCGCAATGTCTAATTCTTCGTCACTTACACGTCCATTTACAACTTGATCAACAATCCTTTGGGCTTTGTAAAGTTTGGCCTGAGTCTCACGGACACGCCCATGTGGGTCTTCCACCAAACCTTTTAGATCTCTTTCACGATCTCTTCTTGCTCGTTGTGCATCTATAAATCGCCTGAACTCCCTAATAGCATCATTTGGATCGGGATCACCCGGCAAAATAGGAAGACGATTTGCTTCTGCTTCAAAACTATTAATTATCCCCTCAAGACCCCGCTGATCATTTGAATAAAGTGCATCCTCAAAATCACTGCGTTGATCAGGTGGAATAAGTTGCAACATTTCTAAGGCTGCTGGATGATCACCCATTCCTTCATTAACACCATCACCCCACGCTGCCAATTCTTGATCAACAGGCACAAAGGCTTCTGCTTCATTCAATTCAGGAAGAGCAGGAGTTTCATTACTCCGATCACGCTTTTCTATCTCCGCTGAAATTCGGGCAGACTCACCAAGCATTTCACTTAACGGTGTGTCCCCTCCCGCAATAATTTCATCAAGTTCGTCATTATCTAAATCTTTAACAATACTTTCAACAGCCTCAGCCTCAAAATCGCCACGCATTCTTCGTTGACGCTCTAATTTCAATGCATTAAGTTGCGCTGAAATCAAAGCATTATCCCCAACAGGATCAGCGGCTACTAAACCAGCAATCCGTGTGTCCAACTGATCATCATCCATATCAGCAACATCAAAAATTGTTTCACCGCTTGGAAGTTCTCTCTCTACGTTCCTTTGCTCTATTTGTCTACGAGCAAGCCGCTGAAACGAGGCTCTCTGCTCTGCGGTTACTGGATCAATATCACCGACAGGAAACTCTCCCCTAGCGATCTGACCCAACTCATCGACACTCCTAAACAGAAGTGCATCGTCAGGATCATCAAGAAGGTTATTCCACTCATTTATTAAATTTTCTTGCTGTTGAACAGCCAAATCCGCCTCAGGCGAATCAGAATCAGGCAAGTCAGGATCTAATAATTCTTCTGCACGATTACCACCCTCAGTACGGAAAATGTCTTCAAGTTCATCTAACCGGCGACCCTTATCACCATTCAACTCAGTTACAGACAATTCATCACGGTAACGCCTTAACGACCGTGCCGTTCCCTGTAGCGTCTGATCGTCGCCATTCCTTATAGCCTCTGCAATTGAGAAAGTAAACGCCTCATTATCAAAAGCAAAATCGCCTTCGATCCATGATTCGTTATCGTAGAACTGATCGCCACGAACTTCTGGTGGACGAAATTCAAAAGGATTGTAAGGATTAGCGTTAGAAACTTCTGCTTCAAATTCCTCTATAAAAGGACTCCACATAGCAAGATTCTCAGGATCACCATCAACTTGATCCCAATAAACTCGGCTGAGTCCCTCTTCACCAGTATTACCATTGCCCCAATTGTTTAAAGCGTCTTCTAAATGAGTCCACTCTGCTTCAGCAAGAGTTTCACGCAACTCCTCCAAAGGTTCCCAATTGTCAGGATTGAAATCTGGTCCGCCTTCATCAAAATAAGAATCAGCGTGATCATCAGCAAACTTATTGAACAGTCTTTTAGCATATTCATCTGCAACAGCCCTAGATTCAACGCTCACTTCATCTCTTCGTAATCGTCTCCTTACTTCCGTCCTTGCATCACCCTGAGCAACAGAATCTCTGAAAGCATCTTCTACTTCCGTATCAGATAGACCCCTTAAAAACCTTCGCCTAGCCGTTCCATCAAGCGATTCGCCTCGCCTAATGCCCTCGTCTTCCATTCGTTGTTTAAGATTAGAAAAAGAACCTTCAACTATCCTGCCCCGATCCTCTTCAGCATCCATATCGGCATCAATTTGACTATCGCGATCTTCAATATCCCGACGAATAGCAATCCGTTCCGCATCTAATCGGTCTCGAACACGGGTCGCTCTTCCTACCCAATTGTCACGCTCTTCCTCAGATATGGCACCTGCATCAAGAGAAGAATCCACTTCCTCCACAAACGAATCAATAAAGTCGATATTCCTATCAATTTGTTCCGCTTGTTCCGCGTCACTGTCTGAATCCTCTCCTCCGCGTGCAAGATCCCCTTCTATCCGCTCCATATCTTGTCGATATATTGCAACCAATCTTTCTCTAGGTGATAGCGACGCATCATCTTCTGGAATGTCAGCGTCAGGATCAGGAGCACCCCCTCCTTGACTTTCAGGAGTTTCTGGAACATTTTCAGGTACTATTGCATCAAGAATTTCGTTGATGTTTTCTTCATCAAAAGATGTTCCATCTCCTCGTAAACGACCAGCCTCATCCAGTTGTACCGGCAAATTTTCATCAGGTAAATCTCTAAGTGGAACATCCAAAAGCGTTAGCGGATCATCTACAGCGCTAAGTGTGCTCCGTAAAACTGCTGTTTCTTCTGGGTAACTATTAACAAGTTCCCCAACTGGAGTATCCAGAATCTCGTCACGAAGTTCCTGAATATCTCTTGCTTCAGGTGCATCTGCTTCAGGAGCATCCCGTGGAATTTGTTCATCCCTCGGAGGAACCACTGTCCCATCAGCACGCCGATGTTCGCCTTCTTCCGCTAAACGCCTATTCCATTCTCTTCTGTAGTCAGGATCTTCATCCAATTTACGACGATGCTCATCACGATCAATTTCTTCAGGAAGGATTTCATCATCAAATAAATCTTCGTGATCTTTTAAAGGTTCACGATCATTAGCATCACCTACTTGACGGCGCTCACCTTCCAATTTTTCAGCATCAAGTTGTACCTTGTCACCTCTTTGTGATCTTGGTCCTTTTTTGATTCCAGACCAGCCCTCTATAAATCCATCCAAAAATGAATTCATATTTTGATCAAACTCTTCACGCGCCGCTTCAGCCGCTAATAGTCTTTCACGACTGTCTTCAGCCACAGCATTTTCAAGCCGTGCAATTTGCTGATCTAAAGCATCAAGTTCTTCACGCTGTTCAGGTGCACGATTCCGATCACGTTGAGCACGTTGCCTTCTGCGCTCTGCCCTATTTAAACGACGTTGACCACGCCCACGGATACGACGCTCAACCCTGCCTCCACGAAGAGGAGAGTTCTCAGAATCACCCGGCTTGTAATCTATTTTATTACCGCTTCCATCTACAAGATCAACAGCACCTGCGAGTGCTCTAGCACCACGCTGTAACCCTCTGAAAAGAGCGCCACTAGGACGTTCCCAAATAGTTCCTTCTTGAACTAAGCCATCATTGTCAGCATCACGAGCATCAGGATCATAAGGCACAATCTTAGGAACACGCCTAATAATCCCTGCTGGAGACTTAACTGAAACAGGAAAATGACTTAACTCAAAAACACGGGCTTTAAAACTTATTTCATCCAGAAAAGAGAATTCACGACTCATCGTCGTCTCCTTCTCCGCCTCGTTCTTCTGCCCAAGAAAGAGCAGGAAGATACAACTCCCTTAAATCCTCTTTACCCCTATCAGTAGATAGGTAATACTTCGAGTAAAGCAAAGCATCTTCTTTATTTTGCTCGGTAGGTAAATCGTGGACTACAAACTGTGCCACCAATTCAACAATCCCTAAACGCTCTGCGTTGTTTCGCCCGTCAACGTATTTATTTAGTTGTTCTTTTACTTCTTTGTTTAAAAAACTCATTATCTCGCCCCCGCAACTAACTGATCTCTATCATTTTGGCCTATAGCCGTCATTGGGCGTAACCCTCGTCTTTCTAAATCACCAATAACCACTGGGTCTGTCACAGGATACAAGCGGTCATTAGTACCTAACTGGCTACCGCCAATACTTGCCCTTACTGGTCCTCGCACAACTCTGCCGTTATTTACAACATATGCGCCTCTTCCTCCCCATGGGTCAGCGATATTGTCGTCAATTTCGTCCATGTTTCCTATATTTCCTATAATGCCATTCAAGTATTTGCCTATAGGAGTTTCGTCTCCTAAATGGAACCAACCTTCAGACATGCGACCGTTATCAAGGAACCACTGTCCGTATCTAGTTTTTGCAATTCCTAAATTTCGTCGAGCCTTTTTGTATGTTCCATCTGCATTTCTACTAATTGATAGTTTTTCCCAATCGTGCTTGCCATCCCATTTTAATGCTGAATGAATCATCAACATATTTACAGGTCTTCCCGACTGATGCATTTCCCAAATTCGCAACATTCTTTCACGTTGTTCATCAGTTTGAATTGGGGTATTCATGTCATTATTATCAATTGCATCTTTAAGTCTTTTTAACACTCTTTTTGTGACATCAGGGTTATCGAAACCTTGCATAGCCCAAAAAACAGGACCATCAGTAGAAGTAGTTACATGAACCTTCTCTGCTCCCAATTGTTTCCAATGAAGAAAGGCGTTGTAATTAAAGAAGGTAGCGAAACCTGAACCTTTTAATTTGCTGCCATTACCTGACGGAAACATCATTCGATTCTGAGGATCTATCTGTAAAGTTCCATCATTCGAGACTTTAAAACTAATAGTGCGTTTGGTGTACCCACCTTGGTCATTACTCCAATCTGTCCAAGTTCCATTACGGTTTCGTTTCCGATACCAAATTTTTCCTTCACTGCTACCCAAAGAAACGTCTAAACGACCTTGCCTTCCAGAATAATCCAATACTGGAGTTTCACCATTACGGTTTAAAATCCTAAACTCCCATCCATCTACACCTTGAAAAGTATTCCCTTCACCTAATCTCAAAGCACTTTGGAAAAAAGATTCCAATTGAGATTTGATTGGCGTTATATCATCATTTTGGATGGCTGCAATTAAAGAATCTTTATCTAAACCATGATCTTCAGGATTTATTTTTGGTTTACCTGTCCTGTCATATTGTTTAGAAACAACATCAAAACGCTTGTCTAAAAGATGTGCTACAAGTTCTGCCTCAAATTCATCAATATCTTGATTTCTTATTGCTTGTATGGGATCTGGAACATCAGCAACTACAGCATCAACAACATCACCCGGAGTTCGATTCAAGTCATCTAAAGTAGATAAAATTTTTGCTTTCTCTTCTAGGATTTTATCATTATCCTGTTTAGCCATTTCTATTCTGACATAATGAGCAAAACGATCTCTTTGATCTTCAGTATCTATACGGTCATCACCTACGGCTCGAAGCCGATAATCTATAACACCATCGTCATCAATTCTAAAACCATCTATTTCTTTAGCGGAATACATAATCGCCGCTCTTTTTGTAGTTTGTGCTTTTTCTAGAGTTGCTAAACGCTTTTCTAAACGTGAAATACTAAATTCAACGACCCCATCGTCACCGTTATTTCTTTCTAAGTCAGCCACTATCCGATCATGATCCCATATGCTTCCATCATCATCATCATCAAGTCTTGCAATATTACGAAGTGCTCCTACGCTCAATCTCACAAAAGATCTTGGCGAACCCCGTCCGTCATCTTCAAATGTCCTAACGAAATTATCGCCTAAAGAAACACCTCTCCATCTTCCTGCAACGCCCAATTCTTCATCATTAACATCCTCTAAAAACGCTTTGATCTCTATCATCTCTTCATCAAAAACATCTCTTAACTCAGGAGAATCAACAATTGAAATTCCAGATTCCCCTAAAAGATTTGTCACCCAATTAATATCCACCTCATCTTCAACTTCAGATTCGGGCAGCAATTCTCCAACCACTTGCGCTTTGGCAATAGCAGCCATTTCTTTTTCATTGTGTTCAGGTATGCCAATATTTTCAGCATTAAGAATGTCTACCTCAAGTGCAACACGAGCATCTTCTCTGTCATCATCAGCAACATTGCCGATCATCCTGTCTTCCATCTCACGTTCAGACTGGTCACGCTTCTTTACACCAAGAATGTCACGCATTCTTTGTCCTATACCAGCCCTGCGTTCACGTCTTTCTCTGTTTCTTTCATCTATTTCTCTAAAATCTGCCGCAGCACCGGCTTCACGATCGCGACGATCAATAAGATCGCCAGCCCTTTCGCCTGCTCTTGCTAGTCCTGCATCGACACGATCTCTAATACCCCTACGTTCTCTTCGTGGTTCAAAGACTGCTTCAGCCCCTTCTCTTTCATCACGACGACGAATTAAACGATCACCGGCTTCACCTGCTCGGACAAGCCTTTCGTCCATTCGATCTCTACGCTCTTCGCGACGCTCCTGCCTTCTTTCACGATTTCTTCCTCTAGAACGTGGATTCCTCTCATTCAACTCCGCCATCTCACGCCTGTGACGGTCTTCCATTTCATTACGTTCAATCCTGAATTGACGAATCTCTTCAGCCAACTCAAGATCAGCCCTTCCACGATCTTCGTCTCGTTGCGCTCTTGCATCCAACCGATCAGCACGACGTTCACGCCTATCAGGAGTTCTTTCAATCCCACGCATAGCACGTTGTAAACGAAGACGACGCAATTCTCTACGCCGTTCTATGGGACCAAAATCTGCTTCAGCACCCATTCTTTCATCACGGTCACGGATAACCCTTTCACCAAGTTCTCTCCGCCTCTGTCCCACATCTCTACGACGTAAAGGAGAACGCTCGTGATCACCCGGTTTATAGTCAATCTGATTTCCATTAGCATCGACTAAATCAACTGAACCAACAAGTTTTCTTGCCCCGTCTCGCACGCCTCTGAACAAAGCACCATTAGGGCGTTCCCAAATAGTTCCTTCTTGAACTATTCCATCATTATCGCCATCCCTAGCGTTCCTGTCATAAGGAACAACTTTCGGCATCCGCCGAGCCATACGAGAAATCGAACGCCCAGCCAAACTACGCCTTCCAAGACGCTTTATAGCCATCTCTTGATAATGAGGAGCAAGATCTAAACGAGCGGCTTTAATATCAATTAAAGAATCCTTATTTAAACCATAAGTGTGGCTAATCCGAATATCAGAAACATTCTTTTTATGAACCGGCATCCGAAAATCAGCATTAAACCCAAGAGACTTATATTCAACTAATAATGCAGCATATTCATCTCGTTCCGGTCTTTTATGATGAATAACCTTTTCCCCATTTTTAGGACGAACCGTCGTAAAGGGTTTTCTTCCTTTAGGTCTCCGTGGAGCCTTGTCTGACAGATACAACGAAAATACCCACTTGGGCACAATC
The DNA here is from genome assembly GCA_002723195.1 of Gammaproteobacteria bacterium. Classification (GTDB taxonomy): domain Bacteria; phylum Pseudomonadota; class Gammaproteobacteria; order Pseudomonadales; family Pseudohongiellaceae; genus UBA9145. Next base: position 17,299 of record PBNR01000075.1, on the reverse strand, counting down.
CTTCGTTCGCCTGTAGAGGAATAAACAACTACACGCTCGTTGGCATTAGGAATCTTTTTAAATGTTGAAGTAATTTCAATTTCTTTAGGAAATTCTCTTACCCAATTTTCTATTGCTTGTATCGGGTTAATTTGCACATCTGGATCTCTGCTCAGTGCAGACCAGCGAGTACGCATTTTTGCGCCAACGGTAGAACTTATTTCTTTTTTTCGTTCAACTTTTAGAGTTCCTTCTGGAAAAACATAATCAACGCTTTTTACACCTTTTGTTAAAAGACGCAATTCGTCTGAAGCCAAACTTCCTCTTCTTGGAATTTTAGAAGTCACATAAACAGAATCTTTAAGATTGTCATGACCTCTCATTTTGACTAATTCATCAGGACCAACACGAGGCTCAAAAACCACGCCATCCCTACGAACAATTCGTGTCGTGTTTTTGTTTTCAGATGCATAAGACGTGACATCAGTTACAACAGAATTACGACGCTTCTCATTTGGTGTTGACTTTGGTTTCATTGCCGCTTCACGCACAACAGCAAAAGGATCACCCTTAGGTTTCTTCACCACAATGTCGCGTGCGACATCTTCTAAATCATCTCCGCCTCTGAAACGACGAGTAATCTTGCTACGGTCAGCCGCCGTAACAGCACCCGGACCATCAGCAGGAACATCAAAAACAAGTCCACCACAATTTGTAAGACTTGGGTCTGTAAATCGTCCGCCATTTACATAACCAGTCGGACAACGTAAAGCCCTTCCCCCGATAGAAGGACGACCTCCTCCCATGCCTCGCCCTCCTCCACCTCCCGGAGTTAGAGCACCATAAAGAGCAGACCTCAATGGACTGCGATACTTGCCCATATCACCGGGAATAAAGAATGATGCAAGACCTTGAAGGCTTCGACCTAAACGTCCATGGGAAGTGACCAAACCAACTTTCGTTGAAAGCAAATCTTCAAAAGTTTCAACTTTTACATCATTTGGATAATTCTCATCCCACTCCCAAGTTGAAGGAACAGGAACAGACTGGAAACCAGCAACAAAACGTGCAGCCTTAAAATCAACAGCATTTACATTGCCGTTAATCAACTGAGTGCTAACACCCTTAATCGCACGAGAATGCCTTCTATACAAACGCCAACTAGCCATTTCCACAGCACCGTCATCACTTTTACGTCTCCTGCGCCTACGTTTCCCCGGCACTACACGCCTAGCGGCACGACCGCCAAACCCACGCAAGACAGGACCAAGTTTTCCACCTTCGTGGTGGTTTCCTTCATTCGGCCACAAGCCAGTGGTTTCATGATGAAGCCATGCACATAATGGCTGAAGTGGATACAACTCAGGATGATTAGCAAGAATGATTATGCAACGGCGAAATCCACCGGGCTTACGCATAATGGGTCGCCAATACTTAAGAAGTCTCTCAAGATTCCCGCGTCTCGGTCCCCGACCACGAAGAATGTCGCCGGTAATCCTCTCCTGCGGGAGTATGTCAATTGCGTCCCAAGGTGCTTTAACCTCAAGTTCTGTATCACTCATCATACTCCCTTAGGGTGATTACTTTTTCTTTGTGTTTTTCTTTGCTGCGGCCTTTTTCTTTGTTGGAGTTTTTCCGTCTACATATGCCTCATTAACATCAGCCGTATTTGGATCATCCTTCACGTAATGACCTTTATCATTTCTCGCCCTTTCACCTGTGGCTTCAGCCTCAGGCTCTGGTTCTGGAGCGGGAGCAGGAGCAGGAGCCTCTGGCTCTTCACCTACATGCACAATCCTTCCCAGATTCGGGTCGAAATAACTTTTCTTATCCATGGTTTAATAACCTTCCATTGGTTTGTTGCGTTGTACCATCATCCGCTCTTTTTGTCTTATTACATCCATAAGAGGATCTAATAAAGGACTACAGTCCGGCTTATTTAACATTTCTCGATAAGCCATAAGAAGCAAAGTCATCGGATCTTTTTGCCAGTCATCATCAGACGATTGAGAAGACGAAACACGTTCAACACGAGTCATTGACCCATCTGCGTTAAGTCTTACTACTGCCTTTATGTCGTCGGAATCAGACACACTCTCACTCCGTGTCCGTATTATCAGTTTCAACTTCCATCATTTGAAGTTCCATCAAAGAAGCCTCAAACTCCGCTACTTCAGCGGCCTTAACTTCATCCCATTCTTCAGGAATAAGTTCAGTTGATTCCAATTCATTTGCACGTTTTGTGATGTGATCTCTTACTTCCTGTGACTTTGTACGAGCAGAAGCAGTAATCGCCGTGGAAAGATCATCGACTACAACGATTGGATACATGCCATCTTCCATTGCAAGACCGTCAGCAATAAGATCTTTGAGTTGCTCTCCGCTGTAAATCCTCTTGAGTTTTACTTCTGCTTCAAGAGCATCTTTTTCAGCAATCAACTCTTTGATCTCTGCTTCTTCGTCATCACTAAGGTCGATCATGTCCGAACCAAGGAACTGTCCGTCAACACCTACATAAGCGTCGTAAGACTTTCCATCCGTACCGTCGATTTCCACAACGTATGCATCAGCACCTTCAAAGATGTCAACATCGACTCCAAGAGATTTGCCTTCAATGTTCTTTAAGGCAACTTGTTCTGCTTCTTGGAAGGAAATAATTGTAGTTCCTTCCACTTCTTCAGCAGTTTTCTCTTCTACGTCATTTTCTAGTCTGATCCATCCCAATGGAGAACCATTTCCTGCATAATAACTTTCGATATATCCTTCATCTGTTTTTATATCCAAAACGAAGATGTCATCTTTTGGTGCATAACCTGAATCGACAACCTCTCCCTTGAATTCTTGTTCAGCCATTACTTCAATTTCCAACAGACCCGGAAGTCCCTTTTCTTGGGCACATCCGCCACGACAGAAATTGCAAACATCTCCTGTGCGTACAGATCGCTCTATAGAGCAAAGGAATGAATCACTGTTTAGAGATTTAGCCTCTGTTCCAAGTCGTTCTAGTCGATTATTCAAAGCATCTTGATCGAGAAGACCATAAATACCATTTTCAGGTACTTCGTCTTCTTTGCCAACCAAAACGGCTGTAGGAAGATTAGGTACTTCTTCTTTTTCATCTTCATCTTCGTCATCATCACCATTAGCCAAAGCCATTAAACGAGCAAGACGATTTTTGCCGGGTTTCTTACCCCAACCTTTCATATCGTCATCTTCGTCTTCTTCTTCTTCTTCGGCTTCTTCTTCGGCTAATTCAGGAGGTGCTCCTGCTGAAGCGACTGGAACTGTAGCAACAGGCTCTTCTTCGCCCATGGCTTTTTCATCGTCATCCACTTCAACTACATAAGCCTTCATGTCGTCAGTGATGTCATCGGGGTCCATTTCTACAACAACAACACGGCGCTTTTTGCCTCCGTGTTCTTTAGCATCTTCAATGCCACCCGGAGGCTTCATCAATTCTTCTGAATCATCCTCTTGATCTTCATCATCTAGGACTACACGATCATGAGGAAAACCTGTAAGAGTTGCGGCTTTTTCATCGGCTTCTTCACCTTCGGCAAGAACCTCTTCAACTGCTGCTGCAACTTTTTCTTCCATGTCTTCTTCTTCAGACTTGGCTTCCACGCCTTCTTCTTCGGCGGCTTCCTCTTCAACGGCTTCTTCTTCAGAATCTTCTTCTTCAGAATCTTCTTCTTCGGCGGCTTCTTCTTCGGCGGCTTCTTCTTCACCACCTTCAGAATCTTCCGATGCATAACTAGACACATCCGCTTTAGTTTCCGCTTCGTCTTCAAAAGAGGCTGCAACCTCTTCTAAAGCAGCAAGTTGATCCTCAAGAGTTTTCTCTTCAGTTTCAACTTCTTCTGTATTGTTTTCTTCAGCCATAATTTTTGACTCCTATTGGGCAGGCTCGGTTGTTAACCATTCAATGTTTGACAAAGCCTTACCCATTGCGTGGGCAACGCTTACTTTTACTTCCTCGTCTTCTGGCATTAAAACTTCAAGAGTTTTATTACCAGAGGCGAATGCTTCAGGAGTTGGGAATTTAACCGCAACACCTTCTCCAGCCAATGCTTCTACAACATCGACTATTTCATCTTCCGTTTTACATTCAAAGGGAAGACTTTCAGAATATGTATCGTATGTTCCAGCGAGAAGAACTTTCTCTTCTGGTCCTTCTTTACGCTCTAGTGGTCCTTCAGAAGGCATAACTTCGGAAACAATGCTTTGCAAAATATCTATAACTTGAGATATTTTTTGCACATTACGAGAAGAAATCTTTCGACCCGCTTTGACTTCCATGTCATCTTCTAAAGACTTTGCATCTTGGCATCCACCCGGAGCACCCTTGCATCCACAACCACAATCTGTTTTCGTATCTTCATCCAGAACACGAACAAAAGTTTCAAGCACTGCTGCTTTAGGTTGTGAAAACAAAAATTCATTTTCATCTTTATTGAAACTGTACGAAATAACCCACGCCTCATCATTTTTTGTTATCACAGCCTTCGCATCATCAAAATCCCACAACGTGGCTTCTTGATCAAATGCAGTGTTGATTGCTTTTTCAAGCATTTGCTTCAACTGTGTAACTTCCTCTTCTGTTTCTAGAGTTTTCTGTTCAATCGGTTCTGTTTCGAGGAAATCTTTAACTGCACAAAGTTCACCGTCCGTTCCGCATTCTGCATTTTCTCCGCCTTTAACTGACAGAGTTCCTGTCAATTGATTAGCGCCATGCAAAACCGGAGAAACTTCGTAAAGTTCTACCTCTTTTAAAACATTTGCTTGATGTTGGGAGTCATAATCTGCATCAAGTGTTTTATAACCAATGCTCCATTCTTGTTCTTCACCAAAAAAGGAAACATTTGCAAATGCTTCCTTACCTCTTTGAGAATTCATATTGAACTGAACTCGTGCGTAGAGTCCTCCCACACCTGCTAATCTCATCTTTTCGGGAAGACGGGGGTCACGAGGAGCCACTTCACTGATGTCCAACACTTTTCCAATTGGTTCGTTCCAGTTGTGTCCCCATACAACACGAGGCTTGCGACGCTTTAAAGAAGCATCAAAAGCGCCGGGGACGATGATGTCTCCAACTGAATCTTTATTGCCGATAGCAGCGACAAAACATTCAACTATCCCCTGTGCTTTATCAATGTTTACTTGACCTGCACGGGCTTTAAATTGGATATCTGCTACTTCGGTGTCGTCTGGAAAAGTGAGTGCTGACATAGTGGTACCTCATATAGCGAACTATTAACAAGATAGTACAACTTATTTGAATGCCAGTGGTGAAGAGTTTACTTAAAGTAGTTTTAGTAAACTAACTATTCTCCAAACTTGATTAAGCAACGACAGTTAATAACAAGTTCAGGTGGCGCTAAAGGATCACCGGGGAACCTTAAAATTGATCCTGATTTAAAACTATCCGCAATATCCACTGTTTTACTGTCGATAACAGCGTGCCCAGCCCGTACTTTTGCATCTTTTCGGGTAATCCACGTCTTATTCAATGCTCCCGCACGAGTTCCACCAAAGAATAATCCAGCATTGTAAGCCGCATTACTCTCAACTTCTGAGGTCATAAGCAGTCTTTTTGTTAATAAAGCAGCAAAAACTGCGGCAACACTTGTCCCTAAAAGGGCTATTTTTGCAGAAATTGGAGCAGAACTTTCATCATCACCGACCAATAAAGCGGCTAAAAGAATCGCCGCCGCTAGTTCTTTCTTTGTTGTTTCATTGACATTCTCTACACGATCCAACTGAGAAGAGACATATTCTTGAACTTCTTCTTCTGAAGTATCAATTTTCTCGTCTGATTCCTTTAATGCCGTGGTGGAAGCCTCCATCATTGCGCCTTCGATTACAGGTCCAAGATCTTCTCGTAACTGCTTGTTCCAAACATCCATATCAAAGATGTTTTCGACTTTAAGTTCTCCTGTGTTTAAAAGACGTTTTGCTTTTGCTCCGCTTACCTTCTCTGTTACTACTCGTTCTTGACGCTCAAAGTATCTTTCGAGTGAACGCTTGAATATTGCTTCCCAACGGTCAACGTCTTGAGCGGCTTTGGTTTCCCAAGATTCCTCTAGATCAAACCTCTTAATTTCTATATCTTCTGGCACTCCATCTTTAGGGAAAGCGCCATCCGGCAAGTCTGGTTCTGCCATTTCATTGGGTTCTGGTATTGGAGGAGCCGCTTGACCTTCAGGTGTAGGTGCTTGACCCTCAGGTGCAGGAGCACCCGGAGCACCCGGAACACCACCCGGTGCGGCAGGCATTGCTTCTTCTTTAGGCATTGCCTCTTCAGTATTACCAATAGGTGCCAAGTTAGGACTAGCCAACATGGAATCAGCAAGATACGAATCTACTTTTACTTTTCCTGTTCTTTCACGATATTCATTAGGAGTAATAAGACCTTGTTGAACTTCGTTCAAATAATACCTATCACGTTCTTGTTTACCCATTTCTAATATCGGCACAGTAGACGTATCAAATGTGATGTAATACTTATCATCCAATACATCAAGTCCTCTTGAAATTAGTTCGATGTGCGGGTCCATGGTTTCACCCCAAAACACACGACCTTCTTCAGCAGCATTAGCAAATGTTCGACCTGAAGCATTTCCTATTATTGATTCCGGCACTCCAAATGCTGCAAGGATCTCTTCCTTGGTGATTTGGCGGAGCGTGTCCCACGCCGCATCTCTCGGACTTGCCGCTGTGTCAACGAAATCTGCTCCATCATCGGATGAGATAACACCGATCCCACCAGTCCTAGAAAGATTCCCCCTAAACCGCGCCGCAAGTTCTTGCTTGTCATCTTCATCTATCTGACCTCGTAAAACTAAAAGCCCACCCGGACGACCATCATTTAATAAAAAATTTCGATTATAAAGTTTTGCCAATTGTTCAGTTTCAATTGCCACACCAGCAGATTCCATAGGTGTCATTGACAAATAAGGATCAAGCGGATGTGGACGACGAATCCAAATTACATTCTTAGGATTAATCCTCTGTTTCTTACCTCCGGGTAATTCTACTTCAAAAGAAGAAACAAACTTTTTCTGATCTGGAACTGGAGCCGTGCTTTGTGGGGGTAACAAATGCAAAGCAACAGGTGTCCCACCACGACCCCTAACAATTTCTATGAACACCCCACGAGTACTCATCAATAATTGAGATGAAAGTCGATAACGAAAAGCAAAAGAACTTTCACCATCATTAGTACGTTGGTTTAAAAGAGTCGTTAATTCTTTGTTCTCTTTTTCCCGTGGGACTCGTTCCCCATACGGGGAGTTGTCCTCAAGGAACATAATAGGAAGCCTTGCTTGATTACTTGCAATAGCATCAATAGCCCTATATACCCAAGTAACCTTTCCTAAACCCTCACGATAGGCACGTTCTATGTCCCATCCATCAGAGTAGGGCTTGCCAGTAATTCCTGAGTTGTAAGATATTGGGGCACCAATAGAAACGGACTTTTTATCCCCTCCGCCTAACGCTTTATTACTTGTATTCCATGCCATATTTATTCAGCGCCTAACAAATAGCCGTATACACCTAAACTGAGACCCCACGAAACGAGACCCCAACCGATGTCAAATTGTGCAAAACCTAAACCTAATAGTATTACAGCGGATACCATGCAGACATGAGCAATAGTGGATCTGGAGAAAAGTGTTTTAAAGTCCATAACAGTTACTCTCCATTAATATTAGGTATACGGCTAGTGAAAGTGTAACGCAAAATGACCGATTGGACAGACATCTATGAGTTCCTTCAACCAAAGCCTCCAATATATTGCCCCGAAGAACCTTCTTTAACACAAAAAACATACCTCAGATCTACCGCTCTCGAAGCATTATTCGGAGGTGCCGCAGGTGGAGGGAAGTCTTCTGCTCTTCTGATGGCGGCACTGCAATATGTAGATATCCCTGATTACTCTGCTATTCTTTTCCGTCGCACCTATGCCGACCTCTCACTACCCGGTGCTCTTATGGATAGATTTCTTTCATGGGTGAAGGTACACGACGAAATAAAATGGAACGGCTCAACTTATGTAGCCACATTCCCATCTGGCGCAAGAGTCACTTTTGGATACTTAAATAATCAAAATGACTATCTTAGATACAAGTCATCCGAGTTTCAATTTATCGGAATGGATGAGGTTACTGAAATAAGAGAATTTGATTATCGTTATCTCTTCTCTCGTTTGCGTAAACCCAACTCTGGACCTCTAGCAGAAGTTCCATTGAGAATGCGTGCGGCATCCAACCCTGCACCAAACTGGGTTCGTCAAAGATTTATCGTAGAAGCAGAAGACAATGACGACAGAATTTTTGTTCCTAGTTTCTTAGATGACAATCCCGGCATTGATCCTGACTCATACCGGCGGGCGCTACAAGAGATAGATCCGATAGAAAGACAGCGACTAGAGAATGGCGACTGGTGGGCAGTGACTTCAGGCTCACTCTTCAACAGGGAATCTTTCATAATCCAAGAACCAACAGACCTTCCTGATTTCACCAATCCAGAATGGTGTCGCTTTTGGGATCTCGCCGCAACAGAACCTTCACACGTCAACCCCGACCCCGACTTCACTGTTGGTGTGTTGGGAGCATTCGACAAAGGCATCTTTTATATAATTGACATACAACGAGTAAGAAAGACTGGTGCAGACATTGAACGTCTCATTGCGGAAACTGCTCAAGTAGATGGACCACATGTTCCAATCAGAATGGAAATGGAACCGGGTAGTAGCGGTAAAAATCTTATAGACCAATACGCTCGTTACGTTTTACCGGGATCTGACTTTATGGGGATACGATCCACAGGAGACAAAACTACAAGAGCACGCCCATTTGCCGCCGCCGTAGCAAACAACAATGTGCGGCTAGTACGAGGTCCATGGATCTCAGACTTCCTTGATGAAATGGCTACGTTCCCCGAAGCAAGTTGGCATGATGACCAAGTGGATGCCACTTCAGGATGCTTTAACGAGGTCGCTGGATTAGGTCACCGACAAAAAGGCAGAATTTCTATCATCGTTTAGGTTGACAACCCTCAACCTGTGAGAGTATGGTCGGCTTCTACAATAAAAATCCGATCTGGCTCAGTGACACCACGGCAAGGACACTGTGAAACAGCCTGTCGCCTAACCAGCGTCATTCGCCCGTAAGAAGGGCTTGGATTTTCACGCCTTATGGTGAGGCGCACTGAACTACATTTTGTGGTGGAACTTGGCAGCAGTCAGCACTAATACCAGAATGAAATATTTGTACGATCGCGATCGTGCAAAATTGGACAAAATGTGGATGCCCGCTGACCGACACATTCTTTTATTCGGAATACTAGGTGCCTGTTACGACCGCTCAATAATGATACGGAGTAAATTTTGGCTTCTCCTTTTGGAGGGCCAAAAACTCTCAACTCATAAATCACAGAGTAACGACTAAAATTATTAAAAAATATAAGTTTTTAAAAGACTTAGTTATAAAAAGAGCAAAAAAACGAACAAGTGTTCGGTTAAAACCTGCTCCAAAAATATTTTGCGATTTCTCGTTCGTAACTGTCTGACCAAGACCGTCGGTCTGTCAAGTAGTACTGGCTGTAATGCGGACGGGGTTTTAATGTCTTCAATACTTTTTTTATTCTAGTTTTCATTACTTCTTTCTTGTCATGTGCCAAAACCAGTCAACCAATATACAAGACGGGGATGGTGGTATCGTGCGACATTAACTGGTTAATTGTCACATCCTTGCTTTAAAATGACAACAATGATATTTTAGAGTCACTATCTACTACTAACCGAGGAGAGAATTGATGGGTCTCCAAGAAGAAACAAACGAAACGTTGATGCGTTTGAATGACGCTATCGTTCACGAAAAAACTGCTGATGATCCCGAACGGCTTGTTCGTTTGATGTATCTAGGTTGGATGCTCAACCAAGCAAAAAAGGATATTCAGTTACTTCAGAAAGAAGTCTCTGATTTAATTTTAGATTCCGATTGGGATCACACCCCAATGAGCACACAACAATTTTCAGTTGAAACTAAAACTGGTAATCCTCGTAAAAAATGGGATCACAAAGAACTTGCTTCACAGGTTGCCAAAAAAATACATGATCGAAGTATCGACATGGACACAGGAGAACTTATGAAGTCGGCAGAGGAACAAATTCAAGAACTTCTTGAGTATGCTTCACCTTCCTATTGGAGGGTTACAGCATTAAAAGAATTGGGTATCGACCCTGATGAATACTGTGAAGTTCAAGATCCAATAACTAATTTAATTTATAGGAGTAATGATGGGTGAAAAAACGCAAGCAGAACAATTAGCAGAGCCATTTGACGACATACTGATTTACCAAAGATCTGTCGGTGGAAGAAGTTTCGATTATGTCGCTGTCGCAGAGTACATAGCGAGACTTAACAAAGTTTTAGGAACAGGTAATTGGAATTACGAAATCCTCAAATGTCATGTTCAACCTGAATACAAAGATAGTGTTATCGCTCATGTCCGAGTAACAGCCAATGTTGATGGACAAATGGCTGTTAAAGAAGCATACGGCGGTGCAAAAGTCAAAATGATGAAACAAGGCGGAGTAATGGATCTCGGCAACGACTTCAAATCAGCCTCATCAGATGCTTTCAAAAAAGCATGTCAAGGCTTCGGTATTGCCTTGCATCTTGCACGAAGTGAAGAATCACTAGCATTAGATATTGAAGAGTCTTATCCAGTAGAAGGGGAACATTGGCAAGTATTTGCTGAGAATTTCAAGTCTCTGGATGATGAGAAAAAGAACCAGTTCCGTGAATGGTTTAAGGAACAAGGTTTTAAAGATGAAAAACCCAATCGTTCCATGGATTCAGACGACTTTGCACAATGCCAAGTTGAAGTAATACGTTTGATGATGGGCGGAGAAACTATAGAAGGCAACTATGAATGATGACATTCGTAACCAAGGTAAAGATTGTTTTACCCGAAACCATATTTTGAAGGCTAGAGGAGTAGAAGTCGAATCTAAGCCATGGCCAAAGAAGAAAGGAAAGCGTGTTGCCAAAAGCACCAGATGAAGAAATAACTCTTACCTATATTTTTGGATATCCCGTACCTATATGGGAAGAACCTATTTGTGATGAATTGCCTACTTTCGGAATGTCATTTTTGGAGAAAATGAAATCAGAATAAATGACATCTTTAGAACTGCCCACTCACCTATCTGCTTCGAGTATCTCCACGTATGAACAGTGTCCTTTAAGGTATCGGTTTTCTCGTCTAGATAAAATTCCCGAACCAACGACGCAACCCATGATTATGGGTTCTTTTGTGCATGAGATATTAGAAGAGTTTTATGCACTTCCTCCTGAAGAAAGAATCATTGCAGAAGCACGAACAATTGCCCGAAATTTATGGGAGAACAAATTTAAAGAAGAAGTTGCTTTGATAGGGATAAGAACAGATCAGAAAGTTAATGATTTTCGTTGGAGTGCTTGGTGGTGTGTCGAAAACATTTTTTCTATGGAAGACCCCACAAAAGTAAAAATACGTGGGATAGAAGACAAGTTTTCGGCTGAGATAGACGGTGTTCCCCTGTTGGGATATATCGACAGGTGGATAGAAGAGCATGACGGATCTTTGACAGTTGCAGATTACAAAACAGGAAAAGTTTCTAAGCCACAGTACGAAGGTGACAAGGTATTCCAGATTATTCTGTATGTAGAGATGCTTGAACGGTTAAACGACATTCAAGTCGATAATGCTGAAATAATGTATGTGAAGTTTAAAGAACGTAAAAAATATGCACCAACAAAAGAACGTAGGCGCACAGTACTAAAACTTATAAATCAAACATGGGATGGAGTAGTTAAAGGTTGTGAAACAGGAGTCTTTCCCACAAAAACAGGTCCACTTTGCAATTGGTGTGCTTACAAAAAAATCTGTCCGGCTTGGTCGTAAGGATTGAACTCATGGATGACGCTACATTTGATCGTTTAGTTTCAGAAGATGTTAAGAATCTTTTACCACAAGAGAAATCTGACTACCTTAGACTTCCAGAAAATTTAAATCGTTGGAAAGATTCGCTTCTTGAATTAATAGAAAATCTTGATGAACAAATTTCTGAATTAACACAAGATGAAAAAACTGCGATTGAGAGTCTTCCCAGTCGAATGGTGACTGAATATAAAATAAACAGCGATGAGAAGAAAACGAAGATTAGTAGATTTCGTTTTTATGTAATGCAAAAGATTTCAGAATGCGAAAAACTTTTAGCGCTAGGTGACGATACGGATGAATCTCTTGCATCATTTTTAACTAAAGCAATTCAAGAACATAAAAAACTTATGTCAGAGAATGGTTTTGAACCAACCCCTATAGACCTTGCTTTGTGGTCTTCCATTAATGGAGATTGGTCTTTTATTGACATGGAGCGTAAACTCAAACCGTGGGTTGACTAATATCTTTATATGGATTACAAAGTAGGCTTCGCCACAGCAGATTGGTCTCAAAGTGTCATGGAAGAAGATGGCACACCAACCATGGGAGGCTCAGGATGGATACGCATAGGACAATATCGTAAACATCTTGTCGATGTTAATAACGTAATAGGCACACTTGTATACAACAACGATTTAGGGATTTTTGGGGTTACAGACTGGGAAGAACAGCATCATTTTGATTGCGAAATCATCTACATGCAAAGATGGATGTTTGACTCAATAGGTGAAAACATAAAAATCGCTAAAAGTAATGGTCAAACAATTGTCCAAGATTTAGATGATTGGTACTGGGGACTTCACACAACCCACTTTGCTAAATCTAAAATTGATCCAAGAATCAACAAAGAACAGAACATCGTTCATTATCGAAATGCTATTGCCAATTCGGATGTTGTTGTAGTTTCGACTCCCTTCTTGGAACAAAAAGCAAAGCAAAAACTTGGCGCTAAAGAAGTAGTCATTTTAGAAAACCATGTCGATTTCGATAAGTTCACCCCACGTCAACACCAAGATGGAAGAACAATTATCGGATGGCACGGGTCTACGGGTCACAGAAGCGATGATTTAAACGAATTAAAAGGAGTTTTTGGGCAATTACCAGAAGATCAATTCTCTTTTCATCACACCGGCTATTACGGAGGGCATCCCACATTCTGGGAAGAGACTGGGGTAACCCAACAAAGAGTAAGTCTTTACCCAATGGTTTCTCCAACAAAACTGCCAAGAATGCTTCCATTCGATATTGGGGTTTGCCCTCTTAACGACATTCCATTTAATCATGCTAAATCATGGATAAAGCCTCTTGAATATGCTGCGGCGGGTATTCCTTTTGTCACTTCAAAATCTCCTGAATATCAACGCTTTAGAGAAGAATATGGAGTAGGTCGAATAGCAAGGAAATTTATCGAATGGCAAAAGGCTTTTAAAGCACTTGCCGATCCAGAAGTACGCGCCGAAGAAGCAAAAAGAAATTGGGATGCAGTACAAAACTTAGATGTGAAAAAAGGTGCACTAAGATTAGAAAAAATCTTAGAAAGCGTTAGATGAGTAACATTTACGGCAAAGGTGCCAAAGGCAGGGCAACTAAATTACATGCACTTATCACTAGGTCAAAAGGACGTTGTGAGAAATGTGGTGCAGGAGAACAAGCCTTTCTTCAATGCGCTCATATCATCAGTCGTAAATATTCATGGACTAGGACTGATTTAGATAATGCTTTTTGTTTATGTGCTTCTTGTCATCGTTTCTTTACAGATAATCCTGTGGAGTTTGGGATCTTTACTATTGACAAAATCGGAGACGACAAGTTTGACGAACTTATTGAAAAACGAAACTGTATTGACAAGTTCGACTGGGAAGAAGAAGCAGACAGACTTAAAGTAATAGCCAAAGAAGAGGGACTTATATGAGGACAACACCAATTACACAAGTTGATGTCGAAGAAAATATTTTAAGGCTTACAGACGAGTTGGAGGATCACACTGAAGCCTTTGAAGTGTTGGCAATAGATCAATCCAAAAAAGAAGCACGTTACAAAGGCTCTTGGGCTAAAGAATACCTAGCCGCAAAAGGCTCTATAAAGGAACGCGAATCATGGGCAGACTACAAGTTGACCGATGAACACTATGAATTAAAAATGGCAGATGCCCTTTTAAAGGCAAAGAAAGAAAAACTAAACTCTATTAGAACTGCTTTGGACTCTCTTAGGACTCTCGCCGCTAACGTAAGGGCACAAACATGATCCATCAAGTAAGTCCAGATTTAGAAAATCTTCTTGTTCCTATTGAAGGTTTGAAAACTCTTCCCGGCAATCCCCGCAAAGGAAACATAGATGCTATTGCGGCATCATATAAAGAGTTCGGACAGGTTAAACCAATTGTTGCAGTTGCAGACGAAGACGGGAAATCTACTGTCATAGCGGGGAACCATCAATTAGCCGCAGCAACAAAATTAGGATGGACACACATTGCTGTTCTTAATGTTCCTTTTGACCATGACAAGGCAATTGCATTTGCCTTAGCGGATAACAGAACCTCCGATCTTGGAGATGAGGATCAAAGCCTCCTCCATGAGATGCTTCTTTCAGTAGTCGAAGAAATGCCGCAATTTTTTGAAGAACTAGGATGGGATGATTTTGAAATAGCAACCATAGAACCACCAACTATTTCAACCGTTCCTTTAGAAGGAAGCAATGACGGCTGGACTCCACCTACCCTCATAACAGAACCGGATACCTCTACGTCTTCAATACCTCCAGCAGTTGTAGATGAAGAAACAATGGAATCAATAGTCACTCAAGGGGCTACTGCAACAGGATCAGCAGGGGCTAAAACTGTAATCCAATACACGTTGGTATTTAATGATGCAGAACAACAATCCTCTTGGTATGACTTTATTCGATATTTAAAATCACACCCGACTTATTCTGAACTACCAACAACCGCATCTCAAGTAACAGAATTTATTAAAAAACAAATGGCTATTGAAGATCAGGGACTGTAACTTCACACTGGAAAACAGTTTCGTCCTCGCTTTTGGATCTAGAAGAAAAACTTATTTGAAGAGATTCAAACAATAGATCAACCATGTCACTCATTTCACTTTTAGCAAGTTCCATATCTTCTTCATCTTCTGCTACTACTAAATCCATTAGAACACTCACCAAATGGTCATGAACTAGTAACTTTGCATCGTCTATTTTCTGCATTATCGCCCCTTGCGTTGCCTCTGTATCCACGATACACTTTTTATTGCAGAGCAATCAACGAATAGTATTAGGAGATTAATATGGCACGCTCATCCGCAAATATCACTGTTAAAGGTAACAACGTAATTGACGTAGAACTTAGATACGCCAATAGTGGAACCGCAATGTTACGGCTTCGTTTAGCCGTAGAGCGCTGGAAAAGGAACGGCGAAGATTGGGAGAAGACTCAAACATCTTTCGTTAATTGCCAACTTTGGGGTGACCTCGCAGAACAAACTTCGACAATCGTACAAAAGGGTATGCGTTGCCAAGTAGAAGGTAGACTTGAAGAACGTAGTTGGGAAGATGCAACTACTGGTGATACACGTTATGCCATGCAAGTCGTTGCGGATGATGTATTTATTCCAGTTGAAGATATTGAAAGCATGGTTCGAGTACAGCGTGGAGACAAGAGTCAAGCAAAGCCACAGCAGTCCTCTGCTCCTGCCGCATCCGCACCGGCTGGCGATCCCTTTGATGAAGAATTGGACTTCTAACTCATCAATTGATGTAAACTCGTCTCATGTTTGAAATAGAAGATCGTTCTCAAAGACCCCACAAAATAGGTGGAGAACTTCCAGACCACGGGGCAAAAATAGTTCTGGAATCAACAGAAATGGATCATGTTGAACAGGCTATGGGTGCATGGGATCGAGATCCCTTTGGGCATCGTCCTCATTATCTTGTTGATCCTAAAGAATTCAAGATCTATAAGATTGCTGATTCCACAAGGTCTGTAATTGGCACATTTGATGTTTCGCAACCTCAAGTCAAGTCTCGTTGTGTGTTTGTTGCTATTCATAAACAAACTTCTATTTCCTTGTCTGAAGAAAATTCGGTAAATCTGGGACGACTGTTGCGTGTCATTTGTGACATAGAAGGTGTTGGGCTTACGATAAACGAAGTGCCAATGCATACTTCTTTAGGACCAGACACTCTTCAAAAGTTTGAAGGTATCGTTCCTCTGTATGGGTTTCCCGGACATGATGAAATCACAGCACCGGGGCTTATGGATTGGAACAAAATAAGAGAAGGATTGAAGATAGGTGCTTCTGTCCCTAAAGCACCTCCTGCTCCTGTCTTAAAGGCTGTGGAGCCACCCGTAGAAGATGAGACAGAGACGACTGAAGAAGAAGTCTCGGTTCTTCCAGAATTGGAAGATTTAAAGGTTGCAGAACTCAAAGTAATCGCAGACGATTTAGGAATAACATCTAAAGGCTTGAAAAAAGCCGAAATAATTGAGGCTATTAATAAAGTTTCATAATCTGTTAGTTGCAATAGTCACCAACAAAAATCAAATATGATGGTGTTCTTGTCTGCCAAGGCATAGACGAAGGTTTGGAGGGGGAAGCCGAACTATGCGCTTCCATAAATTGCCCAAGGTTCCGCAGACCCCCTCCTCACCCGTTAGTCCTCCTTCATGAACTCAACTCTAAGAATATCGGTGAAGTAGAGATCTTTATCGACTTCACCTTGTTCACAGAGGTCAATCATTTGATTGATCTCGTCATAAGTTCTTAGCCCTGACACATAAAGTGCGCTGGCTATCTCACGCCATACTGTCCTTTTGGCTTTTGGTCTTTGTCTTTTCAAAAACCGATTAAGCAGTTGCTTTTGGGGTCGAGTTACCCAAATTGGTACTTTTGCCTTTATCTGTTCTTTTTCTTTTTGTTCCATTTTCCTCCTTTCTTCATATCGTTGTTTCATTTCTTCTTTGAAATTGTCCCTTTCAAGCGCTTCGGCAAAATCTCTTGCCGCTCGCTTATCCCAATCTGGTGCTTCAAATTGTGGTGGGTCAATTTCGTCACGTAGAAGGTCTTCTTGAAGACTCTTCAACTCATATAAATGATCGAGTTCTGTGTACTCGTCCGATTCAGGAAATATCTTATTTAATGGCATTATGATGCCCTTTCTGCTCCTCTTCGGGAGCGGTAATGGAGTCTGCTAACTCAAAAGCATCTTCAAACAGTTTGTTTGAATTGAAATGCCCATGAGTATGTGCAAACTCATTTTCTGTGTCCTGAAGAGACCCTTTGTGAGGGGCAACTTCAAGACAAAGATCTGTTACTGCATCTGT
>PBNR01000074.1 GCA_002723195.1 Gammaproteobacteria bacterium | reverse complement strand
TCCACGGCTCCTGCAAGTAATGCATACCGAGTAGTGGTAACAGGTTAGGGGTGAGGTAATGGCACAGAAATTCAAAACCCCAATCAACATAGAAGAACTTGCCGCTACGTCTACTGAGGCGTTTACGGTCAAATTAGATGCAGAGAGTACAGAACGAATCATCATTACTGCTGACGGAAAGATGTCTTGGGGTAGTGGAGCCGCAACAGGCGATACAACTCTTTATCGTTCTGCGGCGAATACTTTGAAAACAGATGACACTTTTGAAGCAAGTGCAGGTGTTGTAACAATGGCTGATGCCGATACACCTACTGCATCTCTTTCAGATGGTGCTCTGGCAGTAGATACAAGTGGAGACAAACTCTATTTCCGCTCTGGAGGCGCATGGATTTTAGCAGGTGGCTCTGGTGCCACCTCAGAAGTGAGCAGTATTAAAGCAGACGGTGGAACTTCCGCCGCTTGGGTTCGATATTACGTTACAGCAGATGGTGGATCGTCTTCGACGTATCCATACGCATAGGTAGGAAAGAAATATGGCATCAATAATTCAATTTAGAAGGGATACAGCATCCAACTGGACTTCCAATAACCCGACCTTAGCGTCAGGAGAACTTGGAATAGAATCGGACACTGGTCAGTATAAGATCGGTGACGGTAGTACTGCTTGGTCAAGCATCAGTTACGGTATAGGCGTACTCGGTACAAACTTTATTGACGCTAAGGGTGACTTGATCCTTGGTACAGCGGACAATACAATCGCACGACTTGCAGTCGGTTCCAACGGACAAGTATTAACGGCTGACTCCAGCACATCTAGTGGTGTGAAATGGGTGACCAATGAAAGTATTACGAATTGGCATGAAGCAGTAAAACTAGCCACTGCCGCTGTTCTACCTAACTCTCCTACCTACAGTAACGGTACTTCAGGTGTCGGTGCGACTCTTACCGCAGGATCTAATGCACGACTTGTCGTGGACGGAGCAAACGCAACCGCAGGAGATCGTGTACTCGTACAAGATCAGGCAAGCGCATTACAAAATGGTATTTACGATGTAACTACACAAGGTGCGGACGGATCAGCCGCATGGGTTCTTACAAGAGCCGAAGACTTCGACGGAAGTCCAGCAGGTCAGATTAAAGCCGGTGAGTCAGCGTATGCTCTCGCTGGTTCCACGAACGGTGGACAAGGTTTTATAGTTACATCAACAAGTGACCCTCATGCCGTGGGAACTAACGATATTACGTTTACACAATTCACTGGTACTCAGGCTATAACTGCTGGTACTGGTGCAAGCATTAGTGGGAATACGATCAATGTAGGGACTGCTAGTTCAGGTCGAATAGTTGTTAATGCTGATGATATTGATTTAGCGACTACGGCTGTTTCAGCCGCTTCTTATGGAAGTGCTACAGCAATTCCGACTTTTACAGTTGATGCTTATGGTCGTCTCACTGCCGCTAGCACGGCAGATCCAACAGAAACAATTCAAGACGTTGCAGGTGCCCAGTTAGCCACCAACGGCGCTCATACGGGCATTACGGCGACCTACGACGACGCTGGGGACGGTGCTATTGATTTAGCCCTTGTTACTGAAAATGTTCAGGACATATCAGGTGCACAGTTGGCAACCAATGGTAGTCACACTGGTATCACGGCAACCTATGATGATGCAGGAGACGGAGCGATTGACCTTGCTTTAGTCACAGAAAACGTAGAGGACATCACAGGTGCTCAATTAGCGACTAATGGTTCTCATACGGGTATTACTGCTACTTATGATGACGCTGGCGATGGTGCTATTGATTTAGCGCTTGTAACAGAGAACGTCGAAGACATTACGGGCGCACAGTTTGCGACTAATGGTTCTCACACGGGAATTACGGCTACTTATGATGATGCTGGTGATGGTGCTGTCGATTTGGCTCTTGTCACTGAGAATGTCGAAGATATTACAGGGGCACAGTTAGCAACTAATGGTTCTCATACAGGCATCACTGCTACTTACGATGATGCCGGAGATGGCGCTATTGACTTGGCTCTAGTAACAGAAAATGTTCAAGACATTGTTGCAGGGCAGTTAGTTACAAACGGTTCACACTCAGGTATCGCCGCTACTTACGATGATGGTGGCGATGGGGCGATTGATCTTAATGTCGCAGATTTCACAATCACATTGGGCGGTGACCTTACAGGTAACGTAACGATCACAGATTTGGCTAGTGCAACTCTTACAGCAACAGTTGCCGCTGATTCAGTTGCTTTAGGTACAGATACAACTGGTAGTTACATATCTACGATTGCAGGAACCTCTAATGAGGTTGAAGTTTCTGGTTCAGGTGCCGAAACAGCAACAGTTACGGTTGGACTTCCTGCCGATGTAACCGTAACAACTTCTCTTACTACTCCGTTAATAAACGTATCTGGCGCATCCATAGTCATGGAGGGTGCTACAGCAGATGCTCATGAAACAACTCTTACTGTTACAGACCCAACTGGGGATAGAACAATCACTTTCCCAGATGCTACGGGTACGGTAATAACCACAGGGAATGCAGGAGCACTTCTTGATGGAACCACGGCAACTACACAGTCGGCTAGTGACAATTCAACGAAACTAGCGACTACAGCCTATGTGGACACTCAAGCGACCACTGCTTCGGCAGCAATAACTTCTATTGATGATGCAGATGGTGATACCAAGATTCAGGTAGAAGAAAGTTCAGACGAAGATATTATTCGTTTTGATACTGCCGGTACCGAAAGAATGACGATTGCCGCTGATGGTGTTGTAACTATTACTGGCGATCTTACGGTTAACGGAACTACAACTGAAATCAGTTCAACAACAATCACAGTTGATGATAAGAACATCGAAATAGGTTCAGTTGCTTCACCAAGTGATACCACCGCAGATGGTGGTGGACTTACCCTAAAGGGNGCAACNGATAAGACATGGAATTGGGTNGATTCGACAGATGCTTGGACATCTTCGGAACATATCGACATTGCTTCTGGAAAAGCCTTNTATATCGCAGGCACTTCCGTTTTAAATGCCACCACACTAGGTGGNGCNGTNGTCGCATCNTCNCTAACAAGTGTTGGAACACTAACTGCTTTAACAGTTTCAGGTATTGCCACATTCAGTGGAACAATNGCAGGNGCNAGTCCCTTCATCTTTGAAGGTGCAACNGCNGANGACCACGAAACCACATTGGCTATNACTGATCCAACGGCAGATAGAACAATCACNATTCCTGATGNAACTGGAACNGTTGTAACTACAGGAAACTTGNNNGCNATTACTGCTCTTNCNGATGGAACTACNGCTACTACNCAAGCGGCTGANGATAGTTCNACNAAGATTGCAACTACAGCGTTCGTNATGACCGAAATCGGTGATTACCTAACAACNAGTACGGCAAGTAGCACTTANGCTCCGCTTGCTTCNCCNACNTTCACNGGTACTCCNGCNGCTCCAACTGCNGCNGCAGATACNAATACNACNCAGATTGCTACNACGGCNTATGTTCAAACAGAATTAGGCGCTCTNAGCAGTGACTCAATNAAAGATGCTGATAANGACACCAAGATNCAAGTNGAGGANTCNTCNGANGANGACNNNATNCGNTTTGATNNTGGTGGNACNGANANANNGGTNATNGANAGNNNNGGNNTTGATGTTNCNGGCNANGTTATNTACAACATAGCGTATNAATACNCAGACGGGAACTGCNTANACCNTNGTNNNTNNNGACCGAGGNNNNTTNGTNACNACNAATAATGGTTCAGCGCAAAGTATTACGATTCCNCCNAANAGCAGTGTTGCTTTNGCNGTGGGAACTCAANTTCAGGTTGCTGGTCTTGGNGCTGGNGAAGTAACTATGGTTGCTGGTTCTGGTGTGACNNTNCGTTCTACACCCGGTTTGAAGTTNCGAGCACAGTATTCATCTGTGACTTGTATTAAGATCGCTACAGATGAGTGGATACTCGTTGGAGACCTTGAGGCGTAAGGATAATGGCANAAGCAAGAAGGTAGAACNGGACCGAGAAAAGANACTNTTCCTNATATTGTCGGGCAGACAAAGGGAACAGGTTCNGGAGANTCTGACAATACGATAACCACTTCTGGTTTCGTAGTNGGNACNGCTACNGCAGAGGCTATTAATGACTCTGGTGGTTCTATTGGTACAAGTAATTTAAATAAGGTTAAAAGTCAGGTTCAAACGGCAGGATCAGAAATGCCGTTGGTTACTGCAATTGATTACACATATTACAGTCCTTACTTCCCTCCTTATTTTCCTCCTTACTTTCCACCATTCTTTCCTCCGTTCTTTCCTCCATTCTTCCCACCATTTTTCCCACCGTTCTTCCCACCACATTTTCCACCACATTTCCCACCGTTTTTCCCACCGTTTTTCCCACCTTTCTTTCCACCGTTCTTTCCTCCATATTTCCCACCGTCTTTTAAGTAGGAAAAATGAAGACAACATTAGAAAAACCGGACATTATAGAAACAAAAAGTAAATCACTTTATGATTTCAAAATTGCGTCTCCTGATGGTACAAATTCAGACATTTTGAGTAAATACCAAGGAAAAGTAACTCTTGTTTTTAATTGTGCGGCTGGATGTGGAAACGTTCCTCAACATTCTGTTCTAAAAGAATTGGATGAACTATATAGAAATGAACCAGACTTCAATCTTCAGGCAATTGTGGTAGATGATTTTACATGCCACGGATATGAAGAATTTAATGATGGTTTAGAGGCTTATGGGGAACGTAAAAATTTAAATTTGACTCCGGGTCAAATAGCAGAATCCTATGTGCGTGAACACTATGGGGTTGAATATCCATTTTCTGAATTGGTAAATGGGCGCTTTGATAAGCACGACTATGACCCTCAGTGGACTCCGGGGGGACAATACGAACAAGAACCTCATCCTTTTTGGCTTCATATCACTGGAGCAGATGCGTTACCTCGAAATGAACTTAATCTTCCTCATCATTATGAAGAGAGTCCATGGGCGGAAACCAAACAAAAAGAAGATCGTTCTAAACCCGGATTTTCACCAATCAAAGGAAACTTTGAAAAATTTTTAATTGATAGAACTGGTAAACGATTTTTTAGGTATACCAGTAGTTTTCTTCTTGGGCAAAGGGATAAAAATGGAGAAGTTTTTCCATGGTGGGACGATGATGCCGCCGATAACGATGGTCCTTGGCCAACTCCAATGCAACGTGCAGGGATAGATTACTCTCTAGATTCGATTTCTGAAGACATTGATCGGTTTCTATCTGAGTGATAACCTGACAATGTGGAAGAGAAATCACTTATAAAACCGGGTCATTTCGGTTCTTCTAAAGACAACATTATGATTATGCATAATTTTGTTGAAGAAAATGATCTAAGAACACTTCAAGAGTTCTTTCCTACTATTACCGAATGGGAAAACCCTCGTGAAACAGAATATAACGAGGATGGAGAATGCATTTATGATGCATCTTATTGGTGGGATCGGATGTGTAGCGGTCAGATACTTGAACGGATAGCACCAGAAATACATCAACTAATCAATAAATACATTGTAAAAATGCAAAACGCGATTGAAAATAAGTTTTCCGTAAGTCTTTCTCAGCGCCCACCTGTTCTAGTTCGTTGGCTTCATGGAAATGAACAACAGCCTCATGCGGATAAACAACTAAATGATGGAACGCCTAATCCTTTCCCTACTTACGATATTAACTCTATTATCTATTGGAACGGAGATTTTGAAGGTGGACAGTTTTATTATCCAGAACACGAAATAGAATTAGAAATAGAACCCGGATTAGCAGTAGCACATCCCGGTGATGTGCATTATTTGCACGGAGTTAAGCCAGTGATTTCTGGAACACGATGGACTACACCTTCTTTTTATACAATAACTAGCCTTTAGGAGTAAATATGGATATCGCAGGATATGTCGGAAACCAACATTCAGGAATAGTTCTATATAAGAACGTATGGGATAAAGACGCTAACTTTATAGAGCGTTTAGAGGATTGCATTGGAGATAGTACCCACGAATACTTTTCGTGGAAAGAGTCGCTTGTTGGAGATCGAGAGAAGATGCCCGAATACAGAGATTGTTGGGATTTCAAACTTCGTCAAAGCGATATTCCCATTTGTGATCCTGCTTTTGAAGAAGCAGGCGAAATTTACAAAGAAGTTATTGCAGGTGTAAGAGAATGTGTCAATCATTATTGCAGTTTGTACAACATTCAAATGGAATATGAAGAAGCAACAAATTTTGTCAAATATGATGTTGGGCAACATTTCAATGTTCATGCTGATCATGGTTTTTCTTATAGTGCCACTGTCTCGGCAATCGGTTATTTGAACGATGGTTATGAGGGGGGAGAATACGTCCTTCCATATCAGGATGTTAAGTTCACTCCTGAACAGGGAGACGTTATTGTTCATCCATCCACGTTTGTGTATGCACATCAATCATTGGCTGTAACAAAGGGAAGGAAATATTCAGCAGTAACGATGTATGACTACAATGATCGCAATCATCAAGATCATTCTCCTCAACAAAGTAAGCAAGCATTAGCACAGCAGGTAGTTGAGCAATTTGGCGGACAGGTGCAATCGGCTTCTTCATGAAAGTAGTTTTAAGAAAGAATCATCAAAATCCACCAGAAATCCAACAGTCGCGTCGTAAACGAGGCTGGATGGATGACACTTACAACAAACATGCATACAAATGCTTACCGTTAACAGCCGCAAATGTGCATGGTTGGGAAATGGTGCTTCAACAAGAAGTTGTTGTTCAGTGGGATGGTGGAAACGCTGTCCCTCGTGTTCTTTCAGGGGAAATGATCACCCATACGGTTAATGGGCAGGAGTACGAGAGAGCAGTTGTGATTCCAAGCATTATTGGAATTATGTCCTTTGCTACAGGTTGGTCTATGGAAACCCCAGAGGGATACAGCACATGGATTTCAGGTTCACCTAATTACTTTGTAGATGGGGCAGTTCCTTTAACGGCGACGATTCCTACTTCTTGGTGGCCGGACGAATGGAACATGAACTGGAAAATAACAAAGGTAGGGGAACCTGTTGTCTTTCCAGAAGGTATGCCTTTTATGTTTTTTCAGGTGTATAAAGACGATTTGCTTTCAAATGTTGAATTTGAAGTCGAACATCTGTGGGATAAACCAGATTTAATGAAGGAACGCCAAGAGTATGGTGATTTCAAGTTTAAAAACAATATGGAGAACCCGTGGACTTGGATGGGGAGTATTCGTACAGGATTAAACGAAAAAGATGAACGGATTGGACCAAAACACGAAGGGCATCCCCAATTGGACAAACCATAATGTTGGCTAAATACGATTCATGGATTTATTTACAAAATGTAACTGTTAAAGAAATCTTGAGCAATAGTGATTTTTATGCAGATCTTTTAGCCCGAAATAAAGTTTTAGGTTTTGTCGAATTGCGTCCAAATAGACGACAGCACGAAGAAATCTTGGTTTCTTTGATGAGGGGTGAAGGTGATAGGTCTTTTGGTCCGATTTGGGATGTAACCCATCCACATTTAGAAAATGTTTTACCTAATATGCCAGATGATTTCTTAGTAGGGCATTGGCACGCCGATAATACTGTCTGGGAAGAATCTCCAACTATTACAAGTATGCACATGCACACATGGACAGGTGAAAAAGGTAAAGGAAACACAGTTTTGGTGGACTGTCAGAAGTTGTACGAGAAATGTCCTTCTCATTTACGGGATTATTTACAAGACTTGATGCTTCTTCATCGTTCCGGATCAAATGACCCTGAGACTGGAGAATTGGCTAAAGGTGCTGTTCATCCTGCTTTACGAACCCATTCCGTAACGGGGGGAACATCTCTTTTTTATACTGGACCGGAATGTGATCCCGTAGATGGGGAAACAGAATTATTTAATGAATATAAAACTTGGCTTAATGGCACACAAGTTGATGGTGCTCTTTATGATCAAGAAAATCAAATTCAATGGGAATGGTCTGAAGGAGACTTACTGATTTGGGATAACTCCTGTATGGTTCATGGTTTTTTAGGAGGTTGGAAATATGGAGAAAGAGTTTTTGACAAATTAGAAGGACAATGGGCTAAACCGGAATATTCATCATGACCATGGATTCTCATATAAAAAGCAAAGAAGTCAATGGGATTTATGACATTCCAGTTCGCTCATTAGATGGTCAAGAAAACATGCTGGAGGCTTTTAAGGGAAAAGTCACAATGTTTTTACCCGTTNCAACAAAATGTGGGTATNANGCAAAAACCGATCAGGCTATGTCTTTNGAGAGAACNCANAAGAAGTTTNAGGATCTTCAGGTACTCCACGAAGAGTTTTCTGATAGAGGNTTTTCTGTTATAGCGATTCCAACTAATCAGTTGGGCGAGCAGGAACCTTGTGAAAATGAAGAGATTTTAGAGTTCTTAAAGTCTGAATACCCTTATGTGACTTTTCCTTTTACGGAAAAAATGAATATTAATCCTGAAGGAGTGGGGGATGGTTATAAGCCTGAACATTCTTTGGCTTTGTATCTAAAAGGTTATGAAATNCGGGCTGTTGATGATTATGGTCCGTTGNTNAAAAATGANCAAGGTGTTTGGGAACATNCTGAACCTTTTCATGTNNCAGGTGGTGCTTCNCAGGAAATACANGGATTGTTNGAGAAGTTTCTTTTTGATCGTGATGGNCAAGTGGAAACACGGTTTAATTATGCCCAAGAACCTCTTATGGATAAATCTATTTATGTTGGGGGNAAGTGGACAGTTCGTGAGGCTGTTGATTTTGTTTTNAAACAACCGCGTCGTCCTAAACATGTTGGACATGAATGGCATTATCCNGATATTGGTCCTGTNCCTTCGTCTTTAATGCCTAAAAGCAGACCTTTTGATTGGAAAGGACTAGGTATNAATGAGGTGGACAGATANTCAGATGAAGATCCTCCTCCTACCGATTTATTGCTTCAGCATTGTGTAGATGTGGTTTGGGCTAGTCTGGGACACTTGAACAACGAAGATCGACTAGCATTTCTTTTAGTAATTACTAATAGGTTACAAAAACATATTGATACAGGAAATTATAAAGAAGGTAGATAGTGGAACATTTCTCTAATGGAATCGCAATAGAGCGTAACGCCATTGAGGTTCCTGATTTTATCATTGACGAACTTGTTGCTATGCGTGACTATACGCAAAATCTTGTTTATGACTTTAGCGATACTCATGCAACTCATCGTGACAGTGGTGTTGTTTACCCAATAAGCACTGTAAATGAATGGCCAATTATNGTTCATCCTCACTATCCGCCACAAAATTTTGAAAGAGCAGAAGGTGCTGTTGATTTTTGGAATAAAACTGAACAGGAAATTTATAAGCATGTTTTGAAATATTTAGAAGAATATCCACTTCTTATTCATTCTTTATGGTGGAGAGATAAAGGTCACGCTTTGGTTTACGAACCGGGTGCAGGGTTGCAATTACATCAAGATAATAATGTTGGGTATTCTTGGAATACTAGGAATGAAATTGTAGGACGGAATGAAGTGTCAAGTCGAAACGTATTGACTACCACGTTGCATGTGGATAGTTGTAAAGGTGGGGACATGCATTTCCCATACGCAGGATTGAATTTTCCTGTCGAGCGTGGGGACTTGTTGATATTTCCTGCTAACTACTTAGGGGCACATGAGGTTCGTACCGTCGAAGAAGGATCTAGAAGGCTTTCTTATCTGGGGTGGTTTGGACAGGGTTCAACAGAGCCTCTTAACACTCCTGTAGAAGACGAAGAAAGCGGGAAGTTTGAAAGACTTCTTATATTTGATCCTGATGAATTTCCAGAAGCCAATTTTTTATGGCAAAAACATATTGATAGAGATTTCATGGAGTCTTCTGGATGGACTGATGAAGAAATGCATGACAAATATCCAGCATGGGGANATCAGCAATCACCTGTCTATTGGCCANCGGTGGACGACGAATGACAGTTGAGACTCAATACGGAAACCATTTAGGNGGCGGAGTNGTTCTATACGAGGGTGCCTTTGAATTGGATTGGGACTGGATGAGGAACTTCTGCCACGAAACCACATTAAAGGAACGTGAAGGAATGTATACCCCCGGTATAGATCCACTTACTGGGAAAGAAGGTTACATAAATAGGAGTGGTTATTTTTTTGATACGGATTCTGTNGAATCTCATCCGTTAAGAGGTTCAGCNACACATCAAAATACCAGTCCTGAGGTTATTGAAGTTTTGAATCAAATAGAAGAAGCGCGTGATGCTTGTCTTTTAAAGTATTTACATTTGTTCCCTTTGGTGGGGAAATGTATTTGGTGGAAAATTAAAAGTCATTTAGTGGCGTATCCACCGGGAGCGTATTTGGGTATGCATTCAGATATCAGTACNGATTATGAATATGGCAGACCAGAGCCTGTGGATCAATTGGCAACACGTAATGTTGTTTCGGTTGTGGCTTATTTAAATGATTGCGTTGATACTGAAGAAGAATTGGATGGAACAAATTTTACGGATGGTCACCATTATTTTGAATATTTAGATATTAGGCACAAGCCTAAAAAAGGTGACATGCTGTTCTTCCCCTCGAATTACATGGCTGCTCATGAAGTTCAGCCTGTGGGTAAGGGGATGCGTTATACCTATTTAGGCTGGTATTGCCAAGGAACTCCTAATTCTGCTGTAAGAGAAGCAGTTGTAGATCCATTGGAAAACCCTGATTTGGCGAAGACAGCAACAAATGTTTATATGACGGAAGGTTATAGATTATGAAAATTGGAATATTACATCCGGGATCTATGGGATCAAGTGTTGGTTTGGTTCTCCAAGAGCAGGGACATGANGTTTTTTGGGCTTCAGAAGAAAGATCGGAAGCAACCAGAGAACGAGCAAAGTCTTTTATCGAAAAAGAAACTATTGAAGAACTATTAGACGAAGTGGATATTGTTTTTTCTATTTGTTGGCAGGGCGGGGTGATTCCAAATCTTCATGCTGCAACTTCTGCCAATTATGAAGGGATTTTTGTAGACGCTAATTTTGTTGAAGGTGGAGATATTGGAAAACATATACAAGCCTCAAACTCTAAAGGGATATTTCAATCAGAATTATTAGCGGTGGGAAATGCAGGATCGTTTAGTTATGTAGATGCCGCAATTTATGGATATCCGATACCCGGTCCTGAAAATTATACGAACGAACGTTCGTTTTATTTATTTGGTGATGATGCAGGAATTATTGCAGATCTTTTTGAAGAAACACCCTTTGATGGAGTTGTTTTAGACGAACCTGCGAAAATGTTTAGACAGCAAAGAATGGATAATGAGGCGGATGAAAGAACATAAATTCGCTAATGGAATAGTTGAATTCAGAGAAGCAATTGATATAGATGATGAGTTTCTTTTTGGATGGTTGGAACGTCGTCGTGAGAATGAACCAGATGATTACACCATTGATGAGGATGGAAATTACATCAATCGTGGTGGTTACAAGTTCACTTCAGAAGAATACTTGTCAGCACCCGGACGGTTTCTAAATTTATTGCCAGTAAATGTAACGGATGAAGACAGAGCCTTTGTGGAATCATTAGATGATGCTCTCTTTGATTGTCTTCAACGGTATATTCAAATCTTTCCAGAGGTAGCCCAATCTGTTTGGTGGCGTTCACCGGGACATGTTGCAACTTATGTAAAGGGGCAACACATGGGCACTCATCATGACAATGGTGTTGAATATACACCGGGAGTAAATCCTGAAAATGAACATGCAATTCATAATGTAATAACTGCATCTATAGCGTTAAACGATGATTATTCGGGTGGGCAGTTGCAATTTTCTCATGCGGGATTGAGCATAAGACCCCCAACTGGTACTGCACTTTTTTATCCGTCAAACTACATAGGTGCACACGGAGTGGCTCCTGTGGTCTTTGGAGAACGATATTCTTATTTGCAGTTTTATGGACATGGGACACCAAAATCAGCAAATAATGCCGCCGAATGGTTTCCGAATCTGCTTACCGTCCGTGATCGGGAAGACGAGTTAAAACAGGGGGAATAGGTTTTCCTTCTTTTTCTAATAATTCTTTGAAGTCTTTTGCTATATCAGGAAGCCAAGATTTACCCTGAGTGCCCGATTCGCGAGTGTTTTGAATAACAACATTGCGATCAGGGGCAGAAGAACCTTGAGCAAAATTAGCAAGATAAGAATATCTTGAACCTTTGGTTACTTCTTTTACTTCATGGGTAGCAACAAAATTAGAAGGAAACATCAATAAGTCTCCGGCGCTCAATTTGACATCAAGGTCTAAGTATTTGAATGCCATGGTTCCGCCTTCAAAATCGTTATTGAGGACAAGACTGCATGAGATTGTTTGATTTAATGCAGATTGATCTATCGGAACGTCACCATAAACATAATTGACATCATTGTCACAGTGAGATCCATATTTAGATCCAGTGGGATAGTAAGCGACATGTCCGCCTATTTCCCACCAAACACAAGGAAAAGCATCAGGGAATAGAGAAAAATATTTGAGTAGTTTTTGATAAATTACTTTGTCGCAAAGACCGAAGAATTCAGGATTAATAACAATACCGGGTCCAGTGATTCTTATTGGATCACTGTGCAAGTCGTCTTTGTAGACAGTGTGCCCGCTGAGGTTTACTCCATATTCGATTTCGCCTTCTTCGTTATAAGTGAAGTCATACATGGTGTTGAACGCTACATCTACCATTTCAGACAGTTCAGGAATTATATGGTCAGGCACATCTATGATTTTTTCAAACAGGACAAGACCGCCCCCTAGATGCTTCATGTAGACAGATTCCGTTGATAGTTGATATCTACGACATCTCCGTGGTCATACCCTTTTGCGAGTCCTTCTTTGCCTTCTAGTGTTCGATTTTGAAAAACAGGATTAGTTCTATCTGTTACGTTTTTGTCCGCTCCTATTTCTCTGTATTTAGCGTATTTAGAGTAATCGTCGTAAATGCTGTTTAACCAATGCGGAGGACACCACGAATCAATTGCATCTGGTTCTACTACATTAAACCCTACTTCTGGTTGTGGGCTTCCTTGCGAAAAGAACTCCAGATATGTGTATCTGTCTCCAGCGGTTACAGTGTTAACTCCATGAGTTGCTAAAAAGTTGCATGGAAAAATGATTATGTCCCCTGTTTTGCCTTGATAGTTGATATCCAAGTAGGGAAAATTCATTTCTCCGCCTGTGTAATTAGTTCCGTCTAATTCGTCTGGATGTTGAACTCCATCATTCAAATAAAGTAAAACAGCAAGAGTTTGACGAGAAGCGGATTGAACTTGAGGAACATATTTTGTTCCATTGGTGGAACGGTAGTTAGCGTCATTGTCGTTATGAATGCCTAGAAAATTTCCTTCTTGATAACGAAGAATATGTCCTCTGTTTCTCCACCATAATGTTCCTAAAACCATTGGGAAAAAGTCAACATATCTAATAAGACACTTATAGATCATGTCTTCCCAGTAATTTAATATTTTGGTAATTTCTGTTGGAGTGGATTCTGTAACAGGGTCTAAAACTCTCGTTGGAACTAATTTCACTTGTTCTAAATCAAATTTGTTTAAATCTTCGTTTAAGGCGTAAGTAACTCCGTTTTCATCCGTTTCATACGTCCAACGCTGTTCGTGTGCTTCTTGTGCCGCTGTTTGAATCCACGGGAAAACGTAACCGGGAATAAATGCAGTACTAGAGAAACGAACTACTCCTCCTCCGATATGTTCAGCATCATATTCGGCTATTTCTTTCATAACGGAATCTGTTATTTGAGGCGTGCTCGCGTCGTATAAACCTTTACTCATAAGAGGTGAAAACTCCTGTTGGTTCACCTTCTAACGGGCGTTCTTGTTCTACAGGGTTCAGTTCTCCGGGTGGAACAGACGAAGAGTGTGAAGAGTTGAAGTATCTTTCGTAATCTTGAAAAACCCATGGGAGGTAAGTTGGGGAAACCCAGTTTGCTGTTTCATCGTCTGGTTCATGAATTTGAACTACGTCATCTTCTCCTTGTCCAAAATTAGAAAGATAAACGTAGCGTTTTCCTGAAGTGACAGGCGTTACTCCGTGTGTGCCT
>PBNR01000073.1:8682-18609 GCA_002723195.1 Gammaproteobacteria bacterium | reverse complement strand
CCGTGTGCAATTCATGGCCTCGATCGTGCGCTTGTGCTGGTCCTTGTTGAACGGCCCGTACGGTCCCCGCGTCAATTGCCACAAAGCCCTGCGACAACCATTCTCTTTCTCGTACTTCCAGCATGCATTGCACTTTGTTTCCCCCCCGACCGATCTGGGTTCGGATGTAGTGGCCTCATCGCAGTCGGGACACCCGTCCTTGAGCACACACACCTTCTGGCGTCCATGGGCGGCCATGGTGGTGCGGCGGCGGCGGACGATAGATTTGGGGGGGGGTTACCCCAGGTCGGACGCTATAAGTACACCAAGCCGCGACGACGGGGCACGACGGCGACCGACGACACACACACACCCGCATGCAGAAACACCCTTCCCGGCCGTCGCCCGACCTCGTCCGCAAGTGTTGCTTGGGGTACACCTTGTCGTGCGGGTGTACGTTGGCGTTGGTCGTCCTCCTCTTCACCGTCCTTTCCGTCATGCGCGTCGAACACACCGTGCGCCAAGCCTGGACACGGTGGGTCCACGACGACCCCGGCCTATAAATGGACCCGCCTTGTCCCTCCCCCAACAAGCCGCCGCCGCCACACCCAGATGGCCACCTTGCTGTGCTCCGTCCCGTACAATGCCCTCACTTGGACATGGGACACCGTCTTGGCCGGCGCCCAAGGAGCCGCCAACGTGGGACGTGCCGCCACCGAAGGGGCTTCCGAAGGGATCCAACGTCTGCGGGGAGCCGTCCGCACGTCCTTGGACGTTGTCGACGGGTTCCATCCATGGTTGACGGTGCCCCTCCGCATCGTCGGCCGGCTGTGTACGTGGATCGTCCACTTTTTCCGCGCGTTTGTGTTCTTGTGGGCCACTTTGTACTTGAGCATTGTGCTCTGGATTGCCTTGGGGTTGGCCATGTACCCCACCTTGGTCTTGGAACGGTCCCCCGATACCATGGTGGCGGTACTGGACTTGGTGGTCGACATTGTACGCGTCGTGTACAATGTGTTGGCCGCCGCGTGGAATTTTTGCTTGGACTTGGCCCGACCGTTGGTCCCTCTGTGGAATTTATACGTCAACTTTTGGGCCCGATGTGTCCTGTTTCTCGTCGATACCGTGGGGTCCATGATTGGGGTCATTGGGAACTTTGTGGCCGACATGGAAACCGGCACGGCCAACGTCGCCAACGCCAACGCCGCCACGAACACCCGCGCCGCCGCCGGCTTCAACATGGACGGGTACCTCAATGTCATGGTTCCCATTGGACTGTTCTTTGCGCGGCTCGGATGGATCATGATGGACGTCTTCTTCATGATCAACGACGTCATTGTCCAATTCATGCTTCAAATCATTCTCCACGTGGTGAATTTCCTCGTGCGTTTGTTGAAACTCATCACGTGCTGCCAAGTCGACGGCGGGGGCTGTTTCCAAGAATTTCTGCAATTGACGGTCGACTTGTTCCGTGCATCGTTCAATTCGTTGGTGGCGTTGGTGGCCGATTTTGAATTGTTTGGGGGCAAACCCTTGTCCTTTCTCAAGTCGCTCCAAGTCCCGGAAGGGTTCCCGAAATTGGCCTGCGATGCGTCCGACATGACGTTGTCGGGGGACCAGTGCAAGTGCGCCGACGCCTTTAGCCGCGTGCCCCCGTGCCAACCGTGTACCATGCGGTGCGCCGAAGGGGACGGTGGGGCCGGCACGTACAATTGGATCAAAGAGTGTCCCGGGGCGTCCATACCCGTGGAAATCATCGAACCAGGTTGGTGCAGTGTCGACCCACCGGAAGGTCTGGGACCCAAACCCGCCGCCGTCCGCAGCGTCGGCTACGACCGACTCCAAGTTCACCGTACCTTGGCGGCCCACGACACAGGACCGTGTTATTACACGTGCGCCGGCAACCAACGGTACCGTCGGTGTGCCCCCGACTTTACGTTTGACCCGACCACCACGTACGGAGCGTGTACGGGTGCCCTGGTGGAAACCGATTGGACCGCCCGTCCTCGGAACCCTGCGCCGCCGGCGACGACGACAACGGCGACGCCGGCGCCGGCGCCGGCAGTGCCTGCGTTTCAAACGGCGTGGGACAAGGCCGTCCACGCTGCTGCCCGTGATCCCCAATGTGCCGCCGTCGTGGCGGCCCGAATGCACCAAAAACCTGCTTCCTCGTCCGACGCCGACACCGTCCAGTTTGATTTGTGCGTTGCGCAACACGGATGGCGGCCTCCGCCACGATGGGAACACCACGTGTTGAACCGGTACATGGACGGGTCATGGCCCCAACGGGTCCGGGCCTGGGCAGCCCCCATTACTGCGGCCTTGCACCATCCACGGTTGTCGGCCACGTTGCACGCCACGCACGCCTTGGTCCATGCGTGGGCGTTTCACTTCCAAGCCGCTACCCCGACCGTGCACCACGTAGACCAAGGGGCCTTGCGCCGCGCATGGCACACGTTTGTGGCGGCAACCGACCGGTTGCACCCCGGCAGAGCACGGTTCTTTCGGGACGCCCATGCCCATGTGGCGGCCTTACGGGCGGCGGCGACGGCTGCCCGGACGGCGGCCACGACGGCGGCCGGTCCTCCACACCGTACCGTGTCCTTGGTCCGTCCACGGTCGTTGTTCCGGGACGGCGACACGGGATGTCCTTGTGCCATGGAAACGTCGGCGTCCGGCATCACCCAAGCCGTGTGCGACATTGAGTGTCCCGACGGCACGTGTCGTCCCCAAGTGGACTTGTGTGCCCAAGTGGACCATCCAGCGTTGTGGATTCGTGCGTGGTTGTGGTTGCAACAAGCCGTGGCTTCGTTGTCGTTGGCGGACATTGGGACGGCGTTCGAAGCGTTGGTGGTGTGTTGGCGGGACCGACCGCTCGCCGAAAACCCCTTGGGGTACACCGACATCGAAGATGCGTTTGAAGGGGGCGGACGGACCGCAGCAGCCGACGGGTACACGTACTGTTTCCCCCAAGCCAATCCTTTATTGAACGTGGCGTTGCCGGAATGGACGTTTGATTTGAAAACGTGGGTGGCCGAACAGTGTACGTTGACCGTGCCCACCGGCACGTGCATGTGTCCCGCGTACACCGACACGGGGTTGTTCGAAGGCGACGCGCACTGGTTTTGGGTGTTTCCGTGGTACTACCGGGCCCGACTCCAAAACTTTGGGGCGTCGGCCCAATTTATTTTGACGTATTATTTGACGGCCGGTTCGTGGCTCGACCGAACGTGGCGGTCGACGTTGGACCTGTTTACACCGCACACGTTTCCCACGTCCGTGACGGACTTTTGGGGTCCAACGGGCCAAGAAGCGGCGTACGGATGGTTGTGCGTGGGATTGCACTTGGGGTCGACGTTATGGGTCATGTTTTGGGGCTACTTTGCGTACATTTTGTACGTGGCCTTTTGGCAATGGTTGACCATGGTGACGACCGATACGGTGGGAAGCGTGTTGTACGTGGCCCAAGGCGTGCCCTTGGGATGGCGCCGGTTGGTGCATGCGGCCCAAGCGCGGTGGCAACGGTGGCGGCGGCAACGCAAGCATCAAGATTGAGTGAGAGATTGGAGATGTATACGAATAAGGGTTCCCCTATATTATCGTCCCCGTTCTTCCGGTGGGCGTCCGTAGTTCACCATGGCGGCGCCTCCGTGGACAGCAACACCGGCCGAACGGTGTCTCACGGCGGTGGGACTCGGGGCCGTCGCGTGCGGCACGGTGTACGGCATCTTGTTCCATTTGTGGTCCGTGTTGGCCGTTTCCGGTGGTGTGTTGTTGTTGGGCACGTTGGCATGGGCCACGGTGCTCTACTGCCGCCGTCGGCCCGCCGGTGCCGGTGCCGATCGACGACAAGTGGACCACCCACCCGTGGCCGTCCCGGTGTCCGCTGCCGCCAACGCCGCGCCCGCCGCGCCCACGTACACGTTGCACTCGTGCGGCATTTTCGTTCCCCACCATGCGTCCGTGTGTTGTATTTGCCTCGAAATCCCGGGCGAACGGTTGTTGTTGCCGTGTCTCCACGCCTACCATCCTGCGTGCATTGCCCCGTGGTTTGCCCGCAAACGAACGTGTCCCCTGTGCGGTGCCGATCCGTGGTTCACGGGGGCGTCGGCGGCACGCCAAAGACCACCAATTGAAATTCCGTCGTCGCCCCACCCCGGACCACGTCGTCCCGCACGTACGTCTCAAACGTCGTCCGATGGGCTGTCCGTCGCATCGTTGCCGGTGCCCGCGATGGCGGCGGCGGCGGCGATGGCGATGGCGGCGGCGAGGTAGGCGGCGACCCCGTAAGCGGTGGCGGCGGTGACGGCGACGTAGGCGAAGACCCACCGTCGACCGTCCCATGGGGATCGAACACGTACCAATGGGGCGCATCGTACGCCACGGCGTACGACCCTTGGCGGGCCGTCAAGACCCCGGCCGATCGCCGCGGTGCACTGCGTGCCAACGCATCCAAGGCCCGGGTAAACGACGTGTACCCGCCAAAAGCCGTCGTGGACGGGTCGGGCGGTGCAAAGAATCCATTGGTTTCGTACGTGGCGGTGTACCCTTCCAAGACGGTGGGAAAGATCCGGACCACGTCGGTCCAACACTGTAAGGTGGGGGTCGCCGGCGGGGCGTCGCGACGCCACGTACGGTACACGGCGGCACCGGCCGCCAAGGCGCGGTGGAGATCGTCTTTGGTGAACGTGGCCCCGCCTTTGTCGAGGAACAGGCGCGCACAGCACACGGCCGCCGCGGTACAACTGAGACTGCCGTCGTCGTGGTCGAATTGGTTGCAATCGGCGACGAGCTCGTGGTCCATCGTGGCGGCGACGGCGACGGTGGCGACGACGACGACGGTAGTGCCCGGCTCTGTGGCGACAGCGGATATAATTGGACCCGCCGTGTGACAGTCTTGAGAGCAATACACGGACCCGCTTTCACAATCAATGATAACGGATCCATGAAAAGCTTTTAGTTATCGCAGTGGATGCCATCCGCAAAACGGGCACACGTCTCTCCGGCTACCCAAGCACCGCTCACACTGCGACCTTCACCAAAACAGATGTCCCATGTGGCGGTCGGTGCGCTCGTCGGCTTGCTTGGACTAGTGGAAGGCGACGTGGTTGGGCTCGACGTGGTTGGGCTTACGCTCGGCGACCCGGTCGGCAACTTCGTCGGCGACGTCGTTATGTCACAACTACTCAACCCTCTTGTACTGGTTGTTGAATCTCCGGGACACTGAAGGCACGCTGGTTGACCCGTCTCGGGTTGGTATTTCCCCATCTCACACAGGGTACAGACATTCCACCGCTCACCTCTTAATTCGTTTTCTGCCGAGTAGTAACCAGCGGGACATTCCACACAATACAGATCTCCTCGATGGCACTTGTTGTCTGGGAACATATTCTGATGTCCCCAACGTCCAGCGGGACAGATAGGATCCATATCGTCGTTCCGGTCAGCCCCGTCGAAGGGACCGTACATCGACGTACAATGATTCTCGTGCCAGGTTATTTCGTCGTCATGCGCGTTGAACACGTCTTCGACATAATTGTTCTTCATTAACCAAACAAGAGCGTCCCCGTCACTTATTAACCGACGGTTGTCTAATTTGCGTGCTTGCAATCGACGGTCGAGATGGCGTCGATGCGTACTTTCTTCCCTCGTTTGAGATGGATTGGCGTCATTGTCTTCCTCCCACCGCGTTTCCACCGCAGATGGTGGTGTTCGACCGAGCGCCCTGGTAGTTGTAGCTATGTGATGGTCGTCCATTCCTGTCTCGTGCGTTGCACTTCCATCATGACAGGCCTCTGTGCCGCAGAGGCACAAGGAGGTGACTACCCATGTGATGAGTGAGCGGATCATGTTTGGGTGGCAGAGTGATGTAAGGGACTTTTATAGGGAGGGTGTGTCCGACCGCCTTGTCGCCGACGGCGGATATAAATACAGAATACCCGGGGGGGAAGCAGATCGGTTCCGTCCCCCTCCATGGACCGCGCAGGGCGTCTGTGTCGGCTGGTCACGGTTGCCGTCCTGGCGGGGTCCGTCGCCACGTGCGCGCACCCAACTCCCGATGGTATCGCGGCGGCGGCTGCCACTGCTACTGCTACACCTTCCGTGCCCGCGTTGCGCCAATTGTTGTCCCAACGCAGGGCCTTGTTTGGCTTGTCGAGCGACGTGTACACGAAAGAAGCTCATAATTTTAAGTATTCCCCGTTGGGAAGCAAAGAGGACATGCAATTGGCGAAAATGTCATTTGGAATGGGCGGTGGTGGCGGTAGCTCGGGGTCGACGGCAACCGATTGGAGTGGTGCCAAAGACGGGCACGGCCACGTCCCCCACGACCATACGCCTCCGCCCCCCACCGCCTACCCCACCGCGCGTCCTACGAGCATGTATTCGTTCAATTGTGCCTGTTCCAATCCCGGGGCAAACGCCGTTCAACATTGTTGCGCCGCAGGTACGTACAAGCACGATTCGACGAACGGATTTCACCTGGTAGACTCGTGCGATTACTATTGTCAAAAGTGTCCCGTCGGCACGTACGCCGTCGCCCGTCGTCCCGGACACGACGACGACACGCAACCGTGCCCGTCGTGTCCTCCAGGGAAGGCGTCACGGGCGGGTGTCCGCGACGGGTGCGACGACTGTCCCATGGGGTTCGCGCCCAGTGCCACCGAAGATGGGTGTACAGTGTGCACAGACAAAATGGGGGACGGGTTCACGTGTTTGAACGACGTGTGTCCCCCCGGCACCCACAAAGACGGGTGTGACCCCGAGAACCCAGAATACTGTAGTCGGTGCACGGCGTGTGCGGCTGGGCAGTTCCAACAGTATTTTGATAAATTAACGTGCGATACGTGTGGCAACGTCCCGTTTTCAGGGGCTACCCAGTGCCCCGACGGGGGCGGGTGCGCAAAGGGATCCTACTACGGCCCCACAGAGGAGGCATGTACGCAATGTCCCGACGGATGGTACCAACACGAGTCCAATGTGGGTTATCATACGCCGTGTAAACAGTGTCCCAGTGGCTTTTCTTCGGGTACAGGGGCGTACGGGTGTTCTAACCACCCAAATGGATGCGGCAAGGAATTGGGGTTAATGCCACTGTACGATATACGCCGAGAACGCGCCGAAGTGTGTACTCGGTGCCAGGCAGGCAAGCAGCAGGATTATCGAGCTGTGAATGGCAATCATTTCAATGCCTTCCCTGCAGACGGGAGGGATTGGTTGTCTACGCATTGGTTCTCGGCCTTGTACGCGGCACTGGACTTGTTCGAGGACCCGCACCGAACCGCCGGCCCTTTAAGCTACTTGTACGACGACACGGGTTTGTTCGGCGCATATTGCGTCAGTTGTCCCGTGGGACAGTACCGTGAGGCAACCGGGGGCAGGCAGTGTACGCCTTGTCCACAAGGGCACATCTGTCCGTACGTCCTCGACGCAGGGGACCCTGGGAACGACGACCTCGAAAACAGTTGTTTGGCCCATGAAATCAACATGCGGGGCAAAATGCAAGTAGACGTTTCGGCTTCGTGTTTTCACACGGAGAAGGTACCGTGTCCCAGTGGAACGTACATGAATCAAGAGGGGTACAGCGTCTCCCGGTGGGCCGACCTGCAGAACAAGGACGTCCGCCTGGCAATCGAGTTTAGAGTGGACGGGTCCACGGTCGCACCCATGGAATGTTTCCCCTGTCCCCCGCACCAATGGACCCGCGGACAAACGGGGGCCGCAACCTGTACGTACATCGACCCTGACGTGATCTTCGAAACGGACGGCACCGACCGGACCGACGTCGAGGCGTGGCGGGCCCGACCGGCGTGTACGTCCGGCCAAACCATCGACCCTTCCATGGTGGTCCAAGTCGAAACGGGACGCACTCTCACGTCCTTGTTTTCGACGGACTGGTACCGTCCCCTGTACGCCATGGACTTGTGTACGTTTCTGACCCAAACGTACGATCCCGTGGACAGTACGACCATCCAAGGAGCCCATTACCTGTGGAGTGCAGACAAGGGCACGACGTGGCACCCCGTCAATCCAGCACCGTACCATTTGGGCGGGGTCCCGACGGGCCAAACAAACGCCGCAACGGCGGCAGAACTCGCGCGCACGGGCTCAGGGAACCATTGGGGCTTTGAAGTGCGGATCGACGACACCGAAGGAGAACAGTTGGGCCTAGGAGGGTGTTGCGGGGCCCGCGACGAGGAACATGGACCTACCGTCACTGAGCCGCCGTACTGGGGCAAAGCGTTCCGGATGACCTTGTACGTGGGCGGCAAGAACCATGCCAATGCCCCGACGCTCCACCCCACGGCGTCTCCCACGGGAGCCACGTTGGCCCCCACGGCATCCCCGTCGACGGCCCCTTCGGCGCGTCCCACGGCCCGTCCCACCCTTCCACCGACGACGTGCAACACGTATCGTACGTGCTTGGCCGCCGGGCGTTTGGCCGACGGCACGTTTGCAGACGGCACTTGCAAGGAGTCGGCCCACGACGATTGGTGTACGGCCCAGTGTCCTGAATAAAAAGGTTTACATTTGGTACCCCTCCCTCACAGCACGGGTCCCACACGTCCTCCCGTCGTCGTCGTCGCCGCCCCGTCGTCGTCCGTGCTTCCCCCCTCCTCATCGTCGTCGTCGTCGTCCGTGCCTCCCCCGTCCTCGTCGTCCCTGTACTCGCTGTCCACTCTCCGGCGCTTGCGGCCGCCGCCGCCGCCAACGCCGCCGCCAACGCCGGCGAGGGTGTCCACCGCCCCCGCCGCCGACGAGGGCGGTGTCCACGCCCCCGTACACACGTGCAATTGCACCGCCACCCGTACTTCCAAGTGTGGCACGCCAATGTGCGTGGCCAAGCCATGATGCAACGCCGCCGCCGCGTCCAAGTACACGTCGCCGTCGGCCGCTTCGACCAACGCCGAAAAGTACGACGGTGGACGGCCCGTGTTCGCCGCCAACCGTTGGAACGACGCCGCATTGGCCCGTTCCAGTTCGCGCGCTTCGTTCGTCACTTCGCGGGCCGTCCCCGCAATGCCGGCCAACGACACTTGGTGCAACATTAAGGTGGCGTACGGTGCCATGTACCGATGTCCCGGGGCCCCGGCCGAAAACACCAACGCGCCGGCGGAATACGCATGGCCCGTACACACCGTGACCACCGGCACGGGCGACGACGCCAACAGTGCCAACAAAGCCATGGCATCGAACAAGTTGCCGCCCGACGAATGGACCACCACTGGCAAGTACGCTTGGCCCGACGCCACAATGGCATGGATTTGACGCGCGCACCGTTCCAACAACGTTTCGTCCAGTTCGCCNACGACTTCGACCACCCGGGGAGACCGGGTCAACAAGTGGCGGTCGCTGCCGGGCATGAGGAGGGTTCGCACGTTCAACATGAGAGGCGGCGNNGGCGGNNNGCGGCGNNGGNNGGTGGCGGCGGTTATAGCGACGGGACGGACTATAAAAAGGGGGGTCGGTCCAAGGGAGGCGTACAGGAACGAACCCAGACCATGCAGATATTTGTCAAAACCCTCACCGGCAAGACCATTACCTTGGACGTGGAACCCAGCGACACCATTGACAACGTCAAGACCAAAATCCAAGACAAGGAAGGCATTCCTCCCGACCAACAACGGTTGATTTTCGCCGGCAAGCAATTGGAAGATGGACGGACGTTGAGCGATTACAACATTCAAAAAGAAAGTACCTTGCATTTGGTGCTTCGGTTACGGGGAGGGACACTTTAGCTCGTACACACTGTTGGAACTCTCTCTCTCTCTCTCTCTCTCTCAGCACGGGAGGAGGGACAATAATAGTAATTATATATAGATCACACACTTCTTTTCTCCACGCTCAGTGGCGCATGGCCTCCACCAGTGCGTCCCGTGCCTCTTCGCACGCGTACGTNTTCTNGTCCACTGGGTGCGTGCCCNNCGGCAACGCCTGCCGCACCGCNTC
>PBNR01000073.1:0-8677 GCA_002723195.1 Gammaproteobacteria bacterium | reverse complement strand
CCNCGGCGGCNTCGANCAGNCGGCGCGTNTGCNTGCCTGACCCGTCCGTGGTCACCACCTGTTNCGCCTCCATGTGCGCCATGTTGGCCATGAGGGAGACGAGGCACCGGCGCACGTGTTCGTGCACCTGTGGTTTGCCGAGGCCCTTGAACACGTTGACCACGGGTGCTTCCACGTCCGCGTGGAACAACGCGTTGCCAATCGCACTGCGCATGGTGTAGTCGGTGCTGCTGTCTTCCTCTTCCTCGTCGACCGCCGCCGCCGCCGCGCCCGANGTCAGCTTGGNCAGCAACTGGCACGACGCGCGTTTCTGGTCGAAGCACGGCGACTCAGCGGCTGCCAGCAGGGGCTTGACGGTGGCCAGTGCGACGNCCGGTTCGATCGGCACGNCCNNGNGGANCGCNGGCNCGGTGTACACCNTGCACGGCCGCGCGGCACCGCCAGGCTGTCCGCCGGCGAGCAAGTGGTCGTGTTCCGGTGTGGCGATGGCGTTGNCCGCGCGGAACACCGACACGACCNCGCGGTACAGATTCGACGCAATCACACGGCTGCCGCGGCGGTGCGTAAAGTCCAGCAGGAGCTGCGTCGGGTCGGCTGNCAGCGCAAACACGCGGATCTTGAACACGACGTCGCTGCACGCTTCGTCCGGCGCCGTCGGCGGTGCGACCGTGCTCAGCTTCATCGTGGCCTTGTGCGGCTTGANCACGAGCGTGGCNCCTTCCTTCTTCGCGACGGCGTGCATGTGCGTGCTCACTTCCCGGGGCGACGTGTTGCTGACGACAAAGTGTTTCGCGCTGCGCTGGAACACGAGCGGCAAAATCGGTGCGTGCGTGAGTTGCTGTGGCGGCTGCTGCTGCTGCTGCTGTGGTGGCGGCTGCTGCTGCTGCTGCTGTGGCGGCGGCTGCTGCGCCACCTCGCCCGCCGTCGGCCGCATGAACCGCATGGATGTCCCACGCATGGACCCAGGCTGCGGTGGCGGCTGCGGCGGCCGCGCGGCCAGGCCAACATAAGCCGAGTTTCCACGAGCCGAGTTTCCACGAGCCGAGTGTCCACNAGCCGAGTTTCCTCCCTGCAGTGGACGGTATACGACCGGCAGACGAAGAAACGTGGGTTGCCCACCGCCGCCGCCGCCTGCCGTCGCCGCCACCGCGGTACCCGGTTGCATGGCCGGCAGACTACGCCACCGTGCTCCCCCACCTGGTGGGACGACGTGCAACACCCGAGACTCCGGTGGTGCCACTTCGCCGTAGTTGCGGCCAGGTTCGCCCGGCAACGCACGAAGAGATTCAGAGTGTTCTGGGCGGTCCATGCCAAACGCTAGATTTGGGGACAGACCGGAGGGGTTCCTTTATAGAGTGTGCCGGACCACACCCCATTCCCGCGGTGAAGGTGCGTTCTGCGCGCATTCTGTGCCGGGCTCACGACCCTTCATGGAGAGGGTCTGCTGCGTTGCCGTTTGCCCACGACATGGCACCCGTGTCCACCGCCGCTGTACGCAGCGCCTTTTCCTCCTCCTCCGCTGCCAACGCCGTGGCATTGGCGACGGCCGACGTACACGCGCTACCCAAGTCCAACGTATCGAGTACCGACGCCAACGTGGCGTCGGCATGGGCCGATACGTCCCCCAAGTCCCGTTGCACGGTCCGCAAATGCGTCAACCCCAACGCCGCGTCACGACGGGCTTGGTCGGCCCGGACCGCCGGAGCCAATACGGCCAACGGGCTTGGTGTCGCGGCGGCCGCGGCGGTGGTGGCGGTGGCGGCGCTACCCCGCACTTTGCACCAAGCCCGTTGTTGGGTGCACTTGTCGCACCGTCGGGCCACGGGATTGGCCGACGTAAACGGGTCGTCGCACGTGACGCACCGTGGCGACGATCTCGTCACCAACGGTTCCGCCAACGGTTCCGCCAACGGTTCCGCCAACGACGACGCGAGCAGTCCTGTAGACTCGAACGGGTCCGTGGCGCCGCCGGTAGCCGACATTACCTTCGAAAGGAGGGTGGTGGGGGCTTGGGATGCGGCCAACGGGGCGGCGACCGTCGATGGGGCCACGGCGGTCCACCGAGTAAACGGGGCGGCACTGGGCACTGCGGCCGTGTATTGTTGGGCCCCCTGGGCCAAATCGACAATGTCGGCCGTGTATTCCGACCCCGTGCCCGTGGTAAACGTCACGGCAGAATTACCGCCGTCGGTGTGCGCCGCGCGCAAGGCAGTCTCCAACGCGGCATTCAAGTCGGCCATGGTGTGG
The DNA here is from genome assembly GCA_002723195.1 of Gammaproteobacteria bacterium. GTDB lineage: Bacteria > Pseudomonadota > Gammaproteobacteria > Pseudomonadales > Pseudohongiellaceae > UBA9145. The sequence continues at coordinate 6,430 of PBNR01000073.1, read as the reverse complement.
ACAGGCGTCCCATTTACCGCTTGCAAAATGGAGCCTGCGTGGAGGGCCGTCCGCATGACGTCGTCGTCGGGTTGGCCGGCACTCAAGTAGGTAAACACCAACGTCGGTTTGGTCGCCAAATTTTGAGCCACCGACAACCCCGCGATGGCCGCGTTGTGCGGCGCCAAGCGGCCAATAAGCGGCGCCGACAGAGGCCGTATCGTTAGGCGGGCATGGTTGCCCAAAATACAGCCTTCGGTCGTATCTTCCAGGGGGTTAATCGACCAAGGTCGGGTTGTTTTGCGGAGCACCTGCACTTTACATAACTCGTGGGTCGTCGGGTGCAAGTACTCCAGTTCCACGTTGTCGCCCGTGTGCACGGATTCCAAGTACCGATGGATATCGTTCATTTTTTTCACCTCCCCTGTGCTGTTTTTGGCAAAGACGTTTCCATCTTTGTTGACGGGGTGGTCGTCGACCGACACGACGATGGCGTTTTGGGGGACGTGTGGACTGAGGAAACTGGCGTCCACACGCAGCACTTTGACGCCTAAGTTTTCGGCACCCTGGAGTTTCGCAGCCAACTGTTGGACGCGGGGTTCCAGTTCGGTCGAGTTGGCGTCCAATTTAAGGATTTGCCGTTCCTTTTGCGCCGGCGGATAAAACCGGGCCGCCAACGTCGGTGTGGCGAGGGTTACTGGACGGGCATGGTGGGGGTTCTTCCCGTATTCCCGGACATATTGCCGCAGCATGCCCACCCACGTTTCGTTGGGAATGATCAAACTGCATCCTTCGATGCTCTTGTCGGCCAATTTGGCGTCGATCACCCCCTGAACTTCTTCCTTTTGGTTCATGGCGGGCCCCCCTGAATGACCGGGGTTGATGGCTGCATTGGTTTGGATGTATTTGATGGGTGAATTACCAATGGTCACGAGGTTCGCGACCGTGCGTTCGCCTTTCACGACGACCAACTGGTTCGAAGCGCATCCGTATCCTGCTCCCAGGATGAGGTCTCCCCTGCCAAGCACGGTAGCCGCAACAGGCAGCGCAGGCAACGCGTTGTTGGCGGCCTCGTTGGTCAGCACGCACGCGCACAAGTCCGAGTGTTTGTCCCGCACCACGACTTGCAAGTCCGGGTTGCCCGCCGGGTTTTCAAAGCCTTCGCGCACCCCTTGGCCCGTGTTGGTATTGGCCAACACGTGTCCGGCCGTAATGATGAGCTTTTGTGGGAATGCCGCGGGCCAATCGGCACCCATCACATTGGGGTCATTCGGGTCGACGACAAAGGCCGTGCCCACGGACGGGGGCAACGCTACCGTGAGTTCGGGGCGCAGTGGGTTGGGTGCGGAGGCGTGTGCATTGACGACACGAAAAATACTGCGTGTCAAGTGATCGCCGGGCACGGTGGTCGGGGTGGCTAGATGCCGGGGGGGGTCCCCCGGGAGTCTGGCTGGGAACGGTGGGTGTAGACGGACGTCGCCTTTGGTGGGTGGAAGTGGGTGACTGGGAACCGACGACGCCATGTTGGTACCTGCACACACGGTCCAGGGGAGGGGGGTGGTGCCTTTATATAGTGGGGGAGGGGGGTAGGCACCTCGCTTTGTTTCGCCGGTGTTCGACTGGGACGGTTCGCCACGCACATCCCCCAAATCTTGCGCGTCATGGCGGCACCCACGCCCTCGATTCGCACCTTGGCGTTTCTGGCGGCCCAGGCACTAATCGGTCGCGTGGAGGACCCCGGCGCGACAGAAGTGTCGGTGCCGCCGCCCGGGACGGCGGCAGGGCACGTCATGGAACAAGTGTTGGCGGGGGCCATGGATGCCAAGGACGCCGAAATCGAGCGCTTGCACAGGAAGATTGACGGCTTGGAAGTCCGTCTGGAAGTGGAAAACGTGAAAGCGCGGTTGCTGATCTTGCTCATGCAACACCGGGGGAGGGCCCCTTTCGGCTTCGGCGACGAGCATGGGGCGGCGGCGCGGACCCCGGCGGAAGCGGAGAAAAGCTATGCTTGTCGTCGGGCGCTCATGGCGGCGCTCCACCCTCCGAATGCAGCTTCCGTCAATGAAACGCAATGGGGGTTGAGTGCCAGCCTGGAGCGCATCTACATGCAGCAAAACCAACACCCGTTGGAGATGATCCAGAAGTTACGAGAGGCGNCGAACGGGCAGATCGGGCGGGCGACGNNGGAGTTGGTGGCTCTGTACGGTGCGGAGCGGACGAAACAGCGGCGGCAGCGGCAAGCGCAGCGGCGGCAAGCGCAGCGGCGGCAAGCGCAGCAACGGCCGGCGAAGCGCGCCAGGGTCGAGGAGTGAAGGGGAGGTCGGTGTGTGTATTACTACTTATATGATTAGGTCGAAGTAAATATTATTATTTATTTCTTAGTGGGTCCTGGGCAGTCACATTGGAACGACCAAGGTGGCCGNTNGTCCCTCCCCCAAATCTTACCGTCTATATAAACCGCCACCACCCCCCCGCCTCGTGTAACCGGCGTTGCCGAGGAAACCCGNCATGAGCAGTGGACAGNNCACGGGCGGCGGCGCAGATAGCGAAGACGATTTTCTGCAGNAGNTGCCAAAGGNCGCAGGCGCAGGGGCAGGCGCAGGGGGGGGNGGAGGANATGGAGTGGACCTTAATGATTATCTGCNGTCCGCGAGNNNCGGNAGCGGNGGCNNTGNCGGAGNNGNNGNNGNNNNAGNGGCACGGAGNANGNGCAGNNGNAGGGAAAAAGCGCGGTAGAGGTGACGATNCGTTTTTTTCAAGTGGCGGCGCTGNCCCGAAGACACCAAGGTTGGAGAATANCTCATTGAGTGCCATGCGGAAGCGCTACCAGCAGGAACTCGCCGCGCAGCAGGAGGAACTGGAGCAGCTGCGCAAGCTGAGGGAAGAAGACGCAAGAAGGAGCAAAAAGCAAACGCGGGAAATCGCCGAACTGCAACACTCTTTGAGCGCGATTCGTGCCACCACCCTCCCCACCCCAGAGTATTGGGACACGGGTACGCATCTCAACACTTGGGTGGTAGGGGAGGTGCCCAGGTCTTTGTACGTGGTCGACCACGGCACGGAAGAATACAAAAAAGTGGCTACGATGCTGGGAGTTCCAGCTCCGGGCGGGCCGGGGCGCGGGACCGAAACACTCGCGGAGATGTATGTGTATCGATTGATCCGCTTCCAAAGTCCAGGGCATTGGCAGGCTTACGCTCGTTTCAGCAAGGGGCTACAGTCTTTGGGCGGTGTAGTGAACGAACGCATGTTATGGCACGGGACGGGCGGAGCGATCTCACCGGACCTGATATTCGGATCAGAAAACTTGATCGACATTGGGTTTAGTAGACACGGATTATACGGAAAAGGCGCCTATTTCGCGGAACTCCCTCGCTACAGCGATGCTGGGTATGCACATTGCAACGACTTGACCCTCAAGAAGGTGACCATGGAACAACGCGAACTTTTATTGTGTCGAGTCTTATGTGGACAGTCGAAGGACTGTACAGGACCGTACGATCGAGCCCACAAGCGTTTAACCCTTCAAGACCTACAGGGTCGCGGCAACCATAGTCCTACCTACGGTAGTGTACACGCGGGACCCCACCGCCCGAAGCATCATGGCCCGGGCGTAAACGATTCGAACATGTACATTTCCTACCGTGACGGTCGGTTCTACCCGGAGTACCGTGTGACGTACGTCAACATTAGGGATTGGTTGGGGGCCTTGGTGGCTGCAGGGGACGAGGCCGCGGTCGAACGCACGTTGCGATGTTGGCCACGAGCAGTCAATACGCCGGTGGCCAGGAAACTGATTGTAAGTTCTTTCGATGCCGACGGCAGATGGCGGGGCGTCGATCGCGAGCGCCTTTGTTCGTTGTTGGTCCTGGCTACCCCCCACGAGAAAACACTGGACGCTTTATTGGGGGCGGGATACGACTTGTTTATGCACGCGTGGTTGGGCCACTTGGTACACGGGGGTAAGGCCCAGCACGTACGCCACGCGTTGACAATTGGGCCGCTTGGGTACTACGCCGGCGAAGCAAGCGCTGGGGCAGGCGCGGGGGCAGGCGCGGGGGCAGGCGACGATCCACGGGAGCGCCTACCCTTGACCGGTGCTTATTATGATGCCGAGGGTGACTACTTGCTGGTCGCCGCGCGCGGATCGGCGCGGTACACGTTGTTGGGTTTGGCCGCGCGATCCGGCTCCGTGGCGACAGTGCGTGCTCTATTGGGTGCCCCCCGATTTCGCGACAATATCAATCTCCGTGATCGAAGCGGCTTCACGGCCCTCTACTACGCGGTCGAAGGCGGGCATGGGCCCGACTTGGTCGCCGCGTTGCACAAGCACGGTGCAGACAGGGACCAGTGCACGTGGGATCTGGCGGTACGGCCCGCGGTACGGTCCGACGTAGCAGTCATGATGATCGCCGGGGCCGACTGGTACACGTTGGAGTTCGTCAACGGCATGTACGACATCGTGCCGTCGGAGCGGAAGCCAGGCGGCGCGCCCGTGTACCGACAGCGAGAGGACGATGGGCACTGGCTGTTCCTCGCAAGCAACGGCAGGTGGATCGTGTCCGACACCCAGGACAAGGACGTGCGCAAGCCCACCGGTTGGGCATGGGTTGTGGACGCCGTGGCGCCCGGCACGCTCCCGCACGAGGTGCCGGTGGGCGAGTGGACTCAGAGTACCATGACGGTGCGCGGCATGAGCAAAGCGGAGGCCGACCGCCTCGAAGCCAAGGCGAAGGCCGACGCCAAGGCCGCATGGGACGCCGCGCATATGCCCGACAGCATCGTACTGTCCGGGTTCCGCGGGTCCAATGCGTACTGTATCAACGGCACGTTCGACCACGTGCCGTCGGAGCGGAAGCCGGGTGGCGCACCCGTGTACCAGCGGCGGACGAAGACGCCGGGGGCCAACGACGTGTGGCTGTTCCTCGCGCGCGGCGGCCAGTGGTACGTGGGCACCACCGAGGCCAAGGACGCGCGCGAGAACAAAGGCATGGCGTGCACCGTGAGCGCCGTGGCGCCCGGTACGCTCCCTCACGATGCGCCGGCGGACGGTTGGAAAGTGTGGGACGACGACAAGTGGGTTCGACAGCCGTCTGTGACGTTACGCGGCATGACCAAAGCGGAGGCCGATCGCCACGACGCCGAGATCAAGGCCAAGGCCAAGGCCGCATGGGACACCGCGCATATGCCCGACAGCTTCGAACTGTCTGGGGCCACGGGGCCCAGGGCGCACTGTATCAACGGCACGTTCGACCGCATGCCGTCGCAGCGGAAGCAGGGTGGCGCGCCCGTGTACAAGCGGCGGACGAAGACGTCGGCGAACGGCGTACAGCCGTGGATGTTCCTCTCGGTCCACGGCTTCTGGTGGGTGGGCACCACCAAGGAGAAGGACTTGCGCGGGGACAACGGCTGGGCGCAGTTCCCGATCGTCCTGGCGCCCGGCACGTTCCCGTCCGAAGGCCCCGCGTGGAAAGTGTGGGACGGCAAAAAGTTCGCCCCGCAAGCGTCCGTCACAGTGCGGTTGGGCATCAGGGCCGACACCAAATGGGATCGGGCGGTACTCGAGGCCGAGGCAGCAGTCATGATGATCACCGGGGTCACCGGCGGCCTCGGGGCGGAGTACGCCAACGGCACGTTCGACATCGTGCCGGCGGAGCGGAAGCCGGGCGGTGCGCCCGTGTACAAGCGGCGGACGAAGACGCCGGGGGGCAACGACGTGTGGCTGTTCCTCGCGACCAACGGTCGATGGTACGTGTCCCAGACCAGGGACAAGGACGCGCGCCAGACCAAAGGCTGGGCGTGCACCATGGATCATGTCGGCCCCGGCACGCTCCCGTACGAGCAGGATGCGTGGCAAGTGGCCGTCGACGGCAAGTTCGTTCCGCAGCCGTCCATGACGGTGCGCGGCATGACGAAGGCGGTGGCCGACCGCCTCGAGGCCGAGGCCAAGGCCACCGACGCGGCCGCGTGGGACACCTCGGCCGCCCGCAGGGATGCCATGGTGATTGCCGGGGCCGTTGATTGTAGGGCGGCGAAGTACATCAACGGCACGTTCGACCGCGTGCCGTCAGAGCGGGCGCCGGGCGGCGCGCCCGTCTACAAGCGGCGGGCGGACGCGGTGTGGAGCGGCAACGCGTGGCTGTTCCTCGCGCGCAATGGCGAGTGGTTCGTGGGCACCACCGAGGCCAAGGACGCGCGCAAGGCCGCCGGCTGTGCATACCGCCCGGGCGACGTGGCGGCCGGCACGCTCCCGCACGAGGCTCCGGCGGGCAGGTGGCGAGTGATCGTCGACGGCAAGTTCGTCCCACAGCCGTCCATCACGGTACGCGGCCTATCCATGCCACGATCCGGTGGAGTTATCCCCGGCCCGATGCCGTTGCCGGTGCCGTTGCCGATGCCCGCCAACCTCTTGTGGCACCACGCAGACGTGCGCACGAGGGGGTACGACGTG
>PBNR01000072.1 GCA_002723195.1 Gammaproteobacteria bacterium | reverse complement strand
GTTCCCGTTCGGGTCGGTCAACACGGACGTACCAGGACACGTGGTGCCGCCGGCCTGCAAGGTGACCGACAACGGGAAATTGTACCCCCATACAGTAACATGGAGGGCCATGTCCGGGGGCACGTCGACCCGGTAGATTTGTTCGGGTCCTGCCTGGCCAGTCATGGCCACGTCGGTAGGGGCATCGGTAGGGACCTCGGTAGGGGCGTTGGTGGTGGCGACCGTACACGTGGCGTACCGTCCCGTGTAGGGGTCGTCTTTCGAACACCAAAAGGTTCCGGGCCAATGGATGTCGGTACACGTCGTATACTCCGTGCCTTGGTAGTCAAACGGAAACACACACTCCGACGGGATATTGGTAAAGGTCGGTGGGACAGCGTCGTTGTCGTTGTCGTTGTCGTTGCCACCGCCGCCGCAGCCGCCGTCACCCGCTGCTGCCGTCTCCGCCGCACACCCCACGTCTACCAAGCGAGGTTGACGCACGGTGGACCCCGCCAGAGTCCCACCGCTCGGCCCCAAAACCGCCACGTCACCGATACATGGATCCGCCACGTCGGCCCGCACACACGCCGTGTACGCCGTATCGCCCTCTTCTTGGCCCGTAGGACACGACGGTTGCGAGTAACATCGGTGTTGCAAAGCGGTGCTTGCGTGAAAGTGGGCCTCGTCCCATTGCGTGTGGTAATCAAACACGACNCANGCNNCNNTGAGGTCGCATAGNNGCAGCACATTGGGCAATGNTGTCGACGTACACCTGGTCCCGTTTCGGACGCACTGTNGCATTCNCCAATCGACCCAAACACGGACACCCATCCACTAGGACACGNGGGGGGCGTNTTCANGGACCANANATCCANCAACCGTCGTTGGTCTNCTGNTGTAGAGGCGACCAAACCNTCGTCGGTTGCCCGTACGTCGACGACGGCCGTGAAATGGGCCAATTGCCANGCNTCCATGGCCGTNGGAAACGCACCAAACGCTGGATTGCCGGGNGCCCCGTCGCAAAACCCCCATGGCAGGGACGGTTCCACGCACGTCCCATGGCCCGCACACATCTGGGGTGTCCCACCCACGTCGACCGTGACACACTGACACGCCTCGCCCGCAAACCGACGCCGTACACGACCGCTGCCCGCCGTGTCCGTGTCGACGTCGTCCAAGGCGGCACACGTACACGTCCCGTCGACGGGGTTGACGGTTCCTCGCTTGTTCGTCACCCCGCATTGTTCCCGCATCCAATGGGTCTCGGCGGTGGTGTTGGTGTTGCCGTCGTCCCTTTCTTGGACCAACGCCGACACCCGGGTACTGCACGCGGGGCCACTCCAATTGGGTCCGCACATACAGTCCGTGTACCCACACCCTGTCCCGTAACGCCACGGTTCCAACTCGGCCAAGCGTCGGGTCCATGCGGGCGAGTACGTGTAATCGGTGGTTCGGTTGGGCGTTGCCGTCGCAAGCATGTGCGCCTTCGCCGCCGCAAACACCCCAATGTCTGGATGGACCCGGTCGGACCCTCGTTCGGCATTGCACGGCAACGCATCGTGCACGGGNTCGGCCACGGGACACGTACACGCCAACCCCATCCACCCGTCGGCACACACGCATCCGTCGTCGTGCATCGTACACTCGGGNGTCACGGTACCGGGCACCAAATCTGCTTGCCCATGAGGACAACACGTNCCGTGTCCGGCACACGTCAACTGGGACGGCGCCGCAAACGCNTTCGCAAACCGGTCGGGNGGCACGTCGACCGTGGGACACGTACACGCTGCCCCCGTCCACAAGGTATCGGCACACGCACACGTGGCGGCGGCCGTCCCATCCAAGACGCGGTACACGGTGGCATTGAGGGACGTCGCATTGCGGGGATCGGCCGCCACCGTGGCGGCGTCCCGGCACAATGTACACGTTTGGTGGCGGTCGTCGACGGCAAACAGCCGCGAAGCACACGTCAATCCGGCCCGGGCACACCGTTGGGCACACGCCCCTACGGACGTGACGTCCGTGACGGGTCCGTCCGTCGCAGCACACGTCGCCCCAAGGACAGCTACTTGGTGGGGCACGGTCGTCCCGGTATGTTGGCCGTCGACCCAACACGTGCCTCGGTCGGACCCACCACACGGCACGAAATCGGCGCATCCCGTGGCCGGAGGACACCGAGATCCCAAGCCTACGTGGGCACGGCAAAAGGCGTCGGACGTACACGGCCAACGGGGATCTTCGGCCCAAGTAGCCGTGGGGCCTGCCAACGTACAGTACCGGGCGCGATCATGGACCCGGGGCGGAGGACACTGGCCGGCATGGGTNGTGGTTTCGTCCCACGGGGCCGTCCAAAACTGTTCCGTNGCGCCNGTNACCAAGGGTTCGGCCAACGTGTACGCGTCGCGTCCAGGGTACGTTCCGGTCGTCGGGTCGCGTTGGGGCGGGGCCGCGGGGCACCGACACAAGTTGGGGGGAACCCGTTGGAGGTGTCCGTCGCGCACGACCAGGGCGTTGGTCGTACACGTGTCGGTGGCACACGGCCGGGTAGGTTGGGCCGGCGTAGGCGGCACGGTGGGCGCCGTCGACGGCGACGTCGTGGGTGTGTCGGTCGCCACGACGCACACGGTGTGGCCGTCCAACCCGTCGGGTACGCGGGTAGCACACGTCCCTTTGTACAAATGACACCAAAACACGGTGGCCCCATAGTACGTGGGGTTTTCGAATGCCCACGCAGTACACGTGTGGCTTAACAACGTNCAGTATTGTCCACAATGGGCGGGACTGACGGCCATGAGGGTCACGAGAAAGTCGGCGACGGGACACCGATGGCCGGCGTGTTCGGCGTGGTCCAACGGGGCCGCGGTCCACCCAGAGGTAGGACACTGGAAGAAACCTGCCCCCCCATGGGCCCCATGTTCCAGGCGCCGNGCCGTGGTNGGGACGGNGATGGCCTCGGTCGCAACGCACGCCCCCAAGGCAGCNTCCCAGACGGGNAAGTGCCANGGACACAAGGCNACGGTGGGGTCGTCGGGGGCGTGCGGGGCCGATCCGCCTGGACCAAACAACGGATCGCATCGACACTGGAGGTCGGGGGCCCCGTCGTGGGTGTAAAAGCAGTGGCCCCGCACCCCGTCGTCCAACGCACACTGATGGATAAAGTCGCGGACGACGGGCGAACGGTACGCGGCCCCNTACGCCGAAGTAGACCGACGGTACGCGGTGCCCCCCAATTCGGTCCGCACAAACCCACATGCGGGGAACAAGTAACACGTCGTCCGTGTACCGTGGACCAACGTGGGATGGGCAAACACGGGGGTCCCTTGGGGATCCAANACTCCAAAGCCTCGGCACGTAGGGTCGGCATCGCATGCTGCCGCGCACCGGGGCAATGTCATGGGTGTNCACTCGGCGGCGGCCGGACACTCGGAGGAACTGTCGGTGCACGCGTACAGGGGTCCTTGGCCTGCGCACGTGCCGGTCAACACGGTGGTTGGCAAGGGCAAGGCGTCGGCGGTGGTGGCGCACAGGCCTCCTCCTGCCACCGTGTATTCGCCGACGACATGGTAGAGGGCAAACGCCGGGTCCACGTCGACGGTCTCGCACTCGGCCCACCAACGACACGTCGGGGGCGACGCACGGTACGCGTACGCCACACACGTTGGGGTTCGGGAACACCGTTGACGGCATTGCAGGGCGGTCGGANGGTCTGNCGCGTCCAAGGACCCCAAGAGTCCATGGGGTACCGACGCACACACGGCCCCGTGCGGGGCCGGAGGGTACCGCGTGTACGTGCGCATTTCGTCGAGACTGGGACACCGTTTGGCTTCGCACGCGTCGCCAAAGAATCCAAACGTGCATCGACACTGGGCCGCGTCGCCGGTCCACGGTCCGGTACCGCGTTGGCCGTGNGCAAACAAGGCGACCGTCGCAGGCGACGTCGACACAAACGTATGGGGAGATTCCCGGCCCAACGGTTGGGCGGCCACGGAACAGACTCCCCAATANGGAGGATTGGCATGGTCCAGTCCCGCGGCGGCCGGACGCAAGACGGCCGTGTCGCGTTCCAACACGGTGGTGGGNTTGACCCAGATGGCGTCGGGTTGGTCGACGGTGGCGACCCGTCGTTGGCCCGCCACCAACATGTTGGCCAAGAACCGATCGACGTCGGTGACGACGGAGCTGGTTTTTTGGTACAGGGTGGCCCCCGTGGGACACCGGTTCAACGCGTCGGCAAACCCCAAACGGGCCGCGGGCACGGCGGCAGTGGCCGTGTCCGTGGCGTCGGGGTCCCGTAAGAGCGAATAACAGCGGTCCTGAAACAACACCGATTGGGNCGCACACCGATCGGCTTGGCGTTGGGGCACTTTGCACACGAACGGGCGTTGTTGGTGGTCGACGTGCGAGAACCCGTACACGGAGTGCAAGGCGTCCACTTGGGTCACGATCCGGCCGTCGGTGTCGAGGCGCACAAACATGCCGTGGCACAACCGATCGCTGACGGCCCCGCACGGCACGTCTTCGTCCAAGATGGCNCCGTATTCCATGAGTCGGTTGTCGACGGTGGCTTGGCGACGGTTCAAGACCCCTCCTTGGTGTTGGGCCAGGGCGGCGTACTTGGCGTCGCGGTACGCCCGAAAATGACCGGGGTCGTCGCCGGAACCCCAGCGCACCCGCAACGTGCAGTGCAACGGGTAACACCGCGTGCCGCCGGCACAATTGTGGGTAAAGGCGTCGTCCGGGACCCCCGTGAGGGATCCGCGGTCGGTTTGGCCCGTAAACGCAAACCGACACTGGCCCAACCCGTCGNNTGTATTGAGNNACNCTCCTGGGTCGTCGTCTTCGAACGCAAACACGACTTCGTTGGATCCACCCGTTTCCGACGCCCGTAACCGGATGACGGGCCGTGCGTCGGCCGCGTAGTCCAAAATCAAATGGGGCGAGTCCAAATCGCTGCGGCGGCCCCACGGGTCGCACAAGCTGGGGTCGACAAACCCTCCCGACCCACCGGCCGGTGCCCCGTTGGTGTACGCCGTACAATGGGCGACGNACGGGTCGGGTCCTCCTTCGGCGGCGCCGCCCGCGTCCCCGTCCCACGACACTTGGAGACCCAGCACGGTGACGGCACAAAACCCGGTGGTTTCGCTGTTGCAGCTGTCCCCAAAACAATAACACCCGCCGTTGTCGTTTTCCGCCACCAAATCGGCCTTTTTGACCCAATTGGCCCCAAACGTCGACCAATCGTCGACCCAGACGGTTGCATCCAAGGTGGCGTTGGGAAATTCGTCGGCGCGGCATTTGTGCAAGGTCGGGTCGTACCCCGTGCCCGACGCCACAAATGCAGCTACGCCGCTTGTCCCACCTTCCAGGGCGTCGGTGAACGCGTTGGACGCGGCGGCACTGGCCATGGCGGCTGTTTCGTCGGCCGCCGACGGCAGGACGGCGCCGCGATGAAACGTACACGCTCGTTTGGTCGTGCCGGCGACGGTGCGGCGTCCAGGACATTCGTCCCACACACACACGCTATGGAACATGGGAAACGTGGGGTCGTCAAAGACCACGCCGGTACGGACGACATCGCGCGCGATGTTGTCCCGTTCGAACCGCACGCACCGCCCCATGGCCACACAATCGGCGTCGTCCCGACAATGGCCTTCCCCAATCTGGCACAAGGATTGTCCGACGGCCGCGCCGCACCCGGCGGCCAAGACGTCGTTCGTGTACTTGCGGCACGATTTGTTGCCGTCGCCCACGTCTTGGACGTCGCACCGCGTATTGAGGTAACAGGNNTGCANNTTGANNCCNANNGNNGCCAANNCGGGGTTTNTGGGNNCNAAGTCGTACGCCACGCACGTGGGGTCGTTGGTACAGTGNGNGGCACANTCACTTTCGGAGNNCACGNTTCCCGCNNAGGTTTCTCCGTCGTTTNCGGGCACTTGTTGGCACTCNCCGCTCGTGGACTCCGTGGTGGTGGGNAACGTGATGGTGTACCCGTCGGGACACGTCGCGTCGCCGCCGCGGTTGTGGACGCCGACGGGCGGCACCCGATGGCGGACCAACGGCAGCCCGCCGCCGGCCCCGCCCACGTACGTTGTGCCAAGTTCGGACCCGTGCAGGAAACACGTGCCAGTGGACGCGTACGGGACGGCACGGGGCCGGTCGTCGTCGAGCCACGTAACTTTGCGGCACGAATCGCCGTCGGCCGAACACCGGTTCAAACACGTTTGGAGGGTGACGCTGCTCAAACGGTGGGCAGGTAGCACGTCGGCCAACCCGTCTTCTTCGTAGCACAACGTGTCGCTGTTGGTGCACCCCCGCACGTGGAAATCGGTGGCGTCGCATTCGGGCCACACCCCGGCCGTGTTGGATCCTTGGTGCAGTAACGCCCATTGACGACGGGCCCGGGCGGCGGTGGCCACGGCCGTGGGGGACGATGTATCGACCGTGTCGGACGCGGCAAAGGAGGCGGCGTCAACGTGGCGGGTCGACTGGACACAGGCCAAGTCGGCTGCCCGTACGGCCGCCGCCACGTCAAAAGGAGCGTCGGTAGGGGCGTCGGTGGCGGCTGCCGTGCACGTACCGTACCGTCCCGCGTAGGGGTCGTCGTACGAACACCAAAAGGTACCGGGCCAATGGATGTCGGTACACGTCGTGTACATGGTCCCTTGGTAGTCAAACGGAAACACGCACTGTGACGGCACGTCGCTAAATTCCACATGTGCACTGTCGCCGCCGCCGCCGCCGCCGCCGTCGCCGCCGCCGCCGCCGCCGACCGCAACGGTAGGCGAGTGGGTGGGCACGGACGGCACCCGTACGTAACATTCCGAAAACAACGCCGACAACACTTGGGCATTGTCGTCGTCGCGGTGTCCTTCGCCGTACGCCGGCACCGTCACGTCGGGATCCCCCAACGTGGGTGGCACCGCATTGTCGGTGCCCAACACACTGCCCGTCGGGTACGCCCCCACGTAGTACAGCCAATATTGACGGCGGTTGGCCCCGTCGTACACGCTATCTACCTGGTAAGCCACGCACTCGGAAATCAACCGACACGCCAACACAGGGTTGGACGGAAACCCGTCGACCCCGGCAAACCCCATGCGGTACGTAGGGTACGTCCCCGTGGCAGTCCGACACGCCCCTTGGTACGGTCCGTCAAACGCCACACTGTCGATGCCCAAAGCCGCGGCGTACGCGCCAACGGACCGTTCGCTTTCTTGGACCAAGTACGCCATCCAATCTTCGCTGCTGGGGGTGCGACACGCCCGAGGTCCTCGACGTCGGGCCGCCCCCAACCATAATTCAGGGGGACGTTCCCCGACCGTGGCCAACAAGCGGTTGACAATGTCGTAGTCGGCGTACGTGTCGGCGTGCATGGTCACATGGGTGCCACCCAAGTCTTCGCAAAAGTGTTGCCCGTCGGACCACGTGGCTTGGTAATGGCCGCTAAACCCGTACACGTACCCATTGCGGGGAAAAGTGGCCAACACGTCGCGGCCCCAGTCCATGAGGGCACGGTTGCCGCCCACCGAGACCCATCGTGCATCGGCGGGCATGGTCGGCACGTGGCCGTCGGCCGTCGTCAAAACACAATGGCCACCGCACTGTTCGCCGTCGGCACAATCGGGGAACAACGTCCCACTGCCTTCGTGCCAATTGCAAATGCGTGTTTTGCCAAACCGTCGGGTGGTTTCCGGTTCGTGGGCCCATTGGGCCACGGTATCGCGCCACAATTCGGCGGCCGCGTCGGCCGTCGACGCGCCGTCGGCGGCCCGTTTCGTGGCATCCGGTCCAAACGGTACTTCGACCGTCGCGGGACACGCACAGTGCGGTCCGTTGCCGGTGGACAAAAAGTACGCGTCGGTGCGGTACATGGGGGCACACGTGGCGTCTTCTTTGTTGGGGCGCCATTGGCGCAAGTCCAGTACCGGGGGCGCTGTCGACGGGTCCGGGTACAGCGTGCGGTCGGTCTCCGCGTCTTCGTGGCGCAACACGCGCCACGTGCCCATGTACGGCGACACGGGAAAGGCCGGCGTGACGTTGCCTTGGGGACTGCGCGCTTGGGCCGGGGACACGGGGACACATGCGTACCGGTAAAAGTCCCGGGCCAACGTCGGGGTAGGGGTCGGGGCCGGCGTCGTCCCACTGCCCGTGGCCGACGCATTGAGCACGCGACGGTACGCGTCGACCACGGTCTCAAACACGGTATGGGTGACGTATTCGTGTCGCCGGGCAGCCCCTTCGGCCGGGTCCAAACCGTGTTGCCACACGTTGCCGGCCCCGGCCGCGGTTCCCGTGCTACATTGTCCCCCCACACACAACGTGGCCCGAATGGCAGCACGTCCGGCCGCGTCCAAGACGGCCGAATGGGCCGGTACCGCCAACCAATGGTCCGCCACGTACGCCAACAGGTCCTCGACAANNGCATCTTCGCGGCACAAACTGTACATGTTGAAACACGGATGGGCCACGCGGTTGCCGCGACACCCGTCGCTCGTGTCGTACACCCAACACGTTCCGACGGTTTCGTCGCCATTGCTGTTGTCGCACTCCCATTGGGAGTACGCAAAGTACGAACACTGGAACCCGGTGTGGNNCTTGCACTGCGCAATGCACTGGTGCCACCCGTCGTGTCCCCCCGACAACATGTTGTACCCCGCGGCGGGGGTACCCGGGCCACACTCTTTGCCGCCGCCGTCGGCCAACAACGTGGCTGTCCCCATGGAAATGGTGTAGGTATCGGTATGGTGGGCGTTCACAGTACACCGGTCGTGCAGCAAGGACGCAATTTTGCCTGCCAACGTGGTGGCGGTCAATCCTCCTTCGGCGGCGACGCTGCTGGCCAAGAACGCGTACACGGGGTCGGCCCCGTCGGCCGTGCCGTCGCCGTCGGGGGCGGCCCGGCTGCGGAACCCCACGGTAAATCCTTCGGCCGTGCGGGCCGCCATGCACCGTCGTCCTTGGAAATCTTGGTAGTTTTCGCACGTGTCGCCGTGGGCNTAGAACCGGGCCAATTGGTCGTAATGGTACGTAAAGTATTCGTTGCCCCCGGTATACGACGATTGGCCCAAACATTCGCACCGTCCGACCGTCGTCAAGCCGACGGACTCGTCCGGCACGTCTTCGGTAATTTGGTGGGGGGGCGACCGAATGTCCCACGGACACTCGGCCATGGTCGTTTCCGGGATGGCNCGGACGGGAATGCGACGGTCGTGGTGTTCCAAGCGGTACACGCGGCGGTTTTTCAAGCCGGCCGCCGTGTCGCTGGCGACGACCGTTTCGGCGGCGGCCGTGTCGTGTTCGACCGTGCCCGTGCACAGGGTACACTGGCCATGGTATTGGGACCATGTGGTCGTGCCATTGACGACCTCGTACACGACGGCGTCCGTGTCGGTCGTCGCGTCCATGGCGGCGGCGCCGGCGTCGACGGCGGCGGCGCTGCACGTGGNGTACAGNCGACAGTACCCGATGCCACCGACCGTTACAAACGCGGCAAAGCGACACGCACTGTACGCAAAACAATGGTCCCGGCATTGCGCGCCGTCCAAGANGGANCCCGGTTGGGCCAGTGCGTGGTGAAACGACGTAAGCACGGTGACGTCGGCCACCCCGCCCGTGTGGACCAATTGCCAGTACCCTGCGGACGTGCTGTCCGGGCCACAGGCCGTGCGGTCGTCCAGGGGTCGGGCGTGGCCCACACACGCCAACGCGTCCGATACAGTGAACCCGGTACACGTGTCCGACACCAAACACCGCAACGCACACGCCGACCGTTGGGATTCGCTCCGTGTGGTGTACTCGGTACACGTACGGACCGATTCGGCGGCGGCGGCGTCCTCGTCGGCCACGCCCACACACGCCGGGGCCGTGCCGTCGACTTGGACAAAGTGACGCGTTTCCCCGTACAAGGCGGCGGCATCCCACGTGGCAGCCGTGTACGAGGTTGGGTCGTCGCTGCCCACTCCACGGTACGTTCGCAGGCCTCGCAACACGTCGGCGTCCCAAAAACACAACGTGTCGGCCGTATGGGCAAAGGGAGCCGTCCGTGTAACGGGCCCGAGACACGGCGAGTAACCGTCGGCGTTTTCGGCACACACGTCGTGTTCCGTGTGTGCCGTCGCGGCCCGGTCGCGAAACCAGTGCAAGGCCACCCGATCGCGCCATGCCGCCGCGACGGTCGTGTTGGGGGCACAATTCGTATTGACAAAACTTTCGGTAGGACGGTCCACGTTGTCGCATCCATGGGGGTACCCTGCACTGGTCCGCTGGGCCAATGCCGTCACCAAGACTCGACCCGTGTCGACGCACGCACACGCCCTGTGTTGGGTGGGACGGCACGATGCCGGGTCCCCCGTACACTCGCCTACGGGTTGTTCCGTCCACCCATAACACCCACGGTCCAATCCCGTGCCCGTATGTTCGACGTGCGTGTCGGTGGGGTCCCACACATGGACGTTGGTGGCCCCGTAGCCCCCACACACTTGGGGTTGTTGGCCCGCACGCCACGTGACGGCAGGACACTCGCACGCCGACCCTGCAAACGGNCGGTCGCACACACACCCCAACCGTCCGTCGCCGGGATGGGCCGGGTCNACCGGCCGCAAACGACACTGGTTGTCCGGGGCCCGGGACACGACTCGGCACCGCGGGTACACCCACGGTGGGTCGTCGGGTCCCAAAAAGCCGGGTTGCGTTGCCAACGGGCCGCCCGCAGGACACGGGACCGTCGGGTCGCAAAATTCGGCCGTTGCCGCACACACACGGGCCGTAATGCCCGTCACAGGATCCACCCGATGGCCACAGTCGACGGGGTACGTGTGGGTCAACGACACGTCGCAAAAGTTGTCCAGTTGGTGCCACAACAAGTGTTCATGGTGGGTGGGCGTGGTAAAGTCGAGGTCCCACAACGTTCGTAACGTACCGTCGGCCCGAAACATGGACCAGTGGGGCGACAAACGGGCGGCGNNGATCTGCNTCGNGNNTCCNCNCCCCNNNCGGCTTGGTCCCACCATCGTCCTACGCCATGGTCCGCGACGGCGTGGCGTGCGTACGGCACGGGCCGCAAGGCCCGTGCAAAGGGATCCCACGCGTCGGCGTATTCGGCGACACACTCGCCCCGTTGTTGTTCAAAGTACACGTCCACCGGCACGTCCAACCACGTCGACGGGTCGCTGCACGGGGACATGGCATTGCACGGCAAGTCGGTGTCTTGGGCATGGGGACACGCCACAAACACGTCGCATCCTGCGCCGTCGTGGTTTTCGGGGTTGTCGCGGTACCCCGTACCGGCCACGTCGTCGACGTCGCACGCACACGTGCCGTCTTGGCGACACGTNCCATGGTTGTGGCACGGGTACACGAGCGGTGTATCGGGAAACACACACGCGNCCGACGGACGACACGACGTCGTCCCGGTCCGGGCCAACGTACACGGTACTTGGTCGCACAAATCAATGTTGGTGGGGTCGCACCGACACTGGTCCCACAACTTGGCATCGTCGGGATCGGGTCCCACGGGACAATCACACGGNCCGACCCAACGACCAGGNCGGTCGGTCGTGCCGTCCCGCAACCGCCACGGCGTATCGTGCATGCGGTCCCACGTCGACCAATGGATGGTTTCGGGCGGGTCCGTACACGTGTACTGGTCGCAATAGTCGCCCCCAAACCCATTGGGNACCANTTCGGACGGTTGGACCACGTCGACCATGCGGCGTCCCGGGACNCGGGGTGTGCCACAATAACACTTGGGGACGCCGGTNCCNGGTTCCACGTACGGCAGACCCCGTCCCGAACACGGCAATGGGTCTTCCAGACGCACGCCCCGCACACAATCGGCCGCCGACCGACCACACTTGCCGGCCCCGGGGACGGCCA
This sequence comes from Gammaproteobacteria bacterium, assembly GCA_002723195.1. Lineage (GTDB taxonomy): Bacteria > Pseudomonadota > Gammaproteobacteria > Pseudomonadales > Pseudohongiellaceae > UBA9145. The sequence continues at coordinate 6,857 of PBNR01000072.1, read as the reverse complement.
CGGGTCCAACGTACGTTTGGTCGGCCCCGTGGCCTCCTGGACGGGGCGACACGTGGACGTCGTTGACGGCGTTGGCCAAATCGCACGCTTGGAGACGGTCGACAAAATTGCGTTCGGGAGTGCCGGCCCAACACCCTTCGGGCCGGGTACAGTGGCCGTCGCGACAATCGCGGGCGGCACACCACTTGTCGCTGTGACGTTGCCAATTGTCGTTTTCGTCGTTGCCAAACCAATCGTCGGGGTACGTGCGCAATCCGTACGTGCCTGCGCGGTACGCGTACGGCCACGCCAACGTGGTGGAGATGGCTTCGGAAAAGGCGTACGTGCGGAACCCAGGGGCACACGCACACGAACCGTCGGCCCGACACTGGCCTTGGCCGCCGCCGCACGGCGGGTGCAACAAAGCATCCAACGGACACGCACTGGGCGACGCCACGCACCGGTACGATTCGGGACACCGGTACGGAAAATCGTCGTAATGGGTGAAATTGTCCCACGGCGGGTTGCCGTCGCGCACGTCTTGCCATGCCAACACGTACGCCCCGGACGCCGTGCGTCGGGCAAANGGACACGTGGTAAAGATTTGTTGGCCATTGGCCAAGACAACCGTGCGTTTGACAACGACCCCAAAGGGAGCAAATTGAGCCGACAGAGGACGTTCCATGCCTTGGGCGACCTTGTGGTCCCACANCCGTTGAATGCCGTTGGTATCGTACCATCCTNGCGCAGGTTTCAACGGGGCCAACGGCGGGNGTTCCCGCAACGGNGGACTGCCGCCGCAACTACAGATGGCATCTCCAGGGACATTGTCCCGTTCGGGGTGGCGGTCGGGACGGCACGTCCCAAATTCACACCGAGGACCGGCGTACCCTTGGTCGCACACGCACCCGTACTCGTCGTCGGCCCCGTCGCGGCCGCCAAATTGGTAACATCCGTTGCCGTAACAAAACCAGTGCGACACGCACTGCGTGTCGACGTCGGCGACGCATTGGCCGCTGGGACAACGGTGGAGGGGAANGGGACACGCAAAGTGGTCGTGGGCACACGGGGTATCGGTCAGCACCAAGTCGGTNGNNGGGTCGGTTGTCACGGCCACGGGTGCCAGCGTACACGGGGTACCGGGACACGTGGTGGCCACGGCATGGGCCACGGCAGACCCCAGTGCCTGCATGTTGCCNGGGTACAGGGCGCGGGTGCCATGGGTTCGCCAAAACGCCGGCGCCGCACGGGGGACCGTACACGTACAGGTGTCCGACCCAAAACACGTACACGTGGGGGCCGTCTCGAGAAAGGCCGTGACGGCGGTACACGTCACATGGGTGGGACGCATGTACGTCCACGTGCGTACGGTCCAGGAGGTTGGTTCGGTGGCAGTGGAGCCGTTGGCCGCCGGCGGCGGCGGAATCCAACGACACCGAACGGTGTTTGGTTGGTGCGGTGGACGCCAACACCCATTGTCGTGGGGAAGGACGTGGCCTTGGTCGGACCATTGCCAGGGAGGCAACCCGTCGACGGCCCCATGGAGAACAACGACGTCCCCCAACGGTTCCACCGTCGCGTCCCATACGACTTCGACGTCGACCGTCGGAACGGTACGGTCAATGGTCCACGGGGTGGTGGCGTCGGCCGCNGNGTCGCCAAACCACGGGTCGAANCCGTCGGGGTTGACGTTGGTGCGCCACGAGGACCAGGTTTTCGTCAACCGTTGGGGGACAGGACGGGAACACGTCCACGGTCCTACCTTGTGGGTACGGGGCACGTCGGTGCGGTACCCCGTACAGTGGCCCGTGGCACACCGAAACGGAGCGTCGGCCGTGTCNCAGANCCGAGGACACCCTGCATGGTACTCGTCGGGCGTCAAGGTGACGGCATGGGGGGGCACGGGTTGGTCCGAAGGGACGGCGGACCGGGTCAAGGTTCCGGACAAGGGGTCCCGGACCAANTAGTAGGAGACGGCGGCGACGGTGTCTGGGTCCTCCACCTTGACGGCGGCGGCCGGTGGACGGGTATGCCACCACCGTTCGTTTAATTCCGTCGCGGTGACGCACGCGGGACACGCACACGGAACCAAAATGTCGTTGCCGACCGTGATCACGTGGACGTTGTCAATGGCCGTGTGNGGNGGCACGACCAACCGTACGTGGGTGGCGGCGTCCGCTAGACTGTCCTGGTATAGCTCTGCCGTGTCTGCGTCTGCGTCCGCCGCCGTCCATCGCAACGGNGTCCACGTGGGCACGTCGTCGGGGGGCAACGTGACCGTTTGCAAAGGAACCCACGTGCCGTGCCGCACACGGACGTCGACCCGCACAATGCGAGGCGCGTCGCTGTCGCCGCCTCGGTCGGTCCGTCGGGCCATCAACGACACACCCAACAACGGACCTGCAATGGCCCGCACGACGACGGCGTCGTCGCGACACCCCAACNTCACGGCCGTGGTATTGATNCGGGCCGGATGGTCCACAAAGAACGCGGCGTTTTCTTGTAACAANGTCCAGGCCCGTTCCACCGTGCCCCCCAACACCAAGGCAGCATAACACGTATCGACGTCGGCCCCCCCTGCAAACGTGGCCAACGCGGTGGCTGCTCGAATGCGTTGCAAGACGTCGGGGGCAGCNCCGGCCGCGTCGTGGTGGACACATCCATCGAGGACACGGACCGTGCCGTCCACGCCGGTCGTGCCGTCCGGCAAGACGTCTGTCCATGTCAACCCACACGTACCGGGCACGGCTTTCCAATGGTACCGTCGGGGCAACCGGGCATTGGAACACATGTGGGGGTGTGCCCAATCGGTTTCGTTCGTCCGGAACCGACACGGTCCTGCCACATGGACGGGGTCCCGATTGCCGTCGGTGTACTGGTCGGTATTCGTACACGTGTACGTATCGGTGACGGAATCGTACCGTCCGTAATGACGGACGGCCACACACCGTCCACTGGGTCCTCCGCACCGTACTGGACGGTCGACGGGACACGGGTCTTCCCGCACACACGCAGCCCCGTGTCCCGGCAAGTCCGGCAAACACCGAGGCGTACCGGTGGCCGTNTCGGACGCACACGGAACCAACCCCACGGTGGGTTGGCCCACTGTCTCGGCCAAGGCGGCCAAGTATGGAACGGTGGTGTGGTCGTCGGGGGCGGCGTCGGTGGCGGGGTCAAAGCACGTGGGTTCGCACCCGTACGGCCCGTCGGACCGTGTACTGGTGGGNTGAAACCCATGGCCATAGTACGGATGGCCATGGCCGGAACAAATGCGGTCGTCGGGACCTCCTCGAGGACACGTTCCGAACCAACAGCTCGGTCCATGGTGTTCGCTGTCGCAAAAGCACGCGTACGCATGGGGGACGGACGTGTTGATCCACGTATAATCGGGTCCAAAGTCGACGCGGACCCCGCAGTAAGGTCGATTCCACAAGGCTTCGATCGACGGCACGTCCATCAACAATTGTTGGGCTGCCAAGGAGTACCCATTGTACCGCAACCATTGGACCCGNCCGCCGGCACACTGACACCCCGTCCCAGTCCCTAAGGTATCGTTGGTAATGAAATCGACGAACGGGTCTCCGTTGCCGCTACAAATCTGGTTGGTCGTGTCGGTGGGACACCCGACCAACGCACAGTCGGGTCCAAAGTACGGAGGGTCGCATTGACACCGCGGTATTTCGGCGGGGTCGACGGTCGCCAAGTTGAGGCGGGCACGGCACGCNGACGACGTCCACCCGGTGGCGGATGAACGCAATTGGAACCCGTTGGCGGCGGAAGGGGTGGCCTGGATACACGCCGACGTGGACGGTCGGGCCACAAAGGGATTGCACTGGCCTCGGCCCAAACACATGTGGTTGGAGTCGACGTCGTACCCGGGACACGCCGTGTCGCCGCACGCGTCGCCACTGAACAGAGGGTTCACACACGCACAGAATCCGGTCGACAAACACGTACCGTGGGGCGCATTGCACACGCGTCCGGCGACGGTGGGACACGNGGTACGGAACACGCCGGCGTATTTGAGCACGAGCAAAATGGCATACACGGTGACGGGGGCGGCCACGAGACCCACGACCATGGCACAGGCTTCCAGGACGGCGGCGGGCCATGGTGGTCGTGGACGGGGTGTGGTGGTCGGCGGACGGCGAAACCANGGGAGAGGGATGCCAGGGGCGGCATTGAAAAACGTCCGTATGGTCCAAGGGGGGGCCGCATGGACTTTGGGGTCGGCGGCAGGGCGAGGAGGGGTGTCCTTTGGTCGCCGGCGTTGACGCAGCATGGTCGTCTGGGCGCGGGGGGGACCGAGGGCCTTAATATACGGAGGAAGGTTTTTCCCGGACCGTCACTATAAAAACCAGGGCGGCGGCGGNGGTGGGCACTGTGGCCACTGGTCACCCCATGTCGGCGTCGCACAACCCCCCCAAATCTACCGCCTCGTCGGGCGTTCCGTCCGTGTCAAGTAAGAAGCGTTCACGGGAACAGGTAACGAGAAAACCGACAGAGCGGGAACAGGTAACGATACAGTTAGAGAAAGAGCTCGAGGCACAGACCGCAGAAAACCATGCTCTTGGCGTCTTAAGAGATAAGTACAAAAAGATGGGTGAAAGGGTGGAAGAAGCCGTACAATCACACGCCAAGAGAGCAAAAATAATCGAAGACCTGGTGGAACAAATGAACCCAGACGATTTGAAATTTTTGCCGGTGTTGTATTTAGCGCTTGCCAAAGTCTTCAGCAAAGCAAAGTTACTGGGGCATCTCCCGGTGGCGCACCTCGCCAAACTTCGACTAGTCAGCCAAGCAGGTAAGCATCTGGTGAGCCACAAACAATTCATCAAGCGGGTGGTGAGGGAGTACTTTGGTGAAGGATGCCCGAACCCCCTCGAAGGTAACCCGACTGCGGTGCCCCGTATCGCACCGTGTACGTGTTTCGGGTGCAACCGCGTGCGCACGGTGTGGGACGGTGCGCAAAAAGCGGTGGGGCCCATGCCCATCGACCGGACAAAAAAGGCGGTGTTTTGGTTGCGCGTCCTGCAACGGGCCATGGGCATCGGAAGATCGCGCGCGCCGTGGCGCCTCGTGCGCAGAACCGACATACTGCACAGTCAGAATGTCCCGGGAGGATTTTCGGCGTGTTGCATGGGGCAACGGAACGGCCGTCCTACGTTGTTTGTGACGGGCCGCAGGAGCTCGCTCGTGGCGGAAGTGGACGCAGAGACCGGGGAGCAGGTGGCCGTGCTTCAGTGGAACGAAAATCCACCAGATCATCCCGATGACATGGTGCACGTGCACGGCGTGGCCGTCGACAGTGGCGCCGCGGGTAATCTTTTCCCTACCGTGTACACTGGAGGTCGCACCGACTTTATCTTTAAAATCAGAGGTAGAGTTTGTGACGAAATCGGACCTGTTCATGGCTTGGTGGATCTCGCCCTGGACGACTCGCCAGAGGGGTCGTTGTATGCCTTAAGGACCAAGCAGGTACGCATGACATACTACGGAACTTTCACCGGTGAACTCGAGAAGCGGACCAAGGGGAGTTGCAGTGTCGAGAATCAGGTGTCGTACACCGGGTTGAAGACCCAGCTGCTCGCCGCCACCGGTGCCCATGACCGCTTCCGGTTGTGTGTCGACTCGGGTGTCGGGGGGCGCGTATACGTGACAGATTTCCGCAAAGGCATGGTCGTAGGGTACGACAAAAAAACGTTGGCGGTGAACTTCGCCCTCCTCTTCCGATGGACGCCGGGGCACGTCATCCAGCAATGGCAACCTTTGGCGGTGGCGGTAGACGCGGACCCAGAAGGGTACCTGTACGTGTTGGCGCGCGTGTCCGACTATGGAGAATACGAATTCCAGAAATCGACAGGTCCACTCCGTGACCCACCGTGGTATCGCCCGCTGGGGGTCACCTGGTGTGCGTTTGACAAGGCAAGCGGGGAGCTCGTCCATGCGGTAGACGTGGAAGGAATACACGTGTCCTCAGACAGTTCGAATTGTGGTATCGTGGTGGACCGTAGGGGAGCGTCGGGGTCGGTCTACGTCGTGAAGCAGGATCAGGGCGCCTTCCGCAGTGACTTGGCCCAAGTGTTCCTGAAACCGCGCAGGGGTTGTACCTCTATCACCTCCCCGATGCGGTTCACAGCGTACCTTCCGCGTGCCAATGGGGCGTTTCCGACGACGGACCCGCCACGGGATCGCCTCCACGACAAAATCGTGATGTGCCTGCGCCGGTCGGCGGACCCGCGGTTGCCGCAGTATTGGACATCCATAGGCGACGGCACGCAGTTTGCCCAGAGCCTCCACCGGGAAGTCGGGTTGCCCCGCATGGATGAGTCCCAGAAGGCCCTGTATGCCGCGGTCCTGCAAGAAACAACGTGGGTCTTCGTGGCAGAGCCCGGCCTTCCGACACTGTTTATCCTGAAGCGCGCGTACGGGGGACCCGACCGGCGGGCCGTGCTCGAATATTACGGGTACAACCCTAGTATGTTTCAGTCACTGGGGCTGCCAACGCCGCCGAGGCCCATGGTACCGCACATATCCGACGGCGATCCCGAACCTCCGTACGAAAACCGGGATGGGTGGCGAGAGAAGATTGCCCGTGGCGAAGTACACGCACGGGGAGTCAAGCGGGTGCCTTCTGTAGGCACGAAAGTGGATGCGTTGTCGGGGGCAGGTCTTTGGTGGCCCGCGACCGTGAAAACTTCCGGTATGCGTAATGTGGATGTGGTAGTGCACGACGGCAGGGAGAAGGCCGGGGACGGCAAGGTCACGACATGGTCGCTGTACATGAACAACATTCGCAGACGACGCTATGTCAGCGCCTCGTGGGCGTGGGTGGCCGCCGAAGTGCGCACACCGCAAGTCATGGTCATAAGCGGCGC
>PBNR01000071.1 GCA_002723195.1 Gammaproteobacteria bacterium | reverse complement strand
TGTACGTGTTGGTGGGGTGCAACACCACGGTCTGGGCCTTGTTTCTCGCCACGTGGGCGTGTGCATGGGTCCATCGAGGCACCGCCGTCTTGGTTCGCGTCCAGTACCGAGCAGTCCGACACGGGGGACGCCAAGTCTTACGCGCGTGCACGTGGGTGTGCGGTTGGTGCTGTTGTTGCGGATGGTGCGGATGCGGTTGTTGTCGCGGCAACCGTCGTCGTCGTCGTCGCCTTACACGTCATCCCCGTCGCGGGGCGGCGAGCTCGTGGGGGGTGCCAATGGCAGGGACGACGGCGGGCTTGTGTTGCTGCTGCTGCTGCTGCTGCTGCTGCTTGTGGTACGTTTGGCACTTTTGGTTCCGCCCCCGGTCGGCCGTACCGTGACGGTGCGGCGACGACGTTTCCGTCCAATGGCCGGGGCCTGTTGCTCTTCTTCTTCTTGTTCCTCCTCTTGTTCTTCGTCGGAACTAAACGTCCCAATGACGACGGTTTCCCGGTCGGTGTACGTGCCGGCCATACGAGGATCGTCGCTGTACGCACGCCGCTGACCACCCAACGGCACGTACGGGTGCCACGTGCGGAACCGCATGCAACACACACACACGGCACACATGGTCAACAACCAAAACCCAAACGCAAAAATCCCTACCACTTGGCACGCGGCCATGCGGTCCAACGGGGACAACATCGTCCACGTCGCAGCATTGGTCTGACACTGCCACAAGGGCGACGTCGGGGCGTGGGTGGGAGGGGCAGCCGTCGGTCCATCCGTCGGGGCAGCTGGACCATGGAGCAAAGGCGTGTGCGGCGTGTGCGGCAGCGGTGGGTTTTCGTACAGGTGAGGAGGAGCATCGTCAATCGGCGGCGGCGGCGACAGCAAGGTAGGACCTCCTGAATGGGTGTCGTCGAGGTGGCGGCGACGGCCGCCATCACCACCATCGTCCCGCCGACACGCGGCCACAGGGAACCGGATGGGTTCGTACGCCGCCGTACCGTTAAACGTAAACGTCCGCCCACCCGTAAAAGCGTTCACGGGGTCGGGCTCGCACGTCACTCGGGCCGTTTCGGTGGACGTTCCCCCAAACGGGGCCCGAACGTCGAACGTACACGTATCTTGGGACGCGCCCGTCGTGTCAAACGTCACGGTGGCGTGTTGCAAGTGCAGCGGCACATACGCCGTCACGACGTCTGTGCCTGGGGGGACGTCGTTTACCTGGACCGTCGTCACGTAAAAGGGGTGTCGCGCATCGACCGTCACGGTCACGTCGATGGCGTGAACATGTTGGTGGGTCCAGCTCATGGCGAGGGTGGTTCCCACCAGAAAGCACCATCCAGACCATACGTTGTACACTCGAAGGACTGACATGTTTGGTGCCACCCTCCCCGTCGCCGCCGCCCGGTGGTTATATATATGTGTGGACGGATGCAGGCGACAGTGGCCGGCGGTCTTAGCCATGGGCAAACGGACACGGACTGCGTGCGCGCCACCCGCCGCCGCCGCCGCCGCCCCACGTCCCTTAAAACGGGTACGCCACATGGCCGACGAAACCCGTCGTCGTCTGGCCAACGCCACGGCCGAAGTGGCGCATTTGCAGCACATGGTGACGATGTTGGGGCACACGTTGCGTCGGGTCACCCAAGAACGCGACTGGTACCGGGCGCAATGGGCGGGTATGGTGCACGTTGACGAAGGGGGCGACGGTTGCCAGCGGTTCGTCGCGTGTCGTTAGCGTACCTGTAGTTTCACTGGTCCTCGTCGTCGTCGTCCGCGTCTGACCCGATCCGCACCAGGTCTTGGGGGTCGCTCAACGGCGGCGGGTGAGCGCGCACAAACCGTTCGAGACACAGACGCAAGGCCATGACCATCGCGGCGGCAATGGGGCCGAGATGCTCCAGGTGCCCCGCCGGCAGGGCAACCCTACGGTTGATCTCTTCGCGCGTCCAAAACGCACCCAATAAGGTACGCACCGCCTGTGTTACCTCCGCCGGCATCCCGGGCGTCAGTTGGTCGAGCGTGTACATGAGCAAACGCATGTGATGGATCCACGGCATCCGACACGCCAGGAGGAAGGGCACATCATCGTCCAATCCCCTGTCGTACAAGGTCGTGCAAGTAGGTTGCCGACGCGAAATCCCTTCCAGAAAGCAGGTGACACACGCCAAGTACGCCGTTAACGTGGGAACCGGACGGGCCAGACGATTCAGTTCGGTTTCGTAGTAGCCGCCCGGGCGCGCGTCTTCCTCCACCCACTTACGCAACACGTAGTTGCGACCTTCGTACAGCAAGACTTGCAGCCGGTGCGTAGCACACTCTTTCGCGCCGGGGCTCCTTTTGGCCTCGCTCGGTTTCAGGTTTTCCGTGGCCCATGCCCCAATGTTGGCCGCGTTCGTACAGCATCGATCGAGGGACGCACAATAAATGTCGGTCCAAAGCTCGTTGTCGCCCAGCGCGTGTAACGCCGGCCAAAAGGACATATCCCGCCAGAATAACTTGGTGAGGTCGATGGCTTCGTACAGGGACAAGTTGAACAGTGCACATTTATCGGGTGTCACTTCGCCGCGTACGACACGATGGACCCGTAAGGGGGTACCGGCACGCCGCCACGCCGTCACCAGGTCTTGAAAAGCGGCCAAGGGCACACAGGCGGCAACAACCAAGGCAGGCACCGACCCCATGGTGTACTCCTTCCAATCTAGATGGTGGCGAGCCGTGTTCGGTAGTGCCAGCACGGTGGGGGGGAGTTTGCTCACCATACGCACCCAGCGGGAGAGACGCTCATTTGTATCGCCTTTGAACTGCCAATACGGTACGTCTCGGTGGTAGAAGATGTAGTGGGCCGTGGCAACCTGGAGACCGTACGCGGGGAACAAGAAATGCACGCGGGTCCATAAAGCAAAGGCGGGTGCGAACAAGACCTCGGGGTTGGCGTGGTCCACCTCTATACTGTCTTGCAGCAAATGGAACAGACCAAAACGATGCTCTCGCACAATGTCGTCGAAGGATGTGGTGTTTGCTTTGGCCTCGGCGTCCGTCGCGGCTGTCGTGACCACCCGAGGGAGTAAACGATGCCAATCGTTCGCACCAAACAACAGCGAGCGCAGACAGTCCATGGCATGGACCATCCAAGTCCGCATTTCCCCGGGGTGGGTGTTCACGCGATCTTCCAACCGGGCAGATTCGTTTTGTACGACTTCGTACACGTCCTGTCCCATCTTCACCAACGCCTGGTCCATAAACGTCTGCGGTGTACATTTCACCATCAGTCCTTCATCGTCGCGCCCACCTACCAACACCCGTATGAGAACTTCGGACAGGTCCCGATTAAACCTGACTTTGGGGTCGGGACTGAGCGCGTCGACCTGGACGTCCCTCATCTCAAACCAATTCAACCCCAGTGCCACTTTGGGATTCAACCACCGAGCCAACTTCAGATGGGAATACGGGTGGAATCGCGGCCAGTAGACACGGTATCGCCGCCAGTACATGTCGCCGTCACCATTCCCCATGACCCGTCGACGGACCCGTTGCCTTGCGGCTAGTACGGCAGGGTCGGTTTGGGCCTCCGCTTGGCACCTGCGTGTGAGACGTTCTGCCGAAGTAGACCGGTCCCTTTCGCGTGCGTTTCCTGTCGGTCGTTCGCCCACGCTGCAACAACAATGCATGAAAATGCGGCACAGCGTCGCCATCTCTATGTGTGCTCTCTCAGTCCACTGGTGAATCAAAGGTGTATAACACGTGTGCACTTCGTGTTCCGTGATGTCATAAGGCAAAAATGGCTGTCGAGACAACACCAGGGTTTTCTCCTCAGTGAGGTCTTTGATTGCATCCAAGCACTGCGTCACCGCCGCAAATTGATCGTCCCCACGGCCCGCAAAGACCTCGGTCCGCATTGTCGCCCATGGAAGGCGTCTTAGGGACAACGCATCCACCCTTTGCTCCCTCATGAGTTCATCCGCTCGAATGCGTCGGAAAGGATCTCCCCCCGCCCGGGGTGCGAGGCCTCGTCCGACCATCTTCCGGTGGACGAGCGCCAACTTCGCCCAGTCTTCCCGGTTAATGACACCGCCAAGCTCGTTGGCCGCGTCGAATAACTGGTGAACCTCGAATCCGCGACGCGCCTGCTTCAGTGCTGGAACTGCCCCGCTGGCAGGATTGGCGGGGGATGCCTTTCTTTTTTTCGGCCCAATCAAGTACATGTTTCGAAACGCGTGGCCCAGCACAGGCACGGATTTGGGGTCCACGTGCGACGTATCTCTGCTGCTCATCGTATCTTGGTGGCCGTGGGACCACGCCTTTCTTTTATAGAGACGACAGTTCGGTGGTCCGTGTTCGGTGGTCCGTGTTCGGTGCGCCAATTCTTTGACCGATCCCCGGGGCAACAGCGGCAACGCGCACAACGCCATGGAAGCGGGGGTAGACGTGCGATTTGAGCCGGTTGAGTGACTGGTTAGAGGGACAGCTCGTTAGCATACCTGTAGTTTCACAGGTCCTCGTCGCCGTCGTCGTCGTCCGCGTCTGACCGGTCGCCGTCGTCCCCGCTGCCGGTCTCCACGGCGGCGACTTTTCGACGCACAAACCGTTCGAGACACAGACGCAAGGCCATGACCATTGCACCATGAATGGAGCCAAGATGATGTCCTTCGTCATGATGCGCCGGAAGCGCCACCCTACGGATGATCTCTTCGCGCGTCCAAAACGCACCCAATAAGGTGTGCCATGCGTGTGTTTCCTCCAACGTCATGGCTTCATCCACTTTGTCGAGCGTGTACATGAGCAAACGCATGTGATGGATCCACGGCATCCGACACGCAAGGAGGAAGGGGACGGTATAATTGTCTAAACCACTGTAATACAGCGTCTCGTCCGTACTGTCCCCCGCATTCGCCTCCAGAATGCGGGTTACGCCGTTCAAGTAGACCACCAACGTGATTTCTTCGGGTAGATCCCGTATTATGGCCCTGTAGGTGCCGTCCGTGTCGTTCAATTCGTCCAAGTAATCGTCGGCCAAGTCGCGCCAGTCCCCCAGTAAGGCTTTCAGCCGGAGCCGCGCACACAAGCGTGCGTCGTCGTCGTCGAATGTCACGTTGGCCTCTGTCCATGTCGCAATGGCGGATGCGTTCGCGCGCCACGTTTCGGCGTAGGTTGCGACATGTAGCAAGGGGACAACCAAAGCGTGCGCCGATACCACATCTTCCCAAAAGACGTGGGTGAGGTGGCAGGCTTCGTACAAGTACAAAGCCGGACCGAGTTCGACATCTTCGCGCAGTAGACGTTGGACCCGCAAGGGACTTTTGGGCCCTCCCCACGTTTGCACCATGAGCCGAAAGGCAGGCAAAGACACACACGCAGCCACAACCAAGGCGGGCAATGACCCCATGGTGACCTCGTTTAAATCTAGACTGTGGCGCACTGGCAGAGCGCAAAGCCCATACCCAGATGGGAGTTGACAGATCGTACGCACCCAGCGTGAGCGGTCCCTTTCCGCATTCCAATAGTCTCCCTCTGAATGGTGGAAAAAGTACGCTGCCGTGGCAGCCCGGAGACCACACTCCTCTAGATTGAAAAAATGCACACGGGACCACATATCTAAGGCGTCTTTGAACACGTCGTCGTCGATACCCCATTCCACAATGAATTGTAGCAGACTAGTCAGACCAAAACGTGATTCGCAGTGCCCCATGCGCCACACACTAGGAAGCAAACGGTGCCAATCGTTTGCACCAAACAACAACCGGCGCAGACAGTTCAAAACATGGACTATCCACTGGTGTTTGTCTGGGCCGCTGCTTGAGCGCAAGTCCATGTTCGCTCGCAAATCTATCCCCAACTTCACGCGGGTGCCCAGGTCCACAAACGTTTCTTGTGTACATTTCACCAGCAATCCTTTGCAAGCGCCTCCTCTCCAGCCGTCCACAAAGGCCCTCATCAAACATCTGGAGAGTTCCCGATTCAACTTGATTTTGGGGTCGATAGGATCGTTGATCGCGGGCTCGTATGGGTCCCCCAGTTCAAACCAATGTACCCCTAGTGCCACTTTCGGGTCCAACCACTGAGCCAGGATGAAATAAGGATCTTCTGTCGTGTGCAGGTCCATGAAACCACTTAGGACCCGTCGACGAAGCCGTTCCCTTTGGACTCGTACGGCACGGGGGGTTCGGGCTTCCTCGCGTACCCTGCGTGCGAGACGTTCTGCCGAACTGGACTGGTCCGGTTTGTCTGCGTGTCTGTCTGTCGGCTGCCGACGCCGCCTGCAACAACAATGCATGAAAGCGCGGCACAGTGCTTTCATCTCGTCGTCTGCTCTTTGTTTCCACTCGTGCCACAGTTGTCGATAGTAGGTCCGCACGACGAACGGGGACATGCGATAAGGCAGACGTGCTGCATTCATCACCCGGGTTATCTCGTGCTCCCAGTCGTTGAGTGCATCCAAGCACATCGCCACCGCCGCAAATTGATTGTCCCCGCGTTCCGCAAAGACCTCGGTCCGCATTGTCTTCAACGGCAGGGCTTTCAGGGACAACGCATCGACCCTTATCATCCTCTTGTTTTCGTCCGCTCGAATGCGTCGGAAAGGATCTCCTCCCGCCGGGTCCGCGAGGCCTCGTCCGGGCACCAACTCCTTGGCCACGAGCGCCAACGATGCTACATGTTCCCGACCCAACATGCCCACAAGGTCGTTCGCAAAATCCAATCCGCGGCGGAGGAGACGTTTGCGTTTCTTCTCCCTCGCACTGCCTCCGCGAAATCTCCGTAGTTGCCATGTGTTGACTGTTTTGGCGGGTTCACCTTTGCGTGGTCNCACCCACTTCTCCACGTCGTATTTGGCGCTTTTTCCCCCAATCAAGTCCATGTTTCGGAACGCGTGGCCCAGCATAGGCACGGATTTGGGGTCCGCGTGCGACGTATCTCTGCTGCTCATCGTATCTTGGTGGCCGTGGGACCACACCTTCCTTTTATAGAGACGACAGTTCGACGGTCCGTGTCCGATGCGCCAATTCTTTGACCGATCCCCGGGGCAACAGCGGCAACGCGCACAACGCCACCAAGGAACTGGCCGTGCACGTCAACACGAGCGGCACGAGGTGGGTAAAGTCGTCCCGCGTGACGCCGTACGCCCGGGTCAACAGCGCCCCGCCGTACCCCGACACGAGGCCTGCAAAGTTCAACACCGACACGAACGTGGCGTACAAACTGGCTTCGACCCCGGGAGGACACAATTTCGCCGCCAACACCAAGCACGGCATGAGGGCAATGGACCCCAACACCGACAGGAACAAGTCGTCGCCGGCCGCAAAAAACGCATTGGGGATGCCCCATTGTTGGTTCCAGTGGCTCACCAGGACAACGGGCGTGGCCCCCAAGAGGGCCGACACGACCACGACGACGGCAAAGAAACGTCGGTACGGCGTGAACCGCCAACACCGTTGGAACAAGCCCGTCCCCAACAACATGGCTCCATGGCGAATGAACCCCAACATGCCGAGGGTTTGGGGCGAAAAGTGTAAGTCGCGCACCAAAAACGCAAACATGGCGTCGCCCGACGAAGGCGTGGCGGCAAACAAGAACACAAACAGGGCCGGACGCCACAAGGAAGGTTGGCGAAACGCCGTGTAGATGGCGCACACCCGGGCCCCGCACGAGGGTCGAGGGACGTGCGTGGCGGCGGCGGCAGGGAGATGGGTCGCCCGTCCAACGCACAAGGTGCCGCCGGCGAACACGGCCACGGCCGCGGCCACGCACGCACACAACCCAAACACCGACCGGGACGTCAGTACTTGGAGCAAGAGACCTCCCCCCAAGGCAGCCACCAGGGCACCGGCGGCCCGGGCCCCCCAACATTTGCTTTGGATGGTGCCATGGTCCGTGTCCGGTTCGTGTTGCGCCGCTTCCACCAACAAGGAATCGTACATGACGTCGATGCCGCACGTCGTGGTGGATGCCAGCATAAGCAAGGCTTGGGCCGTCGCGGCGTTGGACGAGCCGGCCAAGGCCGTCCACGTGGCGGTCAACACGAGATTGCCCAAGATAATGTACGGGGCACGCCGGCGGCCGCACAGGGGAAACGTGTCGGACACGAGGCCAAAGACGGGTTTCAAGCACCACGGCAAGATCAAGGTGGCTTCGAAGGCGGCCAACGTGGCAACGTCCATTTGGAGGTCGCGCAACAAGTACAACGACGCGGCGAGTTCCGGCAATTGGAGTTGTATGCCGAGCGCAAAGTAAAACACCGGCAAGAGAGGTTGGGGGCGGGCCATGAGGGTGTGCGCGATGGACGAGGGTGACAGTCACGCTGGATGCTTATAGTTTGGGGTGCACACACACACACACACACACCGCTCTTTCCTAGTACACACCTCCCGCTTCACTGTTGCTGGTGCTGCTGCTGGGCGTCTGATGCGACTTGCACCAGCTTTCCTCCGCACCGCAAACATGCCGCCGGGGGAATGTTGCGGGCGTTCGTAGAGTAGCGCGCCGGGCAGCGCAGACACGCGAACCTTCCACGGGTGCGCGGAGGCAACACTTCCGCCAGGGCGATCTGTTTCTGCATCTCCACTTGCGAGGCCACGGTCGGCGTGCGCACGGTGCACCCCGTGCCGTTGCGCGCCGTGCCACACGAAGCACACGTCTGCGGGGTGAACTTATTGGTGTACGTACAAAGCAAGCACTGCCACGGTGCGGACGTTGCGATCTCGGCCATGGCGATAGATTTGGGTACGGTGGATGGGGATTGTCGAGAAAAAGTGAAAAAGTATATGTTTGGGATGACTCTCATTTTTTGCCACACAATTTCTTCCTGCGTCGGACCCACCCTGGCTCCCTGCGCTGTCCCTTCGGTCCCTGTGCGACTTGAAATAAATCCAGTCTATCCCTTTGAGCCCCCCTTTCCCGCGCCTTTTCTGTCGCCAGTATTATACACGCCGCTACAACCGCATTATTTTGTTGCATAACTTCCAGTAGGTCCCGGTAGCTTGCAAAGTACACTTGCGCACGTCGAATCACTTGATCGTGTAACTTTAGTGATAGCTGCACGTGTTTCATTAGACCAAAGGCCTGTTGTTTCATTTGGTCTTTGTATCCAATACGAGTTTTCCTCGTCGATGATTTCAAACCCACCACATTTAAATTCATATATTGTTGACTTTGACGCAAAGAATACGAATTCTGAGCACGAGCACGATGAGCAGTAAATCCACCCCTAGAAATAATAGTACGCATATTGGTCCCATGCGAGAACAAGGGGTTCATAGCCGGTCCGTGCTGGCTTCTGACGACCCCATCGTCGGTTTTCCCAAGGGCCCATTCTCCTAGATGCATCTGACGGATTTTTTGAACACCTCCGCACCCCGTGCACACCAAGCTCGCCTCCTTCGTGTCTTCCACGAAGTTCACAACCTCTTTACAAATCCGGCATTTGCGAGTACCCTTGATATCGTTTGTGATCTGCGGTATATGCGTATATTCGCCCACACGAGTCTTGGCTTGACTGTCTACTTTGTCCATAATACGGCGTATTTTCTCGGTGAGAACTGTCGGGCATAGTATCTGGCATACACGTTCTGTCATTGTTTCGCGTTCACCCGCTTCGCTCGCTTTGCTGCCCAAAAAAATCGTTTTCGAAACTTTACGATTTTTCCTGGGATCTGTTTGGTTAAGTCCTGGATCTATTTCCTTCCTTTTGGTGCCCCCTCCTTTTTGCACCGAAGATTGGATAGAACGGCTCACCGCCTCCCCCTTCGGCCGCGATACGAGATCCGGTGTGGTCTGTGCATTGACCCCTTCAAAAAAGTCCATTCGATCAGAGGGTAGGCGAGGGTTTGCTCGAGTAAGATTTGGGTACGGTGGATGGGGCGAGCAAGATTTGGGTCCAGGTCCAGTATATATATATATATATATATATACGCGGCCTCCTCATTGGTCGCTGCCACCGACACCGCCCCATGACCCGTTCTCCGTCCCAACCCCCGTCGTGGTCCTCGTTGGGACGGGACACCGTTCAGTTCGTGCGCCGTTGTGCCCGGCCCACCCCCCCTGCGTTGGCCCGCGCCACCCTCCAAGGGTTGGCCGGATGGGCCGTCGCGTGGTGTTGTGGCACGGTCCTCGTCGGGTTGGTCCGTCTGGTGACTGTCCACGAGGACTAACGACGGGATCGGTGCGGCTGCCGTCGCCGCCGCCGCCCTCCCGTCCGCCACCACGTGACCCATGCGTCCGTCGTCGCCAACACCACGCTCCATGCCCCAATACGACCCGTCGTGGTGCCCAACACCACGGCCATGAACGCGTACACCGTCGTGCCTGCCCGTGCACTGTGGACGACGGTGCGACGCACCAAAGACCATCCTCGATGGCCCCGCACATGGACGGATTGCCGTCGCAACGCCGCCACCGTGTCCGACGCCCGACGTTGGTGGGTCGTCCGGGCCGCCACGAGGTACGCGGGAATCCACGTGGCGACCCACACGACCAACCCTCCCGTGGTGCACAAAGGCAGTGTGGCGGCCCATCGGGTCGGCACCCACGCAACACACACGGCCCGCCACACGGTTTCGGCACTTTGCAATGGTACCAACACACGGCCTACGTCCACATGGCCCACCAACGGCACGGTGTGGGCCATCGTAGACGTGCGGGTCCGAGGGGCCAAAGGGACCGTCACCTCGAGCGACCGCACGTACACGACGGCCCCCAATGCCAAAACGGTGTGCAGTCCCCCGTACAGTGTCGACGGAACCACCGTACGCCGTGCGGCCGTGAGGGCCGCCAACGTGGTCCAAGGACTGGGCGGCGGCGGCGGCGGCGGCGGCGACGAGAACGAGGAGTCGGCATCGGACCGACGGGTCCATTGTTGATGGTGGTACGTGTCGACGCCCCAAAGACCAAGGGCACCGACCACAGACCGAACACGGACCAAGGAACCCATTAGGGCGACGTTNGTCGCCGACGTGAGTAGCGCCACCATCACCNACGCCATCGCCAGCAGCAGCAGCANCANCCAGTACCACGGCNGCACCGACGGCACNGACGGCACCGACCGCCGCTGNCGCTGGGTTGCCCACCGGACCCAAAACAAGGCTGCCGTGCCCGTGGGNCCAAGCAGTTCNCCGGCCACGACGGCACCGGACGCGGCGGCAAGGTCNCCCCAACACCANCGAGGAAGGAGATGCATTGCTCGACCCACCACCACCACCCAAGGGGTGGGCGATTATTATATGCTGGCATGGACGTTACGTTCGTTTTTTCGCCCAACCGTTTCGATGTTTCGATGAGCGACCGTCCATTTTTTTCCCAGTCCTTGGCTGCACCGCGCTACTATCCTGCCCATTATGGACGCTTCGCCGCTGCCCGCGCACATTACGCTGGCCATGTACAACAAGGACCCGCGGCTCCGCGACATCGTGGCCGCGCGCGGCTACAAGGGCGACCGCATCGTGCAGCAGTGGGGTTCGTCCACCGCGCGGCGCGGCCGCGCGCGGCCGGTGGCCGGCGCCATGATGCACTTCACGGGCACNATTCACGCNGTCCACAACACGCGCGACGGGCGGTTCTTTACCATCCNGTACGACCCGAACCCGGACGCCGGGTACCCGGACGTGACGTACTCGGAGCAGTGGTACAGCCGCGCGTCCTTCCGCATCATCGCGGAAGCGCCGCGCGCGGCGGCGGCGGCGGCGGCGGCCACCGCCAGCCGCGCGCGCGGCGGCGGNGGCGGCGGNGGCTGGGTGTACGAGACCGAGGACGACGAGGTCGCGCGCAAGGTGCGCCAGTTCATCGAGTATGGTTCGATCCAGCTGGGCGAAGGGTTCAAGAAGCTCGACGCGGAGGTGCAGGCCAAGGTGCACGCCAAGCTGCGCGACATGGGNTACAACCAGGACGGCCTCAAGCTGGGCGGGCGCACCGGCGGCGCCAACCAGGCGTGGCGCAACCGCATCGTCNAGGGCGACATGCTCGAGTACAAGGGCGGCAAGGTGCGCCGCTGGGCCGAGACGTGGTTCNAGGTCAAGGTCGTCAACGTGAACCACGCGGCCGGGTTCGTGGAGCTGCACTACCCGNGCTNNNCGAAGCGCTACGACCTCAAGATCCCNATCGGCGACCCCGACCTGCGCCAGCGCCCGCAGCAGCAGCAGCAGCAGCAGCAGCAGCAGCAGCAGCAGCAAGGCGGCTCGAGCAGCTCCAGCTCNAGCTCCAGCTCGAGCTCCAGCTCCAGCAGCGCCACCACCTCGACGATGTAACAGACGGCAGCAAGACGGCGTACGTGTGTATTATGGAGGTACTTNCCCGCCGNTGCTGTGNGTGTACCCAACGATGAAAAGGAGGAGGAGGAAGGCTTGTTCGGGGACAGCTGTTCATGGCTCCCATCCGGGGGCCGGACGGGCCCCGTAAACCCTCAAACGATCGGCACCAGCACCGCCCCCGCCTCTCCCTCCACGTTCGCCGCCCATGACCCAATGAACCGTCGCAGCCCGGCGGGTACCCATCCGCAAACGCCGTTGCCANGTACCGCCCCCNCGCAACGGTACCGTCGCGTCCCCTTGGAGACGGGCCCACACTTGGGCCACCACCGACCCCAACGCGGCCCGGGTCGTACGTTTGCACCGTTCGGACCAGAACGGGCGTTGGGACAACCCCACAAACCCTTCGTAGGCCGCGCCGTCCAACTGGTACCGTTGGACCACNTGNCGGTTCAACCCTCTGTGCAAGGCCCGAATGAGGACGGCCCGACGGGCTTTCCAGGCCGCCGTNTGGGCTCCGTGTGCCCTGCACGGTCCCCATGTACGGGCCGGTTCNCCGGTACACGCCGCCACGCCTTGGGCGGGGTACTGTCGCAGCCATCGACGGCACCGATCGCACGTTGCTTCTGCGGTGCCCACAACATGGTCCTCGTTGCCGTGNCACGAAGACCCCAAGACCACCTGGGCTACCCGTAACGGTGCACACGTACACGCAATCAAATGCGCCATCCGTCCGGCCGCGCCCACAACGTCTTGGACCAACAACGCCGTGCGTAAGAACCGTTGGTACCGAGGTTCGGTGCGNGGGTACACCCGTCCCGTCCGTCCGGCCGTGTACGGGTCGATTCCCCCATGGTACGTGAACGGTGCTCCGAGGGGTGCNGCCGGTGCTGCTGCTGCTGCNGCTGCGGCTGCCGCCGCAAACGATCCGACCAGACCGCCCCGTCCATTGCAGTAGGCCCACGGCAAGGTTTGCCATCCGTGTTGTTTGCAATAGTACCGCAACATGCCTTGGGCCCCGGCGACCCCGGTAGGCCAGGGGGTTTCCGGTGGTCCTGTATCCGGGGCCCCGGCCGCGTCCACATCGTACGTTTTCCAGGGAACACACCGTCCTCGGTCGGCGTTTGTCGTCCATTCGTGGACGTTTTCCACGAATTGGTGTTGGTCCACGTACATGGCCGGCAATTCCAAAAACGCCACGAGGGTTTCTTGGAGCAACGTATTGGAGTGCAGGAAGCCGGCGAACGGGTGGCGGACGACGACGACGTCTTGGTGGCGGTTGGCGTACACGAGGCACACGGCATCGACTCGGATACGGTACACGAGCGAGATCAACCACGCATTGATCCACACTTGTTGGACGTCTCGTGCGGTCTGTACCATGTGGTATTGCGTACTGGCCCCGAATTTGTTTTTGATTTCGCCCACAACAACTTGGTGTTCCGCTCGATCGTACGCTACAAAGTCGGCCCGGGTCCAGAAAAAACGGGCCATGTACTCGTCGCTGCCGGGGGTCTGGGGCGTGACGAACAAGCGGTGGGGGTCGTAGACTTCGGGTTCGACCGCCACGACGGTCAGATTCGCTTGGTCCAACACGCTGGCAATGCGGGCGGCCAAGGTAGGGACCAAAGGGAGGTCGGGGTCGGCAGCGGCGGCGGCCGCTGCCGGATCGCACTGGTACTCTTGGCTGGCTGCGCTGAGGTGGCGCACAAACAGTNNGGGAACAAAGGTACGGTACGTGCCGTNGGGTGTCTGGTGTTCGGGGAACACGGGTTGGAATGCGTCGGCGGCGTACGCCAAGTACGTGCCGTCNTNGTCNCCCAACAAGGCTGCGTCGGCGGGTGAGAGGGGGGCCTCGGCGGGGTAGCCAGCGCCGCCTCGGGACCAGTGCAACAGCAAGTGTTGGTGTACGAGCGATCCCAAATGACTCGCAATGGCGACCCGTTCGATGTGCTGCAGCACATGGTGGGTATAGTACGTCGCCAACGTATCGCGCAGCGGGAGGCGATCGTTGGTGACGTTTGCCCTTTCTGCTTCCGTTGCCGGCCACGTGCCGACCGCCCCGTCCAATTGGTACCATCGCGCCGTGGTGCGGACATCGTTCCGAAACGTTCGGACAGTGGGACGGACCACGTCGGGCGATGCCCCTTGGCGTCGTCGTTCTTGGATGTGGCGATGGATGTGTTGCCACGAGACGGTTTCCGACGGGGGAAAGAGGGCCGTATCGTCGGGGTTGGTGGGCGGGACGTTGACGNGCACATCGTCNGCCACCACGTACTGATNGTATGCGCGACGGGACGTGCGTTGGTGGGCATGGGCCACCCGAAAACGTTGTCGCAAGGCAGCGGCATCGGCGTCGGCGTCGCCGCCCGCGGTACTTCTCCACCAGGGCGGGGCCTCCCTTCCCAGGGCTTGGAGCAAGTGCACAGCCGATGCCCGGGCAGCAAACAAGCCGCCGGTGGCCGCGTCGTCGTGTTCCAAGGTATCGACTTGGTTATTGTGGTTCTCGACCGTGGCCNCATCGGGAGGAGGNNCGATGCGATGNCGGGTNACNGGGGGCACGGCGTCACCGNCCTCTGCTGGGTNGACGATGCGGGGTACCCACGTACGAGGGTCCACATCGAGGGCGTAGTTGACGATGGCGGCGGCACCGGCGGCGGCGGCCATGGAGGAAGAGGGCGGGCGCGCTGGGGNGCCGAGTAAGGTGGCCGATATAGTGGCCTTTCTNCNCACACACACNNTNGNACACAACGGTCGGATNCAAANNANNAAAAAATACGGTTAACCATCATGTCGACCTCTCCTGCCCCCACTAGCACCACCACCAGTACGACCACCTCCCTTCCTGCGTCCATCACGGACGCCGTGACCGCGAAACTCATGCGCGACGAGTACGCGAAAGGGGCGTTTCGCGACAAGTACCCGGGCAAAGACGCCGAAATCGGCGACGAAATCGCGTGCAAATACAGCTACGAAGCGGTGGACGGGTCGGGTCCCGTCGACCGCGAGGAGGTGTACCTGGGCAAAGTCGACTTCGTGAAGCTCGTGCGGGGCGAACAGCTGTACCGCCTGGTCTTCGGGCCGCAGCACGAGTACCCCATGCAGACGTACTCGGGGTGGTTGACGCGCGACGCCTTCCATGTGATTATGCGCCGTGCGATCAAGGCCGCCATCGACCAAGCCAATGCCGAAGCCGACGCGGCCATGGCCGCCGCGGACGCGGCCGAGAACGCGGACGTGGCCGAGAACGCGGACGTGGACGCCGTGGCGGCGGCGGTCCTCGACGGCGTCGACGACGAGGACATTGAGTAAGGTTTCGCTACGGTGAACCCGCGGACACAGTCACGACTTTCCATGCTGCGACCGGTGTCGTCGCGCACTTACTTGGAGAGGTCGGTGTAGTATTAGTATTAGTAGTATTCGTAGTATTAGTATTATTAGTAGTAGTACTCGTACGCGTTGGACCCGTACCGGTACCATGCGCACCCGTTCCTCCCGTACCCCGGACGGGACACCGCGACGGAACGTGACGGTTCCACAAGTCCCGCACGGCGGCGCGCCATGGTCGTGGCGGGGAGGTTGCGACGGCGACCACAACGTACGGGATCAGTACACGATGGTACACGTCCATCCACATGGTGGATTGCAGTTCGGGTGCCATGTACGCCAAGTCGTCCCGCAAGGACCGCAAGGCGTCATGTGCCCCCGTCTGGTCCACCGGAATAAGAGCACTCAGTTCCCTCAGAAAAGCGTCCATGGTCGGCCACGTGCACCGGCGACGTTTCGAGGTGCATGTTTATAGGGCGCGTGTTCGTCTTACGGGGGCAACAAACGATGGCTTTCGGGGGCGACGGGGTCGCTGTCGATGGAGGCGGCGGCGGTGGCCGCATCCTTGAGGGGGTCGTCGTCGTCGTACCTCTCCTCGTCGCCTGCGAATGCTGTTTCGAGCATTTTTCCGACGTCGTCCCATAAAGCCTCGTCCGACCACCAGGCGGCATGTGGGCAGCAGCATCGACGACGGCAAACATAGACCGAGGCCACCACCAAAAGTGTGATTCCAAGGCAGAGGAGTCCGTTTTGGGTTGGCACGTCGAGCCAAGGGTCCGACATGGACCCCTCGCGTCGGTATCCCCAAGGGAACGGTTATACCGCCGCCGCCTCGTGGAAACACGCCACCGGTGGGGAGAGAGGCGACCCTTCCAGTGTTGGGCGCGGCGGGCGGCATCCACGTGGGTGGCCCGCAACAGTTCCCGCACTGTTACTGTGCCTTGGTTGATCCCTTCGGCCACGATCGTCGCCTGTACGTCTTGGTCCGTGCCCTCTCCCGTGTACGAGTAAATGGTTAACAACAAGGGCGGCATGGTAAATGATAATGATAATAATAATAATAATAATAATAATAATAATAATGTAGGTACAGGGGTCCC
>PBNR01000070.1 GCA_002723195.1 Gammaproteobacteria bacterium | reverse complement strand
GCTAGAGGTTGGACGCTTCAGGAGGCTTTACTATCTCGAAGGCGATTGGTGTTCACCGAAGAGCAAATGTACTTTGAATGCTACGGCATGTACTGCTGCGAGTCACTCAAGTTTCCATTCGAGAACATGCATCGAAAAGACAAACAAGGATTCAAACAGAGCTTCTGCGAAAATGGCCTGGTCGGAGTTTTTCCGAAGGGAATTGGAAGGACGGATCTTGAAATTGTGCGCGTGATCGAGAAATACACGAAGCGCACTCTTACCAATTCAGATGATATTTTGAATGGTATTTTAGGAATCCTTAACGCTTTTGAAAGAAGCGACATGGAAGTGAAACACTACATGGGTGTTCCAATCTTGCCTCCAATGACCAGAGCACCATATCGAGGCGATATTTCAAAGCAAGTCCAAGGATGGACCCGGCAATGGGGTTCCTTGTCGGTTTATGCTGGGACTTGAAGAAACCTGCAGAAAGGCGATCTAGATTTCCCAGCTGGTCTTGGACTGGCTGGCAATCCACCGTCAGTTGGGGGGTCGGCTCTCTTTCTTATTGGCCAGCGATAAGCTTCGATCAGTCACATTTTGGTAAATATAGCCTGAGCCTGGGTCTCTATGCTGCAGATAGCCTTCATCGTAATGTCATTCTGACCTTTAATTGGAGGTTATGCTCTTGGTCAATCTAGCTTGCGCTGGGTAATCACATCGATATAAGAGATATATAAATTGTCCGCCAGATTGTCACGATATTGTAATATTTTAGACATGACTCTGTAATATTTTAGAATTATATTTCCTCCGCAATCTAACACGCGGATTACAAGCCAGATCTATATGTGTGCACTCGATACTTAAAACTAACTAGTATCTCCCTCCAGGAGCAGACCTATGGCTAACAAAGTGCAAGGAATTGTCTCTAACTTGCTGAAAAAATTTTGTACATTATTTTTTATTTACAGTGGTTCACTACAAGCAGCGGACAAGCAACTGCTGGATGTGTTATTGGCTAATGGCGCTATCACTCAAGAGCAGCATGACATGCTGACAGAGAAGGAAACTGTGACGAGCGACGATATCATTTCACAAGCTGTGGCTGGCGATTCCGTCGCTGAAAACACGATGACGCAATTCGTGGTGAGACAGATTGAGGAACAACTTCCTGTTAAGGCTAGTCAGGAGAGCTCTGGGTTTAGACTCGAAACTCGAGACAGTAATTGGAGAACCGACCTACAGTGGCGCGCACAAACGAGGTTCACTACCCCATATCGATCTGACCCTCGTAATCTTGAAGCATTCAATGCTGACGAACAGTCAAATTTTGAAGCACGTCGCCTCCGGATGAAAATTGGTGGACATGGCTTCCGACCATGGCTTCGATACTATTTTGAAGTGGATCTGCAACCGTCTCGGGATGTTGACGACAGCAGCTCCTCATCCAGTGCCCGTGTAATTGATTGGCGCCTGGACATTGCGAAATGGGACTGGGGTGAGATTCGACTCGGACAGTGGAAAGTCGATCTTAACAGGGAGCGGGTAGATTCTTCCGGGAGGCAACAATTCGTTGAGCGGTCCATCGCTAATCGGGTATTTACAGTGGATCGACAGGTAGGGATTCAGCTGCGAGGCCATTTATTTCAGGATACACCTGCGGACATGCGTTACTACGCTGGTGTTTTCAATGGAGAAGGCAAAGGCGTAAACAATTCGGATGACAACCTATTGTACATGGGGCGTTTACAATGGAACTTTCTGGGTCGAGATTTATCCTGGCGTCAGACAGATGTCGAATTCACAGAGCAGCCCACCGGCAGTCTTGCTATTGCAGGATTTACCAATACCGGCGCTTGCACACGCTGGTCATCTTCGGGATGTGGAAACCTGGATGGTTTCGAAAAACCCGCTGATGCAGCGCCTAATCAGTATGATATTAACCAGGTAGTGCAGGAGTTTGCGTTCAAGTATCGTGGTTTCTCGACGCAGCAGGAATTCCATCGCAAGAGAATAAGAGATCGTCTTACGGGCGCTAGGACTGAACTGACGGGTGGTTATGTGCAAGCTGGTTATTTCTTTCACTATTTGTTACCAGAGATACCGCGGCCGTTGGAGCTCGCAATGCGCTACGCCTATGTTGATGAGCCAAATTATGGAAACCTGGCTTTGGAAAACAAAAGAGAAGAATTCACTATAGGTGCGAACTGGTTTTTCGCCGGCCACAATAGCAAATTGACTTTGGACTATTCCTGGCTCGATCTAGAGGATTGGTGGATTAATTATGGAACCCCGTGGCAATTTTTAGCGGACGAAGAATCAGATAACCGATTACGATTGCAATGGGATGTGTCGTTCTGAAATGGTGAGAGAACTAGGAGCTACCGGAGTGAATATTGGTTTACCTATAATTTACGAAACTTTTAGAGCTACTAACGGAGCTAATTCCTCTATAACTTAGCTCTTAAATTTAGTAATACTGGGTTTGTATGACCAAGAAAATTCAGGTATTCATATCCTTCTATTAGGGACACATTTAAGTCATTACGGCCATTGATTTTTAGATCCATGAATAAGATTAACTTGAGAGAATAATTTAAATGTCAGAAATAATTTCACAGTACGGGATGATCTTGTTAGGTATGGCCTGCGTATTTGGTTTTTTTATGGCCTATGGTGTGGGTGCTAATGATGTCGCGAATGCGATGGGCACTTCAGTAGGTGCTCGTGCTATTACTATCAAACAAGCCATAGTCATTGCTATGGTGTTCGAGTTCGCCGGCGCTTACCTAGCAGGTGGAGAGGTCACCTCTACAATACGCAGTGGCATTATTAACGCAGATACTGCAGGATTCGATACCAACCCTGAGCTCCTGGTATATGGCATGTTGGCTTCATTGCTTGCTGCCGGTACCTGGTTACTTCTGGCTTCCTGGAAAGGTTGGCCTGTTTCTACTACACATTCCATTATAGGTGCGATCATTGGATTTGCTGTTGTTGGTATCTCAGCGGATTCGGTCGAGTGGGGGCAGGTTAGTTCCATTGTCGCTAGCTGGGTTATTTCACCGGTAGTCTCTGGAAGTATTGCGTTCATTCTTTTTCTTAGTGTGCAGCACTTGGTACTGGATACAGAGGATCCTTTTGCTAATGCCAAGAAATATATTCCTGGTTATATCTTCTTAGTTGGTTTTACCATTGCGATGGTTACCCTTGTAAAGGGCCTCAGACATGTGGGCCTCGATTTGAACTTCGGGGAATCGGTTTTCTATTCAATCCTATCAGGACTCGTGACTATGACGATCGGGTATTACCTGGTTAGCAAAATCAAAGAAGACCCCCTTGAAGACCCAAAAAACCGATTCGCCAGTCTTGAACGTCTATTCGGGGTGTTGATGATTTTCACTGCCTGTTCCATGGCATTTGCCCATGGCTCCAATGATGTGGCAAACGCTATCGGTCCGCTCGCCGCGATAAATGGAGTAATCCAGAGTGGAGGTGTTTTCGATACTCAATCTGTTTTACCGGTGTGGATTTTGTTGCTTGGCGCCGGGGGTATCGTGATAGGACTTGCCACACTTGGCTACCGTGTCATAGTAACGATCGGGCGCAATATTACTGAGTTGACCCCCAGTAGAGGATTTGCTGCAGAACTAGCTGCTGCCACTACCGTAGTCATAGCATCAGGTACGGGGATACCTGTATCCACCACGCATACATTGGTGGGTGCCGTATTGGGTGTGGGTATTGCCCGAGGTATCGGTGCGTTGAATCTGCGCGTTATAGGTAAGATTTTTTTGTCCTGGATCGTAACACTGCCAGTTGGAGCTGCTCTTTCTATAGTGTTTTTCTACCTGCTACGCTTCATATTCGGATAACATAAAAAAGTTGTGATAGGAATTCAGAATGATTAAAGAATTTGCCAAGTTTAAACAAAGAGTGAGTCGAAAATGCCTAGTGTAATAATTGATTTATTGGGGAAATCCCCAGTCAAGCCTTTACAAGAGCATATTGGGAAAACATTTCAATGCACCCGATTATTGGAAGAGTTTCTGATTGCTTCCGTAGGCAATAATTGGGAGCAGGCAACTAAATTACAGGCTCGAATTGTAGAAGTGGAAAACCAGGCTGATGAAATAAAACACGCCATTCGCGCCAATTTGCCTAAATCTGTTTGGATGCCGTTTGCTCGTTCTGATGTGATTGAACTGGTGACCATTCAAGACCGAATGGCCAACAAGGCCAAGGATATTGCCGGGTTAATGTTGGGGCGAAAGATTGTTTTTCCACAATCCCTGGCCGCTTCGGTCCATCATATGCTGCAATTGAGTATTAAAGCTGCAGAAAAAGCGAAGGCTGCAATCAGTGAGTTGGATGAGTTACTGGAAAGCGGATTTTCTGGTAAGGAAATTCATTTACTCCAGACACTGCTAAATGAACTGGATAAGATTGAGAAAGACAGCGACACGGCACAAGTCGCTATTCGTGCTGACCTAATGTCTCTGGAGAATGATTTACCTGCTGTTGAAGTAATGTTTCTCTATAGAATCATTGACCTTATTGGCGATATTGCAGATGTATCCCAACAAATAGGAAATCGGCTTTTGCTGCTTGCATCAAAATAACCCCAAAATAGACCGATTCCCTGCGCACCAAGAGCTGGTTCTAGTTTTCAAAAAGTGGTTCGATCTGACTAGACCTTCCCTTCAACAGCCTGAACGGTCGATAAGCAAATCCTTAGACCCATTAAGCAACAATTCAGATTCGGTGCTGTAGTCTTAAAAGCGTGAATCCCTGCTGGATGTCTCCAGTTTTCCAAAATTTAGGGGGTTAATATGATTACAAAATATGAATTCTTCAGGCTGGTAAAGATTTTTTTTGCTACGGTCGCTTTCGGTCTGTTCTCGAACCAGTCTGCATTTGCACAGGATGTTGTTGCTGACACCGATACAAAAACCGTCGAGGTAGCTGAGGCGAAAAGCCTCCTCGAGGAAGAGCAACAAATTAACCAACCTGAACTGGGACCCCGCGAAGAGGAGCTCTATTCACCGTCACAGCTCCAGGCTTTGGTTGGTCCTTATGCTTTGTACCCCGATGATTTATTGGCCATTGTCCTACCTACTTCAACCTACCCTCTGGAAGTTGTTCTGGCTGCACGCTTTTTGGAAGAGGTTGCCGTCGATGCTAGCTTGGAGCCGGAAGAGTCTTGGGATGATTCCATCGTTGCACTTCTGAATTACCCAGAAATTGTGGAAATGATGAACGACAATATTCAGAAAACTTGGCAATTAGGCGAGGCAGTAATAAGCCAACAACCTGATGTAATCCAAGCTATCGAAAGTTTTCGTCAACTTGCTTACGATGCCGGTAATCTTCAAAGTGATGAACGCCAGGCGGTTGAAGTTGTGCAAGAGGGGGAACAGCAAAAAATTCTTATAAGTCAGGTGGAAGAGAAAACGATTTATGTTCCCAAGTACGTTGTTGAAGAAGTCTTAGTCGAACAACACGTACCTGTTTATCGGTATCATTCCATTCCAAGGCCTGTTTATTACTATCCATATCCGATAGGGTATCATTTTGATTCAGGTTTTTTCTGGGGTGTAACCACTGCTTTCTCGATCGGTTGGTCAGACTATTTCCTGCACGTCTATCACCCGACCTATCGTTATCATCCCTATTACGGCCATCGGTATTATCATAACGATTATCACTATCGTAGTCCTTCGATAAATATTTTTAACAACTATTATGTTGATAATAGCTATCGAAATTATGGGAATGGACATAGCGATGGGAGCTTTTGGCGTCCACAACCACATTTCGGTGCCCGTCCATTTGATAATCGTTCAAATAATTATTACGCAACATCTAACTATGGTCGTCGTCGTGGAATAGGCAACGATGTCAGTAATTTCGAATTGAATCGGGAAAGTTCGCGGAGCCGCAATGAGTCTTACTCAAGTTCTGATTTTGATAGAGGAGTGTCCACCGACCTTGGTAGGCGTTCTCGTGATCATCGCGATGGAGGAAGAATAAACGGGGAACGACTGGGCGAAGCCGCAAATAGCAACAGCTCTTTTCTTAATAGCAGTAGGCGGCAAGGAAACGTTAGCAACGCGCAAAATCCCAATAGTTTGCGTAGTGGTGGAATGCAAAGCGTGCCTACAAATACTTCATCAAGATCTGCAGTATCTCGAGAAATCCCACCTCAGAATATGCAGCAGAACACGCAGCGAAGGTTTCAGCCGAAAGTTCAACAAAATGGCGTTGCTAGCTTTGAGTCTTTACGCAACCAACCCAAAGCTCGAGCTATTCCAAGGGCTAATAGGCCCATACAAATTGAGCCCGGGGAACAAAGCTTTTCATTATTTGCGCCTTCCAGTCGCAATGGCACGGTGCAACCTAGCCGCACATCTGCTCGCGAAATAGCGACCCCCGGAAGCACCTTTGGTAGTGAACGGGGCAGAGTAACAACTGATACTCGTAGTCGCCAGATGCCAACCCGGAGACAACAACGACATTCCACCGAAATAACCAGGCCTTCGAGTGGCGTAACTTTTTTTAATGACCAAAGTACGCAACGCAGAATAGGAGCGCAGGGCGTTGGGGGCGCAGGAATACCAAGACAGCCTAGCAGTCGTTCCAGTTCCGGTCAGGATTCATCTTCGTTTAATTTCGGCAGAAGAGATTCGTCTTCGGTGCAACGTTCGCAGGGTTCGCGACCACAAATCTCGACACCTCAAGTTAGAACTCAAGATGCGCCGCGATCAAGTGGTTCAGCGTTTTCTTTTTCGAATAGCCGTGCGCATTCCATGAGCGATCGCGCTAGTCGAACCCTTCAGAGAAGGAACCGATAAAATAGTGTGACTCGCAGTGCTCAGAGAAAAATTCTATCTGATTAAGTAGATTTAAAACCTACATAATATCTGACAAGCAGTGGTTTTTGGTACACTGGGGAAAACCACTCAAGCGAAATAAGAGCTATGAAAACCACCGTCCACTTTATCTTTACCACTGGGCTTTTTTTTCTTTTAGCAAGTTGTAATACCAAAGATACAGGAAAACCCTACGAGGTGGTTGGCGACTGGCGTCACGCTGGAGGTGATCATAGCTCTGCTAAGTATACGAATCTTGATCAAATAAATGCTGATAACTTTGCCAGTTTAGAGTTAGTTTGGCGTTGGCGATCTGCTGATCTACTTTTACCTGAGGGGGTTGGTTATGGCACCGCGGATTACCGTGCCGTGCCACTAGTTATAGACGGCATAATGTATGTAAATACCAATCATGGCATGGTAGCAGCTTTAGACGCAGTTTCCGGAAAAGAATTGTGGTTATTCGACCCACAAAGTTATCGTTATGGACCACCCATTCAAACAAATATCATGATTCGGGGGATCGAATATTGGACCGATGGTGAAATTGCAAGAATTTTCGTAGCTACTCTTGGAAAACAACTCTTATCCATCGACGCCGAAACCGGTCTACCGGACTTGGATTTTGGGGAGGACGGTTATATCGACCTAAGCCAGAATTTAGGTCGTTTGGAATTTGAATCAAATTTTATAACCGCCGGTGCTGCACCTATAGCCGTTGGTAATTCTCTAATTGTTGGCTCTAAGATCTTTGATTACGGCATGTACAACCGTTCGCCTCCAGGACATGTTCGTGCGTATGACACTTACACTGGCGATCTTAAGTGGCGCTTTAATACCATTCCGCAAGAAGGTGAAGAATTCACGGAAACCTGGGAGGACGATTCGTGGCGCACTGCGGGCAATACTAATGTATGGTCTTTCATGTCCGCTGATGATGAAGCAGGTATTGTTTATTTGCCGACTTCAACACCAACCAATGACTATTGGGGTGGGATGCGGCTAGGAGAAAATCTCTATGCAGAAGCACTGGTTGCATTAGATGCGGATACCGGGGAACGTCTTTGGCATTTTCAGACTGTGCATCACGGATTGTGGGATTACGACATCGGGTCGGCGCCTAACCTAGTCGATATTGAAGTCGATGGCGAGCCTATTAAAGCTGTTGCCCAGGTTTCAAAAACAGCATTCACCTACGTGTTTGACCGCATTACCGGTGAGCCGGTTTGGCCTATTGAAGAAAGGCCGGTTCCCGCAAGCACTGTGCCCGGTGAGCGAGCCCACCCGACACAACCTTTCCCGACGAAACCGGCACCTTTCGATCGACAGGGTGTGAGCGAAGAAGATTTAATTGATTTCACTCCAGAGATTGCGGCGGAAGCGCGGGAGATAGCTAGTAATTTCCTACTAGGCCCGATATATACTCCGCCAATAGTTAGAGGTGAAAGGGGTAAAATAGCGACGTTTGTGGTCCCAGGTGCTGGTGGTGGCGCAAATTTTCCAGGCGCGAGTATCGATCCAGAAACCGGGATCTTGTATGTGCCGTCTGCCACACGCCCCCATGGTATGTCGTTAATAACACCACCTCAAGGGACTTCCGATTGGCCTTATGTTATTCAGATGGAAAGACAGGTCGGCCCTTTTGGATTACCACTTTTAAAACCGCCTTATCGACGAATCACTGCGATTGATTTGAATACTGGTGAACATGTTTGGCAGATCCCTTTCGGTATGGGGCCCGCTAATCATCCCTTACTGGAACATCTAGGCTTGCCCCCACTTGGAAGTGTCTACGATGACGTTATTGCAGAAGGTGGTATATTGGTCACTAAGACTCTTTTAATATCGTTTCTAGCGCAGAAAGATGAGATAAGTCCCGACGCGCGCGGCTCTATATTGGTAGCTTTAGACAAAGCGACGGGCGCAACTGTGGGGGAAGTGCTAGTAGGGCAAAGATTGCATGGCCCGCCTATGAGTTATATGCATGAAGGTAAGCAATACATTGCAGTTGCAGGGGGCGGGAGAGACAAGGACGACGAGATACTAGTATTCGCGTTGCCGTCATATTAGCGATAATTAGGCTGGAAAGTTGGTAACGCTCCTGGGGACCGAAACCCGCTACCGTATGATAAGGGCTGCTTTAGATAAATATTGGTATCTTACTGTTACATCTGACACATTGGAGTTCACCCGCAACTCGATATACGCTACAGTGAAAATCTGAATAGCAACTGAAATATTGGAAATGGAGTGGACATCGTGAGAGGACCAACAATAGTGGTTCTAAAAGGGCTGTCATTTGCTGCTTTACTCGGCATTGGTCTTTTGGCTCAGCAAGCACTTGCCCAAAGCAGTGGGATTGTATCCTGGAAAGATAACCTAAGCCCTATTACCACAGCTGACTGGAACTATGACCGCGCAGCCCATTTGCTAGAAAGAGCTGGGTTTGGCGGCACGCCTCATGACATTGAAATACTCGCTTCCATGTCTCCACGGGAAGCCGTTCGTAGACTTGTTTATTTTGAGGCTGAAACAAATAGTCATTTACAAGCGTTCGAGCACTCAGGTATTCATGATCCAGGATTGGAGCCTTTTCCTCCTAGCAGACCTGCTACCACGGATCTTGCTAAGGAGACCGGAGAAGCTCTGGGTATAAAAGTTAAACCTACCGGCAACCGTCGTCTTCAACCGGTTGTGAATAAATTTTTCTATTGGTTACGGGCCAGTGTATTAGAAACTAATCGTGTCGCCTATTGGTGGGCAAATCGCATGGTGGCATCTAATAATCCGTTGCAGGAAAAAATGGCGTTGTTTTGGCATGGGCATTATGCAGTAAACGAAACTAAGGTGCGCGATTATCGCAAGTTGCTAATGGAACTCGAACTCTTTCATGAAAGGGGCACAGGCAACTATCGTGATCTTATGGTAGCTGTCGCGCAGGATCCAGCGATGCTTTCTTTTTTGGATGCCGGGGTAAATGTTAAAGGCGCGCCAAACGAAAACTTTGCTCGTGAAATAATGGAGCTCTTTACCATGGGAGTTGGCAATTACAGCGAAACGGATATTCGAGAAGCTGCTCGAGCCTTTACCGGCTGGAATTATGTTGATCTTGAGTTTGTCATAAATGCAGAACAACACGATGACGATATCAAACATTTTCTAGGCCGGACAGGGAAATTTGATGGTGTGGAGATTATCGATATCATCATGGAGCAGCCCGCTACTGCTGAATACATTGCGGGTAAGCTTTATAATTTCTTTGTTAGAGATGATTTAAGTTCGGTATTTCAAGCAGAACTCGGCGATATATTTCGTGAAGGGGACTATGAGATAGCCACCTTACTTGAAACCATTTTCCTTTCGAAGGATTTTTACAGCGCTGCTTCTGTTGGCACACATATCAAGAGTCCTGTCGAGCTAGCGGTTTCAACTTATATAAAACTTGGGTTGGAAGCGGCCCCGGGGGTCCCTGACTTTAATCTCGCTACAGGGGCGTTGGGACAAACACTTTTTAGACCGCCAACTGTTGCCGGTTGGGCTGGCGGACGAAGCTGGGTTACACCGGGACTTTTACTAGAACGCGGAAATTTTGCAAGGGATGTATTATTTCCGGATATTAACTTTATACCTCCGGATCGACGTAACGGTAGCCGCGAGATTCAAAGTGTTGCCCGACGCATTCGGGAAGGACTAGACATTACCTCCGCAACTCAGCCCTCAAGCATTGGTGAAGGACAGGTAATGGCTGAGTCCAATATGCTCGCTGATAGAGATGAAGACTTTAATACTCGATATGGGAGTTTCCGGGGATGGCAAATGGCAATCGAACGAGTCATACCTATCCCTCGGCACACCGCGACTTTGAATCTAAGTGAAATGGTTAAGGAGCAGGAAATTAGTAATACCGCAGAGGTCGTTGATTATTTTATTGGCAGATTCATGCGCGTGCCTCCAGGGTTGGATGCGCGTAGCATGCTAATCGAGTTTCTTAATAATGAATTAGGCACTACAAATGTGACCGAAGCCGAGTCTTATATGGAAGATTCTTTGCGCATGACCCTTCACCTTTTGTTAAGCCAACCAGAATATCAATTGAGCTAGTATTGATAACAAAAAAGATGTAAAGAAGAATAGTTATGAAAAGAGAAAGTTTATTAAAGAATAAAATGAAGCGTCGCGAAGTACTGAGTCAGGGTATGGCGACTCTTGGTATTGCAGGACTGGGGGCGTCGACATTAGCGCCTTCTGCGTTTGGTCGAATTGCCGAGGCCGCCGCTGCGGCGACCGCCAATGGGAAAATTCTAGTAATTCTTGAACTGTCGGGCGGCAACGATGGTTTAAATACGGTCGTACCTTATGCGGATGATGCGTACTATCGGCACCGCCCAGAAATTGGCTTGCCAAAGAATGAATTAAGACTCCTTGATGATCATTTTGGACTGAATCCAGGTATGGCCGGATTTGAGGCTTTGTACAAAGATGGCAATATGGCAATTGTTCATGGTTGTGGGTATGAAAACCCTTCTTTCTCTCATTTTACTTCCATGGCCTACTGGCATACAGCGGCACCTAATAGTGGTGAAGAGTATGGGTGGGTAGGCAGATTGGCTGATGATATAGAACCTTCGGCACCGGCGAACTATATGGTCAATGTAGCTGCTCGCCAGTCTCTTGCGGTCCGCAGCGAATATCATGTGCCCGTAGTCTTCGATCAACCAAACCGATTCATGCGGGAAGCCTTCCATGAAGAGAAAAAGGTGCTGGAAAGAGTCCCCGATGTTGGCAATGTTGACAATCCTTCTAGGCGCTACTTACTTAATATAGCGCGCAGCGCTAATGATGCTTCGGCTTTGGTTAGACAAGCGTGGGCTAATTACAGGTCACCTATCGATTATGGTGTTAATAGCCTCGATCTGCCGAAGGTGGTTTCTCTTATTGGTGCAGGTATGCCGACGAAACTTTACTATGTTTCCTACCGCAATAATGCTTTCGATACGCACGTTTTTCAGAACAATGTGCATCAGCGGTTATTAACTTATACCTCTGACGCAGTTGCAGCTTTTATTCGGGACCTGGAAAGAATAGGTAAAGCAGAAGATGTGGCTTTAATGATTTTCTCTGAGTTCGGTCGTCGCGTTCCGGAAAATGTTAGTCTCGGAACTGACCATGGTGCCGCAAACGTAATGTTTGTCGTTGGTAAGAATGTTAGGGGCGGGCATTATGGAGACCTTCCTAGTCTTACTAATCTTTCTGAGGGTGACAATTTAAGACATACAACGGACTTCCGTCGTGTATATCAAACTATGATCAGAGGATGGTTAGGCCACGACTCGGGCCCAGGTGTATTAAACGGTCGCTTCGAACCGTTCGATATGTTTACCTAGCGCGCTGATAATCTAAGTGATCGAATTCTAGTGTAAAAGTTACTGGCACGGACACCGGTAAGTAACAAATTGCATCGTCGCAGGCTTGATATTCAAGTTCGCCGGATAGTGTAAGAGCATTAATTTCCCTCAATTGTTCTTCTTTCTCAGCTGAAGCCGCAACAACTGCTTCCTGTAAAATCGTAAATGGTAATTGGTAGACAGGCACATGTTCATCTAAAGGTTTGAAATGATAAATCTCAGATTCAGGGTATTCCATGCTCTCAAAAGAAACATACTCAGAAGGTGCCATGTTTAATTTAATAACTTGATAGCCCATATTTTCAGCGCCTGGCCCGTAGACATGCATGTTTTCATTTGGTTTAACATCCACAGCGATAGAGAAGCGAGAACCGTTGGTGACTACTGGGTTACTTGGATAAGCTCTAAAATTTAATTGAGCGCTTGATCCTTCGATTGCTGCAATAGGATTCAACGCAATTCCTTCTTTGAGCATCACGTTAGAAGTCGTCATTCGTTCCCTATAAAACTCTTCAAAATATCGAGAAGCAACAACACCATTAGCATCTAACATGAAGGTGCCGGGGAAAGGAGTGCCATTAATCATTCTTCGTAATTGCGGAAACTGTGAATCCATTACTTCGGCTGCGACAAATCTATACACATCCTCTGTAACATCAGGATCTTTAGCTCGAGGGCCTAAGCTTTCCTGCACAATTGTGTTTAAAATTCCGAATTCTGAGATAACGGCGGAGTTATTGTCGGATAGCAGTGGGAAAGAAATCTCGTACCGTTCTGCAAAATTCGAAAGTGTTTTCTGTGAATCATAACTTATAGCTGCAACACCTATTCCGGCGCTTTGCAGCTCTTCAAGTCGGTCCTGCAACTCCACGAGCTGCGCTTTACAGTATGGTCACCAATCGGCCGATCGATGGAAGAGCAACATGCCACCGTTTGGTCCTAGGATAGAATCAAGGGATTGTAAGTTGCCGTTCTGATCTGATAGCTCGAATCGTGGGACTGCGTCCCCGACCTGAGGCCCTAGAGAGTCGATATCGACACCAGTTTTAGATTGTGCTGCAGCCATAGAATTAAAACTGTTTAGCGCAAAAAGCAATGAACCGATTGTTAAAATTGTAGTTACTCTAGTGATTTTTTCTAGTGGTAAAGATTTCATAGAGAACTCAATTTAAAGAAGGCAACAATTTATTTTCTTAACTTAGCTTCATCCTACATGCTTTGGTACACTCGGAGTAGTAAATAAGAGGGCGGAAAATGAAAAATCAACTCGCTAGCTTGCTCGTATGGGCGCTACTTTCCTCCTGCGCTTCAGAGAATGATGGCGATGCTTCCATCGTTTTGGGCGAATGGCATCATGCTGGAGGAAGCCACTTCTCCGATAAATATGCTCCCCTAGATCAAATCAATAGAGAAAATTTTGACGAACTAGAAATCGCTTGGCGTTGGCAGTCAATCGATGTCAATCTCCCCAGAAACCTGGCTTATGCTACTGGTCACTTTCGTGCAGTACCTCTTTATATAGACGGCGTTATTTACACTAATACCAATCATGGTCAGGTGGTTGCACTAGATCCTGGCAGTGGTGAGCTGATTTGGAGTTTTGACCCAGAAAGTTATGCTTATGGCAGACCCGTTTTTTCTCCGGCACAAACTCGTGGGATTGAATATTGGACCGATGGAGAGATCGAAAGAATCTTTATCGCGACTTTAGGCAAGCAACTAGTGTCTGTTGATATCCATACAGGCGAACCGGATCCAAATTTTGGCGACAATGGTTATGTCGATCTGCGCAGTAATTTTGGTAAACTGGAGTTCGAGATCGATAACATCACACATGGTGCTCCACCAATCGCGGTGGGCACCTCTGTCATCGTTGGTTCCAAAATTTTTGATTACACGCTATTCAATCGAAGTCCACCAGGGCATGTCCGAGCTTATGACGCCTATACTGGAGAATTCAAATGGCGGTTCAACACCATCCCTCAGGAAGGGGAATTTGGTGTTGAAACCTGGGAGAACAATTCTTGGCAAGAGGCCGGCAATACTAATGTCTGGACTTTTATGTCTGCCGATGATGAGGCGGGGATCGTTTATTTGCCAACCTCAACACCTACGAATGATTACTGGGGAGGGAAGCGACTTGGTGAAAATTTATTCGCTGAATCAATAGTTGCTCTGGATGCTGACACGGGTGAACGAATTTGGCATTTCCAGACAGTACATCATGGCCTGTGGGATTATGATGTAGCCTCGGCGCCGAATCTGGTCGATATTGTCGTTGATGGTGAACCCATTAAAGCGGTGGCCCAGGTCTCCAAAACGGGGTTTACCTATGTATTTGATCGATTGACTGGAGAACCGGTTTGGCCTATCGAAGAGAGGCCTGTCCCTCCCAGCAATGTGCCGGGAGAAAGAACCCACCCGACACAGCCCTTCCCAACAAAGCCAGCCCCATTCGAAAAACAAGGAATGACGGAAGCAGATCTCATCGATTTTACGCCTGAGATCCATGCGGCAGCTCAGGAAATTGCTGCCAAACTTGTACTAGGTCCGATTTTTACGCCGCCCATTGTTGCTGGTACCGATGGTAAGGATGCAACGGTGTTTCTGCCCGGAGCCGGCGGTGGGGCAAACTTTCCTGGAGCAAACGTTGATCCGGAAACAGGGTTTCTATACGTGCCATCGCATACCCGACCTTATGCTATGTCATTAGTCCCGCCAAACGATCCTGACTCTGACTGGCCTTATGTTATTAATGTGCAACGAAATATTGGGCCCATGGGCCTGCCCTTAACAAAGCCTCCTTACCGAAGGATAACTGCTATTGACTTGAATACTGGAGAGCACATATGGCAAGAGCCTTTCGGCAAAGGGCCGGCGAATCATCCACTGCTGGAGCATCTGGATTTGCCAGACTTAGGTAGTGTATTTACTGATGTGTCTGCGGAAGGCGGGATACTGGTCACAAAAGGATTAGTGATTTCACATCTGCCTCAGAAAGACGAAGTTCATGAAGATGCCGAAGGGTCTGTGCTAGTGGCCTATGATAAGCATACTGGAGCAAAAGTTGGTGACGTTAAATTGGATCGCCGGCTTCATGGGCCCGTAATGTCTTACTTGCACGAAGGCAAGCAGTACATTGCTGTCGCTGGAGGAAGGTTCGATACAGCGGAACTGATTAGCTTTGCATTACCAGACTGACCAACATGAAATTCCTAAAAAATTCAGCTCGCTCTCTTTTGTATCGGCTCGCAATCCTGATCATGGCGCTATTGGTAATTCAGCCAATAAAAGCCCAAATGGTCAGCTTCACGAACGAACAGGTGGTAACTGGTAAACAGCTCTATGATTTAAACTGTGCAAGTTGCCATGGGGTTAATCTCGAGGGCGCCGCAGTTATCCCCGCCTTAACAGATACTGCATTTGCCGCCAAATGGAACGGTGCTCCGCTATCTAACTTTGCAATTGAATTGCGGCAGATGCCGCCCGCTAATCAATCCAATCTCACGGATGTTGATTACCAGGCATTGACTGCGTACATACTTGCCTTTAATGGCTACGGTGCTAGTGAATCTTTAATAGCAGATGGTTTGGATTTCGCCGCTGATTTATTACTGCCGGAGTTTTCTGGATCGGCAGTGCAGGTTCCAATTAGTGTTTCAAAAGAGGCTCAGGCGCTTATTCAAAGCTATAGCACTGTTTCCCATGCAATGTTGTTAGATCCACCCGCAGACGACTGGTTAATCTGGCAAGGTAGCTACGATAATCATGGCTTCAGTAAGCTTAATCAGATTAATCGGGAAACTGTGGCCAATCTAGAATTAAGTTGGCGCATGCCTTTGCAGACTGGAGTAAATAACCCGGGCCCATTGGTGCATGATGGCATCATGTATATGTTTACCTTCCCAGATACTGTATTCGCTATAGATGCGAGCAACGGAGCCTTGCTTTGGCGTTATGAACATGCAACAGAAGTACAAGCTAGTCAGAAAAAAGGCGTGGCCCTGCACGGTGATTTAGTTTTTGTCCCCACTTCCGATCTACACGTTTTAGCGCTCAATGCTCGAACTGGAGAATTAGTTTGGGATCATGAGATCGAATTTGATGAAAAATACGAAGGCTACCATTTACGTATGGCACCTTTTGTTGTTGGTGACACCATCATTCAAGGTATTACATCCCTGCGCATTCCGGAAGGAGGATGGATTGATGGAATTGATAGGGCAACCGGTAAACACAAATGGCGCTTTTATACTATTCCTCGTCCAGGCGAGCCTGGAGGAAATTCTTGGAACGGGATACCTATAGAGGAGAGGAGTGGTGGTTCCGTATGGAATGCTGGAGCTTACGACCCAGAATTAAATCTCGTTTATTTTGGTGTTGCTCCTACTTACAACACTGCTCCATTGCTCTATCCGGTCAATATTGATGGCATTACGAATGATGCGCTGTACACCAACGCTACTATTGCACTGAATCCAGATAATGGTGATCTGGTTTGGTATTACCAGCATTTGGAAAATGATCAATGGGATTTGGACTGGGCTTTCGAAAGGCAAATTGTAAACATTGATATCAACGGAGAGGAACGAAAAGCCGTAGTTAACATGGGCAAACTTGGTATCTTGGACGCAGTAGATGCGGCTTCGGGAGAATATTTATTCTCCATGGATATGGGCCTGCAAAATGTTGTCGATGCTATTGATCCTGTTACTGGATATAAAAGCATCAACCCTTACACCATTCCTCAGTTAGAAGAACAAAGACTGATTTGCTCTAATCATTATGGCGCAAAGAGTTGGCCTCCTGCGGCCTATAATCCCAATACCAAGCGCTTATATTTGCCGCTCAATGAAGGTTGTCTTGAGGTAGGTCCCGATGGTCGCTACCAGATTCTCACTACAAATATCCAGTTGCGAGAGGCGATGTTCCCTGACAGCAATGGTAATATGGGTCGAGTGCAGGCCCTGGACTTAGAGAATCAGGAATTTGACTGGATACATCGTCAGCCTAGTCCGGTAATTAGTTCGATTCTGGCAACCGCTGGTGGTTTAGTTTTTGCTGGAGACTTGAATCGTCAGTTTCGTGCTTTCCACGATGAGACTGGCGAGATTCTTTGGGAAGGTATTTTAGATGATGTGCCTAGCTCTAACATTATTACCTATAGGGTAGATGATGTGCAGTATCTAGCAATTGTCGTTGGGCAGACTGGCTACCATGTTAACGATTGGGCGCGCATGTATGATATTTTTGCTGAACCGGAAGGCATGCCAGTCAATGATTCTCCCAAAGGCGGCGCTGCAATTTGGGTTTACGCGCTGAGTCAGTAAGATAGTTTGATCCTATTTCCCCTTCATTTAATCCTTCATTTTGCAGTGCCAGCTCTGTTTGCTACAGCATTTTTTCGTAAGTATTGGCATAAAGCTTACCTTCTCATGGTAGTGGCAATGATCGTGGATCTTGATCATTTGCTCGCAGAGCCTATTTTTGACCCGAATCGCTGCAGTATCGGCTTCCATCCACTCCATCAGTTAGAAGTTTTACCTATATATTTCCTGCTGGCGCTTCTTCCTAAAACTCGGTTACTGGGATTTGGGCTGATCACCCATATGGCATTGGATTCAATTGATTGCCAGCTAACCAATGGAGTTTGGTTTGTCTAGCTAACCTTGAGCACTGGGCGGTAGTATGCAACGTTATGCCTATATGCGAATGTAAGTTTTGCGGGATTGATCGTGGTAAGCAATTTGCGATCAAGGAAATAACTAAAAGACAAGGCTAGAATGGCACAATAATCCTTAGCAATTACGCTCAAAATAGATAACCTGAACTTTGTTCAACAGAGCCTTTTCCAGAATTTTGGCGTAGAATCCAGTAATCTTAACTTGAGTAAATTTTGTGCACGGTGTTGGAATGAAAAAGTTCGTAGCCATCATTAAATCAACTTACAGAGTTTCGAGAGAAGCTATCAAGCTATCAATAGCAATATTGCTTATAACAAATTCTTATGGTCAGGATGTTGTGGTAACGCATTGCGATGGCGTTTGCCCTCAATACGAAACATCCATCGCAATGACCAGGGCCAATGTAGTGATACATCATGTTTATGCTGCCGGATTAAACGGTGACACCGGGCTGGCGGATTGGGTTTCCTATCGCTTGACTAAAGACGCCATAGGTGTGGCGTCCTTGTTGCCCAGGGTATGGCAACCGGATCGACTCTTGAGCTTTTCCGGGGTGGAGGATGTGTTGGAAATAGGCACTAGCGAATTACGCCTGGCCGAGATTGCCGTCAGTAATAATCCTTATGCTGGTATTGGCGAGCTCCCAGAGCAGGAAGAGGAAAGTGCCAGATTGGCACCAATGACTTCTTTTGCCAATACCCCTTATTGGTCCGATTTAAATAATCTAAGCAACATGGTACCTATGCCGAAAGCGCTAAGATTGGGTCCATGGTTACAACTGGAACAGCGGTTAAACGAATTGGTAATAAAGGCAGAAGAATTGCAGGTCATCAGTGGGCCACTTTTTTTAATAAGCAACTTAACGACCACTCCAACTTCAATTGAACCTGCAGCGTATTACAAGATTATTGCCCAGCATAATGATTTTGTAGCTTTTGTATTTCCAAGAGAGTTAGGCCAATTCGATTCCTATTGCGGCCATCTTACAGAATTGGATCAATTGCAGGAGATGGTTTCTATTAACTTCTTTCCAGATCGCTCGGTTAGCAAATCAGAGAAACTTCTTGTCGACTTAAATTGTATTGACTAAACACCTTGGTATTTGTAAGGAGCATCAATTTTTTCCTAAACAGTTGTTTGCTCCCCTTGTAGTTAATGGCACTCCGTATAAAAATGGGCGTCATAAAGTTTGACCTAAAAAGATCATAAAGGAGCGCTATATGACTGAATTCAATAAATTCAAAGCCGCAGCTCTAGTGTTTAGCAGCCTCATTTTTACGTTACAAGGTTCTGCTCAGGACAATCCCTACCAAGTTGTTTACCACTGGGGTGAGCTGCCCGGCGGCAGGCCAATGGGCGTAGTTACGGGAGTGCAACCTGATCCAGATGGAGAACATATTTGGATTGTAGAGCGATGCAGCGCCAATCAGTGCGCAGGCTCTGATTACGATCCGATCCATAAGCTTGATAAGGATGGTAATACTGTCAAAAGCATTGGTGGGGGAGTGTTCGCTTGGCCCCATGGGTTTGATATGGATGCCGATGGAAACTTCTGGGTTACTGAGGGAGCACCGGACGGAGATGCTCGGGGCGCGCCTGGATCCGAGCGAGGCATGGGTCATCAGGTAATTAAAATTGACCAAGACGGTGAAGTCTTGGTGCGCTTAGGTGAAGCAGGTGTTCCGGGGGATGATGAAACCCATTTCAATGGCCCTGCTGCTGTGCTTGTTCAGCCTAATGGTGATTTCTGGATAGCTGACGGGCATCGAGGTGGCAATAATCGTATTATTAAATTCAGTCGGGACGGAGAGTTCCTTTTTCAATTAGGTGGTGGTGTTGCGGACACTAGTCGCGAGAGCGGGGGTTTTAATGATCCCCACGATTTAAAGATGGACTCGCAGGGACGCCTATTCGTGGCAGATCGAGGTAATAATCGTATTCAGATTTTTAATCAAGATGGTGATCTTCTAGACATTTGGACTCAATTCGGTCGTCCCAGTGGTATCTGGATTGATGACAACGACAAAATATTCGTCGCCGACGGTATGTCAGGCGAGCAATGGAATCGTGGTTGGGAAAGAGGTATTCGTATCGGAGATGCCACTACCGGCTATGTCACCGAATTTATACCCGACTACGAAGTTCCCACCGGAAGCGGTATCGAGTTTTTAGCTTCGGATGACGAAGGCAATATCTATGCAGGACAGGTAGGGCGGCAGCGGTTTGAAAAATATGTGCGGGTAAGACCCTAGCACAAAAAAAAGGAGTATCAGTTGTGAGTTTTGCTGAAGGAATTTTAAATGGTAAGAGCGCGATCGTAACTGGCGGCGCCACAGGTATAGGTAGTTACATAGTACGTAGGTTAGGTACTTTGGGAGCCAGTGTTGGAATAGTGTCGCGCAAGGAAGAGAATTTAATTGCGGCGGTCAAAGCTTTTAAAGAGCAAGATGGAATTGACGTAGTGTGGCGCACTGGTGACGTACGCGATCCTGATGGTATAAAAAAATCTTTTGATGAGGTTGTTGGGGAAATTGGTGGTCTCGATATTTTAGTTTGTAATGCGGCTGGTAATTTTATTTGTCCGACCGAAGACCTTTCGTGGAATGGTTGGCGTACTGTGATTGAGATTGACTTGAATGGGACCTTTAATTGCTGTCAGGCGGCGCTTGAATATTTAAAAGCCTCACAAGATGGGGGTCGTATAATTTCTATTAGTACCACCCAGGCAGATTTTGGTTGGCCTGGAGCTGCCCATGCCGGAGCTGCGAAATCGGGCATTCAAAATCTAATGAAGACTCTTGCTGCGGAATGGGGGCAATACGGCATTCGTGCTAACTGGATTTCACCCGGTCCGATAGAAGGAACTGAAGGGGTGGATCGACTCATTATCCAGCAAGGGTTAGGGGAAGAAGTTAAGAAAAATATACCACTTGGCACCTTTGGAGAGGGCGAC
Organism: Gammaproteobacteria bacterium; assembly: GCA_002723195.1. GTDB lineage: Bacteria > Pseudomonadota > Gammaproteobacteria > Pseudomonadales > Pseudohongiellaceae > UBA9145. The sequence continues at coordinate 23,675 of PBNR01000070.1, read as the reverse complement.
GATATTGCTAACGCGGTCGTATATTTATCTTCAGACACAGGGAAGTATGTATCCGGCGCAGGTTTGGCAGTTGACGGCGCTACCCAATGGTTTCGTAAGCGTTAATTAGAAGGAAATTTATACAGAGGATCTATGACTTTAGCTTTTAGAAATAAGATTTTTTGTATTTTAGTAGTTCTGTTCAGCCCTTTTTCATTGGTTGCCCAGACTAATCCTTATCAATTGGTCGATGCACCCAGCCCACCGACTGATTTAAATGATGGACGCTGGGGTGAAATGATTCAGGTTCGGGTTGGGCCCGACGAAAATGTTTATGTTTATCATCGCTGTTTCAAAGTGGTGTTAGGAGACCCGTTAGTTGCGCCAGGGCATTCAGATGGATTGACAGCCAATTGTCTGGGGCGTTGGTCTGGTTATCCACCTATTCTAAAGTTTTCTCCTGAGGGAACATTTCTCGCTGGATTTGGGACAGGGCTCGTGGGAAGGCCGCACGGTTTTAATGTCGACCACGAAGGGAATATGTGGATAACAGATGTTGCTTTGGCATCAGGCGAAATGGGGGCTGTGGTTCATAAAATCGATCCCGAAGGTGAGTTACTCATGACCTTGGGTCAGCCCGGTATCACAGGTCAAGATCAATATACATTCAATCGCCCCTCAAGTGTTATTGTTGCTGAAAATGGAGATATATTTGTTGCCGATGGCGAAGGGCCGAACAATCGTATCGTGAAGTATGCGGCAAATGGTGATTACCTTTTGGAATGGGGAACGACTGGGTCAGGACCGGGAGAATTCAGCACACCCCATGATCTTGCAATGGATTCGCAAGGAAGATTGTTTGTCGGTGATCGCGGCAATAGTCGAATTCAGATCTTTGAGCAGGATGGTACTTTTGTTGACGCATGGTCAAACTTCGGCAGACCCAGTGGAATTTATATCAACAAAGTAACGGACACGCTTTACTCTACCGACTCGACTTCGAATGCGAATACCAATCCTGGAACCAGACGAGGTATTTATATAGGCAGTGCTCGTACTGGCGATTTACAATACTTTATTCCAGACCCTGATTTGGGTCTAGCCGATCAGACACGCATATCAGGTGCGTCAGGCATAAGTGCGTCTCATGACGATACCGTAATTTACGCGGCAGATGTCGCGCCATGGCGGTTGCGAAAATACGAAAAGCAGTAATCAGTGTTTTTCTATATGAGCGAAGAAGTACCAGGGCGGTTTCTTATCTTCAGTGGGACCAACGTGCTCGAAGCGCGCAAGTCTTAGCCCGCTTTCACCCAGGTATTCTTCAAGTCCTTCAGAAAGAGTTTCTCCTGTTGGTATACCGAATTGGAGGTTCTCACTGTACTGGTATTTTATCCCCCTATGCATGGCCTTGCTGATTTTCTCGAAAGGTGGATTGCCTTGAATAAGGTCTTGGGAGAAAAAGTCAGCGCCAACTACGCTGCCTGTGGGTAAAGATGCAATCAGATTAAGGGTGTCGCGAACGGCCTCTTCAACCAAATACATCGTGACACCTTCCCAAAGGACATAAGTAGTTAGGTTTGGGTTGAACCCAGAGTCCAGCAGTGCTTCCAACCAAGTTTCCTGGTTGAAGTCAGTCTCTACGAAGGTTACATGATCATGAGCAATTTTAGCTAACTGGAGTGCTCGTTTTTTTGCCTTAAGTGTTGGAGGCATATCAACTTCGAAGCATTTGATGTCCGCGCCTTCTGGTAAGTTATAACAGCGGGTGTCAAAGCCTGCACCCAATACGACTAATTGAGTTGCGGGATTATCCTCTCTGCTTAGGACGTCTTGAATGGATTGATTAAAAAAATGGGTGCGGTGTGACATCATGGTCATTAGGGTCGAAGGGCGAGGGCCTGGATAAGCAAAAAAACTCCCTTTAAAACCGCTGAGTTTGCTGCAAAACCCCATTATATCGATAGTTAGGAAGCGAACGATTCCGCCAAAAACCGGAGTATGGTGGGCTATTTTATAGGCAACCTCGTCTTTATAGGTTCCCGCCACATGCATTGCTAGTCTGCCTCCAAAAGGCTCATTGGCTGTGCCGGATATATTCTGCGGGATGACAATTCGGCGGACGCGCCAGGTGTAAATAACGAATCCAAAAATCAATAGTGGCAGTGTCAACACAATTAATAATACGAAAATTAATGCACGCATACTGATTCCTTTTTCTTAGTAGATGCTTTAGGGCAGAGAGAGTGTCACAACAGTGTTTGTAGACACTACAGTAACATATTGTTTCTCCTCAACAGAATAGGTCAGTGGGCTGGATCTGATGGTCCTCGATGTTTGATAAACGAACAATGTCTCGCCGTTCTCAGCATCTAATGCATGGAAAGCGCCGCTTTCTAGTCCCTGAAAAAGCAGATCACCTGCGGTCACTAAGTTTCCGCTTGCGCCGATCGCTGATTGTGCAGGCAGTTCAGCTTGCCATACCTGTTCGCCATCTACCGGGCTGTAAGCAGAAACGGTTGTGGACGCGGGGTAGGCTTCTGATACTCGATCCAGGCTGGCGTAGTTTTCAGTATGACCGCGGCTGTCAGGTCCTGGGGTTAAGGAATCGCCAACCGGTTGAACTGTTAAACTAATTGCTCCGTTTTTGCCAGTGATATAGACCAATTGAGTTCTTGGGCTAAACGAAGCAGAACCGAAACTAGAGCCACCATGGGCAACAATATAAGGTTCGGTAAGCGAATAAGGGGTATAGATTTGCTTGCTACGTGCAGCCAGCTCTGGATCATCGAAAGGAATAAAAGTCGCGCACAAGGGGTCCATTGGAATGCCGCGGGCATTATGGGGAATCGGTTGAGTTGGGTATACCACCTCACCTGGTACGTCAGTTTCAGTTGGCATTGCGGTTTCCGGCATTGGAAAGAGTGGCTCCCCGGTTTCTCGATGCCACATATAAAACAAACAATTTTTACCCCCAGCTGCTATGCCTTTAACTAGCTCACTTTCTTCATTGGTGACGTCAAATAGAAGGGGCCCGGTCACATGATCCCAATCCCAAAGATCATGATGCACCGCTTGGAAGTACCAGGCCAGATCCCCCGTATTAATATCCAATGCGATGGTGGCATTGGTAAATAAATTTGCACCTACCCGAGCTGAACCATCATAGTCTGGAGATGGATTGCCTGCATTAACATAGACCAGACCAAATTCAGTATCGATAGCTGGCGGAGTCCATACACCTCCGCCTGCTCGTTGACCTGTTCCCCATGTGTCCCTTGCTATCTCCCAACCGGAATCGCTGGGCGTTTGGGGAACGGTGTTAAATACCCACTCGACCGCACCGGTGATCGCGTCGATACGAATGACCAAGCCACCAGGGATGTGACCTTCTGACAAAGCCGCGGCGACATACATCTTGCCTTCGTGCACAGTTGGTGGCGTAGTCAATCTATAGCCCAGATTAATCGGGTCTGTATTGCTCGGATAAACATCGGGGTACTTATGGCGAAGAGCATCGGTTACAACTTGCACGAAGCCGGTCTCTCCAAAAGACCGGATTTCTGCACCGGTTTCCGCATCGAAAGCGTACAGGTCCGCTCCGCGATAGGCATAAATTCGTCCATCGGCGTAAGTTGATCCTCGCACTGGACCACCAGCGGGCCCTCTGTCTAGTGGCCGCCGCCAAAGTTCTTCTCCGCTTGCTGCGTTTAACGCAAACATGGTGTTGGCGGAGTGCAGATACATAATGCCATTGGCTACTAAAGGGGTGACCTGCAGGATGGAATCTTGTGGTCCGGGTGAAAATGTCCAGGACTCTGTTAAGGAAGATACGTTTGATTTGTTGATTGCATCCAGATCCGCGTAACGGTTGTTATGAATATTAAGGTTTTGACTGGGCCAGTCATAAGAGAGAGACTGCGCATATATAGCTGTTTTAAAAAAACTAGCGAAAAAGAAAAATGTCGCAAAAAAAAAAGCGAAAAATAAAGAACGGGTAACGTTGGCTTGATAGAGCAACACTAAGGTTTCGATGTGCCATCGATTCCTCCTCGGGAATTGTTTTTTGCCAATAGTATCTGACATTGATGACGAATAGGTGTAGTGAATTGTAAGTTTCCAGCTGTAACATAAGAATACACAATAGCGAGTTTATTGAATATCAAAATAAGGTTTAAATCGGTCTTAAGCTATTTGTTGAAGAATGGATTATAAAAATGGAAATTGTTGAATTAAAAGAAATATTACCTCATTCCGTGGATGCAGTTTGGCAAGTTATTAGCAATGTGACTCGCTCAGATTGGGTTCCTTCAGTAAATGAAATTTGTGAAGCCGATGGAATTAGGTCTTTTTCTATGGAAGGCATTGGGGAAATACAGGAAAAAATTCTCGTCCTAGATAATGAAAGCCACCGATTGCAGTATTCAGCGATAAAGACGCCTAATCCGTTAGAGCACCATTTAGCTACAATCGATTTGTCAGACATAAATGGCCAATGTTTGCTTACTTGGACCACTGAAATAGCACCTGAGCGGGCAGCTTTAATAGTGGAGCAGGGTATGAAGGTTTCTCTTGATGGTTTGAAACAGGTGCTTTCCAGAGAAGATTGAGCTATTGTGTCGACACTGAATTGTTAGAATCACGGTGCATTTCATGAAAACAATAAGCTCATTGATTTCACTCATCGTAACTGCGATTTTCTCGATCGCGGCAGCGGCTCAGGACTATGAAGTTCCTCGCACGCAATGGGGCCAGCCAGACTTACAAGGGGTCTGGAACTGGTCCTCAAATGTTCCCATGCAGCGCCCAACTCGTTTTGGCGATAGGCAGTTTCTAACAGCTGAAGAGGTTGAAGAGGCTGCAAGACGCCGTGCCGCTGCGGATGCCAATTCCGATGCTGCATTACCAATAGAAGGAGTTGATGGCTCTTACAACGATTTCTGGGTCGAGAACGCAGGAATTGGTGAAAACGTCCGCACTTCTCACATCGTTTATCCCACAGATGGTCGAGTGCCAGAGTTGAAAGAAGGCGTGGTCGCGCGACAGGGTGTCTATGGTGGTGTCACTACTAATGATACTCGTCCGGTGAGAATTTCGGCCGGAGGAATTGGCGCTGATGGTCCTGAAGATCGCGGCTTATCCGAGCGTTGCATAATCGGTTTTAACGCCGGCCCACCGATGGTTCCGAGTCTTTATAATAATAATCTGCAAATCTTCCAGAATAAGGATACAGCTGTACTCATGACTGAAGTGATTCATGACGCACGGATTGTTCCTTTGTATGACTCTGCAGAAGAGTTGGATTCTTTGCATGATGACATTAGATTCTATACTGGCGATTCTCGCGGTTATTGGGATGGCGATACATTGGTTGTTGTAACTCAAAACTTTAACGGTCTGTCATCAAGCTTTGGTCAAGCTGGCACTTCTTACGACAAGGTATTAACAGAAAAATTTACTCGGGTTGGACCATATACCGTGGACTATGAGTTCACACTTGATGATCCATCTACTTATACTGACAAGTTCACCGCCATAGTTTCTATGACTAAAGTTGCTGGCCTTCTTTATGAGTATGGATGTCACGAGGGGAACTATGGAATGGAAAACATTCTGCGCGGTGCCAGAGTCGAAGAACGATTAGCGGCAGAAGGAGCACTTTAAATCTTTTTTTGGATAAAATTTTGCGCTGCGGCACTAGCTATTGTTAAAAGTACTGCATTAGTAGGAGCGTAAATAAACTAATAGTTTTCTTTAAGGCTTATCTGTGGCTCAAAAAAATCGCCTAATACAGGTTTTTTCGATTGNACTTTTTCTAGTAGNGTTGCCACTAGTTTTAGGCGGATTACAACTGCTCTATCTTGGGGGTTCTTTCTACTACCTATTTGCGGGGGTGGCACTATTCTATTCAGCGAGACGATTGTGGGAAGGGAACCCCCAAGGATCTCTCGTATTCGGGTTCTTACTTTTCTTCACTGTTGCCTGGTCTTTTATGGAGGCAGGCACCAATCTTTGGGCCTTAGCGCCTAGAATACTGCCTTGGGTTGTGCTGGGAATTCCTTTTCTAACACCCTGGATTCGTAACTCTCTCTATAAAGATAGCCCTCCTCCATTATTTGCTTCTCCTACCGCAAAAGCTGCAGTTCCTTTATCTGTTGTCATTATCGTGTTCGTTTTTATTGATGGGACAGGCTTCGAGGTCAAGGAAATGACAACCCGTAGCGGTATTAATACGGTTGATGGTGCTACCGACTGGCCTAGCTATGGTAACTCATTAAAAGGTACGCGTTACTCTCCCCTTGCCCAGATTAACACGAGCAATGTGGGAGACCTGGAACTTGCTTGGACTTACCGAACCGGCGCAGGTGGAGCCTTCAAAGCGACACCAATTATGGTTGGTGAATTGCTCTATATGTGCACGGGAGGAAACAGAGTGGTTGCGCTAGATGCCCAGAATGGACAATTATCTTGGCAATTCGATCCACTTATTGATTCTGAACATTTAGCGCAGGCACGTTATTTTACAACCGGTTGTCGCGGTGTTTCTTACTACGAAGCGCCTCCTGATTACGATGGCGAATGCAAGGCCCGAATTTTAACCAACACTACGGACGCAAGATTGATTGCGATAGATGCATTAACCGGTGAGCGCTGTTCTTTTTTTGGCGAACAAGGCGAAGTTAATTTAACAATTGGCATGGGGAACGACCCACGCATTTCTAATTTTCAAACTTCTCCACCGGGCGTCGTAAGTGGCAATGTAGTAGTAGGCGGCTGGGTTATAGACAATCGGTCTGTTGGGCCTCCGTCTGGAGTTGTGCGTGCTTTTAATGCAATTAGTGGGCAATTCGCGTGGGCTTGGGACATGGGTAGGCCTGGAAATACATCCGAACCTTTAAGAGGTGAGGTATATACTCGGGGCACGCCAAACGTCTGGTCATTATTTAGCGTGGATGAAGAACTGGGGCTGATTTACGCTCCAACGGGCAATGAAACTCCGGACTATTTTGGCGGTTATCGCATGGAAGTCAGTGATGTCTATGCAAGCTCTGTAGTCGCCATCGAAGGTGCAACTGGAAATGTACGTTGGTCTTATCAGACTGTGCATCATGATATTTGGGATTATGATGTTCCTTCGCAGCCGACCCTGATAGATCTGCCGGGGGATGACGGGGGAAAGGTCAAAGCCGTTATTCAGCCCACAAAACGGGGTGAAGTTTTTATTCTTAACCGTGAAACTGGAGAGCCACTATTCGATATTCAGGAGTTGCCCGTGCCTCAAACTGGTGGTGTTCCTGAAGACTATGTAGCACCAACTCAACCCTTCACCATGGACCTTCCGCGTTGGCGCATGGAGCTGGATGAAACAAAAATGTGGGGCATCACCCCTCTAGATCAGCTGTGGTGTCGAGTCGAGTATCGTAAGATGCGATATGAAGGCCATTTTACGGTACCGGGGGTCGGCACTATTTTGCAGAATCCGGGTGCAACTGGTGGTTTTAACTGGGGTAGTGTGAGCGTAGATGAAGTAAACAACCTGATGGTAGTGAATCCATTGTATATGGCTAATCAACTTACGCTCACTCCCAGAGATCAGTTACCGGAAGGTGTCGCAGGTAGCCAACTTGGTACGCCATATAGTCATAATACCCAAAGGTTTATGTCACCTTTACATGTACCTTGCATGCAACCGCCATATGGCACACTGGGAGTGGTAGATTTAGAAACCAAAGAATTACTATGGCAAAAACCGATAGGAACCGCAAAGGCGACAGGACCATTAAATATTCCGACACGTTTACCGTTGACCGTTGGCACACCGCAGACGGGAGGAACTGTCACAACAGCAGGTCGTTTAATTTTTAGCGCAGGTGCATTCGACAATACGATTCGAGCTACTGATTTGATGAATGGTCAGGAGCTTTGGAATCATTCAATTCCTTACACGGCGCAGGGAACGCCTATGACCTATTTGTCACCGGAGGGGCATCAAACTTTGATAGTTGTGGTGCCAGTATTTAATTCCACGCGCGGGTCGGGATATGAACCATTACCCGCGAACGATGAAGATCCTTTGGGCGGTTACGTATTTGCTTTTAGGTTGCCCGACTAAATTCTGTCCACGATTTCAAAAAGCCACATAAATTCTTGGGTTACTGCAGCATCCGAAGTGGGTTCNGAGCCCCGACCGTACTTGCGCCAGGATTCACGTAAGACTGGCAAGATAATCTCGCCCTCAGTTATTGGCACTAGGCGCTGGGCATAGAGAGTGTCGTCAACGCGCAGGATTATGCGGTCATCATCTTCAACCCTTTGCGGCCATTGCTTCCATAACTGGCCATACCAAGTTTGACGTCGACCGCTAGCGACAAACAATCGCCCTTCAACGACTGTTGTCCAGATTGTCTTGCTGGTACCGAGATTGAGTGTCTCCATTTCAATTTCTTCTCGGTCTTTGAGAAAGGTCCAGTCTGGCGGAGAAGCAGCGAGCTGACCAGTTCGAAAGGGCCCGCCGGTGCTAATAGTAAGCCATGGCCAAAATTCGACAGGCCCGTCTTGGAGTCGCATATATACGAAAAAAACGCTGCCGAGAAACACCATACTTACAAACGAAAATCCAAGCCATTTAAGAAGTTTTCTCATCGTATTATTTCCAGCTAGTTTTCAAAGGTCGTTTTGATAATTATTATTTAGGAGATACTCAGAAATGTGTTCAGGAATTCCGATCCCCTCTTTTAACCTAGGACAGTTCTCAATATCACTTATTCGAGTTTCCAAGTTAACTACACCTGCCCAAATATCTGTATCGTAGTCTGGCTCTTTGTCGAGTGGTGGGCCTGTTCTGATCTTGGCCGAGGCTTCGTTAATGCGGATTCTCAATACTAGTGTTGCATTGAACTCCTGTGTGGTCGTCTTCCGCAGGTGGGAAGCTCTCCCTGGGACTATGTAATCGACAAATGCGTCTAAGACTTTTTCCTTCTCTGCACCTGTAACTTCTTCGGCCTTACCAAACAGGGTTACAGAACGATAGTTTACTGAATGTTTGAAACCAGAGCGCGCTAGAACTAGCCCGTCTAATAATGTTACACAAATACTTGTTGTCTGACCATCGAGCAGAGCATTCATCATCTGGTTTTTCAAATGACCATGCAAATAGATCGCATCGTCGATCCGCACGTATGCAGTTGGGATAATACGTGCTTCATGCTTTATGGTAAAACTAACATGACAAAGGAAGCTGCTATCTAGAACTTTTTTAATAGTTTCTTCTTCATACACTGCGCGGTTGTCCCCGCGTAAGATTAAGGTTTTAGACTCAGGTGCGATAGGTGGCATGTTTATAATTCAACTCTTAGGTTGTCCAGACTAGCGATAGCGCAGCATGTTGCGGTTGATTTGGGAAACGCTGGTAACTCCTAATAATTTCATATCCCGCTCTATTTCGATGCGAAGGTTTCCAAGAGCTTTTTCTACTCCGGGCTGCCCAGCAGCAGCTAGTGAATACAAATACATGCGTCCGCCTGAACAAGCTTTTGCGCCAGCCGCGATAGCTTTTAAAACATGGGTGCCGCGCCGGACACCGCCATCAAGAATTACATCAATTTTGTCTCCCACAGCATCGCTAATTTCGCTAATTTGATCAAATGGTGAGCGCGAACCATCTAGTTGTCTACCGCCGTGATTTGAAACCATGATCGCATCGGCGCCAATATCGACCGCTTTTTTCGCATCATCTACACTCATGACTCCTTTTAAGCAGAAAGGACCTTCCCATTTAGCACGCAAGGCTTCGGCATCTGTCCAATTCATAGATTGGTCTAGCATTTCAGCAAAATAGTCGCCTATAGAAACTGCGACATTCGATCCTTTCTGTACAAAATCTTTTAGCTCCGCGAGTTCAAACTTCTCTCTGAAGAAATAGTTAAGCGCCCAGCCAGGATGAACAGCGAAACTCATGAGACTTCTCAAGCTTAATTTCGGAGGGGAGGTAAATCCGGTATATAAATCCCTTTCACGATTACCACCGGTAATAGTGTCCACTGTTAAGGCTAGAGCATTAAAGCCAGCTGCTTTCGCTCTTTCCACCATTGCGTCGTTAAGACCACGGTCTTTGTGAAAGTAAAACTGGAAAAGCTTGGGAGTAGTAATTGTCTCACCAATTTCTTTTAACGTAACGGTACCGAGTGCGGAAACACCAAACATGGTACCAAACTTTTCCGCCGCCCTCGCGACAGCTCGTTCCCCGTCATGATGAAACAGACGCTGCAATGCCGTCGGAGAACAGAATACGGGCATATCGAGTTTTTGCCCCATGACAGTGACAGACATATCAATGTCTTCAACTCCAGCTAAAACATTCGGGACTAAATCACAATCATCAAACGAAGATGTATTACGACGATAAGTGACTTCATCATCAGCAGCACCATCTATATAGTGAAATATTGGGCCGGGCAGTCGCTGTTTGGCTAACAGTCTGAGATCTTCCACATTATGACAGTTGTTAAGTCGTCTAAACATTTTTTGCTCGCTAACATCAAGTACACGCGGATTCTATCCTGTATTCCGTATCGCTCATAGAATCGGATGTAAATTGTTGGAAATTGGGAGATGGGTTACTCTGCTTCACCTAGACTATCTTGCTCGTATTAAGCAGCCAAGGATTTTGCAATGATATATAACAATGTAATGCTAACAGTTAAAAAACCTGACGACATTGAGGCAGTAAAAGCGCTGCTAAAAAAACAAGCGTTATTATCAAGTGACGAACCTGGTTGCCACCGCTTTGAGGTCTATCATTCTAAAGTTGATAGACGTCAGTTTCTGCTAATAGAGCAGTGGGAAACGGAAGAACATTTGGCCTTGCATAAAGAAGCGAAAGCTTTTACAGAGCTATATCTACCGCAGGTAATTCCGCTGGTGGAACGTACGCCGCATTTATGCGATTTGGTGTGGCCTTGATGGTTGTTTATTTTGCTGTTTCATCATGATTTCTCTAGGAAATTAGTGTTCTTTGATGCGAAACTACGCTTTCCCAATTTTATAAACAGTCAATTCGTTGAGGTAGGAGTATCCTGTAATGATATTTAGAAATATTTTACCTTTATGGACTATCTTAAGTTTCATACTAGCAAGTGCAGTGACACACGCTCAGACTTCAGCAGAGCTAGTTCAAAGTGCGCTAACTTCCGAGGATAGGCAAGCCGGAGATGCGGACGATGACGCGCGTCGCATGCCTCTGGAAGTGCTCGCTTTTGCGGGCATAGAAGAAGGCATGACTATTCTAGAGATGGAAGCAGGGGGTGGCTATTACTCTGAAATCCTATCTCGTGCCGTCGGGCCCAATGGTCGCGTGATAAGACAAAATCCACCTGCGATTTTTAGCTTTTTCAGTGAAGATGCAGAAGCTAGATTAGCTAATAACCGTCTTCCTAACGTGAGCTCTACTTTAGTAAATTTTGACGATTTGGAAGCTGACGATAACTCTATAGATATGGTTACGTGGATTTTGGGTCCTCATGAATTGTGGTTTGCGCCTGGTGGCGAAAACCTCGGTGATCCGGAAAATACATTCGCTGAAATTGCTCGAGTGCTGAAACCGGGCGGGGTTTTTCTAGCAATTGATCATAATGCCGCGTCTGATTCTAGTACTGATATAGGTGGAAGTCTGCATAGAATTTATGAAGGCCATATTGCAGACTTGGCAGCAGGCGTTGGATTGGATCTATTACGTAGTTCAAATCTTCACAGTAACGAAAATGACCCACTGGACGTCGGAGTTTTCGATCCGTCTATCCAGGGGAGAACCGATAAATTTGTATTGCTTTATCAGAAGTAAGGTAAATAAATCATGGAGGTAATAATGAAAAAAGCCCTAACAGTATTTTTTGTAATTTTCGGATTAGGGGGCATTGTGAACGCTGGGGAAGCACCACAGCCTTGTGGTCCGGCTGGCCAATTGTCAGAGGAATTCTCGAATAATGTCGATTCCAATGCGCGCTGCTTTGAGCTTCGCATGTATACAGCGGAACCAACTGCAGCTGACGGATCTGGTGGTATTGANAATCTCCATCAGCGTTTTCGCGAAGAAGAGGTAGCCATTTTTGAAAAACATGGTGCAGAGATTGTCGCTGTATGGCAGCGCCTAGACGACCCAAACACATTAGTTTGGATGCTGGCTTACAGAGATCGAGCCCACCGTCAGGAAGTATGGGCTGCATTCGCTGCCGACCCAGCTTGGCACGCTTTAAGAGATAAATATCCGGTGCCTCTTTCAATCGAGGCTTTTATGATGAGTACAACGGATTACTCGAACCTTAAGTAAGGAGATTTGCTTCGCCAGATCCCAACTCTGGCGAAGTATTTTCAAAAGGTTCGCTCGTGTTTAATATCGCTTACTACTGGTATTGCTTTTGTTGGTGGGTGTAGGTTTTATTTTTGTCGTTCCATGATTTGGCGGCGTTTTTTTGATTACTACCATTTTAACTTTCAGCATTTATCGCTATTCTTTATCAGGTTTTATGTGCAGGATTGCAGTGGAAGAAATGCTATCTTGAATCAGCTATTAAATGGTTGATCAAACTACCGGCGACATACCGCCGTCTGCATTTATTGCAGTTCCCGTTACATAACTAGCCATAGCCGAACATAAAAAAACGATAACGTCACCAGCTTCTCTTGCTTCACCAACTCTACCCATCGGAATTCTTGGGTTGAACTGATCATAGAACTCATCCAAAGTTAAGTCTGGTTTTTGTTTGGTTGAAGCTTCCCACCGCAATCTATGCTGACGACTACGCAAGAATCCAACGCAGACTGTATTAACTCGGACGCCATCGGCAGCAAATTCAAATGCCCAGGTTTTAGTCAGAGATATTCCCGCGGCGCGGGATAAAGCAGTTGGTTGTGTGCCTGCGGTAGGTGCTTTGCCTCCCGGCGTTGTTGTATTGCAGATACAACCTTTGCTCTCTTTTAGGTGCGGTAGCGCATGTCGGGTGCAGTAGATTGCACCTTTGACTTTTAAATTTATATCTTCATCAAGCTGTTCGTTAGATAGGTTTTCGAGTGTTGAAGTCGAAGAAGTGCCGGCATTGTTTACCAGCACATCGATTCTACCCCAATGCCCTATAATGTTTTCGATCAGTGCCTTTACTGAGTGTTCATTTCTCACATCAGTAGACACTCCAATCACTTCGTTGCCACTTTGTGCGGAAATTTCTGCGGCAACGGTGTCGAGATCACTCTGCGTTCTGGAGGCAATCGCAACTAAAGCGCCTTCTTGTGAAAATCTTTCTGCAGCGGCGCGGCCAATTCCTTCGCTACCGCCCGTAATAACGACAACTTTATCTTTAAGTTTTAAATCCATACCTTTTTTCTTTCTTTAGTTAATTTCTTCGTCGGGTAACGCGTATGCGATTATGTGGCCACCAGCAGATTGCGTCTCGTCTGAATTATCTACTTGGGTTTCGAGAGTCAAGCCACCGCCTCCCCCAGGAACAGTTACCAGAACGTATTGCTTCCCTGATTCTGGACTCACATAAGACATTGGCGTTGCATTTGAAGAGCCCGGTAAAGGATCAGTCCAAACCTCTTCGCCATTATAAACATTAATAGCGCGCATTGTGCTGTCGACTACGCCGCCCATAAATATCAGGCCTCCACCACTAACCATAGAACCACCGTTATAAAACATGCCCATGGGAAGCGGTAATCTGCTTGGAATGCCTAATGGTCCTTGATCTCTTGCAGTTCCGACCCCGCGTCTCCACAACACCTCTTGCGAAGGCAGGTCGACAACCGCCATTTCACCATAAGGTGGCTTCAGGCAGGGAGTACCGATTGGAGAGAGGAAGAATAGAGAATATGCGGCATAGGGAGTTCCGACTTGGGTTCCACCAATTCCGAGGACTTCCGCACCGGTAACTTGATCCTGCGGATACAATTTGACTACCACAGGGTTATGCATGGAATTAACTACCATTAGGTGATTAACTTCGTCGATAGCTACGCTGCCCCAATTCATGCCACCAGCGACGCCCGGGTAAAGCAGAGTTCCACCGCGCAGCGGTGTTCCAATAGTAGGGGGAGTAAGCGGCCCCTCATAACGTAGGTCGCGATACTGAATACGACATAGAGCATGGTCGAATGGGGTGATTCCCCACATATCTGTTTCTCTGATGTAGTCATGGGCAAAATTAGGCATACCAATAGAGAATGGCTGAGTATCCGATGTGGTCTCGTCAGGCAAATCGGTTTGTGGCACCGGAAGTTCTGCAATTTCGGTCAAAGGTTCACCAGTTTCTCGGTCGAAGACAAAAACTTCCGCTCGTTTTGTAGGCACGATGACGGCTTTACGAACTTCTCCGTTAATGGGTATATCAACTAACGAGGGTTGTGAAGGCACATCGTAATCAAAAATATCATGATGAGTTGTCTGATAATGCCATCTGACTCTACCCGTTCTAGCATCTAATGCAACGATAGAGCTCGCATAGCGTTCCATTGCCTCGGTCCGATGTCCGCCCCAGTAATCCGGGGTAGCGTTACCTGTTGGCAAGTAAATTAACCCGAGCTCGTCATCCGCGCTGGTTAGGCTCCAGACGTTTGGGGTGCCGCGAGTATAAGACTCACCTTCAGGGGGTAAACCTGCTCGGTTTTCCCTCCCCATATCCCAGGCCCAAACAAGATCACCATTTATTGGGTCAAAACCGCGAATAACTCCGGACGGTTCGCCAGTTCTGACGTTATCAAATACCCAACCACCTAGGACTAACACGTCACTCGCGATGGTTGGTGGCGATGTAACATAATAGAAACCAGGTTCTACTTCTCCCATTCCGTTAAGCAGACTAATTTCTCCATTATTGCCAAAGTCGCTGCAGCGTTCGCCCGTGTTTTTATTTACAGCGATTAACCTGGCATCTGTGGTTGCAGTAAATATGCGTTCTTCACAAACACCGAGAGAACGTAAGTTGGGGGCTTGGTAATAAGTAACACCGCGGCAGGTATCCCAAAAGGCAAATCGTGGTGTGGTAATTTCGGGATTGAACCGCCACCNTTCNTCGCCAGTATCTGGATCTAGGGACAGTATTATATTTTGGCCAGTGCAGAGATAAAGTCCATCGCCAACTTGAATTGGGGTGCCTTTAAAAGCACCGGGGACACCGGTGCGAATTTCCCAAGCTCTTTGCAGTTGGTCTACATTATCGAGATTGATCTGATTGCTAGGGGTATACCTTGTCCCCTTTTTTGTTGCGCCGTAGTGGTTCCATTCACCGTTATCGTTATTTACGGTACCAGTACCTGCCGCGCTGGGTGCGCCAACATCGTAATTTCCATTACTGAGATATACTGCAATCAAAAATAATACTAGTATGCTTGCAGTAATTTTTGTTTCTCTTTTATTAAATAAAGATTCTGGTTCTTCTTGTAGCAGGCTTCTGCGTACATGAGGTAATAAGAACCACAAACCTAAAACACTGAACATGGCTACTCTCGGCATCAGCGCCCAAGCCTCTAAACCGACCTCATATATTGCCCATAGGTAAGTTATAACGAGAAAAATGCCATAGAGCTGCGCACCCCTTTTGTCTCCTCTAAATAGCCAATAGCTGCTGACTGCTAGAGTTACTCCAGCAAGTGAATAGTAAAAGGAGCCGCCAAGCAGCAATAAAATGCTTCCTAGCAATAGCATTAGAGCGGCACAGATAGAAATTACTACCGCGAGTCCACGCGGCTTAGGATCGCTAGATTGAGAATTTGCCACATTAGATTCCTTGCGTTTGAAAATTACGTTTTAAAGCATTTTAGGGGACGGTCTTGAAGTAATCTAGAATGCTAACACAGCAAGTGAAAAGCTTGGAACATATGGTTTCGTTAAAGGATTGAGCTAAACTTAGTCTCGGAAAAAGACATATTTCTGCTGTTCTACCGATTAGTATTCCAATCGGAGCCGAAACTTCATTTTCGCATACCGTAAACTGTGTAATTACCTTTTTGTGTAAAAATTGTTCCGGCTAGACGATTCCCGTCTACCGTGCCTCTAAAATTCGCCCGTTCTGCATTATTACTTGTACCTGGTAAATCAAGGTCGGCCGTAGACCAGGTAATACGGCTTCCAGATAAATCCAATTCTTCAACTTGTAGGGGATTATCGCCTAAAATAGTTAGTGTTGGTTCTTCGGTAATAGACCAGGTTAAGCGCTGTGTACTCTGGCTGCTTTCAATTGTGATATCCCAATTCCCAACGCTAACCGGCGTAATATCGCAGGAAGACAGAATAAGCAAAGGTAATAGCTTTGAAGCTAATCGTATCAGTTTCATTGTAGGTGGTTTTAGAATCAAGTCTTCCTGTAGTTTCGTGATACTTGCCGAGTTTAACGTAAGCTATGCCTAATGGGAAAAATCAAATTACTACAATATTAAGCCCCGAAAGTGACAGATTGTCAGACAAGTAAATATGTGCCTCTTGGCTATTCGGGTTAGGTTAGCTGCCTACTCGATATTTTTTATTGTCAGACAAGTAAATATGTGCCTCTTGGCTATTCGGGTTAGGTTAGCTGCCTACTCGATATTTTTTAATGCTATTCTGTATGATTTGGAGACGATTTCTAAAAAATGCCATACATCTCTTTCGGGTAATTCTGCGCACTTCGCTATTGCGGTCTAAGAAAAGCGTTTTGTTTCCACGCAAGATTGCTAGGTGATGAAAGAAATTTAGCGGCCGATTGGTTGTTATGACGAGTAATTTGTTATTGAGGTAAAGAGGCTTCACAAAACTAACGAACTATAAACAAGGGTATTGATTGGAGGGAAAATGCAGGAAAGAAGGCTTGGCGAACTAACTGTTTCGTCGATCGGTCTCGGTTGTATGAGTATGTCTCAAGGCTATGGGAGCGCCGTAAGACAAGAGTCCGAGCGGGCGCTGCACCGAGCGTTAGATGTTGGTTATACCTTCCTTGATACGGCAAGTGTTTATGGTCTTGGTCATAATGAAAGTCTGATTGGCGAAGTTTTAGGGCTGCGGCGCAATGAATTCGTCCTGGGCAGCAAGTGCGGAATTGTTAACAAGGGCGGTAAGCGCGGAGTCGATTGTTCTCCAGAAAACGTGCTGTGGACTCTTGATGAAAGTTTGCAGAGACTTGGAACGGACCACATAGACCTTTATTACTTGCATCGGCGTGATTTTGATGTGCCGATTGAAGAAAGTGTAGGCGCATTATCTACCGCAGTTAAAGCAGGAAAGATTGGCCACATTGGTCTGTCTGAATGTTCTTCAGAAACTATCCGAAAAGCACATGCTGAACACCCTATCTGTGCTGTGCAATCTGAGTATTCGTTATGGACACGCGATCCGGAACACAAAGTTCTGAACTGCTGTGAAGAGCTCAGCATTGGATTTGTCCCATTCAGCCCTTTAGGCCGAGCCTTTTTAGCAGGCACAGTGACAAACATTGATGAATTGGAAGACGGCGATATGCGAAAAACAATGCCGAGATTCAATGGGGAGAACTTTACCCATAACTTAACATTGCTCGATGAGTTTAAGGCAATAGCTGCAGAAAATTCTTGCACGCCAGCGCAATTAGCCCTTGCATGGGTCATGGGCCAAAACCCAAACTTTGTGCCTATACCTGGCACCAAACATGTAAAGTTTGTCGAAGAGAACGCGCAAGCTCCCGAATTAAATATCAACAGCGGGGACTTAGAGAGAGCGGGAGCTATTTTTGAAAATGGTAAGGTATTCGGTGATCGCTATCATCCGAGCCAGATGATTTCACTCGATCCTGATCATTAAGCGACGCACTACATCAAATAATAGCTAGGATTTCTATTGTGGCTAAGCTGGGCGATCTAAAGTGAATGAAGTCTCTTTATCCACTTTTGTATAGTCGTTATATCCAAGTCTGCCGATTGGCATTATCTTGGCTACGTCGATCAGCCCCTTATCGGTAATAACGTCATCGTTGATATGGATGCCAATGACTTCACCGAATAGAACTTTATAGACATCATTCTCATTCCAGCTCGGCATGTCTACGGTCTTTAAATATTTGCATTCTAAATGCACCGGTGCTTCTGCGATTCTTGGGGCAGCAACAAGCGCCGAAGAAATGGGTGTTAGGTTGGCAAGTGCAATTTCATCAGTTTCAGGAGGAAGCGTAGCAGACGACTGATTCATTTGTTCTTTGGTGTCCCAGGTCGCGAGATTGCAAACGAATTCGCCTGTTAATTCTACATTACGCGCCGAGTCCTTGGTTTTATCTTCCGTGCTGCCAACGCCCGAGGCAAACATCACTGTCGGCGGGGAATAACTGACAGCATTGAAGAAACTGTAGGGCGCGAGATTAAATATCCCTTTGTCATCAACGGTGCTTATCCAGCCGATTGGACGAGGAATTATCAGGCTATTAAACGGATTTTTCGCTAGTCCGTGATCTTTTTTTCTTGGCTCGTAGAACATGATTCCCTTCCTAATTTGTATTGGAAGACGAATAATAAAGGTAAGACTTGAAGCCGTCTATTGACGTTCAACTTCAAGGCGTCTGGCTCCAGCTAGTATTCCAGAAAGAGAATAATTGCCCTCATGGCAGGCGAATTCGTAAACTTTCTTTTCAGGTGTATTTCTAACGAGAATTCGTTCACCGCTAAACGATTGTGTATAGGCCAGATTATCGGTAACTGTAAAGGAATAATGAATCTCATTTTCACTAACAAGAGCATAGCGTTCTATAACTTCAAACTCTGTTGAAATAATAATAGATCGGGAAGAAGATTGCTCCGGCCTAAAGTTTTTTGAATGAACAACTAAAGTGTCGCCTTCCCAGCTAGCAACTGCATCCCCCATCCATCTAGGATAGTCGTGCGAGAAATGCTCTCTATTTATTCGAATAATGCGGGCATCATGGATCATCTCCGTCATGATCATTAAATAGTTTTCCGTTTGGACTATTTGTAAGTTCGGATTCATCATCATGGGGGTTAGGGAAGGGATTGCCGCGCCGAAAATCAAACAGCGTCCGGATAAAGGCTGACCTTCGGGTCCATCGGTATCGTTCAAACCAGCAGCTCTTATTTTGGCATTGTAATCTAAAAATCCCTCTCTTCGCGGAATCAGCCCACTTGGAGGATCGATAATAACTGAAGTTCTGTAGTTTCCATTAACAGGGTGCAGCTTCGGTTCAATGTAATGCCCCAAAAATGTATCGTCTGCTTCTTGACCTATTCGACCACCTTTTTCTGGAGCACCACGATTTGGATCAAGCGGTTCATCTTGTCTTGCAAGCCGCTCACGCATTTCTTGTTCAAGTTCTCCAACCTCTTCAATGGTGTAAGTTTGCTTATCTCCCAGAATTGAAGGTCGTTGTAGAGGTGTGCGTGAGCCAAAAAACCAATAGCCTTGAAAATCGGGGCGGCCATGCTCAGTTCTTGGCATTGTCCAATGGCCAAATTCATGGTTTTGATTTTCTGATTGGGGTTCAGACAGAGCTATTGGAAATAGAACGCTTCCGATTAATATAGTGAGTAGAACGAGTAAGAACTGCATAAATAAACCTACTGTTTAGGATAAGCGCTCATTATAAGCCCAATCGACGCAGGTCTCGAGAGTCACTATGCTGCAACAGGGTATGGTCGTATTAATCAAATATCCTTTGATAAACGTCATGATAGAATTCAATGTTTTTGGTACTCTTCATTAAAACATAAATTAAGCTCATGATTATGAAACAAGAGCCTAAACAAGCTCCCACTAGAATTCAAAGTACCTGCCCTCACGATTGTCCAAGTGTCTGTGCTTTAGAAGTGGAAAGGCTTGATGAACGAACCATAGGTCGCGTTTATGGAGCGAAAGACAATTCTTATACTTCAGGCACTCTTTGTACAAAAGTAAGTAACTACGCCGAGCGAGTACATCATCCCGGGCGTTTAAGTACGCCGCTAAAAAGAATTGGAGAAAAAGGAAAAGGGCTAGAAGCGTTTGCTCCGATTACTTGGGATGCAGCATTAGATGAAGTAGCCAGCCAACTCAAAAAGCAAAGTGAAAAGTACGGCAATGAAACTGTATGGCCTCACTTTTATGCCGGTACTATGGGCCTTGTTCAGATAGATGGTATAGAAAGGCTCCGCCATACCATGGGTTATTCTCGCCAGCACTCAACTATATGTTCTGCGGCGTCAGATGCTGGGTGGAAAGTTGGCACTGGAGCCAAGCGTGGCGTAGATGCCCGAGAAATTGGTGATCATAGCGAAGTAGTTGTGCTATGGGGTACCAATGCAGTGCATACACAAGTCAATCTAATGCACCATGTTGCCAAAGCTTCTAGACGTGGCTGTAAATTAGTTGTTGTGGATCCATATCGGAATGCCACAGCCAAACGCGCTGACCTGCATATCATGTTGCAACCAGGAAGTGATGGGGCACTAGCAACTGCGATGATGCATGTTTTGCTCAAGGAAAATCTTGCAGATAGAGAGTATCTCTTAAAGTATACCGATTTCAATGAAGAACTAGAGTCTCATTTGTTTGACAAGAGTCCGGAATGGGCCGCAGCAATTACCGGATTGCCTTGTGAAACCATTATTGAATTTGCTCGCCTAGTTGGCGCGACTAAGCGGACTTATTATCGGTTCGGTTATGGGTTTACTCGTAGTCGAAATGGTGCATTCAATATGCATACAGTCACGTGCCTGCCTGCAATGACTGGCGCTTGGAAATATAAAGGTGGTGGAGCACTTTACAGCAACGCCGAGTTATTCAAGCTTGATAGAACTCTGATAACTGGTGCAGATATCATTGACCATAACACTCGTATTTTAGATCAGTCGCGCATTGGGGAAATTCTCGCCGGGAATCCAATTGATCTTCAGGGCGGGCCTCCAGTAACCGCGCTATTTATTCAAAACACTAATCCTATGGTCGTATCACCTTCTTCGTTGAAAGTTAAGAAAGGCTTCGAACGGAATGACCTATTCGTATGTGTGCATGAGCAATTTATGACTGAAACTGCGGCTATGGCAGATATTGTGTTACCCGCGACAACCTTTCTTGAGCATGAAGACATTTATGTGGCCGGAGGCCATACTTTTCTTCAGGTATCAAAACCAGTCATAAAGCCCTACGCAGACGCTAGACCAAATCACTACGTTATATGTGAACTAGCGAAATTACTGAACGCAGAGCATCCAGGATTTGAAATGACAACATGGGAAATTATCGATGAGACTTTGAAAAGAAGTGGTTTCCCAGACGCTGAGTCTATCTATGAGCAAAAATGGTTAGATTGTGCAAGAGATTTTAAAGAAGCCCACTTTCTAAACGGCTTCGAAACATCTGATAAAAAATTTCATTTTTCGCCTGATTGGTCTTGTTTGGGCAAGGTTAATGCGAGTATGCCAAAATTCCCTGATTATTATGCCGTAACGGATAACCAATCTATAAAAAAACCATACCGTTTGGTTACAGCCCCTGCTCGACATTTTCTTAATAGTAGTTTTACAGAAACACCGAGTTCAAAACGTCGTGAACGTAGGCCGACCGCAAAGATTCACCCCGAAACTTGTGCAGCATTAGATTTGTCAAATAATGGAATGGTTCGGATAGGTAACGAGCAGGCCTCGATATTGATTCACGTCGAACCTTATGAAGATGTTCAGAAAGATGTAGTCATCGTTGAAAGTATCTGGCCTAGTGGGCACTTTGTTGAGGGAGTTGGAATAAACGCTTTGGTGAGCAGCGATCCCGGTCATGGGGTAGGTGGCGCAGTGTTTCATGACACCGCAGTTTGGCTGCGACGAGAAGAAGCGTCAGCTGTCTAGTCTTTTGTAAATGGCTGCGCTAATAAATGCAGATATTCAATTGATTTCGAGTCTTGTAATTCATTAATACCAATCTTCATTTCTGGATGATTTAGGTTTGGTTGAGCCTTATAAGTACCAAATATTCTATCCCACCAAGGAAAATTAAATCCAAAATTGCAACTAAATTCACTTGGGTCAGTCGAATGATGGACTCGGTGGACATCTGGTGTCACAACAATTAGTCTCAATATGGCATCCAGTTTTGTAGGTAACTTCCAGTTACTATGATTAAACATAGATGTTGTATTGAGAACTATATCTGCAATGAGGACTGCAATAGCCAATGGTCCGAGAATTAAAATAAGTGAAAGCTTTATTAGACTTGAAATGATAACGGATAGTGGATGAAAACGAATTCCCGTAGACAAATCGTAATCGAGGTCAGCATGATGCATGCGGTGTAATTTCCATAAAGGTTTTATGCTATGAAAGAGTCTGTGCTGACAATAAAAAGTTAGATCAAAAATTAATAAGTAGAGCGGAATGCTTATCCAGGGAGATAAATCGATAAAATTGAACAATCCCCATTCATTGTGTTGAGATAAAACAGCGGCGCCAATTCCTATTGCGGGTAAGAAAACGCTGACCATAAATGTGTTAGTAGCGCTAATTCCAAAATTTGTAATCCAACGTTTAGACTTAGAGTAAAGAGCTTTTCGTCGCGGTGAGGCCAGTTCCATAAAGAACAGAAAAAGTAATAAAAAGGCAAAAATGCTGAAGCGAAGTACTGGCTCTGAACTAGCTTCTAATCCATTCATGTAGCTTTATTCCAATGTATTGGATTCTTCTGGAAGCAATCCATCGAAACTCTTAATATATGCTCGATTTAGAATCTCTACTACTTGGGCAGTAAAAAAGTGATTATGAATTGTTTGGATGACTAACCAGTGTCCATCGATTTCTTCTCGGACTTCTGCCATCTCGGCGCTGTCAGCAGCTAAAAAAGCGACTTCATAATCAGGTTGTAGTCTATCAAGTTTTGAGCGGTAATCTGCAATTTCGGTTTTTATTTCTGATGGAAGTAACTCATAGTAAGAAGAGATGGTTAGATTTGCGTCTGTGTTTGAATTTGTTATTTCGATCTCGTCGATCAGATCACCTTCAATTTTTAGCAGCACTTCCTCGGCTGCATATAGTGGCCAAAAACTCAGAACCAGAAATATAGTAATGAAAAAGAAAGCACGAACGCATAAGTTAGTACTATTCGAAGAAGTTTTAGTTGGCATCAGTTGGTGTCAGTGGATTAATTTAGGCCAACCTCTTTATTTATTCTTGATTATGCTCTGTTTAGGTCTTCTTCATTAGAAGTTGCTTCGACGGCTTCTTGATTTTGTATCTGATATTCCTGAAGACGGCGCGCCTGTTCTACAATAAAAGCTCGAATAGACTCCAATTGACCCGCAGAGATTGTATCTTCGAAATCAGGCATACCTTGTTGTGCACGGGTACCACCGATTACTATTTCTTCCATATCAGAATGGGTATCAAGTGTCATCAAACGGAGGTCTGGAGCAACAATTGCCACCTCATTTGGTACGCCAATTCCGCCATGGCAACTTGCACATTGTGCATGATAAAGGTCATCCCCTTCACGTGATTGCTCTTGGCTATAAATATCGTCTGGCAATTCCGGAACAGTCGCCTGAGCGATCTCCGGAATAGGTAGAGAATGATCGCCATCTAATTTAAAAGCCAATACAGTGCCGCCTAGATCGATTGCGCGATTGCCATTCATCATAGTAGCAACATATTGCGTGTCATCGATCTTGTAAGTTATTACTGAAGTCGAACGAAAACTTCCAGGGGCTTTAAAGCGCCATAACAGTTCACCATCGTTA
>PBNR01000069.1 GCA_002723195.1 Gammaproteobacteria bacterium | reverse complement strand
CCAACCCATAAAACGGTAAATTATGCAGAAAATCGACAAAATATTTCTTCAACCTCTCAAAATCACCACCATAAGTTTCCATATGATCTGCTTCAATATTTGTGACAACTGTCACCATTGGTTGCAAATGCATAAAAGAAGCATCGCTTTCATCTGCTTCAGCTACCAGATAACGACTTTGGCCTAGTTTTGCGTTGCTTGCAGTACTATTCAACAACCCACCGATTACAAAAGTGGGATCTAGTCCTCCAGCAGCTAATACAGAAGCAACAATACTGGTCGTAGTTGTTTTTCCATGAGTACCTGCAATTGCTATGCTATATCTATAACGCATTAACTCAGCTAGCATTTCGGCCCTTTTTATGAGGGGCTTGGAATCATTAATAGCAGCTTTTATTTCAGGATTTTTCGAGTCTATCGCGCTTGAATAAACAACCACATCAGCCTTTTCGACGTGCTTTGCATTATGTTCTAAGAATATCTTCGCACCCAAAGACTTTAGTCTGTCTGTGTTTGTCGATTTACGAACATCTGATCCAGTAATTCGATAACCTTGATTAAGCAGGACTTCTGCAATCCCACTCATACCAGCGCCACCTATACCGACAAAATGCAATCTGTTAATGCGCCGCATTTCCGGGATAGGAGATATTTTCTCTTTGCTATGCATTAGCCATTTCCAGACAATAGGAGCTAATGACTTCGTCTGCATTAGTCTTGGCCAAGTCTTTTGCTCTCCTTCCCATTTCATCCAGTTTCAACCTATTACTGCTTAGCTTGAATAGAATTGGCAATATGTCTTTAGCGGTAAATTCAGACTGCAACATAATTAATGCGGCACCATTTTTTTCGAGCCATTGAGCGTTTAATAATTGTTGTTCATCTTTATGAAAAGGGTAAGGAACCAGGATAGAGGGAAGACCAACGGCAGCTAACTCACTGACGGTACTCGCTCCAGACCGGCAAATTACGATATCTGCCCAATCGTAAGCTAAAGCAATGTCATTAATAAAAGGTTCAACCGTTACATTACTTCCGACTACTTGACCTAATTTTTCATAGAGAAAAATAGTCTCCCCCAAATTCGCTAACCCAGTCTGATGCCTGATTTTTAAACATGAGGTACTCGTCCAATTCGCGACAACCTCTGGTAATACGGTATTGATTGCCATCGCACCTTGAGATCCTCCTAATACCAATATTCTAAACTCAGCTTCATCCGATGCTTTTTTATCCAAGTCCGAGACATCCAAAATTTCTTGCCGTATTGGGTTGCCGGTTAGAACTGCAGCAACACTTTTTGGAAAAGTATTCGGGAAAGACTCACAAACTCTAGCTGAAAATTTTGCTAGGTATTTATTTGTTAACCCAGGAATAGCATTCTGTTCATGAATTATTAAAGGCTTCCTTAAGACTCTTGCAGCTATGCCAGCAGGTCCGCAAACAAACCCCCCCATGCCGAGAATACAGTCAGGCCTTACTTTCCTAATAACATTAAAAGACTGAATAAATGCGACAAACAACATAAAAGGCGCCATTAACAATCTAAACATTCGAGCGCCTCTCAAACCATTTACTGTTATGCGATATAAAGGGATATCTGCAGATGCTAACAAATTATTCTCCATCCCTTGTTGCGTTCCTAACCACGCAACGCCGACCTGTTTCTTTTTTAGTTGATGTGCAATAGCAAGTGCTGGAAAAATATGTCCCCCAGTTCCGGCTGCCATAATAAGAACTGTCGTAGTCTCGTTGCTCATCAGTTAAACACTACTCACGCCGTCCAGGCCGAGGCTCGGCCCTTTAAGATATTTTTTTTATTCGAATCAAAGCATTCAGTTTCATACTGGATTCGCACTAACAAAGAAACCATGAAACAACTGACTATCAAACTAGCCCCACCGTAGCTTAAAAATGGAAGCGTTAAGCCTTTAGTAGGCAACAATCCAGTGTTGACGCCTATATTTATCATTGCCTGGCCGGCAAATAATAATGCTAAGCCATATGCTACAAAAGCTGCGAATAATGAGCCTTGTCTTTCTGCTGTTTTTCCGATCGCAAAAGCTAAATAAACTAAAAGACAAAAAAGGAGCACCACAATTGACACTCCAAATAAACCTAACTCTTCACCAATTATTGCCAGCACGAAGTCATTATGTGCCTCAGGTAAAAAATAAAGCTTTTGAATACTATTCCCTAAACCCACCCCGAACCATTCACCTCGCCCAAAAGCAATTAACGCTTGCGTTAGTTGGTAGCTTCCTTGAAGAACATTTTCTTCGGCCCACGGATTAAGGTAGGATGAAAATCGAGCGATCACATAGGACTTGGTTAGAGCAAGATAGGTAACAGCACTGCCGCATAGTACTAGCATTATAATAAAACGATGGATTTTTGCTCCCGCTAGGAAAATCATACAAAACCCTGTAAGCATTAATATAACCATCGCCCCATGATCTGGCTCCAACTGAAGAAGAAGAGCCGCCGTCCCTATCACCAAAAGGGGTTTCAGAAAACCAGACCATCTTTCCCGAACTTCCTCTAAATGCCTTTCTAGATAAGCAGCGAGATAAACGACAATTAAAACTTTCGCAATTTCTGANGGCTGTAAATTAAAAAAACCTAAATCAATCCAACGTGCACTCCCATTTACAACTTTTCCAATACCTGGGATCAGGACCAGAAGCAGCAGCACCAATGAAATCAACAGCAAGAGCCCACTAACTTTTTTCCATAAGGATATTGGAACGTGCAACGTAATGCTCATTACAAAAAAACCCACAAGCAAAAATGCTGCTTGCCGCTTAAGATGATAGAACGGGTCATTGTATTGACTATTCGCGATTTCTACTGACGCAGAGGACATCATTAGCAAACCGATAGCAATTAACAAAAAGGTCACAAGCAAGATCATATTCAAAGATCTTGCCTTAGAATGANTCGTCTGAATTGCTCTGGTTGCCATATCTATACTCAACGCAAGTCCTCCACTGACTGAATAAAAGCTGTACCCCGATGTTGAAAATCATCAAACATATCGAAGCTGGCGCAAGCAGGAGAAAGTAAAACTGCATCACCCGGACTAGCGTATCCTAAGGCTGTTTTAACTGCATCTTGCATATCATTGGCGAAATAGGTACTGATATCTTTATCAAAAACTGAAGACATTTCGACAGCGTCTTCCCCTATCAATATAACTTCCTTACCCCAACGATTAATGACAGGAACTAAACACCGAAAATTTGCCGCTTTTCCAACTCCCCCAGCAATCAAAATTATGTGCCCGTCAATTCGCTGACCTAATCCCTCTATTGCAGCCATGGTTGCGCCAATATTCGTTCCTTTGGAATCATTATAAAATCCAACTCCAAAAATATTGGCAACCCATTCGCAACGATGGGGTAATCCCTTAAATTCCCTAATTGCCGCACGGATCACGTTCATATCGATACCAACAGCCAAAGCCAGACCAACCGCTGCGAGCACATTCGAAATATTATGCTGACCAAATATTTTTAATTCATTAACAGTCACAACCTTTTCAAACTGAAAAGCTAGGTATTGTTCACCGTCTTCCTCTAATAATCCCAATCCATTAGCACCAGGACGATTAAATCCGTAATCCCAGACCGGCACATTTAATTGGGTGATCGGATAAGAATGAGCATCATCTCGATTAATTACAACTTGCTTGCAACCATTGAAAATATTTAATTTCGCCTTATGGTACTCTTCTAGTGATTCGTAACGATCCATATGATCAGCACTAAGATTTAAAATGATCGCTACCTCAGCGCCTAAATTCACCGTTGTTTCAAGCTGAAAGCTTGACAGCTCTAGGACATAAAAATCCTTTTCATCTTCANCCAACAAATCTAAAGCAGGTTTGAAATTTGATCCGTCTAGATTCCCGCCCAAACCAACATTCTTCCCTGCCTCTTTTAAAATAGCGGCTAGAATAGAAACTACTGTGCTCTTGCCATTGGACCCAGTAACGGCAATTATTGGTTTAGACGTTGCTTTAGAAAAAATATCAATATCCCCTGTAACGGAAACCCCTTGCTTCATGGCCTTTGCTATCGTTGGAGTTTTTAAACTCAATCCTGGGCTCACTACCAACTCGCTCGCTCCTAAGATTGTTTTTTCATTCAATTGACCGACTTCAACGGTTATGGCTGGCATTAACTGTTTCAGTGCATCCAATGCTGGCGGGTGATTTCGGGTATCGACGACCTTAAATTTTTGATTATGAGCGGCCAAATACTTTGCAACCGATAGCCCTGTTTCGCCCAGACCCACAATAACTTTTTCTTCTATAGCCACTTAGATAACCGTAACCTTTTCGTTTANCGAAGTTTTAAGGTCGCCAGCCCGAACAAAACCAACATAACAGTTATAATCCAAAATCTAACTATCACTCTTGGCTCTGGCCATCCTTTCAATTCAAAATGATGATGGAGCGGTGCCATTCTAAAAATTCTTTTACCTGTCAACTTAAATGAAGCAACTTGCAAAATCACGGACAGAGTCTCAAGAACAAAAATGCCACCCATAATAAACAGAACTATTTCATGCCTAGAAATAATAGCCATGATTCCCAATGCTGCCCCAAGCGCTAAAGCACCGACATCGCCCATGAAAATTTGTGCCGGATAAGTGTTAAACCACAAAAATCCCATACCGGCTCCAACAAGCGAACCAGCAAAAATCACAACCTCACCCGAACCGCTAACATTTGGAATGTTTAAATATGATGAGAACTCAGCATGGCCTGCTAAGTAAGAAATTACTCCCAAAGCCCCACCTACCATCACCGTTGGCAAAATTGCAAGACCATCTAATCCATCTGTTAGATTTACCGCGTTACTAAAACCAACGATAATGAACGCNCTAATGAATATATAAAATATTCCTACATTTATTGCGATATCTTTGAAAAATGGAACTATGTATTCAATCTCTATTGAACTAAATGCGGTGTAGTAAAGAACTATCGCAGCAGTCAAACCTATTGCTGTTTGCCAAAATAATTTCCATCGCGCGGATAAACCAGCCGAATTTTGCTCAAACACCTTCCTATAATCATCAACCCACCCAATCGCACCAAAAAATATTGTAGACAGCAGCACTACCCAAACATAATGATTAGATAGATCTGACCAGAGCAGAGTGCTAGCCGCAATACTTACCAGTATTAATGCCCCACCCATAGTAGGAGTACCAGCCTTGCTAAAATGCGTCTCCGGCCCATCTTCCCTAACCACCTGACCAATTTGGTGATAGTTCAATCGGCGAATCATGTATGGGCCTATAAACAAAGATACAAGTAGCGCTGTTAAGATACTAAAAATGCCACGCACTGTTATGTACTGCATTACCGCAAAACTACTATCGTACCCCATCAAGAAATCTGACAACCAAACCAACATTAATAATCGCTCCCAGCAATACTTAGCTGCTCTACTATTTCTTCCATATGCATTCCTCTAGATCCCTTTACCAGAAAAACGGTATCTTTATTTGCCACAGCTCTGCAGGCAGCTACTAATTCATTTGTTGAATCAAAATGTCTACTGCTTGCCCCAAATCCTTTCCCGGTAAGTTTGCTCAACTCACCAACTGTCCACAGTTCTCGCAAACCTACTTGAGCTGCGTATTCACCAATTTTGAAATGCGAATCTTCTGCTTCTGTTCCAAGCTCACGCATGTCTCCTGCAACGAGGATCTTGTTTTCTGGAAACGACATCAGGACATCTATAGCTGCCATAAAAGAATTAGGGCTTGCATTGTAGGAGTCATCTACAATGCAACACCCTCCAATTCCCGCAACAGGGTTCAAACGTCGTGGAACCGGAGCCAATGATTCAAGACCTTTTTTGATTGCGGGCAACCCCGCTCCTGCATTTTGGGTTGCAATTGCCGCTGCGACGGCATTGATAATATTGTGCCTACCCAAAACCTTAAGAGATATATACTCACGCCCCACCGGGGTAACTAATTCAAAACTCACCGCACCTTTCGTTCCAACAACCACATTCTCTGCATAAGCATCTGCTTCTTCATTCTTCTCGCTGAACCGCAGCACCTTTCTATCCTCTGCTCTATAAACCCAATGATCTACGTTAGGATCATCTATGTTAAGAATAATTGTGGCGTCGCCTTCAGTTGGATCAATAATTTCCCCCTTTGCTTGAACAATTCCTTGCAAACTTCCAAATCCTTCGATATGCGCTGCGTTAGCATTTGTAAGCAATGCGATATTTGGTTTCGTAATAGTCGCACTAAATTCAATTTCTCCGTGGCAATCAGCCCCCATTTCAATTACCGCATATTTGTGATCCTCATTCAGCCGCAATAATGTTAAAGGCACTCCGATAGTATTATTCAAGTTGCCCTCAGTGATTAAAGTCTCCCCTTCAAATGCCAAGATTGACCCCATCATTTCTTTAACAGTAGTCTTGCCCTGACTGCCAGTAAGCGCGATTATTTTTGCTCTACTTTTTTGTCTTATCAGGGAAGCAATTTTTCCAAGAGCTATTCGAGTGTCATTAACTTTAATAAGCGATGAATTAACATTATTAACCCGGCTAGTATCAGAAACAATTGCAGCGATAGCACCATCATGAAAGGCTGCGTCCACGAAATCATTACCATTAAAAGCGTCACCTACAAGCGCCAAAAACGTATCACCCTTTTTTATCGATCGGCTATCAATCGACAATGCAGAAACCACCACATCATCTCCCAATTTTTGACCACCCAATTCTTCGGCCAGAGCTGATAACATCATCGTTCCAATCAAAGCTATTAATTACTCCTTTTCCTATCTCGCTCTTTGAGAGCCAAACGTAACTGTTTAGCGTCACTGAAAATATTTCTACTCCCAGCAATATCCTGATAAGTTTCGTGTCCTTTGCCTGCCACGAGCACAACATCACCTGCATTAGCATTAGAGACAGCATGAGAAATGGCAGCAGCGCGATCTCTTATTACACACACTTTATCTGGCTTATCGATACCACTAAGAATGTGNTCAACTATGTCATCNCCCTCTTCATTACGGGGGTTGTCGTCTGTAATAATCAATTGATCACAGAAATCNTCTGCAATCTCACCCATTAACGGGCGCTTGCCCTTGTCCCTATTTCCTCCACAACCAAATACGCACCAAATTTCACCTTTAAAATGATCTCTGAGGGCAGTTAATGCGCTGCGAAGCCCTTCTGGAGAATGAGCGTAATCAACAACAGCTNTAATTTCCGCACTCTCGCCAATAATTTCCATACGACCATTAACTTGGCGGAGAGCGCTAATCGCTTCACAAACAACCTCCATACTTGTTCCATTTTCTTTCGACAAAAAATTGAGCAATGAAGCAACTACAGCCAGCACGTTACTAAAATTGAAATGACCAATAATTTTCCCGGTTATCTGGCCTTTACCTAATGGCGATACAATAGTCGCTGTAAATCCACTCCTCGTAAGCTCTACTGACTCTGCATAAACCGTTGCAGTCCGGTTGTTGATGCTATAAGTAAAGATTTCAACATCTGGAGAAATATTATTAATTACAGAAAGCGCAAATGGATCATCTAAATTAACGATAGCTGCTGACAATCCGGGCATAGCAAAAAGCTTCTTTTTATTTTCTCCATATGCATACATAGACTCGTGATAATCAAGATGATCTCGACTCAGGTTTGTAAATATTGCAGAATCGAATTGCACAGATTGAACCCTTTTCTGATGCAATCCTACGGAAGACACTTCCATAGCAACAAGATCAATATTTGCATTTACCATTTCTGCAAAAGCCTTCTGAGTAAACACTGCGTCAGGAGTCGTTAACTGTGTGTTTTTTGTCTCGCCATACAGCCCATAGCCAAGAGTACCCATTACCCCGCACCTATAACCCAAAGAAGAGAGAGATTGCGCGATAAACTGGCTACAGCTGGTTTTCCCATTTGTTCCAGTAATCCCAATCACAGAAAGTTTTCTACTAGGATTTTTGTAGAACCTTCCTGCAATTTCACTGATTTTGGCTGATAGGTTATCAATAGCGACTACTGGCACCTGACCACGCATTTCAATGCCTTCCCAATCCCCTCCCGACTCTGAAAATACCGCGCTGCAACCTAAGCTAATAGCCTCATCAATATAATTTCGCGCGTCATAGCGACGCCCGAAGCAGGCGAGGAACAAATCACCTTTTTCCAGCAATCGACTATCCATTTGCACACCAGTTACGACCGCTTGCAGCAACAATTTATCAGCATCATTTATAACGACAAGCCCTTTGATAAGCTCGAATAATGACGCTTCTAAATTTAATTTCTCAGCCGTATTCATAGTTATAATGAAGAAAGCTCCAAAGTTTGCTCTTCCGGTATTTTATCTGGAGATATATTTAAAATTCTCATTGCTCCCGCGGCCACCCGAGAAAAAACTGGCGCCGCGACCTGACCACCGTAGTGCTCTTCTCCTTTTGGCTCATTAACAATGACCACAATCACAACCTCGGGATTAGAGGCAGGAGCCATACCTACAAATAGTGAGTTGTGCAAATCCTGTTCATAGCCTTTCTCACCAACAACATGAGCAGTACCAGTTTTACCGGCAACCGAATAAAAAGGCACACTGGCTTCTACAGCTGACCCACCCCTACTTGGATCAACCACTGTTTCCAACATGGAGCGAACAGTATTAGCAATATCTTTGTCGATGACCCGATCGCGGGGCAAATTATTTATCTGAGTTTGTCCTAGCTTTAATAAGGAGACTGGCTTACGAATACCCCCATCTGCTAGCACTGAGTACGCCTGAGCAAGCTGCAACGCGGTGACTGAGAGCCCGTAACCAAAAGAAAATGTAGCAGTTGAATGCCTTCCCCAACGGCGCGGAGTAGGAAGAACACCAGATCTCTCTCCGGGGAATCCAATGCCTAAGACTTCGCCAAAACCTACGCGCTCTAACACATCTCGTATAGGCTCTGCTCCAATATCTAGAGCTATCTTGCTCTAACCTATATTACTCGACTTAGTAATGACCCCTGTTGTCGTAAGCGTGCCGTAATCAAACAAATCTTTCACTTCATTACCACCCACCATCATCCAACCAGGACCAGTCTCAATAAATGTTTCTGGCTTGTACAATCCAGACTCTAGCGCTGCTGCAATCGTAAAAGCTTTCACGGTTGAGCCGGGCTCAAAAACATCAGTGATTGCGCGGTTTCGCAATACACTAAAGTCCGTCATATTTGCTTTGTTGTGGGGGTTGTACGAAGGTTGATTTGCCATTGCCAACACCTCGCCGGTATTAACATCAAGAACAACGACGGAGGCAGCTCTGGCGCGACGTTTTATAAATTCCTCTTTCAGCTCTCTATAAGCTATGTTTTGCAACCGAAAGTCGATACTGAGCTCTAAATTCTTTCCCGGCTGAGCAGTTTGGATAGTATTTAGTTCTTCAATGATATGACCACGTTGATCTTTTATTACCTCACGATGACCAGAAATTCCCCTCAACCAGTTATCATAAGTTAATTCAAGCCCTTCCTGACCAATATCGTCTATATTACTAAACCCAATGATGTGGGCGGTGACTTCAGCTTGCGGATAAAATCTCTGATATTCCTGCCGCGAATCAACACCGGCAATGTTCAACCCAAGCACTAGATCGACTTGTGCTGGAGTAGGGCGCCTTTTCACATAAATGAAATCTTTTGTGAGCTTATTTTTTATGTTGTTCGATAGAACCTCAGCATTTAGTTCGAGCGCCTCGGCAAGAAGCGCTATCGCCGAATCGTCATTAACTATCTCTCTAGGATTTACCCCGATAGCTTGAACGGGGGTGCTCACTGCTAGTGGTTCACCATTCCGATCTGTTATTAACCCCCTGTTTGCCGCAAGTTCGACAATACGAATCGTGCGTAAATCTCCTTCTTCCTGCAGAAAATCTCGATCGGTTATGTGTAATACACTTACTTTCCATGCAATCGCTATTACACAGAGTGACATAGCAAATAAAACGAAATACAAGCGCCACAATGTGAAAAATGACTTAACCTTTGATTCAGTCATGTTTCAGCATCACTATTTTTGACAACTCAGGGAGTTGCATTTGCAATTGCTCGGTAGCCTTTTGCTCAATGCGACCTTCAACACCGAAAGTACTTTGCTCGATCAGTAATTGCCCCCGTTCAGTCTCGAGCTGGTTTGCTCGGGCTTTGAGTTCTTGTAAATCAGTAAAGGCTATTCGGTTTTTATGAGTGGTTAATACTAGCGATAGACCAGTAGTAAGCAGACAAGCAAGTAAGAACATCAAGCCTAAACTTATTGGGTTTCTTATTCCAATCCACTCAAATATCGAAGGAGTGTGAGACTTTCCTTTTTTCAAAGGCATCGAGTGATTGACTTTAATACCTTGGATTCTCATCAAGCATTTTCCAGGTCAGGCGAGCTTCTCGGCAACGCGCATTACGGCGCTCCGTGCTCTAGGGTTATTAAGAATTTCAGCCTTGCTTGCTTTGATTGGCTTACCTATTTTTTTAAAAGTAGGTTTAAGCTGATCATGCGTCACCGGCAGATCTCTCGGAAATCCGTCGCCTAGGGCCTTATCGGCTATAAACCTTTTGACTATCCTGTCCTCAAGTGAATGGAAGCTAATCACTGCCAACCTTCCACCAGAACCTAGTAACTCAAGCGTGTTATTCAAACCAGCTTTAATCTCTTCAAGTTCATCGTTGATTCGAATGCGAATAGCCTGAAACACTCTTGTAGCTGGATGCTTTTCATTTTCCCAGGCAGGATTTGCGTCAATTATAATGTCTGCTAACTGAATAGTCGTTTCTATAGCTTTATCTGCTCGTTCTTCGACGATACGCTTTGCAATACGCCGGGAATAGCGTTCTTCCCCAAAACCAAAGAAGACATTTGCTATTTCTTCTTCATCGGACTGATTAATCCACTGCATAGCAGAAAGTTGATCCATCGGATTCATCCGCATGTCCAAGGGCCCATCATGCAAAAAACTGAATCCTCGCTGAGGATCATCCAATTGAGGGGATGAGACACCAAGATCAAATAAAACCCCATCTATCTCTCCTCTAAATTGCTCTGTTTCTTTTAGCTTTCCTAGCTTACCGAAAGCGGCCTGAACCACTTCCAATCTCGGATCCTTTTCTTTTAATTCCTTTGCTACCGCAACCGCTTCTGGATCTCTATCAATAACAATGAGCCGGCCTTTTTCGTTTAACAGGCTTAATATAGCTCTGCTATGACCACCACGACCAAAAGTAGCGTCGATATAGTTACCCTCAGCCTTAATTTTCAGCGCTTGCACAGCCTCTCTTTCGAGCACAGTTTTATGCAGCAATCCAGCACTCATTGCAATTAATCCTATAAAGCCAAAGTACGCAGTTTTTCCGGCAATTCTCCTTCAAGGGTTGACTCGGTAAGCCACTTATCCCGCTGCTCGCTCCAACACTCCTGNCTCCAAATCTCTANTTTTTTGCCCTGGCCAATTAAGCAAATATGTTTTTCGAGTTGAGCATAAAGTCTTAATTCTTGAGGCAAAAGCACCCTTCCATTGTTATCAAGTTCAAGGTCATTGGCGTGACCAATTAGAAGATGCTTTACCCTTTGCGAACTTGAATCAAAACTAGACAGAGACTCAATTTGACGCTCAATTGGCTCCCATTCAGAAAGCNGATAAAGGAGAAGACAGCGATGGTCAGTGGCTATGGTTACTACAAGATGACCTGCACAATGGGCCACCAGTTGCTCGCGGTAGCGCGCGGGCATTGCCATCCGACCCTTAGCATCTAGATTGATCGTATTTATGCCACGAAACACTTNCAGTCCCCGTCTCTATNAATGGTAAGACTTACGCAAGAAATTTCCACTATTTCCCACAATAAGACAAAAACACCCACTTTTATCCACAAACATACACTATAGGGTCACTTAAAGCTGTGTGCAAGCACTAATTAAGTGAATCTTTCAAGAAAAGTCGCGAACTTGCCGCTAAATGTAGGGAANTTNGGTGTATCTTACTAAAAATTATAACCAATAAATCATTACAATACAGANAAATATNAGCCAAATTTAAAGTAATTTATTAGAAGCATTGATCAATAAAAGCTTTTCGCTAGTCTCGAAAAAATGAGTCAGCCTATAAGCCGGGTTCTGTCGAGGACAATTATTCATCTACAACCTGTGTCACCACAGGCTTCTAGCGGCCTACCCGAATCCAATGCGAGCAACATTATTAGACTCCTATTTGGCCTTGCTCCGGGTGGGGTTTACATAGCCACAAACTGTTGCCAGTCGCGCGGTGCGCTCTTACCGCACCATTTCACCCTTACTCTGCAATAAATCCTAAGGATTCCTCACAAAGAGGTATATTTTCTGTTGCACTAGCCGTAGGTTCACACCCCCCAGGCGTTACCTGGCACCCTGCTCTGCGGAGCCCGGACTTTCCTCTACCCGACCACCTCATTGCACGTGGGATTTCCAACAAGTTATTGCTTAAAACATGCAATCGGGTGGTCAGGCAGCAATTGTCCAGCTGACTCTCATGCAGATTAATTGAGAACACCTGCTAAAACAATAGGATAAGAGAATCTAAACGTATTCAGATTTCTTAGCTAGCACTCTCTCGTAAAGCAGATTTCTCCTAGCACCGCTGATTTCAGTGGCGATATTCACTGCATCTTTCATAGAAATTTTTTCACCCAAACGGTTTACAATTTTCATTGCTAATTCCTGTTTTGACTCTTCCAACTCAGAGTCGTCGCATCCCGCAACCACTATTACAAACTCACCTTTTTGCTGATAAGTATCTGCGTTGATCCATCGAAAACATTTTTCCGCCGACCCTAAATAATGAGTTTCAAATTTCTTACTCATTTCTCTGGCGATAAAGACTTCTCTGCTACTAGGAATAATAGCGCTCATGTCATTCAGGCAATCAACGATCCGGTGGGGAGATTCAAAAAAGACACAGGTTCTTTCCTCCCCCTTTAGTTCTATGAGAAACCTCCTCCGGGCACCAGATTTAACGGGAAGAAAACCAGTAAATAGGAACCGATCTGTTGGCAATCCAGAAACACTGAGCGCAGCGGTGACCGAGCTAGCTCCAGGGACGGGAAGAACCTCTAAGGCTGACTCTCTTGCAAGCCTTACTAGCTTATAACCAGGATCTGAAATTAACGGTGTTCCCGCGTCAGATATAAGGGCAATAGAGAGGCCGTTTTGTAGCTCTTTAATAATGGCCTGCGCTGCTTCACTGCTAGAATAATCATGATAAGAAACCAATGGCGTGTCAATTCCCAGCTTTTGCAAGAATAGTTTGCTATGCCTAGTGTCTTCAGCTGCTATCTTGTCTACGGTTTGAAGCACTTTTTTTGCTCTAGCACTCAGATCGGCTATATTTCCGATCGGCGTAGCTACTATGTACAAAGTTCCTTGATTATTCATTTGTAGTTATGTGCAGGGATTTTTGACCTGTAAGACCTGATTTATTTCTATCTTAAAAATTGCCGACTTGCCTGTCTTATATTAGTCTGGACAAATTAACCGCCAAATAATAACTGAATGAAAGCAAAACTTTATACTTTCTTACCGGGCTTTATGCCTTTGGGAATAGCAATTCTCACGATTGCCTGCAGCTCTGCTCCACTTCCAGTCGAGCCCTCCGACATCGAGCCTGAGCAACCACAGTCTACAACAGAGTCAATAGACGAGCTATTACGTCTGGCTCAATCGACAAACACACCAGCTTCAATTCAGTTTCGCCTTCAGGCGATATCTGAATTGATTGATCGAGGTTATCAAAATCGAGCAAACCAAGAAATCCAAAATATCCGAGAGCCAGACAAATTAGAGGAAGACCTCCAACTGCAGTTCGCTTGGCTAAGCGCACAACTGGCGCTAGCAAAAGGAGATAAAGAGACCGCCCGCATTTGGCTTTCAGGAGATTTAACGAAAACTGCCAATGGTAGTCGCTCTACGGGAAGAGAGATTATCCTGCTGCGCGCACAACTAAATAGCGAATCAGGTCTGATTTCTGAAGCTATATCTGACTTCGTTTCACTTACTGAATTTTGGCCTGATGGAGTGCAAACAACCTTATTTGAAGATTTATGGCACACTTTAATCAGTCTTACTGACGAAGATTTACAAACCCTAGCAAAAGACGCCAGCAGTTATGAATTGAGAGGTTGGATTGAATTAGCAAGGGTTTATCAAGGCGATCAATCCAGTATTCGAAGTCAACTAGAATCAATAGACCAGTGGCGTCGCATCTGGGCCCGACACTCAGCTGCTGCCCGATTGCCTGCTCCGCTTCGCGCATTGCAGGAAACATGGAACAACCGACCTAGGCATATCGCACTTATTCTGCCACTGAAGGAACCAACCGGTAACGCTATCCAGGAAGGCTTTTTCAGCGCCTACTATGAGGAGCTAAGCTTTTCGAGAGACGTTCCCAAAATTTCAATTTTTGATAGTAGCGGAATTAATTCAATATACGAAGTCTATAATAAAGCAATTGAAAGCGGTGTCGATTTAGTAATCGGCCCATTAGACAAAAATCTAGTGAATCAAATTCACGACCTCCGAGAGCTCCCGATCCCTACCCTAGCACTCAATTACGCTGACAATCTGTCGATTACTAAAAACTTATTTCAGTTCGGTTTAGCACCTGAGGATGAAATTATTCAGGCAATTGATATGGCTTGGGGGGCAGGTTACAGAAATGCTGCTGTCGTCACTCCTGGCACCCCCGACTATGAAAGGCTCGAATATTTCTTCACTCAATCTTGGCAATCCAAAGGTGGACAGGTTGTTTCAACTGCAAGTTTTTATGGAGAAGGTGGATACGCGGACGTAATAAAGCAATTAATGGCAATAAATTCTAGCGAAGCCAGAGCAGAGAAATTATTAGAACTCCTGCCGCGCACGAATATGGAATTTACTCCGAGGAGGAGAAATGACATAGACTTTATTTTCCTAATCGCAAACCCTCGCCAAGGCCGTCAAATTAAACCAACTTTAGCTTTTTACTTCGCGGGGAATATACCAGTATATTCAATGCCATCAATCTATAATGGCGAACTCAACCAACAAGAAAACCGAGATCTTGATGGTATAGTATTTACTGATGCACCCTGGATACTCAACCCTACGGAAGAATTACGAGAAGATATAAACTCCAACTTGCGTCAAACTCAGGGCTCTTTGCAAAGATTACGCGCAATGGGTATCGATATTTTTAGGTTAAATGCGAGATTAAACCAGCTAGCGAATAAACAAATCAATTCATTAAGAGGCACAACCGGTGTTCTCAATATTTCTGACAATTTGCGTATCCGCCGAACCTTGCAGCCAGTGTACTTCGAAAATGGCTTGGTAATGCCATATCAAATCAAAGCTCCCTCTGAAGAAGAATAATAAAACTATTTCTTAAAATGAAATGCACGAACTGAATGCAACCAACCGTATAATCATAAACTTTTTACTAGCTCCTATAAATTTTTTGCATAGCCCAACATCCCGATAGGTTTAGCAAAACTGATCAAATATTTTTGAGGAATATAGATAGTCTTCTCGCCAGAGAATTGGTCTACTGACGTTCGTATTTCGCTACGGCTTACCAACACCTCCCAAAACATAGCCGCTTTGCATAAAGAATCTCTTATTCAAAACCTTGTAACGGATTTCCTATTTAAGTATTCATGATCAGCCAGATTCCCGAGCAGCTGCAAAGCTTTTACGATAGCTCAAAGAAGCAACCTATGTCTTGGTCAGAGCGCAAAGAGATACCGAAATTGCTTGAAATTTTGCAACAAGATTCACAGTCTATTGCCATAAATATCGGAAAAACCATAGTAATTACAGTAACACTGGGCACAAATCGGCCGATATGTATAATTATTTTTCCAAGCAATAAGATTTGGCAGGATAGCCATGAATACACACATAGAGGAACGTATAGGTTCCCACTTCAGGGATAGCATTGAGACTAAGCGCAAATCTATGGAGGAACTAATCATCCCTATAGAACACGCAGGTAACTGCATGATAAATAGCCTACTCATTGAAGGAAAAATTTTAAGTTGTGGCAATGGAGGTTCGGCCGGTGATGCACAACACTTTTCTGCGGAACTCTTGAATCGATTTGAAAAGGAGCGACCTAGCCTACCCGCCTTAGCCTTAACAACAGACAGCTCAACACTAACTGCCATCGCAAATGATTACGATTACAACCAAATTTTCGCGAAGCAAATACAAGCGTTAGGGCAGACAAATGACATACTCCTTGCAATTTCCACAAGCAGAAACTCTGGAAATGTTGTGGAAGCAATAAATGCTGCTCACGATCGTGAAATGACAATCGTAGCATTAACAGGCAGGGACGGTGGGGAAATAGCAAACTTACTCAAGGGAAATGATGTAGAAATCAGGGTCCCCTCAGCGAGAACAGCACGAATACAAGAAGTTCATCTATTAATTATCCATTGCCTATGTGACTTTATCGATACACAATTGTTTGGAGGGGATGAAGTATGAAAACATACAGAGTCTTAGCATTCCTAGCGCTAATAATTACCAATTCCTGTTCAACGATCCTAGTAAACACTACCAACCGGGAGGGTATAATTGAGGACCCGACCGAACGCACTGCTGGTGCAATCGTTGAAGATCGCTCAATAGAAACTAAAATAGCTGTAAATTTAAAAGCAGAAGAACCAGCATTCAGAGCAGCGAGCTTTAATGTTATCAGCCATAACGCTGTGGTCCTATTAGTTGGTCAAGTCGAATCCGACGAACTAAAAGCAAAGGCAACTGAAATTGCCTCTCGAGCTAGCGCGAAGATTAGAAGAATTCACAATGCGCTTGAAATTTCCGGTAGAGCTGGTTTCATTTCTCAAGGCAATGACACCTG
>PBNR01000068.1 GCA_002723195.1 Gammaproteobacteria bacterium | reverse complement strand
TGAAAAAACTAGAAAAAGGTCTTTATGACTATTATGTAAGCCCTTATCGAAGGTCCTTCGCCCGTGCTCAGCGAGATGAGGATGATTTGTTTATGATGTTGGTTTTCGCGGAAAGCATGGGGCTGCCCAACCCTGCTTCTTATTATACACTGGAGTTGCTTCCCCTAGTTTACGATCGATTTCACGATTGGCATAAGAGCATGGGAATGGAAAGATCTCCTTTGGATCATATCGGGTGCTGTTAGAGCTCGCAAAGTCAAAGAAAATACTTTTCTTTGGAGGAAAAGGAGGGGTAGGGAAGACTACTGTTTCCTCTGCTACTGCTATAGCTCGAGCTAATGCAGGTGGTAAAGTGTTGCTTGTATCTACCGACCCTGCGCATAACCTTGGACATCTTTTCGACCGCACTATTGGTTCGCAATCAGTTCGTATCGCCCCAGGTTTGGATGCGCTAGAACTCGACCCAGCTGAAACCGCAAGTAACCATTTAAAAGAGATTTCAGAGTCACTTCACCAACTCATGCCGGTGAACCTTCATGGTGAAATTGATAAACACATTTTACTATCTAAGGATGCTCCTGGAATGCACGAGGCGGCTTTGTTGGAACGTGTGGCAAGTGTCGTTGAAGAGGGTAAAGATGAGTACGATTTAATAGTGTTTGACACGGCGCCTTCAGGCCATACAGCTCGACTTATGGTATTGCCTGAAATGATGTCTGCTTGGACAGAAGGGTTAATAAAAAGACGAGAAAAGGCGGATCGCTTTGCAGAGTTTGTTAGAGAATTGGGTCGTGATACCTCTATGGAAGACAAAACTATTGGAGGTGCTACCTTAAAAGAGCAGGAGCGCGAAAGTCAGATACGTCGAATTTTATTGCGTCGTCGTCGTAAGTTTGAAAACTTGCGGGAACATATTGTGGATGCAGATAACACTTCTTTTGTGATAGTGCTCGCTGCGGAAAGGCTTCCTGTGCTTGAGACTATTGAGCTGCATGAACAATTGCTGCGAGCGAATATCGCGGTTGAATGTCTGGTTGTAAATAAAAGGGCGCCAGCAAATAGTGGGGAATTTCTCAAAGAGCGTCATGCGCAAGAAGAATTGCATCTAAAAGTACTTAATCATGCCCTTCCTGGTATTAGGCGCTATGATATTCCTCTCCAGTCCCAGGATGTTCTGGGAATAGCGGCATTAGAGGACCTGGCCCGAAACTTATGAGTCAAAATTTCTTGACGAAAATCGGAAGTAATATTATAAAGACGCCCATGTGGTCAGTGAAAAACCCAATTAAACAAGTAAATCAAGCCAGTAGCTTACGTATTCTCTCAATTAACGTGTTGCTGGCGTTGACTCTTGTGTTAGTTCAAGGGGCTTCTCTGGTCCATACTCATGACGACGGTCCAGAGAGACAGTCCGATTGCGACCTCTGTCTCAAGGTTAATTCTAGTGAAGATCTTGTCACTACATCAGCTGAAGCGCTGGAAATCGAATCGAGTAATAGAAGTTTCGATGAACGAGCTACGGCACTTCTCTTCTCTCAGGCCATTCCGGCTAATTCTCGTTCCCCCCCTCCCGTTTAAATTAATTACAGTTCAAAAAAAAACATAGAGCTTCGCGCGATGTTTGGCGTGTGCGAGTCAAGTATTTGTAATCAAAAAACTTAAACATTACAGGTGGGAAAAACAGTGGCCTCTTCAAAGAAAGCGTTACCAATTAACGCAATGATCGGCTTATCAGCCGTTGCAGCTACTTCTTTACACGGAGCTGAACAAGCTCACGACGAAGATACGTTAGAAGAAATCGTTATTACTTCAGCCTTTGGGGAGTCGGAAGCAGAAACCGCTTTGCCAATAGGAATTCTTTCAGGTGAGGCGCTTAGGGAAAAAGTTGGCAA
Source organism: Gammaproteobacteria bacterium (assembly GCA_002723195.1). Lineage (GTDB taxonomy): Bacteria > Pseudomonadota > Gammaproteobacteria > Pseudomonadales > Pseudohongiellaceae > UBA9145. Next base: position 22,184 of record PBNR01000068.1, on the reverse strand, counting down.
CACCCTGGGCGAAGCACTAAAAAACGAAGTAGGATTAAATAATGCCTCCTTTGGAACCGGTGTCGGCCAGCCAATTATAAGAGGACAGACCGGGAATCGCGTTAAAGTTTTACAAAACAGTGTTGGCGTTATAGATGCCGCTGGCCTCAGCCCAGACCATGCAAATGGGGTCGAGGCATTAATGGCCGATCGGATAGAGGTGCTCCGAGGTCCTGGAACGTTATTATACGGCAGCGGCGCCGTTGGCGGAGTAGTGAATGTTATTGATAACCGAATTCCGACTGAACTGGTTGAAGAAACGAATTTCCAGATTGAGCAGACCCGGAACTCAGTTAACGATGAGGACAAAACGAGTTTCCGACTCGATGCTGCGGTTGGCTCATTTGGCATTCATCTAGATGGCTTTAAGCGGGAAGGTGACAATGTCGAAATCGATGGTTGGGCCCAAGATGAATTTGCCTTAGAAGCACTGGAAGAGCATATGGAGGAGGCCATCGAAGCCCTTCATGACGATCACGATGACCATGACGATCACGATGACCATGACGATCACGATGACCATGATGATCACGATGACCATGATGATCATGACGATGAAGAATCAACTAATACGCGTGGCTATATAGGCAATTCATACTCTGAAGCATCAGGTGGAACGGCGGGGTTTTCTTATATAANTGATCGCGGTTTCTTTGGCTTCTCAGTAAGTAAGTCGGAAAACGAATATGGTCTCCCACCGGGTACTCATACTCATGCACATCATGACGAGGATCACGATGACCATGACGAGGACCACGATGACCATGACGAGGACCACGATGATCATGACGAGGACCACGATGATCATGACGAGGACCACGATGATGAGCATGAAGGTCATGAGGAAGAAGTAGAATTTGTCAGGCTGGACCTTGAACACACTCGGTATGACTTCAAGAGCGGGCTTAATTTCGACAGTGGCTGGATCCAAAGCCTTACCGCTGATGTTGGATTCACCGATTATGAGCATAGTGAGGTTGAATATTTTGAAGATGGAGGAAGCGAGGTAGGCACATTGTTTGAAAACGAGGGTATCGATAGTCGTTTTANCCTTACTCGTGCACCTACTGGAAACTGGAGTGGCGTTTATGGATTACAGATATCGAGCACTGAATTTAGTGCCACCGGGGAAGAAGCATTCATAGCACCAACCGATATCGATTCGATGGGTTTCTTTGGAATGGAGCGATTCCAAAATGGAAATTATACTCTTGAGCTAGGCGCGCGCTTCGAAAACAATGAGCTTGATGCCGGCGCTGGATGTGACTATGACGATCGCTCAGCAAGTTACAGCGGCAGCCTGCTTTATGATTTAGGTGGACGCTCAAATTTATTGTTTGGCGCTACTCGCTCTGAGCGTGCCCCATCTGTAGAGGAATTGTTCTCGAACGTCAATCCTACTTCTTGTCAAAATTATAGCGATGATCATGACTTAGTTTTGCATGCAGCGACTAATTTGCTGGAGCTTGGAAATCCGAATCTGGACAACGAGACCTCCAACAATATTGAGTTTGGCTATCGAATTAATTCTGACTCCCTTCGAGGAGAGATTAGTGCTTACTACAACCAAGTTGATAATTATATCTATTTAGATATGACTGGCGAGGAAGTAGAGGAAATGAGAGTTGCGTCATATTTTTCTGAGGATGCAACGTTTAAAGGCATAGAGGCCTCGGTAACAATGGATATCTTTGAGTCTTCAGAAACCAATGCGACGTTAAGAGTGTTCGGTGACACTGTAGACGCGAAGCTTGACCGTGGTGGCAATGTGCCGCGTATTCCTCCGCTGAAATATGGAACCGAGCTGCGTTACTTCGGTGATAATTGGAGCACTCATCTGCATGTTACGCGTGCAGAGGAACAGGACGACGTGGGTCGTTTTGAGCTGGCTACTGGTGATTATACTCTCGTATCGTTATATGCGGATTATCATATCCAATTGGGTGGTGAGAGTGATTTAAAATTCTTCGTTCGAGGCGATAATTTACTTGATGAAGAGATACGACTTCACCAGTCTATGCTTAAGAACTATTCGCCCGAGCCTGGCAAATCAATTATGCTCGGAATACGTTATGAGTTTTAGTTGATTGTTTTGTGATGGCGTTTCTGTGGTTGCTCCTGCGGCCACAGAAATCCCACCTCTATCGCCAAAGCAAATATCTGAGATGCCGCCTAACCGAAATGGCTTGTTATAAGCTCGACTCTACCGCCTTCCTTACACCAAGCTTCATTTCAGTCAAATGCAGCCCCACAGGAAGATGGAGTATGTCGGCAGGTCTAGCGGCGCTGTTTATAAGTGGTACTCGGTTGCAATTATTAATCCCAAAATAAGTTCAATGAGAGTGAGCAACAATGAATGAATTACTTCGTGCTCGAGAGCTGACCAAGGTGTTTAAGTCAAATATTGCCTTGAATGCTCTGAACCTGTCAGTTAATGCGTCGGAAATAGTCTGTTTGTTTGGGGCCAACGGCGCTGGCAAGACAACGACAATCAATCTTTTTCTCGGTTTTCTTGAGCCTACGTCGGGGGTAGCGATCGTAGACGGAACTATTGTGTCAAGCGATTTGCAGAAAGCGCGAAGCAATCTCGGTTACGTGCCAGAGCAGGTGTCACTATATCCTTCTCTCAGCGGTCTGGAGAACTTAGATTACTTTGTCAGGTACATCAAGTGCTTTGCCGCCGACTATTGAAGTACCGAATGATGGGTATATTTGCAAAGAAAATCAGGGAGAAGGATTTTTCAGTCGTGGTTGGGTATTTAGTCCGAGCTGGTACTTTGGCGAGCGTGAGTTAATTTCACTGATTCATTCCATTGATGTAGAGCGCGTGAAAGGCGTATTTAGAACTCGAAAGGGTGCACTTGGCTTTAATAAGGCGGAGAGCGCAGTTAGTCAGACATTACTTCCTCGAATAGAAGATAGTCGCATTGAATTAATTAGTAGAAATCACGATGCTCTTGATGGCGTCGAAGAAGCACTGCTCGCCTGTGTAATAGAACGCGACCCTTCAATTTCATTGGCAGAAAATATCGCGTAACCTGAAAAGCAAGGCGATGAGAAAACATTGGCAGAGGTTATCAACTCGGACAACGGGATCTGATAATGCGACTTACTAATTAGAGCAGGAGAATAGCTACACTCGTGTTGGTTGCAGTTTGATAACGACTATAGCGCTCCGCAGAAACCTTAAGGTGGTAAACTAATCTTGAGAATCACTCGCTGCAGCAGCCGCTTCGGCTATTTCAGTGGGTACAAAGTCACCTTCAAAACTGACTAGTTGATCGTCGAGAAAATAGACGGTAATTTTTTCTTGACCTCGCTCACCGCCANCAGGTTGGAAATTATAGACGTAGTCCCAGCGGTCTTGGTGGAAGGGGTCTCGCAGTAATGGCGTGCCCATTNCGAAGATAACTTGGCGCTTAGACATGCCAGGACGCAGTTGATCGNCCATTTCCTGGGTGATGATATTACCTTGGGGAATAGAAATTTTGTATACACCGGGAAAATCCATAGAACCGATGTTGTTGCAGGCAACTAGCTCGGCGCATAGCCCTATTAGGGCGATTTTGGAAATCAAACTTTTCATATATTGCTCTTCTGTTCTAAACTACTTGGGTCTTTCTGGTCTCCATCCTAAGTTCTGGGCATAATACCCTACTAAAAAAGGCAGGAAAACCGCACCATGGTCAGTATTGACTGCGTTTTATTGGTGAATTTTGCATAATTGATCGTTTCTAGTTGAGTATTTATCTTAATCCTATTGCTTGAGACATTTATATGGCCACAGAAAATCAGGAACTGCGTAAAGCAGGTTTAAAAGTCACTTTACCAAGAGTAAAGATTTTACAAATCCTCGAAAATTCGGACAATAAACACATGAGCGCTGAAGATGTTTATAAGGCGCTTATTGAAGCAGACGAGGATGTCGGCCTCGCAACGGTTTATCGTGTTTTAACCCAATTTGAAGCTGCTGACCTTGTTATGCGGCATCATTTCGAAGGTGGCCATTCTGTATTCGAGCTTACATCTGTGGACCATCATGACCATATTGTGTGTAATAAATGCGGTCAGGTCGAAGAATTTTTCGATGAGATTATCGAAGAGCAACAAGATAAGATTGCAGAAAAATATGGTTTTAAGATTACCGACCACAGTTTGTATCTGTACGGTATCTGTTCAAATTGTCAAAAAGAAGGCTAATTCAAAGAGACATTAACTACCAATTTGAAGCTACCATTCGCTCTGCATGTGCAAGAGATTCTTCGCTATAATTGTCCCCAGCTAACATTCGGGCAATTTCTTTGATAACACCTTTGTCACTAAGTTTTTCGATCTTGGTTACGGTCGATTTTTCAGCACTAATCTTACTAACGAAAAAATGATGTTGGCCATGGCTTGCCACTTGAGCTTGATGGGTAACGCAAAGTATTTGAGTTCGCTGTCCAAGCTGTCGTAATAATTCGCCCACCACTATAGCAACACCACCTCCGATTCCTACGTCTATCTCGTCAAACACCAAACTGGGGATTTGGGAGGTCTNCGCAGTGATTACTTGAATAGCTAAACTGATTCGAGAGAGTTCGCCGCCGGATGCAATCTTAATAAGGGGCATGGCATCTTGACCTGGGTTAGTGCTTACCAAAAATTCAGCAGTTTCCAGGCCGTTTAGCGAAGGTGTAGGGTCGTCTTGGGAAGTTAAAGAAACTTCGAGCTGAGCGTGGGGCATACCCAAAGATTCCAATTGAGTGTTGATTTGTTCTGCGATCTTTTTCGCTCCAGCAGCTCTTTGGCTGCTTACTTTTTTGGCAACACTTAAGAATTGTTCTTTCAGTAGCGTATTATTGGCTGTAAGTTTTTCTAGTTCTTCGTCTGAATTTTGATAACGGTCAAGTTGATTTTGAAGCTCTTTGGTTAGATCTCCCAGTTCTGCGGGTTTAACTCTGTGTTTTCGAGCGATGCTGTGTAATTCGCTGAGGCGTCTGTTAATCTGCTCAAGTCTTTCGGGATTGGCCTCAAGCTCGTTTTGAAGAGACCTTAAGTCAGAAACTGCTTCACTGAATTGAATTTCTGAAGATTCCAATAGCGCAATTATTGATCGCATGCGTTCGCTCTTATTTGGTAGTCCTCTTAAAGCACTCATAGCAGATTGCATTAGGGGGATAACAGATTGCTCTTCGTTGTCACCGAAGAGGGATAATGCAGAGCATATACCCGTTAGGGTCTCGTCGGCGCTATTCAACGTTTTGAATTCTGTTTCCAAAGTGGTTACTTCATTTTCCGCTAGATTCAGTTCGTTTAATTCTGAAAGCTGATAAGACAGCAATTGCGTCTGGGCTGAATATTCTTGAGACTGAATGCTCAAAGCTTCTAGTTCTTTATGATTTTGTTGCCATTGGTGAAAAGTCGAAGACAATTTTCCCCTCAGCTCTTTATCGACACAATATTCATCCAGTAACTTTTGATGTGTTTTGCGCTGCAAGAGAGATTGATGCTCGTGTTGACTGTGAATATCTAGCAGGATTTCACCTATTTCTTTTAAGTTTGCCATTGTCCCTGCAGAGCCATTGATGTAGCCCTTCGAGCGACCCTCCGAATTTACTACGCGACGCAGTATGCAAGCATTGGAATCATCGTCTGCCATATCGTGTTCTAACAGCCATGAATTTGCTTCGTGACTATGATTAGTGTCGAACTCAGCGCAAATATCTGCTTTCGTAGCACCGTTTCTCACAATAGATTTGTCTGCTCGATCTCCTAGTGCTAGACCTAAGGCTCCGAGAATTATTGATTTTCCTGCCCCAGTTTCGCCGGTAATGACTGACATACCGGGATGAAACTCTATGTCCAGTTGATCGACTGTGGCGTAGTTCTGAATTGAAAGTTGATGCAGCATTGCAACATAGTATATTGGAACATCGTATTTATATCAGCCGACTTCTAAAAAAAGCCTACCAAGGTGCTTGAAATTGGTGGCCTGAACCCCATATTGCGAACTACACAAAGATACACTCAACTTAAAATCGAAAGTTCCCCCAAGTAACTGAAAAAATTATGAAAATAGTATAATACGTAGAGGGAAGTATGAGCAAAACGAGCACTAATGAAGCATCTGAGGCGGAACAGGAAGAGAATCAAGAAACTGAATCTGAATCACAGGCGCCTCAACAATCTGAATTTGCAGATCAAAATCAGGATGAAAACGATTCTGGAGTCCAAGAATTAACTTTGGAGCTGGCTCTAGAAAAACTGGCTGTTGCTGAAGAGGCAGCGCAAACTGCTAAAGACGATCTACTGCGCGTTCAAGCGGAAATGCAGAACCTGCGAAGACGCACCGAACAAAATATCGAGAAAGCTCACAAGTATGGGCAGGAAAAATTCAGCACTGAACTGTTGTCAGTAATGGATAATCTAGAACGAGCCTTAACTTCAGCATCCCAGCATGAAGATGAATCGGTAAAAGCGATTTATGACGGCGTTGACCTTACTCTTAAAAGTTTCACAGACTGTTTCAACAAGTTCAGTATTGTAGCGTTGGACCCAATGGGCGAACCATTTGATCCACAACTGCACCAGGCAATGTCAATTCAGGAAAACCCGGAGGTAGAACCAAACACTGTAATTGGGGTAATGCAGAAGGGCTATACCCTTAATGGGCGGGTCCTTCGGCCAGCTATGGTCATGGTGTCAAAGGCCCCAAAATCTGCAGCTGACGAAGAAGATGCATAACATTAACTGTACTGTTTTTGAAATTAACTTATTGACTACATTTTATACAAAGGAAATTCGCCCGAGTGTCTTGAAATACCTGGAATCGGGCCAATATTTAAGATCTGGCAAGAAGCAAATGTAGATAGAACCCTGAATAGCGCTTTTAGTCCAGTAAACAAGCGGAGAAATAGACAATGGGTAAGATAATTGGCATCGATTTGGGAACTACTAACTCCTGCGTTGCAGTGATGGATGGCGGCGAAGCCAAGGTCATTGAAAATGCAGAGGGTGATCGCACCACTCCTTCAATCATTGCCTATAGTAATGACGGAGAAACGCTAGTCGGACAACCGGCTAAACGCCAGGCTGTAACCAATCCAGACAATACGCTTTTTGCTATAAAGCGACTAATTGGGCGCCAGTTTGATGACGATGTTGTGCAAAAAGACATCAAGATGGTGCCTTACAAAATTATTAAAGCAGACAACGGCGATGCTTGGGTTGAGGTAAATGACGATAAGATGTCGCCGCCTCAAATTTCTGCGCAAACCTTAATGAAAATGAGGAAGACGGCGGAAGATTTTCTTGGTGAAGAAATTAAGGAAGCAGTAGTAACCGTGCCGGCCTACTTTAACGATTCCCAGCGACAAGCGACTAAAGATGCCGGCAAGATCGCAGGGCTTGATGTTAAGCGAATAATCAATGAGCCGACAGCCGCCGCACTTGCTTATGGTATGGATAAGAAAACGGGCGACACCACTGTAGCGGTTTACGATCTTGGGGGCGGTACTTTTGACATCTCGGTCATTGAAATTGCTGAAACTGATGGGGAACATACTTTCGAGGTACTTTCCACTAATGGAGACACTTTCTTAGGCGGTGAGGATTTTGATTTACGTTTGATTGACTATCTTGCAGATGAGTTTAAGAAAGAATCTGGCATGGATTTGCACAACGACCCTCTTGCTTTGCAGCGTTTGAAAGAAGCTGCAGAGAAAGCAAAGATCGAATTATCCTCCGCTCAACAAACGGAAATTAACCTGCCTTATATTACCGCTGATGCATCAGGCCCAAAGCACCTAGTGCAGAAACTTACACGAGCCAAGTTCGAGTCTCTGGTTGAAGACCTAGTTGATAGAACTTTAGAACCGGTAAAGATAGCTATTAATGACGCTGATCTTGATGTTTCTGGAATCAATGACGTGATATTGGTTGGTGGTCAGACTCGCATGCCGTTGGTGCAGCAAAAAGTCGCAGAATTTTTTGGAAAAGAATCTCGTAAAGATGTTAACCCAGATGAGGCAGTTGCAGTGGGTGCTGCCATACAGGCAGCGGTCCTGTCAGGGGATGTTAACGATGTCTTATTGCTTGATGTAACGCCATTGTCTCTCGGCATTGAAACTCTTGGTGGGGTTGCAAGTACCTTGATAGAAAAGAACACGACTATTCCGACGAAGAAGACACAAGTCTTTTCAACAGCCGACGACAATCAGACAGCTGTTACTATCCATGTTGTGCAAGGTGAACGTAAACAAGCTGTCCAGAATAAATCACTCGGCAGGTTCGATCTAAGTGATATTCCTCCGGCGCCTAGAGGCATGCCTCAGATTGAAGTAGCTTTTGATCTCGATGCAAATGGAATCTTAAATGTTTCAGCTAAGGACAAAGCGACAGGTAAAGAGCAATCTATCGTGATTAAAGCTTCCAGTGGGTTGTCTGACGAAGAGATTGATCAGATGATTAAGGATGCAGAAGCGCATTCTGATGATGATAAGAAATTTGAAGAGCTTATCGCTGCTCGGAATACAGCAGATGGCTTAGTTCATGCTACCAAGAAGACTCTTGAAGAAGCTGGGGACAAAGCTACAGAAGAAGAAAAGGATACAATTAACAATGCGATTACAGCGTTAGAAGAAGTACTAAAAGGTGATGATCTAGCTGAAATAGAAGCTAAAACGAAAGACTTAACCGATGCTTCAGCAACTCTAGCCCAGAAGTTATACGCAGAGCAAGCACAAGAAGCTGGTGCCGGGGCAGAGACCGGTTCGGAAAATGCTGACGCTGAAGCGGCGGGAACAAATGATGACGCAGTTGACGCTGAGTTCGAGGAAGTAAAGGAAGAAGAGAAATAGCAACTTACTTATATATTTTTGCTTATAAAATTATAGGTTGAAAACTAAGTCATCGGTATGGCTTAGTTTTTTTGTATAAAGAGATTGAAAATTAATTCCGGTGAACGGTAAGTAAAATGTCTAAAGCAGACTATTACGACTTGCTGGGTGTAGCCCGTGATGCTTCGGAGGCTGATATTAAGAAAGCTTACCGGCGTGTCGCCATGAAGAATCATCCAGATCGTAATCCAGACAATAAAGAAGCAGAAGAAAGGTTCAAAGACGCTAATGAAGCATTTGAAGTACTTTCTGATGCCGAAAAAAGATCTCGCTATGATCAATTTGGTCATGCAGGTGTGGAAGGGCAAACAAGTCATGGTCATGCAGACTTCAGTGATATTTTTGGAGATATTTTTGGAGATATTTTTGGGGGTGGGCGGAGTTCTCGCAGTCATGTAAGGAAAGGCGCTGACCTCCGATACAACCTGGAATTGAATCTAGAAGACGCAGTAAAAGGAAAAACTGTAAAGATCAAAATTCCTACCACCGTTAGTTGTGCAAGTTGCGATGGTTCGGGCGCCAAGCCTGGGACACAACCAATCGATTGCACTACTTGTAATGGTCATGGTCAGGTTCGTATGCAACAAGGATTCTTTTCGGTACAACAAACCTGTCCTCGTTGCCAGGGTGGTGGAAAGCAGATAAAAGATCCTTGCAATACTTGCCACGGCCGAGGCACTAAAGATGAGACCAAGACTTTATCTGTTAAAGTTCCCGCAGGTATAGATACGGGTGATCGTATTCGCTTAAGTGGTGAAGGGCAGGCAGGTGTACATGGCGGCCCACCAGGTGACTTGTATGTAGAGGCAATCGTAAGATCACACAATATATTTCAGCGTGATGGGAAGGATCTTCACTGTGAAATACCTATTAGCTTTGTCGATGCGGCATTAGGTGGAGACTTAGAAGTTCCTACCCTAGATGGGCGTGTTAAATTAAAGATTCCACCGGAAACTCAAACTGGGAAACTTTTTAGGCTGCGTAACAAAGGAGTAACGCCAATTAGAGGTGGCAATTCAGGTGATTTATTATGCCGAGTGATAATAGAAACGCCAGTGAATATTACCAAACGACAAAAGGACATCTTAGAAGAATTTAAGGGAATTGGTGAGGCCCAAGGGAATAAACAATCGCCTCGCCGTTCGTCTTGGTTTGATGGTGTAAAGAAATTTGTCGACGATCTTCGTATCTGAGCACTAGCTAGCCAAAAACTTCTTTGACAATAAATTCATGTCTTTCGGCGCTTAATCTTGGACCATATATGGTTACGATTTCAGCTGAAGAGCGGCTGGCGAATTTGCCTGCAGATTCAAAATCCTTGCCTTGCGAAATAGCGTATAGGAAAGCGCCAGCGAACATATCACCCGCTCCATTGGTATCAATTGCTTTAACCGAATTTCCGGCGATTGGAATATAATTTTTCCCATCATAAACTAGGGCGCCATCAGCGCCACGAGTTATAGCAAATTGTTTAGCTTTCTGTTCCATTGCTTTGCAAGCTTCATCGAATGCATCAGTCCCTGCCCAGAGTTTAAGTTCCTTTTCGTTGCAGAATAAAAGATCTACACCACTTCCTACAATATCGTTTACATCATTAATAAAGTATTCAAGCATCGCTGGATCAGAGAAAGTCAGAGCAATTTTAGTCTCTGATTTTTCAGCGAAGTTTTTAAGTTCTATAACGGCTGCCTTTGCATTGGGAGATGTAACCAAATAACCCTCTATATAGATATAATCGGATTGCCGTGCTGTTTCAAAGTCAATGTTTTCTAGTGACAGCTTTTCTGATACCCCTAGATAAGTGTGCATCGTGCGCTCGGCGTCTGGGCTAATCATGACTAGACAGCGGCCAGACGAGCCGTTTTCGCTTGCATTTACATTTACATTAGTATTGATGTTATGGTGTCCGAGTTGCTCTAGAAAAAATTTACCCGTTGCATCGTTAGCAACTTTGCAGGAATAAAAAGCGCGACCACCAAAATGAGTTAAGGCATACATCGTATTACCTGCAGAGCCCCCACCGGACTTTGCCTTTATGCCATAGGCATCAATTAGGACTTTTTCTAAACGCTCTTGCTGCTCGCGGGTAACCAGAGTCATTAATCCTTTTTCAATGTCGTGCTCTAAGAAGAAGCTTTCAGGAACTTCAAATTCTAAATCTACCAGTGCATTTCCTACGCCATAAACGTCGTATTTTTCCACTTTTATGATCCCGTTATCCTGAGTTATTTGATTGCTGCGAATGCTTTTTCGGAAGCAGTCAAAGTCTTGTTGATTTCATCTTCGCCATGTGCCGCAGATACGAACCCTGCCTCGAAGGCAGAAGGAGCGAGATAAATTCCGTTCTCCAGCATGGTGTGAAAATAAGTTTGAAAGTGCTCCAAATTGCAGGCCATAACTTGATCAAATCGGGTTATTTCCTCTTCAACACTGAAAAAACACCCGAACATTCCTCCTATTTGATTAATAGTCAAAGGTACGCCGGCAACATCCGCCCGTTCTTTGAGCCCATCCACTAGCGATTTGGTTTTCTTATTAAGGGCTTCGTAAAAGCCGGCGCCGCTAATGGTTTCCAGCGTAGCGAGTCCGGCAGCTACTGCTAATGGATTTCCGGAAAGGGTTCCTGCTTGATAGACGGCCCCATTGGGAGCTATTTTTTCCATAATTTCCTTTTTCCCCCCGAATGCGCCAATGGGTAATCCGCCCCCTATTACCTTACCTAGCGTTGTAAGGTCAGGTATTACGCCAAAAAGTTGTTGCGCACCGCCGGGAGCTACGCGAAAACCGGTCATTACTTCATCAAAAATAAGTATGGATCCATATTCCGTGCATTTTTCTCGAAGTAGGTCGAGGAAATCCGGAATAGGCGCAACGCAATTCATGTTGCCAGCGATAGGTTCAACGATTGCGCAAGCTATTTCATGCCCATGCTTATTAAAAAATTCTTCAACTGCCTCTAAATCATTAAATGGCAGGACATGGGAGAGCTCACTATAGGCCTTGGGTACACCGGAAGAGTCTGGTTCACCTAAAGTCAAAGCACCGGAACCTGCCTTAACGAGGAGGGCGTCGACATGACCATGGTAACAACCTTCAAACTTAACGATTCTGTCTCTATTAGTATAGCCTCGGGCCAAGCGAATTGCGCTCATGGTTGCTTCTGTTCCCGAAGTGACTAGGCGCACTAGCTCAACTGAGTGCACCATACTGCAAAGCTTTTTGGCAATTTCTACTTCTGCTTCTGTTGATGCGCCGTAACCAATCCCTTTATCTAATTGCGATTGTAAGGCAGCAAGTACTTTCTCATTGCGATGGCCCAGTATTAGTGGGCCCCACGCTCCTACATAATCAACATAACAATTATCATCGACATCGGTCAGATAGGCACCGTCACCACTTTTAAAAAACAATGGATTACCGCCAACGGCCTTAAATGCCCGTACAGGCGAGTTTACGCCACCCGGTATGTATTGAATTGCCGATTCGTAGAGCGTTTGAGATTTATCCCTTTTCATCTTCAATAGGGTGTTGTTTCTTAGTTATTGAAAAGCTCAATTAGTCTTAGAGTATTTTCAGCTACATTTTCGTTTGCAAAGATCGCGTTAACTACTGCCAGCATATCGGCACCGGCCTTTATTAATGTCGCGCCATTTTCCTTATTGATACCTCCAATAGCAACTATTGGAATAGACAATTTATTCTTTGCTTCCGTTATTATCTGAAGTGACGCCGGGCTCGCTTCAGATTTTGTCTGGGAAGGGTAAAATCGTCCAAATGCAACATAATCAGCGCCAGCTTTCTCTGCAACTATTGCTGCATCTATGGAATCGTGACAAGTGAATCCAATTAACTTGCCTTTTCCTAATCTACTTCTTGCTTCTATTAAAGAAGCGTCGTTATTGCCTAGATGAACACCAGCTGCATCTACTTCGGTACATATATCCACGCTGTCGTTGATAATAAGTTTTGCACCGTACTTTTCGCATAGGCTCTGTAGTGATTTTGCTTGACGTATTCTTATATCCCAATTCTCAATCTTGCTGCGATACTGAAGTAACTGACAACCGGAGCTTAAAGCAGCTTCGACGGCTTCGAGCAATCTGGGTTCTGGTAATAGTGAGTCATCGGTAATCGCGTAAAGGCCAGAAAGCATAGCTAATAATTAAGTACTATATTCAAATAAATGGTTTAGGAAGTTTGCTTATTCCGGTAACTTCTATTCGGGATGTGTTGACCATACCCAATCCGGAAGCCATTTTTCAAAGCCTCCCATGTAAATCGTTGGGCCTGCTGAATCGCAGCGTGCATATCCAGTTTGTGCGCTAGATACCCAGCGATAGCTGCAGAAAGGGTGCAGCCAGAGCCATGATAAACCTCTTGTAATCTCTCCCAATTAAAAATAGTTACGTCTTGGCTGGAGGAGAACCATTTGTTTTTTACTTGACCGTTTTTAGCATGAGTTCCTGTCAGCAAAACGTGCTCACAGCCTTGTTCTAGAAGTTCGTAGGCGCCGGCTTCCAAAGAGTCCGAACTGGGTGCTAACTTCCTGATTTCGTCAGTGTTAGGGGTTAACACTGTGGTAAGCGGTATAAGCAGGCTACGAATTGCTTCTAATACTTCATCGCCCCCAAATTTAAAACCACCGCCTGCACAGGCTATTGGATCTAGAACGACCGGTATATCCGGATAATCTTGTAATATTTTTTGAAGAACCTCAACAATCTCAACGTTTCCTAGTAATCCAACCTTGAAACATTGTACGGTAATATCATCCATAATCGCGTGGGCTTGCAGCATTAAAAATGCGGTATCAATGGTTTGCATTGAGATTGCATTATGAGTGTTCTGTGCCGTAAGAGCAGTTGCAACTGGGGAGCAATGGCACCCTATACTGACTAGAGTTTCAATATCAGCTTGCAGGCCGGCACCTCCTGTAGGATCTAACCCTGAAAAACACAATACAGTTGGTTTTATAAAAGTCATTGCTCTTTAAATTGTAGGCTTAACCACTATTAATATGACTGTACCAACGAGGATTAAAACCGGCAATTCATTATAGAGTCGGAAAAATAAGTGAGTTTTAAAAGTAGAGTCTTCTTTTAATTTTTTCATGTACCACCAGCAGGAGACGTGATACGCGATTAATAACCCAACTAAACCTAGCTTTACATGCATCCACCACCATGACATAAAGTAGGACCAATTTACCGTCAATAACCAAATACCGAACAAGATCGTCGCGATAGCTGAAGGTGTAGTTATTCCCCAGAATAGTTTTCGCTCCATGATACAGAACCTATCTTTGCTAATTTGGTCTTCGCTCATGGAGTGATATACAAATAAGCGCGGTAAATAAAATAAACCGCTAAACCAGCAAACCATGAAAATTACATGAAAAGCTTTAATCCAAAGCATGCTTGCTCCCTGTGATAGAACAGAACCTATCACAGGACATAAATGATGTCTTGGTGTCTACTTAAATTAGCATAAGCTATTGATTTTCCATGATGAAATATTTGAATTTATTGCATTATCTAAAAGATCGACTAAGATACAGCCCTTTTTTACGTTGAGGTTTTTGGGGGACAGTTTTGATAAGTGTTGGAATTGTTGGAGGGACAGGTTATGCGGGTGTTGAGTTAATGCGTTTGCTCATACCCCGTGATGATGTAGAGCTTACAGTAGTTACATCGCGAGAGCTTCAAGGGGCACCTATAGGAGAGTATTTTCCCAACTTACGGAATCATACAGATTTAAATTTCAGTTCTTTAGATGAGGCTCAGTTAATGTCATGTGATGTTGTGTTTTATGCAACGCCTCATGCTGTCGCCATGAAAACAGCACCAGCGTTACTTGAAGCAAACATTAAAGTAATTGATTTATCTGCTGATTTCCGCATCAAAGATATTGCAGCGTGGGAGAAGTGGTATAAAACCGAGCATTTTTGCCCTGAACTAATAAAATTAGCTGTATATGGTCTGCCTGAAGTAAATCGTGAAAAGATAAAATCTGCAAATCTTATTGCGGTGCCTGGATGTTATCCGACAGCCATTCAGCTTGGCCTTATTCCCCTATTGGAAAACGATCTGGTGGACTCTACCCGCTTAATAGCTGACGCAAAATCTGGAGTAAGCGGGGCGGGTAGAAAGGCAGTGGAAGACTATTTACTTGCAGAGGCTTCTGAATCCATAAAAGCTTATGGTGTCAATGGCCATAGGCACCACCCTGAAATCTGTCAGGAACTAAATAAAGCCTGCGTTTCAGCAGTCTCCCTTACGTTCATACCCCACCTAGTTCCTATGGTTCGTGGCATACTCGCGACACTGTATGCGCCTGGGAAAAATGGGAATAAACTCGGTCAAGAACAGTTGCAATTAATTTTCGAGGACCGGTATTCTAGTGAGCCTTTTGTGGAAGTTCTTCCTGATGGACAGTCTCCTGCTACCAGGAATGTGAAGGGATCAAATAGGTGCGAAATATCAGTCACTTATTCGCAGGAAACTGATATTGTTGTAGTTATGGTTGCGGAAGACAATCTCGTTAAAGGGGCAGCGGGCCAAGCTATACAAAATATGAACCTTATGTTTGGATTAGAAGAAACGGTCGGTCTGCGTGGAATCGCACTCCTTCCCTGATGATCCGGCGGATAGATTCAATGCGGAGTTATCGGAATGCCTGGTGTAGTTAAAGGAAGTAAACAGGAAAAAATGGTGATCGTTCCTTATCGGCCAGGACGCCGCTTATTCGTTATTATGCTGTTTTTAGCTATAGGTTTGGGAAGTGCGGTAGGTGGTTTTTTGTATGGCTATTATCACGGCTCTTCGATTCAAGGCGTCGTCCAATATGATCGCTCTGAGCTTGAACGACAGCTTGAATCGTTAAAGTCAGAAAATTCCGATTTGAATCGACAAATAGTGATTCATGATCGTTCTAGTGAGATGGATAAACGGGCAACCCAAGAAGTACAGTTAACAGTTTCCGGATTACGAGATCGAGTAGCCCAGCTTGAACAAGATATAGTTTATTATCGCGGTGTAGTTTCTGAACAAATTGAAGATACAGGATTGGTCATCAGTCAGCTGGATATTGATCAAACTGATGAGCCGGATATTTTCCGTTATAAATTGGTTCTCAGGCAGGAAGATGCGGATGGTGATACTTATTTAATAGGGCATGTAAATGTTAATTTAGTGGGTAGGCAGGACGGGTCCGCTTCAATTATCCCCTTGCGGGATGTTTCTTCAGAACAAGAGGAACTGGATATACGTCTGCGTTTTCGCTATTTTCAGAGTATCGAGGGCGAACTGGCTCTTCCAGCAGGATTTATTCCTGAACGCGTGCAGATAGCAGCGGTTGAAACAGAGCCAATGGAAAAAGCATTTGATCAAGATTTCAGCTGGGTAGTAGCCGAGTAGCGCAGTGATGGAAGTTCAGGAGGACTGACATGTTTGGCAAGACTGAAGAGGGCCTAGTATTTGCGGGTCAGGCCAATAGTTTGATCTCTCGATCCACCGAAATAGTAGGTGATATACGCTTTAGTGGCGAGCTCATAATTGAAGGGCGGGTAAAAGGGAATATTTCCACGGAGGATGATTCGTCGGCACTAATCCGAGTTGCAGAAAAAGGCTCCGTAGAAGGGGAGATCAGTGTGCCTTCGGCTATCATAAATGGTCTAGTCCAAGGTGATGTGCGCTCCACTATTCATATTGAATTAGCAGCTAAGGCAGTTGTGGCGGGAAACGTCTACTACAACCTAATAGAAATGGTGATGGGTTCCGAAGTGAATGGCAACTTAATTCATATAGGATCCAGTAATCAAGAAGCTAAAAAGCTTTCTGCCACTAGCAAACAATTGCCTTCATCGTCAAAAGGTCCCCCGCGTCCTCCGCTAAAGAAAAAAGTCACTTGATTATAATTTCAACATTATTTCTTCAAAAATACTCAGATCTATAGGCTACATAAGTCTGCGTGTTCTGGTTATAATGTGCCGACCTAGTACTAAGCTATTTCGTTGCTTTAATTTCACTGATTTTCCCAGTATTTTTCATAGAACCTGGAACTTCTATGTCAATCGTGCAGACCGCAGAGCCAGTCATAATGGCCTTTACCGATAACGCTGCCGTTAAGGTAAATAGCCTTATCGCTGAGGAAGGAAATGACAAACTAAAACTCCGTGTTTTCGTTACGGGAGGAGGCTGTTCTGGTTTTCAGTATGGCTTCGCATTTGATGATGACGTTCAGGAAGACGACACCATAATAGAAAATAAAGGCGCGGAACTTATAGTTGACCCCCTAAGCTATCAGTATTTGGTGGGAGCGAAGATTGATTATATGGAAGGATTGGAGGGTTCGCGTTTCATAGTCGACAATCCTATGGCTTCTACAACTTGCGGATGTGGAGCATCTTTCTCAATCTGACGATTGAGAATAGAAAAATGACAAGATAAGAAGGGACGAGCATCTGAACTTTGGTGCCTGGCAATTACGCTTTATAGATTCCCCCTAGAATGAGTGGTTTATTCGCACCTGTAAATGGACTTGTATCAACCGCCTCGCCAGCCAGTGTCTTTTTTGCCATCCAAGCAAAAGCAATAGCCTCTACCCAATCAGGATCGATTCCCAATTTTTCGGTAGTTGCTATTTTTGCTTGCGGAGCGCTGTAGGCAATTTTGTCAACTAAGAGATCATTATGGGCGCCGCCGCCGCAAATAAAGATTTCTTGAGGCCAACAGATTCCGCTTAGTGCATTGGTAATCGAAGATACCGTGCAATCGGCTAGAGTTGCCTGCACATCAATGGCTGTAATCGATTTACCTAGCTTGCCCATCTTTCGCTCAAGCCAGGCGCCGCTAAATAATTCTCTGCCCGTACTTTTCGGGGGCTTCAGGGCAAAATATGGATCGTCTAACAAGTAACCTAATAACTCTTTGTCACTGTTTCCCCCTGCGGCCCAATTTCCTTTTTGATCGAATCTTTGTTGGTGATTTTTACCAATCCAGTAGTCCATCAATACATTTCCAGGTCCGGTATCGAAAGCAAAACAAGAACCATTGGCCGAAAGTATTGTTACATTCGCAATACCTCCAATATTAATTATTGCTCGGTCAATGAATTTGTTTTGGAATACTTCGCGATGAAACAGGGGAGCAAGAGGTGCGCCTTGACCGTTGGCTGCAATGTCTCTTTGACGGAAATCGGCAATAGTGGTTATACCTGTTAATTGAGCTAAATAATTTGGATTGCCGATTTGCAAAGAAAACGCATTATCACCTGTTGGGTGATGCCAGATAGTTTGGCCATGACTGCCAATGGCTCTTATCTTATCTGCACTTATGTTCGCGCTTTCTAGTAGCTTGTTGACTGCTTTAGCAAACCATATTCCGATTGCGACATCAGTTTGATCAAGCCTACTTAAACTAATGTTTGAGCCTTCACAGAGGGAAAGTACGCTTTCGCGTAAATCTAGTGACGATTCTTCAAAATGAGTGGCAAGTATATTAGGTTTATTGCCTTCGAATGACACAAGGATGCTATCAACACCATCGACGCTGGTACCTGAGATCAGGCCAATATAAAGGCCATTGTCAGGCATGGCAGTGTTAATTAGCGCCACGCTGGCTCAATGATAATAATCGAGGGTCACTGAGTTGTTCGAATTGTCTAAGTAAGGGTGATGTCTGTTCGCGAAATCGTTCCATTTCGTCCGCTTCAATAGCTGCGGCAGAGGGCAGTTTATCAAGAATAGTCCGAGGATTTTGATGAACTCCATTGACTAAGAATTCATAATGCAGGTGAGGTCCGGTTGCACCCCCGGTTGTACCTACATAACCGATAACTTCTCCTTGCCTTACTCGATCACCGCGGCTTATACCGCGGGAAAACCGCGATAAGTGGGCGTACTTGGTTTCAAAACCGCCGGCATGTTTGATTATCACGAGGTTACCAAACGAACCATAGCGGCTTGCGCGAATTATGTGCCCATCGCTGGTTGCGCGAATCGGTGTTCCGCTGGGTGCGGCGTAATCAGTTCCTTTATGAGCGCGAATAGTATTTAAGATCGGGTGTCGGCGACGTGGGTTAAAGTCGGAGCTTATACGGAATACATCCAATGGGTTCCGCAAAAAAGCCTTGCGCATACTTTCTCCATCTGGGGAATAATATCCCACTTCACCCTCGTCGTTTGTATAGCGCACTGCCGTGAATATCCGA
This sequence comes from Gammaproteobacteria bacterium, assembly GCA_002723195.1. Taxonomy (GTDB): domain Bacteria; phylum Pseudomonadota; class Gammaproteobacteria; order Pseudomonadales; family Pseudohongiellaceae; genus UBA9145. The sequence goes on along the minus strand of PBNR01000068.1, from coordinate 3,057 downwards.
CCTTGATTGATAAATCGCGTTGCAAGAATTTCCCCATGGCCTACGAACTGGCCATCAAAATATTGTTCATCGTATAGAATGCTGAATTGATCTCCTAAGCGAGGGTCGAGAATGAAATCGATTACACCGCCGAAGATATTGGCCATTTCCAAGATGTGAATTTCAGGGATCTGTTCCCGCATGCCTGCCATAAATAGAGAATCAGTGATTGTCCCCACTTTAAAGGCTCGTTGGATTTCTGCTTCATTAATTATTTCTTCGACGCCATAATCATCATTTGTGCGGGTGAATAAGTAGCCTTCCAAAGGTGATTTTAAGACTCGGAGTTGTTCGAGTTCTCCTTCATTAGGAATCAGAAAATTGAGTTGATAACCAGGGTAAACACGGTTAAGAATCTGTGCTTCTTCGCTGCTGTTTATTAGACGGAATAGGTCCTGGTCTGTTAGCCCTACTTTGGTAAAAATGGCTGACAAATTATCGCCGTTTTGTACTTCAATATTTTGCCACGGGTTAGTTTCAGGTATCGCCTCTTCCTCAACTATATAGTCAGATAGGTTTGCTGCAGGGATTTCCAACTCTTTAGGATGATTTATTTTGACGGGAATTGGGATTCTGGTGGTTTGATAGGGGGCAGCTAGACTTGAGCCCGAGTCTTCTCCTGGGATAATTAAAAGTATCAATAACAAAACCCCCATCGAACCGGCTATATACATATGGTCCCTAGGGTAATACTTAAGAATGAACTGTCTAATAACTTGAATAAGTTTCATAACAAGCTACATGGTGTTCGCCTCAGGAATGCGCAAAGCTACCTTAATCAAGTGACAATTTCAAAAGGCTTTTTGCCCTGGCAAAGCCAGTATTAGAGCACTTCAGCCCCTTTCTAGTGTAAAATTCGCGCTTTTTGGGTTAGTCAATACGCCGTTTCTAATGTTCCGGTCGACATTTCCCACGATTTTCTTAGTTTTATTATCTAAATAATAGGATAACCAATGGTGGGATCCAGCCTCGACATTATCAGTGATTTAGAGTTCAGAGGACTCATTTCCCAACTCGCGGGTGGCGATGATTTGCGTGAGCACCTTTTGGCTGGAAACCGCACTGTCTACTGTGGTTTTGACCCTACTGCTGAAAGCTTGCACATAGGAAGTGTCGTTCCTTTACTAGTATTGAAAAGATTTCAGATGGCTGGCCACAAACCTATTGCATTAGTTGGGGGAGCGACAGGTCTAATTGGTGATCCAAGTTTTAAGTCTGATGAAAGACAGTTAAATTCCTCCGAATTAGTAGGGCAGTGGGTAGAAAGATTGAAACCGCAGCTCAGTCAGTTTCTGGATTTTAATTGTGGAGAGAGTTCTGCTGTTATTGCTAATAATCTCGATTGGACGAAAGATTACGATATGCTTGGTTTCCTGCGAGATGTAGGAAAGCATTTTTCTGTCAATGCAATGATTCAAAAAGAATCTGTGAAACAGCGAATCGAGCGAGAAGGTGAAGGGATTTCTTATACTGAATTTAGCTATATGTTGCTTCAGTCTTTTGACTTTGCTGAATTGAATAAGCGATACAATTGCACGGTGCAAGTAGGAGGTAGTGATCAGTGGGGCAACATAACTGGTGGAATTGATTTAACCCGCCGTTTGTACCAAAGCCAGGTTTATGGTGTTACAAGCCCTCTTGTCACGAAATCTGATGGCACCAAATTCGGTAAAACTGAAAGCGGTACAGTCTGGATTAGCTCTCACATGACATCACCTTATGCTCTTTATCAATTTTGGTTAAATGTCGCAGATGCGGATGTATACAGATACCTAAAGTACTTTACTTTTCTATCCATCGACGAAATCGAAGAGATAGAGCGCGGTGATATGGCGGCTCAAGCGAAGCCTGAAGCACAAGGTATACTAGCCAGGGAAGTGACCGAACTACTTCATGGTAAAGACGGATTAAATGCCGCAGTAAGAATTAGTGAAGCACTTTTCTCAGGGGATATTTCCCATCTTACCAGCGATGATATAGCTCAACTTGAATTAGATGGTTTGCCCTGTACGGAGGTCCAGGGGGACGTTAAAGGAATAATAGAAGTGCTAGTAGGCACGGAACTGGCCAAATCTAATAAAATGGCCCGAGAATTTATTGGAAATAATGCTATATATGTGAATGGGCAGCTTGTAGATTCGGTGGAATTTGAGCTTTCTTCTAGCAACGCTCTGATTGGGAAATTCTTCATTATTAGAAGAGGTAAGAAGTTGTTTCATTTGGTCAAATTAGTATGATGATTTTACCCTTTATAGACTGCTGATATTTTTAGAATTAATTAGTTTTACGAATTAACAATATTTGCTTCCTATATTCCTTGCTAATAGGCCCAGCGGGCGTATAATACGCCCCCTTCGTGCCATTAGGCACTGGGGTTTTTTGCGCGTTAGAAAGAGTGTGCAAAATGAATTGGGGCCGGATTTTGGCCAGTTTGTCCAAGCCTGAAAATTCTTCGGTATTTCCGGGTCTTCTTTGCTCAGATTAAGCTTCGCTTAGTCGGGGTTGTTTAAAAGGCATTGCCTTGCAAACTTGTTCTTTAAAAATTTAATCAAGCAATAGAGGTGGGTGCTTGCTGTTGAAGGCAGGAGATCTAGTAAATTAGGTCTCGTTGTTTTTACTATTTTATAGTAAGAAGACTAGATCCTTTCAAAGTAAGCAACTGCGTTTATTCATTTATTGAATATAGGCGTTGGTTTTTTTTTGTAGATTTTCTATGAAGTAAGAACTGACACAGTAGTTCGTAATCTTTGAGCACAACTTTTGTGGTCGTTGCTTTTGCTAGGTTAAGTAGTCCTGGTAGTAGTAAAGCGGTAGCCACTTTGACTCTTAAACTGAAGAGTTTGATCATGGCTCAGATTGAACGCTGGCGGCAGGCCTAACACATGCAAGTCGAGCGGTAGAGAAGGAGCTTGCTTCTTCTTGAGAGCGGCGGACGGGTGAGTAATGCCTAGGAATCTGCCTGGTAGTGGGGGACAACGTTTCGAAAGGAACGCTAATACCGCATACGTCCTACGGGAG
>PBNR01000067.1 GCA_002723195.1 Gammaproteobacteria bacterium | reverse complement strand
TAATACAGCAGATAAGATTCAAATATATGGTACTGCCAACAATATTGCCTTCACTATCAAAAATGCAGCCTCAGGCGGAGTTAGGTTTGTTCGTGGAGAAGTCGCTCAGTTAGACGCCTACGGTGTAAACACGGCAAGTGACGCAAATTCCTCGATGGCAAAACTCGATACGATAATTTCGGATGTCTCTGCAGGACGGGCTAAGTATGGTGCATACATAAATCGGCTCGAACATGCGTCTGATAATTTAACGAATGTTGCGCAAAACACGGATTCATCACGAAGCCGAATTGAGGACGCGGACTATGCGGCTGAGACGAGTGAACTGGCTCGTACACAGATCATATCGCAGGCGGCAACAGCGATGTTGGCGCAGGCGAATCAGGTCAAGCAAACCGTCTTGGCACTAATTCAATAGGTTTTAAATAGAAGGGTAATTTAATAGAGGGGTGAAAATACTATGAGTGTGATTAATACAAATGTGAGTGCCACACTGGCATCGAATGCGATCAATCGAAATGATCGCGCGATGACAACGGCCATGGAGCGTCTGTCCACTGGGCAGAGAATAAACTCAGCCGCTGACGATGCCGCGGGGTTAGCGATTTCGGCACGGATGAAGTCTCAGGTAGGCGGTTTGGAGCAGGCAGCACGAAATGCCAATGATGGTATTTCGATGTTACAGGTTGCCGAGGGTGCAGTCTCAGAGATCAGTGCCATCCTTAATCGCATGAAGGAACTTGCAGTTCAATCTACAAGCGGAACATACAGTGCGACCGATAGGACGGCTTTGGATCTTGAGTTCCAGGAATTGATGAGCGAGATCGCACGTATTTCTAAAAATACTGAGTGGAATGGAAATAAAATCCTGGCCGGAGGCGGAACCTATACAGCAGCTGGAGCAGCCGCTGTCACCGTAGCTCTTCAGGTGGGAGCTAGTTCGGGTCAGACAATGAGCCTTAGTTTCAAGTCTTGGGTTCCTGAAGTGGCTTGGGCGCAAGAAAATACGGCGGCGCTCGCTAAGGCCGGCGATAACGATAACAATTCAACCAATGCGCAGACAGCCTATGGCGATGCCGTCTTGGCCATTGATACAGATAATGATGATGCTCAGGACGCTATTCCTACCGATAAGTATATCGGCATAACCACAGCTGCTGAAGCTGCGGCTGTTATGCATCAAATGGACGCAGCTATTGAAGCGGCCTCTACCGAGAGAGCTACTTATGGTGCGTTTATTAATCGCCTTGAGCATGCAGCGGATAATTTGACAAACGTCGCGCAAAACACGGATTCATCTAGAAGCCGTATTGAGGACGCCGATTATGCGGCTGAGACAAGTGAGCTTGCGCGAACGCAAATTATCTCACAGGCAGCCACGGCTATGCTGGCGCAGGCAAACCAGGGTAAGCAGACAGTTCTAGCGCTTCTGCAGTAGTGTTTTGTCAATTGAATGTTATGCAAGTCGAACGCAATAAGGAGGCATGAAGGATAGACGGCATGTAAGTTTTGTTCGAAGAATTAGGAAGAGGGGTTGAGGGGCTCCTCTAGATAAGGCCAGCGGATTGCCACTAGTAAGAAGTTGGTCCAATACAAGATTAATTAGATCTTTTAGAGAGAGGAGTCCCCAGTGACTGTAATTAATACAAACGTAAGTGCAAGTGTGGCGTCAAATGCGATCGCCAGAAACGAGAGGGAAATGAATACCGCTATGGAGCGACTGTCCACAGGTAAGCGAGTTAACTCGGCAGCAGACGATGCGGCAGGCTTGGCGATTAGTTCAAGAATGTCCAGCCAAGTTAAGGGTCTCGAGCAAGCAGCTCGCAACACCGCGGATGGTATCTCTATGGTCCAGACAATTGAGGGTGCAGCAAAAGAGATCATATCGATTTTAACGAGAATGAAAGAACTCGCTGTTCAGTCTAACAGTGGCACCTACAGCGCGAGTGACCGCACAGCTTTAGATCTTGAGTTCAATTCGTTGAGAGATGAGATAACTAGAATTACTGATAATACCAAGTGGAATGGCTCGGCTCTTATGATGGGTTCTTCGGGTGGAGCGACAAACACGGTTAGTCTCCAGGTTGGTGATGGATCAGGGCAGACTTTAGCTCTCGTTTTTAAGGACTGGTCTGTGGACTATGACAACGTATCTACCTCAACCGGAGCATATGGAAATACTACTACAGCATTGAATGCGGCCGGTGTTGGTGTTGATTCATCATCAAATGCTACTACTACTATGGTAGCGATAGATAAAGCTATAGAAGCTGGTTCTGCTGAGCTGTCCAAGTACGGGTCTTATATAAACAGATTACAGCATGCGCAAGATAACTTGATAAATGTTGCTCAAAATACGGATGCATCCCGCAGCCGCATAGAAGACGCAGACTACGCGGCAGAGACCAGCGAGTTAGCTAGAACGCAGATAATTGCCCAGGCAGGTACAGCAATGCTTGCTCAGGCAAACCAGATTAAGCAAACGGTGCTAGCACTGTTGCAATAAAGGTTGGTAAGCAAGTCGCGCCAGGACTGACGACACCTCCCCTCCTTCAGGGTGGCGTTAGTCTTGGCAAGACTCTAAACTCTTGACAATGTAATATGAAGGGGAATTAGAGGAAAACTTAAATGGCTAGTGTTGATCAAGCTTCCGCAGCTACTTCTGCACCTGCTCCAGCAGTTGATGCCTCTCAGAAGGTCAAAAAACATGACTTTACAAGAGAGGTTAAGCAAGCCTCCCAGAATGCTGAACGTGTCCGGGAACTTAATGTGTCGCTGCAAGAGCGGCAGAAATTAACGGCACAGGAAATAGGCAAGATACAAGAGCGGATTAATGACATAGTAGATACCTTAAATAAGCACTTGCAGGTATCTCAGAGTGACCTTAATTTCGCGGTTGACGAGATTTCTAATCGGTTTATGGTCACTGTTACCAATCAGGATACCGGTGAAGTGGTGCGACAGGTTCCTGCCGAAGCTGTGCTGGCGGTTGCTCACAACATAGAAAAGCTCAAGGGCCTGATCTTTGATAAAACTCTCTGAGTAATAAGATTTCCCTAGTCGAATCCGAGTATGTATGCCGGAAAATTCGGATCAGGAATACGCCACGGGTTTCTCTTTAACCTCGTTTATTAAGAAAGTAATCAATCGAATTATCCAATACCCATTCGCATATTGAATCGCGGATGCTACTTATCTATAGCTGTTCTTGAAAGAACTTTATCCCACGTCTCGGCTTGCTGTCTCATAAACGTCGCGAGCCTGTCTTAGTTTAAAATTTGCTGTCGCTAGCACGACATGCTTGATCTAACCTATTGAAATATAAAAATATTATAAATTGGCATGGCTCTTGCTGGTAAAGCGGCAAACAAGTAAATAGTTAATGTGAGCCATGTTGGATAAAGACTACCCTTTTGTATTTGTGGATCCTGTAAGTGTTCGACTTTTCGACTTAGCCAAAAAAGTGGCTAAAGCGGAAATTTCGATTCTTATTACAGGTGCGTCTGGGTCTGGTAAAGAGGTGCTGGCGCATGTCCTACACGAATCTTCACCAAGAGCCGATGGCCCGTTTATTGCGCTTAATTGCGCGGCGATACCTGAGTCCCTTGTAGAAAGCACTTTATTTGGCCATTCAAAAGGCTCTTTCACTGGAGCAAACGCGTCATCAGAAGGGTACTTTGAGAAAGCAAATGGCGGCACTTTATTTCTAGATGAAATAGGCGAAATGCCAATGCAATTGCAGGCAAAGCTTCTGAGGGTGCTGCAGGAGAACGCTGTTTTTAGAGTTGGTTCGACCACCCCTACCCCATTGGATGTTCGCGTCCTATCTGCAACGAATATTAATATAAACGAGGCTATATCTAAGAAATTGTTTAGAGAAGACCTTTACTTCCGATTGAGTGGCTTTCGATTGGAGATAAGCGATCTCTGTGATAGGCCTCTCGATATTCTTCCATTGGCAAGACTATTTCTGCAGAAACATTCCCAGCAACCCTTTGAGTTTAGCGCAGGTGCAATACAAAAACTCCAGACACACCTATGGCCTGGAAATGCGAGGGAATTGGAGAATGTAGTATCTCGCGCCATGATCCTGAGTCCAGGTCTGGTGATAACTTCTGATGCTTTGGCCTTTGACAATCTTTCTACGGATGTAAATGACCAAAGAAGTGAGCGAGAAGTTCTGGATGGACCGTCGCATTTCGAGCCAGGCGTGGAGTCATTAGATGAGTTACTCAGTGCAAAAATTACAACATTGAGGGGAGCAAAATTAACAAGCGAGCTCAAGGAAATTTTAGAAGCCCTCGCTCGTAATCATAGCAGAGACGCAGCCGCTGAGGACTTGGGTATAAGCACAAGGACACTGCGGCTGAAATTAAACAAATTCAGAGAGGCTGGCTTACCAGTTCCCAAGGCATACGCTAGAGCTTAAGGAAAATTGATATGGCAATAAATACAACAGCGGAATCTCTATTAGCACAAGTTCGCGCATACCAGGGTCAGATCGCAAGTTCGCGCCCACCAGGTATAAATGCGGAGATGGAAGGGCAGCAACAACAGGAGATTAGAGGGCCTACTTTCACCAAACAGTTCAGCGACGCAATGGTGGATACCTTACGTCAGGTATCGGAAGTGCAAGAATCAGCGCGTGCAGCCTCAGAGTCGTATCAAGCAGGCAATGATGTGCCATTAACAGACGTGGTAGTGGCTATGCAAAAATCTTCGCTTGCCTTTGAAACAACGCTTCAAGTTCGAAACAAGGTCCTGCAAGCCTATCAGGACATAATGAATATGCCAGTGTAAATAATATAAAGGGTTCAGTTAGATGGCAGTTACAGCAGAGGAAATGACAGTCCAAAATCAGGATCTCCTGGAGCACGATCAGATTGATGAGAGCCCAGAGGTCTCTGAAGCTCTGCCAGTTCCGGAGGAAACTAATTTACCGGCAACGCCACAAGATTCGTCTTTGGTAAGCGTGTTAAACCAGCCGGCTGTTCAAAGAGCGCTTCCTATCGTGGGTGGCTTTATGGCGGTTGTGGGGATTTTCCTAGCAGTCGCGCTGCTTCAGGAAGACACTAATCGAGTGTTGTATCCGGATATGTCAGAGAGTGATCGCGCTACAGCATACGAGCAATTGCTGTCACTTGGTATTCCTGCCACTTTAGATCAGGCTACTGGAGCATTATTGGTTCCCACAGGTGACTATTATGAGGCCAGGATGCGGCTTGCTGCGGCCGGTATTCCGAGTGATTCTTCTTTAAACACGTTTGAGTCCCTCGGTCTTCAATCTAGTTTGACCACAAGTCAATTTATGGAGCAGGCTCAATATACTGCTGCAATCGAAATCGAGCTTGCTAAAAGCATCTCGCAAATTAATTCAATTCAGTCTGCGCGAGTCCACATTGCTGCGCCTCGCCAGAGTTCTTATATAAGGAATCGAGAACCCGCAAAAGCATCAGTAGTAGTTATGCCGTTTCCGGGTAGAGTCATTTCAGACGCACAAGTGCAGTCCATAGTGAATTTAGTTTCGTCGAGTATTCCGTACCTCTCAAGCGAAGCAGTATCTGTAGTTGATGCCCAGGGGACCTTGCTGTCTGATAATCTGAGCCCAACTATGCGCGTGGCAAATGAGCAAACCCGTGTGCGAACAAATTTAGAGGATTCTTATCAAAGCAAAATACTTGCAATACTTGCCCCAATATATGGCAGAAACAACATTCAAGCAGATGTCGATGCTACCTTAGATTTTACTGAGTATGAAACAACATCAGAGATTATCGATGGGAACGGTACTGGGCCCTTGCCTATTTCAGAGGTTTTGATTACAGATACTTCGCAATCTCGGGCAGCTGGTGGTATCCCGGGAGGAGCAACCAATATTGTTCCGAATGACACGATTCTTGAGCAGGAAGCAGGGCAGGTAGGAGAAGGCGTGGGCGCAGAAGGAGCGGAGCCGGAGGTGACTGAGCAGATAGTGAATAGTCAAACTACTAGAGATTATGACTACGATCGATCTATAAGTTATCAGAGAAATGCCACTGGCGTTCTTACGAGACTTTCTGTTGCCGTCGTTGTAAACGAAGCTGTTTCAAATCGAACGCTAACTCAAGAAGATGGCTCTGAGATTGAAGAGCCCATCATGACTCAAGAACAACTCGTGGCCCTTGTCCAAGGTGCGATAGGATATGATGTGAATCGCGGTGACAGTGTTGCGGTGAGTGTTTCCCCGTTCCGTATGGAGGAAGTTTTTGACCTCTCGGTGCCGTGGTATGAAAACACTGCTATTCGTTATTGGGGCAGAATTGTACTTATTTTTGCAATTTTTGTGCTATTTCTGTTCATAGTGGTTAGACCTCTTGTAGGGCGTGTGGTTGGCGGTTCTGTGATGGGAATAACATTTGGTATGAAAGAAACTGAAAAAGGTAAGGGCAGAATGGCTCCAGCNGGAAGGTTCCAAGATTTAGGAGAAGATCTATCCGAAGAAGAAGCGGCAGAAGCCGCCGAGATGATGGATCAGGGTGAGACACTTGAAGAAATTAAGAAAAAAATCCNGGTCAAAAAATCCAAGATATCTGCAGATATGTTGGATACCGCAAATTCTTACGACGATAAAGTAGCAGTGGTAAGGCTTTTGGTTAGCGAGGATGTTGGTCGAGTGGCTAATGTCTTTAAGAAAATGATTAAAGTGTAGCTAGAGACGGCTTAGTTATGGCTGAAAACATAGACAATCTATCTGAAACGGCAAGAAATGAAATAGCCCTTTTAACAAGTATTGAAAAGGCTGCGGTAATACTTCTTCTTCTTGGCGAAGAGCAGGCCGCGAACATTATTGCATTCCTATCGCCTCGAGAGGTGCAGGCTATCGGTTCCTCAATGGTAGCAGTGGCAGACCTGTCTCAAGAGACAGTGGACTTTGTGTTGGATGAATTCATCATGACGATCCGCGGTCAAACCAGTCTTGGTCTTGGCACTATGGAATACGTCGCTTCAGTTTTTAACAAAGCTTTAGGGGAAGAAAAGGCCGCAACAGTGCTTGGAAGGATCATGCCTGGCGGCGCCTCAAGTAAGGGCTTAGATTTGCTGCAATGGATGGATGCTAGATCTATTGGTGAAATGATTGTCGGTGAACACCCGCAGGTCATAGCGATTGTGATGTCAGTCTTGGAATACGATGTTGCTGCGGACGTGCTTAATTATTTGCCAGACAAGGTGAGGCCCGAGATAGTAAAGAGGGTTGCTAATCTTGAAACTATTCACCCTACAGCGATGGCTCAACTTGAAGAAATAATGCAGGCGCAATTCAGTACTACTAGTGCAAAAGCATCGTCTTTCGGCGGCGTAAAAACAGCTGCAAAAATAATGAACTTTACCAAAATCGATTTGGAAGCGCAGATAATGGGTGGCTTGGAGACTTATGATGAGGATCTTGCTTTGGCCATACAGGACAATATGTTTACTTTCGATAATCTCAGCGGCTTAGATAATAAGAGTATCCAGACTCTTATGCGTTCCATAGATAATGATTTACTGATGACAGCCATGAAAGGTGCAGACGAGAATGTTAAGGAAAAGTTTTTAGACAATATGTCCCAAAGGGCAAAAGTAATGTTTGTCGATGAAATGGAAGCCAAAGGGCCCATCAGGATTACTGATGTGGAAGAGGCTCAAAAACAAATCCTTAGGCAAGCGAGACAGATGTCCGATGCCGGCGAAATAGTGTTAGCGGGAAGAGGCGACGATTTTGTCTAATGATGCATCGAATTTTACTGCTTGGGAACCTCCTAGCGAAGTTAAGTCTTCAGCATTCGAAGTCTTAAACTTTGAAGACTTATCTGAATCTCAAGAAAAACATCAGGGTTTCGAAGCTTGGGACCCAAAACGCATTCCCGGTGCCGCCGGTGACCAAAGCAGCGTCGATAAGGAATTGTCCGACACTGGTGGTGCTGAGACTGCTGCGGAAGCACTCGGTGCCGATCACGAAGCAGAAGTTGACGAAGACGTTTTAACCTTTAGTGAGGAAGAGTTTAATAACTTTGGCGAAAAGAGATATCAAGACGGTTGGTCGGAATGCGAAACTAAGCTTTCTGAAGAGGTTGAAACAAAGAAAGAAGCACTAACATCAATTTTGGAATTATTTGCTAAAGAAAATATCGAAACAGACATATTAGAATCTTTGATTAGAAAGCTGTTGGTGCGGAGTGTAGAGCTAATTGTTGGGGCTCCATTAAAGGAGAGCCATGAAGGCGTAATCAATATAGTTAAAGAACTTACCAATTTCACTCAATCGCAAGTTAACGAAAATAAAACGATATCGATTTCAGAACGAGACTTCGAAATGTTCTCCAAAGTAGATATAAATTTACCATCCAATATCGATATTACTTGTGATCCAAGCCTCTCTGAAGGTGATGCCAAATTAGTGATTGGAGATTTATCCTTGGAGAATTTTTTTGCAGAAAGGTGTGAAAAGATTTGCAAAGACTTAGGTGAAAAATAAGTGTTTGAATCCGCATTAAATAATCTCAATGAGTTAGAGGCCAATCTTTCTTTTCCTAAACCGGTTCCATGCGGAAAGGTAGATCGTATCGCAGGGTTGACAGTTAGAGTCAGGGGGTTATCTGCGGAGATTGGTTCAGTTTGCAAAATCCACGTTAATTCTGGACGCGAGCCTGTTCCAGCCGAGGTTATAGGATTCGATTCTACAGGGCTCATGTTGATGCCTTTGTCTGAAACCGGCGGAATTAAACCTGGCGCGCCAGTGAGGCTGTCAGAAAAAGATCATTTATTTGGCATTAGTCATCATGCGTTNGGAAGGGTTATTAATTCCAAAGGCGAAGCGGTAGATGGGCTTGGGCCAATAATAAGAGAAAAGCTAATTGATCTTGAGCATAGAGAAGTTAATCCACTTGATAGGGGTAATATTAGCGAAATATTGGATACCGGAGTAAAAGCAATAAACGGGCCCTTAACTTTTTGTAAGGGCCAGAGGATTGGTTTGGTGGCCGGCTCAGGGGTCGGTAAAAGTGTTTTGATGGCAATGCTTGCTAAGAATACTCTGGCTGATGTCGTGGTTATTGGTTTGATTGGCGAGAGAGGTAGGGAAGTTCAAGAATTCATACATAATACTCTAGGACCTACTGGGCTTAAAAAATCAGTTGTAGTTGCGTCACCTGTTGACGTGTCTCCAGTTAGTAGGGTCAGGGCTGCAAAGGTGACTCACGCAGTTGCTGAGTACTTTTCCGACCAGGGTAAAGATGTGTTAATCCTGTTTGATAGTNTGACCCGAGTGGCGCATGCTCAACGTGAAGTTGGTTTAGCTGTCGGAGAGCCACCCACTACAAAAGGATACCCGCCATCTGTTTTTAGTTTTCTCCCAAAGCTAATGGAAAGATGTGGAGTCCGAAAAAACGGTAAGGGATCTATTTCAGCTGTATATACCGTCTTGGCTGAAGTGGATGATAAAAATGACCCAATTGTTGATATTGCCAGGGCGACTTTAGATGGCCAGATTATGTTGTCTCGGGATTTGGCCGATACAGCGCATTATCCAGCCATTAACTTAGAAGGTTCTATATCGCGAGTAGCGCGGGATGTGGTGTCAGATGAACACAACGATCTTGCTTTGAAGCTAAGGAGACTATGGACAACTTATAATCAAAATAAAGATCTGGTTCAGGTAGGAGCCTATCAGGCTGGCACAAACCCGGAGCTTGACGAAGCGATAGCAAAAAAAGAGGTATTAGATAACTTTCTGCGTCAAGACCAAGGTGATGCTTACAGTTTTAACGAGTCTTTGGACTTATTGAGACAAACACTGGAGGCTTAAAAGTGACGGCTTGGGGAGTGTTATTCAATGTTGAAAATGCAAAAGCGGATGCTATTAAGTCCGCTATATTTGAATTAAAAAGCGAGATAAGTAGAGTAACAGAGCAGGTTTTTAAGATAGATGAGATGTTAGCTGAATATCATGAAATAGCCTCTTGTGATGAAGGGCAATCTCTTGACACGGTNATGGTCCAACAAGCGTTNAAAGTAATGGTGCAGNTAGAAAACGGGAAGACTGAGTTGAACCGGGCGTTAGAAACGTTCAATCAGGAAATCAAAGAGCAGGAGCTTAAACTTTCAAAAATTGAACGGGAGAAATTAAAATACGAAAAGCTCCTTGCTAAACATAAGAGCATTCAATTGGCAAAGTTAGAAGCTCATGAACAAAGCCAACTAGACAACATTGCAACCACCAGATTTTTTAGAAATAGACAAATAACGTAATCTTGGAACGATACTTGCTGTTTATATAGATAAATATAAAAGAGTTATCTGAATAAACTAGTAAGATATGCAATGATTGAATTATCAAAATACGATCTCACATCAATAATTAGTGATTTAAATCAGGATGTTAGCGCTAAACAGGCGTCTCCGACATTTAAGTTCAGTAATATTTTGTCCGATTCACTAGATGTGTTCGAAAAACTTAAAAGTGGCAAAGAATTACCGCTTTCCGGCCACAAAGCTGAATCTGGAGAATCTGAAGGACAGCCGTCTTTGGATAACTTGGGGAATAGCAAGCAACACTCTGCAGATGAAATATTTGAGCTTGATCCGGGTAAGATGCCCGATATAGATTTTTCGGTTCATCCTGAAAAATCTGCCTTAGCGGATAAATCGCTTTCTAATTTAGTAAAACAGCATGATGAAGTGGACACCGAGCTTTCTCTTGATAAGAGGCAGACTCCTGTTAAGGGTACAACAACAGATGGAACTAACGAGTTAGAATTAGAGGAGCTTGCTTCTTCCAATTATCTAATAACAAAAGAGTCTGGTGCTAACCGTGTATTGATTGCCTCTCTAGAAAATTCAGATGCGGAAGATGCGTCAAATGATAAAGAAAATTTATTGGTTACGAAAAATGCGAAGTTTTTAAACAGTTCCAATGAGGTAGCACGCCAGCGTCAACTATCTCTAAGCGAATCCATAGAGGATGCGAACCGAAGTTTTGAATTTCAATTAGGCAACCGACCAATAAATAAAGAGAATCTCGAAAAAGAGTTTCCTGCCTTGGCTCCAGCTAGGGAAGATGTCGTCGCAAGACATCTAAACATAACATCACCAGATCAGAAGATCGGCTCAAGAGGAAGCAAAAGCCATGCGCTAGCGGAATATAATGCTTCTATCATGCGAGATTTCGTGGAAAGGGGCCATGTCGGAGGTAGACGCGAAACTGAGAAGGTTGGTGAAATCCAAAACTTAATCGCCAAAGAGGCTCATACCAATAATTTTTCTAAAAGCCTGGATCGTAAACAGATTGGTGTTACTGGGGATAACGTAACTAAAAGTTCTATGGAAGGTAGTCATCAGCAACATTACCCGCGAGGGATTAGAAACAACCATGAGCAGCTCAATGAATTGAGTTCGATTTCTAGGGCACAATCAAACTATCAATCTGAGTCTAGCTCGGACAAAGAAGGGTTGAAACTCGTGCCAGAGGGCGGCAAACAAAAATCAGCTGTCAAGAATTCTGGTTTTGCTCTCTTTGGTAAAGGGCAAATACAAACCGAAAGTGTGCATGAATCACAATTTAGCCAACGGTCTGCGCATATAGAAACTCTCAGTGGAGAACGAAAGATACTTGTAGGAAATCACAATGCGACTCAAGGGCGAGTAGGGCAACAAGAACAAGCACTTAAGCGTATTTCTTCATTGCGGTCTGACGCTAAGAAGTATGCTGAACCGAGCGCTATCCGTTCAGCTGAATTCGACCGTCCCGCATTACCTTTTCAACAAGGTAGCAATAAGCCTGAATTTACGGTAGAACAAGCAAACAGGTCTACTGACCTTCTGCCAGGTGTTGAATTTAACGAGCGGCAATCTCTTGAGACTGATCATAAGGTATTGCCAAATGAGGTAAGATATAGGCAAGAATCCGGACATTCTAGGCTGTTGTTGCCTGATGTAGAAATAGATTTGACTCATCTCAAGACAGCCAATAAGGCTAATGTTCAATCGATTATTGAGCAAAGAATTGGGAGCGAGATCTCAAAATTTCAATCTCAACTTAGAGTTGGCGTACTTCATGATCTCAAGATAAAGTTGTACCCTCGAGAGTTAGGGTTGATTAATCTTAATATTGAGCTTGTCGATAATGGCGATATAAACGTTAAAATTATTAGTGCAACAGATGAGGCGAATAAGCTCATTAGAGATAATTGGGGTCCTCAATTGCAAGATATTAATACAAAAGGTTTAACTGTTGAGTTTAGTGAAAGAAACCAAAGCCAGTCCAAAGCTGGCTCAGAGCAAGGTGGCGCAAGTGATGCCTCGGGCGACAAACCAGGCAGAGAGATGGATTCATCGGAAAAAGAAACTACAGGGCAAGTTCCGGATGATGACACTAGTGCACACAGTATCGATATAACTATTTAGAAAAGGTGTGAATTCATGGCTGACGAAGAAATACAGGAAGGTTCGGAATCAAAACTTCCTATAAAATTGATTGCCATAGTTGCGGTTGTAGGTGTTCTGCTGACTGTAGGTACAGTGCTAGGCACACTTTTTATTACTGGCTATTTCAGCCAGGAGCCTATGGTAGAAATAGCTGATGAAGCTGAAGCTGAAGTAGAGGAAGAAGTGGAAAATTTGGGTCCTAATTTAATGGAAACCCCTAACCCTTCGCGCTTAGATACTTTGTACCACAGGTTTGAAACGCCATTTACTGTCAATGTTTCCCAATCAAGGATGGTAATGCAGGCATCAGTGACGTTGATGACCCATTATGATCAATTAGTTATAGATAATGTTTTAGGCAACGAGGATGCGGTTAAGGCGGCAATCAATGAGGCTCTTTCAGAAACGACCGAGGCAGAGGTAGCATTGCCAAACTTTCGAGCAGCTGTGGAAGAGCGCGTGAGAATTAGAGTAAATGCAATGCTTGAAAGGTTAGAAGATTTTGGTGGAATAGAATCAATACTTTTCACTGAGTTCCTTGTCCAGTGATTGAGCGACGAAATCATGAGTAATGAAGAGCAATCCAATTTAAGTGAAGAAGAAATAGGGGCCATCGCGGATGGGTTTAGCGATTTGGAGAAGACTGTTATTAACCCTTCGACACAATCGCCAAACGTTAGATCGCATGATCTGACGGCATCGGATGATTCATTAGGTTTTAGTAATAACTCCATTGATTTGTTAAATGAGAGATTTGCGCGCCAGCTTCGGATGGGTTTGAATGATGTATTGCGAACTCACCCTAGAGTTTCTACAGAGCCAGCTCAGCTGCTTCCGTTTAAGGAAACGATGGTAGACTTATCGCCTCCTCTATCTATACATACTTTCCGGATGGAACCTCTGAGAGGCTTGTCAATACTGGTAGTCGATCCAAATATTATATTTACTTCATTGGATAATTTTTTCGGGGGTATTGGGGCGTCAATAGGCGAACTCACTCCTACTAGGATATTTACTCCAACAGAGTCTTCAATCATTGAGTTGTTGCTAAATATTGTGTTTGGCTCTCTCAAGGAAGCTTGGGCACCAGTTTTACCGGTTAATTTTCACAAATCTACTTCTGAGATTAATCCTCAGTTTGTTCAGATTGCTGATGAAGATGATTTGATGCTCAAAAGCTCAATAAAATTTTCACTTAGTGAAGGTGAAGAAGCGAGTATTCATCTTATCCAACCGGCTTCTTTATTTAAGCCGATAAGGGATTTATTAAGAGCAAATGTTCAAGGAGCCGAAGAATCAGGGTCGGACCATGTCTGGAAGCGTCAAATTAAAGACGCCATTTTGGACGTTCCAGTTGAGATGAGAGTTACCATGGGTTCTGCAAAGATTCGCTATAAAGATATAAAAAACCTAGAACTGGATCAGGTTCTAATTTTCGATTTGGAGGAAGAGTGCACTATTTATGTGGCCGATAGTCCATTTTATTTTGGCACCTTAGGAAAAAAGGGTAACCAATCCGCGGTTCAACTTACTACTCAATATTCAAAAGATGAGTCTGTAGACGGATATTCACAAACCGAGTCTGCGGACGAAAATTCTTGATTGGGAAAAAATCATGAGTGATGAAAACAACAGTTCGGAAACGCCTGAGGAGCAAGGTGAAGATGTTTTGCTTTCACAAGGCAAAACAGATGCTTCGGAGTCAGAGTTAATACAAAACTCTATCGAATTAGATTCGGATTTAGTAAACAACCTTCCCGTGAATGTTTCGGTGGAGGTTGGGCGAACAAAATTTAAAATCGAAGATTTAATGAGACTGACACAAGGCTCAGTTGTTGAGCTAGATCGTCTTGCTGGAGAGCCTCTTGATTTGCTTGTGAACAATGTACTTGTTGCTCAGGGTGAGGTCGTGCTAGTGAATGATAGATACGGAATAAGATTAACTCAGGTTGTTCCGAAAACAGAACGTTTGAAGCGTATGGATTGAAAAATAGGGTAAACTTGGATTGCCCATGTTTTTGAATATAGATTTAATGGATTTAATTCAAATAATAGCAGCCACCTTGCTGGTGGTTGCCCTAATTTTTTTAACTGCGAAATTATACAGTAGGTTTACACCAGATTTGTCAAAACGCCAGGATGGGAAGATTAAAGTGTTGGATTCAGCTTATCTTGGTAAGCAAGGAAAGTTGCTTCTGATTGAAGCAGAAGGGCAAATATCTTTATTATCGATAGACAATAATTCTATATCTGAAATTTGGACCAAGAAAAAAACGAAAGAAGCCCTTTAGTCGAAACTTATTTGTAATCAGGGTTTTTAGATTCATTGATTTACGGGCGCCAAGTATCAATCCAGGCCTAATTTGAATCGTTGAAGAACACCTTGCTCTCAACGGGGAAATCTCAGCGATATGCATTTGAGCCTGCGATTCGATGCATGGGTATAGTGTCTAATAAACGTCAGGCGGTAATTTTTTTCCCTAAAGTATACTGTCGCTAAGTTGACGAATGATTTCTAAGATATTGAATTATAAAGAGTAATTAAATTGGCATGGCTCTTGCTGCTAACCGTCTAATTAATAGATAGTTGGCATAAGTTGTGTTTTATAAAGATTACTTTTACTTAAAAACTGAGCTTTTACCCGCTCGATTTTTCATGTTGACCACAAAATTGACAAAGGCGTTTTGGTTTGGTCGCGGATGTGTTTATAAGAATATAATATTCTGCTCGTTTCTGTTCTTCTTGTTGCCCCAATCGCTTTTCGCTCAGCAAGGCCTTCCTCTCGTATCAGTTACGACTGATGCCTCTGGTTCTGCAGAATACAGTTTAACTTTGCAGATACTTATTTTGATGACGGTTCTCACTTTGTTGCCATCTCTTTTAATTATGATGACTTCATTCGTTAGGATCATAATCATTATGTCTTTGTTGAGGCAGGCTTTAGGGACGGCCCAAACTCCACCAAATACAGTGTTAGTCGGAATTTCACTATTTCTAACACTTTTTGTGATGAGTCCAGTTTTAGAGCCAGTCTACAATGAAGCGATAGTTCCTTACATAAACGAGGAAGTTACTGCGGAGTTTGCTTTAGAGACGGCATCTCAGCCTATAAGAACGTTTATGTATGCGCAAACTCGTGAAACAGATATATCCTCCTTTGCGTCGATTGCTGAGATCGATAGTATAGACAGCGGCGATGTGCCTATGAGTATCTTGATTCCGGCTTTCATGACTTCGGAACTGAAAACAGCATTCACTATCGGTTTTCTAATTTATATTCCTTTCGTAATTATTGATTTGGTAGTCGCCAGCATCCTAATGTCGATGGGTATGATGATGCTATCTCCTATGATGATATCGATGCCTTTTAAACTAATGCTCTTTGTTTTGGCCGACGGGTGGACACTAATTATGCAATCTTTAACTTCGAGTTTTTCAATAATATGACAATTACGGATGTAATCAACATAGGCCGCGAGGCCTTATTAACAGCTGCTCTGTTAGCCGGGCCTATTCTGGGAGTAATACTGCTTCTAGGGCTATTAATTGGAATTATGCAAGCTGCAACCTCGATTCAGGAAATGACACTAAGTTTTGTTCCTAAACTTATCGGCCTTATTTTACTGCTTTACTTTATCGGGAATTGGCAGATTGGTTTGCTCGTTAGTTACTTCCATCGACTAATCGATAACTTACCCATCTACCTCATTTAACAGTGAACTATGATTTAGTCAGCATAATCACGGAATCGGGTTATATTATCATCCCGTTTACTAGGCTTTCTGCTTTTTTTATAGCGGCGCCAATTTTTGCACTATCAGCTTTTAACTTGCAGCTTAAAATCCTTTTTGCTCTTGTAACAACCTTGCTTATTTGGAACCCGGCAATGGTTCCAGCGACCCTAGAATTGTCTTCTCTTGTTAAAATTCTATTATTCGAAGCTGGGCTCGGTGCGGGTTTGGGGCTTAGTCTTCAAGCGGTATCAGCGGGCGTGGCTGTAGCAGGACAAGCATTATCAAATTCTATGGGTTTGGGGATGGCCAACTTGGTCGATCCTACGTTGGGCAATTCGCCTATTCTTGCTCAATTTTTGGTAATCCTTTCTAATTTCATATTCTTGACTATTGATGGACATCTTTTGTTAATTGAGTTGCTGACTACAAGCTTCCAATCTGTTCCTGTTGGTTTCTCTATTGCTAGCTTTGATTTTTATGGAGCTCTACTTAGCGTTACAGGATTGATTTTTGTCGCCGGCTTGGCAATATCGCTACCTTTGCTGCTCGTGATTCTCGTTATTAACATTGCGCTTGGTGTTACTACTCGTTCAGCCCCCTCCTTAAATGTTATATCTATAGGATTTCCTTTTATTCTTATAGTTGGAATGCTTGGGCTTCTATTGGCTCTTCCTACCATCGTTACGACGATAGAGGGAGTTTGGCAAACGGTTTTTGAGTTTATGGTTTTATAGGATGGAAGATCAAGATTCTAAAACAGAAGAGCCAACACAACGAAAGTTAGAAAAGGCTAAAGAGGAAGGGCAGTTTGCAAGATCGCAGGATCTTACTATAGCGGTCATAACTTGCGGCGCAGCTATAGCTTTAATATTAGTTGGTCAGTATTCTGGACCTGATGTCCTAAATATAATGTCTGGCCTCTTTTATATAGAGCAAGATGTTATCCGAAATCCAAGTTTGCTACAGACTCAGTTTCTGTATGCCTTTACTGATTATTTATCAATTGTTTCCCCTGTAATTATCGTAACAATTATTTTAGCGGTTCTGTCTAGTTTTCTGTTTGGCGGGATTGGATTTTCTCTAAAAGCCGTTATGCCTAAAGCTCAAAAAATTAACCCCCTTAGTGGCCTTAAAAGGATCTTTAGTAGTAGAAGCTTGTTTGAGTTGGTGAAAAGTTTTCTAAAACTAACGGTAATAATGTTTTTTTTATATATTTGTTACCAGGTTTATTCTGTCGAACTGTTGTCTTTAGGAATGAATACTACCGACAAATCGGTAATTTCAGGGTTGTCCATAGTAGCGCGGTGTTTTCTACTGCTTGCCGTGTCTCTTTTGTTGATTGCGGCCGTTGATGTTCCATACCAACTGATTCAGTTCAAAAATCAGCAGAAAATGTCAATGCAAGAAATTAAAGATGAATTTAAAGATAGTGACGGTCATCCAGAAGTTAAGCGTAAAATAAGAGAAAAACAGCGCGAAACAGCAATGGCGAACATGATGGAGGCAATCAAGGATGCTGATGTGGTTGTTACCAATCCCAATCACTTCGCTGTAGCTTTATCTTATAAGGTTGGGGAAGCGGGAGCACCGGTCGTCACTGCAAAAGGTATGAATTTGATAGCAGAGAAAATTAAAGAAACTGCTCGTGCTCATGGGGTAACAATATTCGAACAACCAGATTTAGCGAGGGCTTTGTATTTTAGTACGGAAATAAATACCCAAATACCAGAAAAGTTATATAAAGTGGTGGCCGAAGTTATTGCATATGTTTATAACTTAAACGCATTCGTCGCTGGTCGCCATCAGTTGCAAAAACCAAGCATTTGGATTCCTCCTGATTATAAGTATGACGAATATGGGAGAGTAAAAGATGAACGTAAGTCTTGATCAAAAGTTTCAAAACAACGTAAGAAGCTTGCAGCAAGTAATTAGTAATTATGGCTTAGTCTTTTCTTTAGGTCATCATGAAGTTCTAAAAAGAGCTAGGAAGAAGCTTTATTCCAAGCAGCCTATTTGCTTCGTTTCTTCTTCGGAACCTTTGCTTTCAACACATTATAAGAAGATGATCTCCGATTTTTTGCTAGCCACGAATGATCGTGAAATCATTTTCTACTCAGGCGGGTCAGCTGAGCGCTTGATTTCCATCATCAACGAACATACCGAAGATCTTAGTGTGGAGACTATCGTGAGTCCTCAAAATGCAATTGAGGCGAAAGAGAAGGCGATAATCATAGTTGAAAGAGAAGAGGAACTGATGCCGGATGAATGGGCTATATTGGAGAGCATGGCGCGGGAACTTCGCCATGGAACCCTGGGCCTGATAGTTAACTTACAAAATTCTTATGGGAACATCGCTCGAGATTCAATAAATAAAGATTTAATTTTCGAATTTCGTGAGCTAAGCAAAAGTGACTGGGATACACTGAAGCGTGTCAAGATTACTCCAGATCTTTCTAAGGGTTTTGAGTACTTAGCTTCGGTCTTGGAAAAGAGAAATAAAGACAAAGAAGATGCGGCTAAAAAACCTAAGAATGGCAAAAGCAGTAAGCAAGAGGGCAACGAAGTTTTAGTCGCGAAGCTCAATAAAAAGCCCTCGTCAAAATCTTTTGCAGGCCTTGGTCAAGGCAATCTTTCGTTTATTGTTTTTGTAATTTTGTTATTTTGCGAGCTTGCTTATTTTGCTGGAAGGTTAAATATTTTTGGTTTGTGAACCGTTGAGGGGTCATTTGATAATCAGAATAATCTCATAGATGAAGCTTGGACTCTTTGTTCCTCCAGTCCATTGTTATATTCCGCTATCAAACCTCTTGCGCTTTCCATTTCAATTTCGACACAATAGCCAAAGACATAATAATCATAAATATTAGAGTATGAGCCGTCATACCTGGATATTCGTGATCCTGCATAGTACCTCGTATTTTCTTCGACACCTTCAAACCAAGTGAACCCACTATAATAGTCGTATATTTCTAATCTATCGATAAATCCAGTAAATCCGTAAAGATTGGCGTCACTATGGTGGAATATGGGGACTTTCGCTTCATATGTGCCGTCTGGGGCTAACTTCACTGAGCTGACGAGTTGATTGCTTCGCCTAAAGAAAATAAATTTGTGAATCTATATTCATAATCTGTCCGATACAAATCACATCTCAGAATTAAATTCCGATTCAATGGTTCTGATATCGTGCTCCACTCCTGCGAGTAACTCAAAGGAGTTAAAAAGAAGAGTAGAAAGCACATGATTAGTCGACAAATCATCCGGGTACCCTGTGAATAATTTGGAAGTATTTTAGACACGTATATCCTTTTATTGATCGACATTAAGTAAAAATAACGTTAGCTAACCAGGTGTCAATAAGTGTTCTAAGGGGTTAATTAGGATTCTATTCATTAATAATTGGATGTGTACTTGAGTTAACCGCTTTTTGGATGCTATAACAAGCATGAAGGAGAAAAAAAGACATTTAGAAAAGGTAGCCTTTATGAAATTAACACGACTGTTTTTGGTTGCTCTGGCGACTTCGGCATTATCTATAGCCGTACTCGCTCAGCAGCCTCCTGCTGGTCCTCCACCAGCTGGCGGTCCTCCTCCTGGTGGTCCTCCGCCAGCTGGTGGACCTCCTCCTGATGGCGGTGGCCCTCCTGGCGGACCTCCTCCTGGCGGACCTCCTCCTGGTGGCGGTGGTGCTCCTGGCGGACCTCCTCCTGGTGGCGGTGGTGCTCCTGGCGGACCTCCTCCTGGTG
>PBNR01000066.1 GCA_002723195.1 Gammaproteobacteria bacterium | reverse complement strand
TGCGTTGGTACTATAACAATTAGGAAGCGCGAAAAGCCCCCCCGGGTGCTAATTATCAGGGCCACTTCAATGCGTTTCAGGGGGGGGAAAAGTACCAATTTAGGCTTTTAGAACTCGCGTAAAGGCGGGTATATAGGCGGGTATTTGGACAATAATGACGTAAATAACTGATTATAAAGGCTATTCAAGTCCGGCCTTCGGCACCAAACAACTTCAGAAGTTTTTGTAATCCCGATAGTTTTCACAGGGCAGGGATTAAAGTAGACAATGTGGTATACACAAAAGCATCTTCCTTTCCTTACCCAAGACCCAGTAGTTTTCTTTAATTCAGATACTCCTCTAAGCCTGACTTAACTCTAGTAGCCTCCTCCAGGCCTATTCTGTAATGTAATAATTGAAAACTTCTCCTAATAATTAACTCTTGGATCATTGATTTAAATACTGGATCGCCAAGCAGTTGTCTGTAATCCAAAGCCTGCAGATCGGCTAAAGCGATCCAATCCATAATTTCGCTTATAGGCCCTAATCGAACCTCTCTATCTGTTAGCCTTAGCGGACTTGCCCATGTAAAGTTTTTTGTAATATACGGCCAGCATTCACCATTGGTGAAGTCGTATATTCTTTGCTCGGCAGTCGAAATACGAAACAAAGTAAGTTCATAAAACCCTGAAATTCGAGTGCGAAGTGAGTCATCTTCAATTAAATCTAATCCAAGTGATTTTATTGACTCGTAGGTAGATGTTTTGGGCACGACAAATGCGTAGTTAACACAAATTTCTTGGATTCCACTTAGAACTAATTCGTTTTCGTGGAGATTTCTTTGATGCTCAGAGTCGTTCTGATTCAATATTTCAGCAATCTTTTTTGTGCGATCAAAGAAAACATTGTGACTTTCGATATCATTCTGTATGTCAGCAATAGTTTCGTCTAAGTCTAAGATTAACTCTCCTAGAAGACGATTTTGTTTCTCGTCTAATTCTTGATCAGATACAAAATTCTCTAATATTAATGCGAGAAATATACCAAGAAATAGTAATGTGGATTCTGTAATGGCTTTTTTATAATTCATGTTCTTGAATGGATGCCTTTCGGTTTTTAACGGGAACTAGCAATAATATACCTTCCAGTCTATGACAAGTCGTTAAATGAACTTTTCCGCCGCATCATATTGAAATCCAGTTCCGCTATGCCATACTGTCGAAACAGTTGAGTTATCGTTTACCGACTAATAGGGAGAACCATGAAAAAAACTAGAATTTCACTACTTTTTTTTCTCCTAGCTTCAGTCAATACAGCCTTTCCACAGACGGAAGATATCACTAAGCAATTCAATGAAGCCTATCGCGCTTTTCAATCCTTAAACCAAGAAGGAAAACCAGAGGAATCACTAGAATTTGCCAAAACAGCTCTTGATTTAGCTCAATCCTTATTTGATGAAAAGTCTGAAACTATGGCGGCCCTTAGCTACAACTATGCGCTTAATCTAATGGATGCAGGTCAGCAGAGAGAATCAGCCAGGGAATTTTCAAAGACCGTTGAGATATATACACAAGTATTTGGAAGAGATTCCGATTCCTTAGCCTCTGTCTATTTTGATGAAGGACGCGCAAACGCAGGCTTAAATGCACGAAAGTCTACGCGTTCTTTTCAAAGAGGAATAAATATCATCGGAGATATCTATGGAACATCCTCATTAAATTTTGCCGACATCAATCTACAGGCCGGTATTATTCTTAGCGAAGAAGCTAATTTAGCAATAGCAGAGCGTTTCTTCGAGAGAGCGCTCAATATTTATGAAAACGAATTTGGAACGGATAATTTGTATACAGCGCTAGCCAACTACCATCTTGGGAAGTATCACTTCATGAATGCTAATGTTTCGATATCAGATACTTTTCTTTCAGAAGCGATAACCGGTTTAGAATCTTTACAATCTGAGGACGATGTGGGCCAAGCATTGCTGGTTGCTGCACGTGGCTTATTTGGCCAACTCAATGAAGTAAAGGCCGTGCGTGATGAATATCTAAGGGAAGTAGCCAGGAACAATGAAGAAGTTGCTAGAATAAATACAGAAATGAGACGGTCGAGCCAGCCATCTCGCCCATCATCTATCGCACAACCGTCACAGTCACAGCAGTAAGACCTACCCTGTTAAAAACGATTGCCCCTGAAAAACATGACTAACTACACAACTCTCGGTGGGCGTGTGACATGCATCCAGTGTAATGCCCTGAAATCACCTGTTTTGGTATCCCAGATAGCCGATATTTGTAGTATCGTTCAGGTATGAATATGAAGAGACTAATCACTACGGCCTTCTTTTAGTTTTAGGAAAGCATTTTTTATGACGAATAATCCAGATGCGATATCTGCTCATGAGCATGCCACTTGGCAGGGTGCCGCAGAGAACTATGCCAAGAATATGAGTCTGTTTACGGCATTTTCTGGCCAAGTCCCACTGTTGATAGAAGTGGGTGACATTTCTTCGAAAGACACAATACTAGAGCTTGGTTGCGGTCCGGGTGATGTCTCGAACCAGCTGGCTAAGTTTGCAGATCGAGTAGTGGGTATCGATTTTTCTGAAAAAATGATCAATGTCGCAAAATCAAGGTTTGCTGATATTGAATTTCAAACCGCGGATGCAGAGCAACAACCTTTTTCGGATAATTCGTTCGATGTGGTTGTTAGTAACTACACAGCACACCATTTCGCGCGACCTCAACAAGTATTTGAAGAGGCAAGGCGCGTATTGAAACCTAATGGGCGGGTGGTGATTGTAATGCCCATACAGCGAGAACAAGTGAGTTTTTCTAGCGTTATGTCGGCTATTTTTGAAGAAATATCGCCAGACGAAGCACCTGGAGGTCCGCTTTTGGACGCAGAGAGTCCTGAGGTTCTTATCAATGTACTGACCACTGCGGGTTTCAATAATGTTTCCGGCAGAAAGCAGGAAAAACCACTGACGCTATCGACGATTGATCCGGTGCTTGCAGTTGGCTGGGATTTTATGGGACTTCACGATAAGCCGCAGGATCTCCAAGATCGGATACGCAAGCGTACCCGAGAGAATGCGCAAGAGTATAAACAGCCCGATGGCGGTTACCTCTTCCCGGATAAAGTGCTCGTTGGCGTGGGGACTGCATAATTGATCAGTAAGACTTTATTTTGAACAAACTACTAACAACAATAACCCTACTCTGCTTTTCTGTTGCTGCTAAAGCGGATATTTATGAATAATATTTTAGCTACTATCTCCGTACTCTACGCAGTTTCGCTGCTCTTTAGTAAACCCTGGAAAAGTTACATGAATTTTTTTGCTAAACTTAGCGATAAAACCGTCAGGTATACCGCGATTGGTTTTTTAGCCAGTTTTTTGTTCCTTAAAGCAGAGTAGAGTTGATGGATAGAGTCTAAGTTCTGAGGCAGGGCTATCAGTAGCAGCTAATGTACGTATGAAAGTGGTTCTGTTTTGGAATTATTTTTGTTCCACTTTCCTCGTCAGCTTACAGTCATTGTTTTGAAAAAAGCGATTCGGCGGAATGCCTCGCATAACTGTCATAGCATCACCCCAGCTATCAATAGTAAAAAGCCCATTGTTACCTAGAGGGCTGCCCACAGACTGTTCGTACAGAACCCCGCAGTCTTTATAATCGTAGGTACTAAAACACCCAGATAGTGACAATAGAATGAATAGAGTGCAGAAACCCTTATAAATCACAATTTATGCCTTTATGCTTTTATGCCTCTTATGAATAGATTATGCGTGCTTTTAGTCCCAAGCGTAAGCTTTTTAGCGCAGAAACTAAGCCTTAGAAATGGACTGGCACCTTGGAGACGGATGGGTTTGAGAAGATTTGAGTAATCCATTCGTCTGAAGACTAGGCAAGCAGTAACATCCAGCTCATAATCTACTTCATACATTTATTGATTGGCGTTTTTATAAAGAGAGTTTTTATAGAAAATACATCTACAAAAGTCCCCTGCGTTTTCAAATACTCAAAGATTTGGGCATCCCTACTGAGGTCGCTTTCATGCTAGTGATAAAAATACGATTCATTAAAAAACACTTCATTAAAAACTTTAGTCTATTTTTGGTGTCGACAGCTTTAGCTCCTCTTATCCTTAAAGCACAGACTTCAGAAGAAGGTGGCTGGAGTTACTTTGGGGGTGACAACAAATTCAATCGCTACTCTTCAGCAGATCAAATTAATGCAGATAATGTAGACCAACTCAGAATTCTGTGGCGCAGAGATGCTACCGCGGCCTCTCTACGCGAAGACTACAACAGTATGGGTTTTGAGAAAAACCTGCGCTCAACTCCATTATTAATAGATGGCGTTTTATATGCACCTAATATTTTTGGATTAGTAGAAGCGTTCGATCCGGCAACTGGTGAAACGATCTGGACACAAGAGCCCTATAAACAAACTCTGTTGGAAGCGGCTGGTATTAGTACCCGTGGCATTGCCCACTGGCAACAGGGAATCGACCGAAGACTCATGGTGGTAAGAGGCGGCTATCTCTACGCCTTAGACCCCCAAACCGGTGAACCCTTCCCTGATTTTGGTCGCGAGGAACCGGGGAGAATCGATCTTGCCTATAGCTCCGCCAACGCAAATAGCTTTGCACTTACTACTTCTCCTTTGGTCATTGGTAATACTGTAGTGATAGGCGGTTTTCTAAATGGTGCCGGTGATGGCGGCAGCCGTAAAGAAGCAGCACCGGAAAATATTCGCGGATTCGACGCAAGAACCGGTGGGCTTAAGTGGGAGTTTAATGTCGTACCCCAAGCCGGGGAGTTTGGTTACGACACCTGGGGTGAAGGATCTGCCGAATGGTCAGGCGACGTAGGATCTTGGTGTTGTATGTCTGCTGACGATGCGCTCGGCATTGTCTATGTACCTCTAGGCGCACCAACTTCGGCCTATTACGGCGGTCATCGGCCAGGTGATAACTTGTTTGCCAATAGTCTTGTGGCATTGGATGCTGAAACTGGTGAACGAATTTGGCACTTCCAAATGATTCATCATGACCTGTGGGAGTACGATAATGGCAGCCCTCCTATACTGGGTGACATCACAGTAAGCGGTCGCACCATCAAAGCTGTTATGCAAGCTAACAAAAACGGATTTATTTACGTGTTCGATCGCACCAATGGTGAACCAGTCTGGCCAATTATAGAAACAGCCGTTCCTCAATCCATTGTCGAAGGCGAAGCAACTTCCCCAACGCAACCAATTCCATCTAGACCGCCGGCGTTCGACCGCCAAGGTTTAATGCTTGATGATTTAATCGACTTTACACCCGCACTACGCAATCAAGCTCTCGAGCTTGTAGGAAATTTCACTCTTGGTCCGCTTTATACACCTCCCTCCCCCTGGATCGAAGGGGGCAATCAGGGAACTTTAACATTACCCAGTACCTGGGGAGCTGGAAACTGGAATACAGGCGCTTTCGACCCTGAAACTGGAATGTATTTTGCTGTTTCTTACACCGCAGTAGATAATTTGGCGATCGCTCCAACCAGTTCTGAATCAGCAACAATGACTCATACGCTAGCTCAAGGGTCACCTAGCACGCCGTCTATCCAGGGAATACCTATATTCAAACCACCCTATGGTCGTGTGACCGCATTGAATATGAATTCAGGAGAGCTGGCATGGTCAGTAGCAAATGGCGATGGGCCTCGCGATCATCCTTTGTTAAGAGAGTTAGATCTACCTCCTTTAGGCACTCCCAATCGACCCGCACCGCTAGTAACCAAGTCTCTCTTGTTCGTTGGTGAAGGTAGTGATGCAGTAGTCGGAACTGTGCCGGGTGGCGGCGGTACTTACGATGTTCCTGACACAGGTTACGATGAGTCCTGGCGTTGGGGGAGATTATTCAGAGCGTTTGAGAAGTCTACTGGTGCCACACTTTTTGAAATAGATCTTGCTGCCGGCACCACCGGAGCACCTATGACTTACATGCATGAAGGCAAACAGTATATCGTTGTGGCGGTTTCATCACGTGCAACCGACCCTGAGTGGGTTGCTTTAGGACTATAGTTTATTGAAACAAGAAATAGAAAATCAAAAATTTTCGCAATACTCTTGGAAGCGATACGGTGACTGGTTAAGGATTAGCACTGAGAGTTGTGTAGTTAGTCATTAACGGGAATTATTTTTTACTATTTGCGCATAGCTTTCGGGTACACCTTGGTCATTTAAACAAACCAAATCCCCTGTCGGATTGAAAATACAACTATACTCCCTTGGGTCACGGTTATCGCACTTAACAGTCACGCGGAAACCGTCGCCGCGGTGTTGAGAGGGGTCGGCGGCCGGATACCAATAAGTTTGCATGTTTTCTATAGGGCATCCCATGAGATTTACGAGCTGAGCATAGAATAATTCCGAAGCAGGATATTTAACTTTGGATTTTATGTAAGGTTGTAAATCAACTGGAATTAAAGTCTCAACATCCTGCCCATAAGAAACATTAGCCAGTGCCAGTAACAGGGAGGCTGTAGTGATTAGTTTGCCCATTTTTTAGTCTGCACACTCGTCAGTGAAAGTATCAACAATGCTTCTGAATTCAGAGGAGAAAATAGATCTCCTAGATTCGAAAAGTTGGCGAGCATGGCATTTATTATAAAGTAGCCTTACACCGGCTAGTTTTGCCTTCCATGTCTGCTCATCCATTAAGCCTTGAGTATATTGATAAAAGTCATTTTCAAAGATGAACCACAGCACATGGATTATATTTTCAAAGCCGGATACTTCCTCTGGGTTTGAAAAGTCTATAGAGTCTTCAAAAAAGACTTGTTGAAAGCTTATGCCGCTCTCGATTAAAGGAGCAAAATAATCAACACTTATACTAGCTCTTTCTTGTTGTTGTGCTGCGAGCGCTATACGCTGAGATTGCTGTAATTCTAGACCAACAAATACCAAGCCCCCAAGCACTCCCAACATACCTACCAGCTGAATTCAAACGTCGAAGTTTATCTTTACATTCTTCATAATGTACCTCTNGATAGATACTTCAATAAAAGGTTAGTTTGTTAGTATTCATACCCAAAAGATACTACAAATATCGTCTATCTGGGATACCATAGAATAGATGTCATCTACTAAAGTTATGTTTCAGGATTTAGGTCAGTGAAAAAATTCCTAACCACTTTATTATGCTTACTCGGAGTGTGCCTTACTCTCGGGTTGTCGCGGGCCTATTCACAGACACCTGCTGCCTGGTCGGCCGCCTGGGATCAAAAGGCCGCAGCTAGCTATCTCGATGATCGAGCAATCTGGTGGAAAAACTGGTCCGTCTCAGACCGCGACCACGATACCTCTTGCGCTTCTTGTCACACAACGGTGCCATACGCACTGGCTCGGCCCGCGCTGCGAGCTGTTCTAGGGGAGACTAGCCCTACCTTTCCGGAAACGGAGCTGCAAGATGACGTTTCCAGGCGAGTGGCCTTGTGGAATGAGAGCAATCCTTATTACCCCGATCAGAGATTTGGTCTTCCCAAGACGAGTGAGTCGCGGGGCACTGAGTCGATCCTCAACGCGCTGGTCCTCGCCAATCGCGATGCACGGGAAGGGCTTTTGAACGCCGAAACAAAACAGGCGTTCGAGAACTTGTGGAAGCTCCAGTTTACCCGGGGCGACGGAGCTGGTGCTTGGGCTTGGTTGTACTTCGATCTTGCTCCCTGGGAATCGGAGGGCGCGGCCTACTTCGGCGCGGCGCTGGCGGCCATTGCCGTCGGCATTGCACCGGATCAGTACGCAAGTTCCACTGAGATTGAGGGTCAGCTTGCGTCGCTCAGGGAGTATTTACTTGATAATTACGCGGATCGCTCGCCTTTCGACCGGGTCATGTTGCTGTGGGCCTCCTCTGAGTTGTCGGGTCTGCTTACGCAAGAACAGAGCCGATTTATCGTCGATGGGATCCTGCACCTGCANAATAANGATGGCGGTTGGAGTCTCACNTCATTGGGATCGTGGGATCGAGAGGACGGATACCGCCCTACTCCCGGAAGCGATGCCTACGCCACTGGATTGATCGCGTTCGCCCTCCAGAAATCCGGCGTTTCGTCCAGCCAACAGAATCTCAGTAAGGCTCTCGATTGGTTAGTAAAAAACCAGAATCCAACTGAAGGCTACTGGCCAGCCTCGTCACTGAACAAAGAGCATGAGCCAACGTCCGAACGAGGATTCATGTTGACCGACGCCGCCACTGCATTTGCTGTCTTGGCATTGACTTATGCGTATCCCTCCATCGATTGAGCGCTCAGCCGTGATTTCGGGGGCACTCAAAAATTAACAACTTAATGTTATGGATGGAGTTTGATAAATATTTTTCATACTGTGGCGTTCAGGGGCGGAATCAATCGCGAAGAAAAGGTTATTAACTAATGTTTTTCAGGGTTGGTTTCGTCATTCATTGGATAGGGTTTACCTGTTTAGTGCTTTTCTTAGGACTAGTTTTTTATGGAGTAATCATCGGAGAAGTCTCCATTGGAGAACTACCTGCTTTTGTTGTAGAAACTCTACTCGATTTTAGTCGCGCGGACGAGCCTGNTTATTGGTTTGTACTACTAGCGACAATCCACTGGCCTATCAAGTGGATGCTCACTGATAACAAATCATTCTTTCCTTGGAGAAGCTAACGCGNAGAATCGAGNGAGTTGAGCGCAGGAAGTTTGATAGGAAGCAGTTCTGAGTTTGGTTTCATAGAAGGAACGGATTTCTCTCCGTCCGCACCAATCACTCGAGTCAGTCTGTGAAACCCCTGAAGCTTCTCCCAGAATGGAATAGGATACGAATAAGTGATAAGAAGTTAGAAAAACGACCGAGTGTTGCCCAGCCCTGTTCCAAACCCACAATATATGGTTTATTNCTTGATANNGCTCATGAATTGCCGCAACCTAGCAGGATATTATTTAGTACNGGTAANATGTGGGATACATATGCCAAAAAGAGCGCAATGTTTTCCTGAACGTGTACTATTAACGAAAGTTAGAAGCACCCCGTCTGAGGAGGTTTCAAGATGTTAAAGATAAAAGTTGCACTGATGGTTATTGGAATGCTGCTAGCAGCACATTTCAACATGGCGCTGGGTCACCACTCGCATGCCTCGCTTGATGATAACGATGTGCGCATAGTTTCAGGGGTAGTCACCCGCTATAGCTGGAGCTATCCCCATGTATATCTAAAAGTTGATGCCCCTAATCTGTCTGGTGATGTTGTTNAGTACAGTATTGAGTTACTTCACCCTGGAGGCATGTCGGCCAGGGGTTGGGAGCAAGACACGTTCAAACCAGGAGACCGGATAACTTGGCAAGGGCGGCACGATCGCAATAAGTCTAGGGCTTACGCTGGATTAGANTGGGCCGAGCGAAATGGTGTCCGAATAGGGCAGGACATGGCGGGTAATGACCAACAGATAATTTCTTCTTCTGATTTCACTGGCATGTGGAATCGTGGCCCAAATCAATTTCACTATTCCCCGCCGTCGGGTTGGNCGCTCACTGAATTTGGGCAGGCTCTAGTGGATGGATTCAGCGAAGATCAGAATCCAATTTTAGAATGTGATGACCCAGGCCCACCAAAATCAATGATCCTGCCTTATACTCACCTAATTAGATACCAGGATGAAAAAACTCTGATAATTGAACGAGACATGATGGTAGGGAATCGGGTAATTCATCTCAATCAAGATGCTGAGCAGGGCGCTCCTTCAAAGTTTGGCCACTCGGTTGGCAGGTTCGAGAATGGGGATCTAATTATCGAAACCAGCGGCTTTACGCCGGACAGCTGGGGCACACATACTGGTATAGATTCTAGCGAGCAGAAGCATCTTCGCGAACGTTTGAGGTTGGTAGATGATGGGCTTGGGGTAGAAATTGAAATCACGGTGACTGACCCGACTTACCTTAGCGAACCTAAAACCTTTATTCATCGTTGGATAAAGGCGATCGATCGGGAAGTTATTCGTGCTCCATGCACTCTGGAATCAGCTAAATTGTTTATCGAAGCTGGTTATAGTGATGAAGAATAATAAAAATGCATTTAAGGTANGAATTGATAAGAGGCATGCTCTTTTATTTGGTTTGATATTGTAACGTTTCAGCATACTATTATTTGTGTTTACTAAATCTTGTCNTGGTCTTTTATAAATTTTTATACGCAGCCAAAGGAAATACTAATGACTAAAAGTATATTCAAGGTGCTGCTGGTATTGTCAGCGTTCTTTGCCAGTCTCACAAACGCGCATCACTCTGCTGTTGTTTTTGACGTCTCAAAAAATATCGAGATAACAGGAAAAACGACCCGTTTCACTCTTAGGAACCCCCACCTAATCCTTAATATGGAAGTTACTAATGAAGAAGGTGAGGTTGAACTTTGGAGACTGGAAGGTCAAGGTATATCGGCCATGCAAGCCATGGGCTTCGATCGTGGATCCGTTAATATCGGTGATGAAATTACTGTTCGAATGAACCCATTAAGATCTGGTGAGCCTGGGGGATTAATACTAGGTCTTATCGGTGGAGATGGTCGAAGCTACAACATGGANCCAGAACAAGAGGAGGTTCGCCAGGTTTACCCTGCTTTAATGCCTTATGTTCCCCCACCAGCTGGAGAGACATGGCAAATGCGAGAGGAAAAAACGAGACCCGCTCAGTTGCCAGTCATTTCTAAAGGAATAGCTCCAGGAGAAAGTGGAGGGGGCAAAATGCCGGGCGCTCTTGATCCGGAGAATCTAGCGAAAGAAAGACCACCGGCACCTTTTGACTTGACAGGACAATGGCAGTTTCGCGGAGAAGATCAATATCGGGAAAATTATGGCTCCTTTGAATTCAAGCCAATGCCAGAGCTTACAGCAAAAGGTAAAGCCTACCATGATGCTTATATGGAAGCCTCACTTCAGGGGGAACGTTTTGGAGATCCAACCGCACTATGCTATCCACCTGGAATGCCGAGATACATGACTAGATACGGTGCTCTCATGATGTTGCAGTACCCCACTGCTATTTTCATGGTTTCACGTCTAAATAATGATTATCGAGTTATTTTCCTTGATGGACGTCAACCTTCAACCGGCGATGCAATTGACCGTAACTGGCAAGGAGAGTCGTTAGGCTCCTGGGATGGCGATACTCTGGTAGTCGAAACTTCCGGTTTTATCGGTGAGAACCATCTTATTCAGGCTGGCGTCCCAACCGGTGAGCAGCTCAAAATCGTCGAGCGAATTTCAATGATCAATGACGGTAATACATTGGTCAGTGAGTACACATTTACAGATCCTGAATACTGGGTCGGCGAGTGGAAACATGTCAAGTTCCGAGACAGAGTGCTCCGCATTGACGTACGGGAAGCCAATTGCATCTATGAGGATAACTTTGCTTTGCCAGGCATGGATCGCCCTAATTAATTATTGGTCTTTCTATTGCGCCAAATGTCTAAATTTTTCAGTATCCAAAAGCCTAGCCACGTGCTAAGTATTGCCTTAAGTGTTACTTGTAAAATCATCGGTAAAGAAAACACCCAGTCTAAGAGAGCATTCCAGAACCATGTATATAACCACTCAACAATAGGAAGCAAAAAGCCAAGGTAGTTGGTAATAAATTCGATATTTGATAGTGACAAAATACTATAATCGGTGACTGCAACAACGACGATGCCCCACAATACGAAGGCCGCCTGGAAAGGGGTTGTCCAAATGCAAATGTAAGCAAAGACTCTTAAAAAAGAAAACATCCCTCGTCGTCCTCAGTATTTATGCCAATTTCTCCTGCCCTGAATGGCGGGATTATTGTTGATAGTAGTTCGTTCATCTGATCGTATCCTAATTCGGAAATTTAGGCATGCATTATTTCGGCAACGCTTCAAGATAATCGCGGAAGCAAAAGCTTACCGTTGCAATCCCTGCAGTCCTCAATCCCATACATCTGAAAAGCTATATCTAGACCTCGATCTCATTCTCGGTAAGCTCCAGATAATCACCTTCTTTTAGATCACCAAGACTCAATCTTCCAATTTGCTCTAGGTGCAATGTTTGAATAGTCAGATCCGCTGAAGAGAATATATCCATGATTTCTGGAACGTGGGTCTGATTCATGTTGAGTAACAATCTCTTTTCATCCTGTTTTTGGATTTTTATTGTCGGGCGAGTCTTATTTTCTGAGAGTGTTAGGCACGCTTCCTTTATTTGCCAAAGTTGATGATCGCTAATGGCTTTTTTTGATTTAGCCTTATAGACACACGGTTTTTTTGACAACTTTCGCTGCATTCTCGTTGTCCAGCGAGCATCGTCGCTTAGTAGCACTAAACCGGTTAGCGCAGCCCCCAGAATATTTGCGAAATAATAATAGCGATCTTTCGATCGATTTCCCATGAGCTCTAAAACGGAGGTGTATTGGGAGGTTTTGGTTGTGCAGATGTAAGATACAGGCTTATTGAGTAGAACATAATGATGTGCCACGATTGAGATCGGCTTGCCATCGAAAATCACGTGACTGGTGTCAGTGAGCTCAAAATTGGGCTCAGTGACTAAGTCTCCGTCAACCGAGACACGCCCTTTCCGAATGAAAAACTTGGCCTGGTTTCGGCTCATTGCAATAGAAAGCGATAAAAACTTACTTAGACGCATGGTACTAGTTTCTGTTCAATTTCACGTTAATGTATCGGTGGCATATAGAATGGAAGTGGTCCAGGTTCTTCGGGGCGAGCATTAACAGCATCCTTTAGCTTCATATCAGCTTCGCTAACGAAGTCCTGGGCGAATAAATTCCTGCCACTTGCTTCCCAGTATTCTCG
The DNA here is from genome assembly GCA_002723195.1 of Gammaproteobacteria bacterium. Lineage (GTDB taxonomy): Bacteria > Pseudomonadota > Gammaproteobacteria > Pseudomonadales > Pseudohongiellaceae > UBA9145. The sequence goes on along the minus strand of PBNR01000066.1, from coordinate 6,895 downwards.
AACGCCTTTTTTCCTCATCAGTTGATGTACCATTGNGCGAACCGCATTGATGCCCTCAGGTTTTATCCCTTCACTCTTTGCTGATTCTAATGTCGCCTCAATCGCCCCAAGCATTTCTGCGACTATTGAAGTAAACCTGACTTGTTCCTCAACGTTAAGATTATGATAATCTTTAGTTCCCTCTGCCCAAGAACACATTAGATCAGGAGTATCGGCAATTCTCGATTGCCACTTAATTACTCGGTCAATTATGTCATTAATTGCGTTGTACTTCGCCGATAAAGTATTTGCACGAATTTGAAGAGCTAAGTAGAGTAACGTCGCTACAGTCGCTACAGTCGCTACAGTCGCTACAGTCGCTGCAGCGCCGATCAGTTCACCCAAACTGCCTAATTCACTAATGGTNATTANTTNTCACCTTTAAATTTTAACTATCACTTTTTCGAAATTACCCTTAATGTATCGTGATTGTTACTATAACGATTAAAACAACTCAAAGTGATGCGGGAGCATCTCAAACAGTGTTTGGCTAACTCGTGAAGCATGGTGTCTTAGAGTTATTATTATCGTGCTAATGGCTGTTGTAGTGAATTATGCTTTCGGAATCTTACTAAGTGCATAAGACACATAACAATCAGCTCAAAGAGATGTCTTCACTTTCGTATGGATCGGGACGGTTACTATGACTAATATAAAAAGAAGCATTTTCGGTTTTAGTTTTTTGCTCATTGCGTCATCACCCCTTTGCCTTTCACAGAACTCTTTTGATTTGACTGAACTTGAGTCCGGTCAGTTACTATTGAATCTTGGGGTGACTGAGCAAATAAGGGTTGAGCAAGATACTTTGAATGCTTCACTGGCATACTCAATACAAGGCAGAGACAAAATTGCCTTACAAAATGATGTGAATGAAAAGATGGCAACGGCCATTGGGTTAGTGGATGCCATCTCTGAAATCGAGTATCAAACAGGCCAGTATTATATTTACATTTTCCGACCGGGTAGGCCTTCGCGCAATGACATAGATAACCCTGTATGGCGAGCGCAACAGAGTTTGCAGCTTAACAGCAGGAACAGCGAAGTATTGTTAGAAATTGTNGGAGAATTGCAATCTATCGGGATGGAGATAAGCAGGCTAGATTACAGTCTTTCTGAGGAGGTATTTGCGCAGACTTCCGACTCATTATTGTCAATTGCTTTAGAAAAACTACAAACCAGAGCTGCTGAGACGGCGGAATTGCTGGACAAAAGTTCTGCGACTCTTGTAGAGGTAACAATTAATGGTAATAGAAATGCTAGCTTATCCCAGTCTAGAATGGCGATGATGGAATCATCCCAGAACAATCCCGCTATGGCGACGCCAATTGCCACCCCAGGGGAAAGTGAAGTGTCTCTAAATATAGCTGCAAAAGCCCTGCTATCTCCTTAACTCCTAGTTGATATTTATTTGAATTATTTATCAAGAGACTGAAACTTTGAATTGATGCCGATGACCCGGAACTAAAAGTTAAGCAGACGATATACTAAGCTATATGGGAATGAATTTACTAAAATCTCTCGCTAGGACTCTTCTTGTTAATTATTAATTAAAGGCTTTTCCTCTCGATTCAGAACTTTAGTTCGAGAATCCGTGCGCTTGTCACCATTAACTATTGATTATGCGCTTGTGTCTTTCCGAGATTTAAGCCACGAATCAATGCTTATGATTCCAGGATCTTTGCAGTACAAGATCAAGAACGAAAAGAAATACATCGCTGCTAGCTCTCCATTATTTAAGGTGGGAAACCACGCTAAATGTGCAATTAAATAAGCCATAAGCATTGTGAACGCGGCTATCAGCGCCACAACATTAGTCCACAAACCAATTAGTATCAATAAACCACCCACCAGCTCGACAGACCCAGCAAGAAACAAAGCATTTATATCAAAAGGCATCGGTATTGAAATAAACTTCCCGATATTAATTGATGTCATCCCGCTCCCTGAGAAAGATTGAGGATTTTCACCTAACAGTTTGCCATACCCATGTGTAATAAACATTGCGGCTACTGCAATCCTAAATAAATCCCATGTTGCGTTTTCGTATCTAACTCGTGTTGTTTTTATAAAGCCATTAAATTTTGTCATTATCGCTACTCCTGATTATGATAATTATAGTATGTTCCGGGTACGAATAAGAGGCGAATATGCACATGAAGAAAGTTAATTTAGATACATGGATTCAGCTGCTAGGAATGGCGGGAATCATAGTTTCTCTAATTTTTGTAGCTATGCAAATGAGACAATCTCATCAATTTGCGTTAGCGTCTCAGCAACAGGCGAGAATGGAAGTATTTACTGAGTTAATGAATTCTCTTACTGAGAGCAATATTGGATTTAGCGATTTTCTTCGAGCAGAGATTNCTTCCGAAGCCAGTGCCGCCGCAGAAAATTGGCGTCATTCAATCCTGTGGATTTTTGAAAATGATTATCTCCAATACTCACTGGGCCTTATGGATGATAGTATCTGGAACGCGAAATTGAATAGATTGCGAATCATTTTATCCGACTGTGACGCGAAAGAAATTTTTGAGTTAAGAAAAGCTGGCCTACGACAAGAATTTGTGCAATTAGTAGAAACCTTTCCGGAAGAATGTATCTAACAAAGTATGAAAAGACTATTAATAACAATCTGGCAGAATCCAAGGTTATTTTGGTCGATAATTATTATTGGTGGAATTTGTGATGGAATCTTCTTCTTTTGGTATTTTTCCTAAAGTAAAACAATTGCGCGTAAAGACTGATTGCAAATCCCCGAAAGCCCCGTAATCTCTTGACCTTAAGGCTATCTGGTCCTTATAATGCGCACCCCTTGTGGAATTGTGACTACGGGAAACTGAGTCACAATTTTTCGTTTAAAAACAGGGGATTATATAGGATCTGGTGCGGGGTGGAGCAGTCTGGCAGCTCGTCGGGCTCATAACCCGAAGGTCGTAGGTTCAAATCCTGCCCCCGCTACCAATATTTTAGGGCTCAATTTCTGGTCTATATTATCGGAATTGAGTCGAAAAAATATCTTCGCACTGGGCCCTGAAAGGCCTCGTATATGAAGAATTTCAGAGTGGGCCTGTGGCCCATTTTTTGTATGTGTATTTTTTTCACGGGAAGGTTTTTTGTGTCAATTAAGACCTTTTAAACGTTATTGGAGAAATGTGAAAAGTAGCGTTGCCTTGGTTGGTGAATTAATTGGTTCTACAGTAGCTGCCTTTGGACTGCAGCTTTGGGGAGTAGAGCATATTAAACAGGGAAAGCGCTCATTGTTAAGGGTTTTTATCGAGCACGAAGAAGGCATTGGGATTGAAGACTGTGTGAAAGTCAGTAAGCAGGTAAGTGCAATTCTGGATGTGGAAGACCCGATAAAGGGTGAATACACTCTTGAAGTCTCTTCACCTGGTCTGGATCGTCCTTTGTTTACCGTAGAACAGTTTGAACAATTTGCGGGAAGTGAAGTGAATATGCGTATGCGGAATCCTATTGATGGTAGGCGAAAGTTTAAGGGTTTAATACTAAGTACTAACGAGAATATTATCGCACTTCAGGTTGAAGGTTCGGAATTTAATCTTGACCACACAGATGTGGAGAAAGCGAATATTGTCGTCGAGTAGACAATCGATGCTCTAGAAGTGAAACTCTAAAAAGGGTTTGAGTAAGGTGACACGATTATGATGAGTAAAGAGATATTGATGGTTGCAGATGCTGTCTCGAATGAGAAAGGTGTTTCTCGTTCTGTGATTTTCGAAGCAATTGAATCTGCGCTGGCTACCGCTACGAAGAAATTGCATGATAAAGAAGAAATAGATTGTCGGGTCGCGGTAGATCGAGATACCGGTGAATACGAAACATACCGTGTTTGGACCGTCGTCGAAGAAGAAGAATATCTTGAAGAAGGATCGCAATTTACCCTTGAACAAGCAGCGGAACGCGACACAGGTCTCGGTGTGGGGGATCAATGGGAAGAGAAAATCGATAATGTTGAGTTCGGCCGCATTGCAGCACAAACTGCTAAGCAAGTAATTGTTCAAAAAGTTCGAGACGCAGAACGAGAAATCGTAATTTCGGAGTATAATGGTCGAGTTGGGCAATTAGTTGCTGGGATAGTTAAGAAAGTAACGAGGGATAACATAATTGTAGACCTTGGTAATAATGCTGAAGCATTGTTGCCTCGTGATCAGATGATTCCTAGAGAGACTTTCCGAATCGGAGATCGCATGCGGGCTCTACTTATAGACGTTCGCTCAGAGCAAAGAGGCCCTCAGTTGTTTCTTAGTCGGACTTCCCCTGCCATGTTGGTAGAACTATTTAAGATCGAAGTCCCAGAAATATCTGAAGAAGTCATCGAAATTAAGGCAGCGGCTCGAGACCCCGGATCGCGCGCAAAAATTGTCGTTAGCACGAACGATGGTCGAATTGATCCTGTAGGGGCTTGCGTGGGTATGCGCGGTTCGCGTGTGCAGGTGGTCTCAAATGAGCTTGCTAACGAGCGCATAGACATCATTCTTTGGGACGACAATCCCCCGCAGCTTGTTGTTAATTCAATGGCACCCGCTGAAGTAGCTTCAATAATTGTTGATGAAGATAGCCATACCATGGATATTGCTGTGGAAGAAGAGAACCTTGCGCAAGCTATTGGCCGCAATGGCCAAAATGTACGTCTTTCCAGTGAGCTTACTGGGTGGACAATTAACGTTATGAGTGAGGAAGAAGCAGCCGCGAAACAGCAGCAAGAGGCGAGCAGTTTTATTGAATTGTTTATGGAGAGACTTGACGTAGATGAAGATGTTTCTGAAGTTCTGGTACAGGAAGGATTTACTTCTCTGGAAGAAATCGCCTATGTGCCTCTTGACGAAATCCTAGGTATAGAAGGATTCGATGAAGAAATCGCTAATGAATTGCGAAATCGTGCTAAAGACGCACTGTTGACGCAAGCTATCGCCTCCGAAGAGGATTTGTCTTCAGCAAACATCTCGGAAGATTTACTGAACATGGAGGGTATGGATGACGGTTTAGCACTTGCTTTAGCCAAGAAAGGCATTTCAAACATGGAAGAATTAGCCGAACAGTCGATCGATGAATTAATGGATATTGAAGGTATGGAAGAAGACAGGGCAGGCAAATTAATCATGACGGCGCGCGCGCCATGGTTTGAGGAGTAGTCGCTATTAAGTATGCGGCCAGGAGTAATTGAATGGCAGATGTAACGATCCAAGAGTTAGCCAAAACTGTCGGTGTGTCGGTGGATAAACTCCTATCTCAAATTAAAGAGGCAGGTCTGCCTCATTCACGGGTGGATGAGTTAATTTCTAATGACGATAAGAATACGCTACTTGTATTTTTACGCCAAAGCCACGGTGTTCGAGAGTCGGGTGGGACTGCTCCGCAAAAAATTACTTTGAAGCGAAAAACAATTGGTACTTTAAAGTCCGCTTCAACCCATGGTCGTGGAAAGACAGTTAATGTCGAAGTCCGTAAAAAGCGCACTTATGTCAAACGTAGCTCAATTGAGACACCCAAGCCAGAAGTAGAACTTGCAGAAGAGAAAGAAGAAATAGTTACACCTGCTCCAGAATTAACAGAAGGTGTGGAAACAGAGACTCCGCCTGACACCGAGAAAGTAGTTGAAAAGCCCGAAGAAGAAATGAAGGAGGATGGAACAGAGGTTCAAGAACTGGGTGATGTGCCTGAGCCTTCGCCTGCACCGTCATCAGTTGATGAGTCGCCTGCTAAAAATACTCTTGCCCCCGAACCTGTTTCAGGTAGAGCGACGAAAGCCGGCGCGAAACGAAAAACTTTGCGAGACGATTCAGATGATCCGATGGAAAAGAAAAAGGCTCATCTTCGCAAAAAGTCAAAAGCACAAGCTCCGAAAAGGCAATCTAAAACGATTCATGTAAACGATGATTTTGTGCTAGAAGGCGATGATTTTGATGAGCTTGGAGGTCGTGGGAGGCGCGGGGGCAGTCGAAAGAGCAGGGCCAGGATAAGTGCTCAGCAACATGCATTTGAGAAGCCAACTGAATTTATCTCCAGAGAAATAACGATCGGTGAAGCAAATACAGTCGCTGAATTGGCTAATAGGATGTCGGTTAAATCGGCTGAGATTATTAAGGTGCTTTTCAATATGGGGGTAATGGCCACGATTAATCAGATATTGGATCAAGATACTTCTACATTATTGATTGAGGAACTGGGTCATACCCCGAAGTTTGTTTCGGAAGACGCAATTGAAGACGAGTTGGCTGAAACAGTCTTTTCGGGGAAGGGAGAAGTCGAAGTTGATCGTGCGCCGGTTGTCACAGTAATGGGTCATGTGGATCATGGGAAAACATCATTGTTGGACTATATTCGAAAGTCGTCTGTTGCATCGGACGAAGCTGGAGGGATAACTCAGCATATTGGTGCGTATCATGTGAAAACAGAGCACGGCATGATTAGCTTTCTCGATACTCCAGGTCATGCGGCTTTCACTGCTATGCGTTCTCGCGGGGCAAAAGCTACTGATGTTATTGTGCTGGTAGTAGCTGGTGACGACGGAGTTAAACCTCAAACTGAGGAAGCTGTCCAGCACGCTAAGGCAGCAGAAGTTCCTCTTGTTGTTGCTATAAATAAGATGGACAAAGATGGGGTGGACCCTGATCGGGTCAAAAATGAACTCTCTGCGATGGAAGTTATACCTGAGGACTGGGGTGGCGATATTCAATTCATCGAAGTTTCAGCTATAAGCGGTCAGGGTGTCGAAAACCTGATGGAGGCTATTCTTCTCCAAGCAGAGTTGCTTGAGCTGAAGGCCTATACCGATGTGCCGGGCCAGGGGGTTGTAATTGAATCAAAACTTGATAAAGGGCGCGGACCTGTGGCT
>PBNR01000065.1 GCA_002723195.1 Gammaproteobacteria bacterium | reverse complement strand
CTGATATATTTCAGAAAAAATGTAAGCGCATTGAATCTAGAACTCAATGGGGCGTAAAGTAAATAGAATCTTCGAGGCCTTAGTTCCTATGCAAAAAACGATAATTCTTCTTATCCTCGTTTTTATGATTCCCCTCTATATTGTTTCTGCTCAAGCAGCGGACTCTTCAGCAGTCAGCGTTAATCGTATTTTGGATAAGCCAATAATCACCCCTGAGCTAGATCCGCGGATGGGCGGAAATATCCAGGGCCCCTCGCTAATTAAAGTGCCTGATTGGATAGAGAACTCTTTAGGTCAGTACTATTTATATTTTGCAGATCATAGAGGTGAGTACATTCGCATGGCCTATGCGGATAAGGTTACGGGGCCCTGGTCTATATATTCACCCGGAACTCTAAAACTGGAACAGTCTCACTTTCCCATGACTTGTCCCCCATGTTCACTAGCGCCAGGGCAGACTGCTGCCCTTTATCCCCACATTGCTTCTCCGGACGTACATGTGCGTGAAGATCTTCAGCAAATAGTCATGTATTACCATGGAAGGGGCGAAGGAAGGCAGTTCACACGCGCGGCCATATCACAGGACGGAATTAATTTCGAAGGAAAAGAAGAGGATTTAGGTCGTGCCTACTTTCGTGTGATCAAACATGAGGATTACTTTTATGCGATGAGTATGCCAGGCTACCTATATCGTTCTCGAGATGGCCTCACGAATTTTGAAGAGGGACCTAAGTTTTTTACAGCCGACATGCGACATTCTGCTTTACTAATTCTAGATAGTAGCCTTTACGTATTTTTCACGAATAGGCGAGATGCTCCGGAAAGGATTTTTCTCTCTACTATTGACCTACAGAGTGATTGGATGAATTGGGCCGCTAGCGAGCCCAAAGAAATCCTTCGCCCGGAGACCGAGTGGGAGGGAGCGAATCTTCCAATATTGCCTTCCCGTGGAGGGCACATTGATGAGAGAGTAAATCAGCTTAGAGATCCAGCTATTTATCAGGAAGATGATAAAACTTATTTACTGTACTCAGTTGCAGGGGAAAGTGGTATTGCTGTTGTCGAACTCGGAATTCAAACAAATTAGAGTCTGATATGCTTTTTTCTCTGTTAAATACCGGTCTTGAAAATAAGCTAGTCTAATTTAGTTTCTCCTGGGAACTTTAAACGAACAAACAAGGTGAAAATAAAAATGAATAAGCCGTTTAAATCATTATCAGTGTTCTTTGTCTCCGGCTGCCTAGCGATTATCGCTAACCATTCTATTGCGCAGGGTTCTTTCGCAGGTGTTGAACTCAGTATCGAACATGTACAGGGGAATGTATATATGGTGCAACGGCCTGGAGGAGGTGGAAATATCGGCGTTATGGCTGGACCGGATGGAGTGCTTTTGGTTGACGCTTTGTTTGCGCCGCTCGCTGATCGACTCGTCGCAGCGGTTAAAGCAGTGACTGATAGCGAAATTCGTTTCCTTATTAATACGCACATTCATGTCGATCATGTAGGCGGAAATGAAAACCTAGCAGAGCTCGGTGTGTTGATTTTTGCACATGACAATACACGGCTTAAATTCCTAGAAGAGACCAGTCATTTTCCGCGACAAGGTGGCAGTTTTCTGCCACAGCAGCCAGCGGCAGCTCGCCCTGTAATTACCTATGATAATGAGATCGGCTTTCATTTGAATGGAGAAGAAGTGCGTGCATTTTTGGCACCGCCTTCTCACACTGATGGCGATACTTTTGTTTATTTTTCTGAGTCTGATGTGCTTCATCTTGGTGACGTGTTTAGAACCACTAGTTATCCGATTATCGATAAATTTAATGGCGGCACATTAAGAGGGACCATCGCGGCGCTAGATCTGGCAATTTCAATGGCAGGTCCCGATACAAAGATAATTCCAGGCCATGGATTGGAAATTGTAGGGCGCGAAGAAATGCAGGAGTTTCTGGATATGATTCTCGATATTCGTGATCAGGTTTACACTATGATACGTGACGGTAAACATCTCGATGAAGTGATGGCTGCGCAGCCGGCCGCAAAATATGACGCCAAATGGGGCCAAGAAGCAGGCTGGACCGCTGTCGATTTTGTTCCTTTAGTTTATTACGAGTTAGGTGGCGCCGGCAGATTGCTTGATCGCCAGTAAGCTTCCAATAGGAAATAGGTAGTGATATGAGCTTAATGCCAAGGCTAATTTTTAATATTTGCTTTTCTTTAATCTTGTTTAAAAGCCTAATAACTCCAGAGAATGCTAATGCCCAACAGCAATTAGCTCCTGATGATTTCTGCGGCAATAAGTCTGAAGGAATAATAAGTTTCGCTGATCCTGTTTTAGAATCGGTGGTGCGTGATGCATTATCAATTGGACCAACTGAGGCGCTCACTTGTGGGTTGGCATCTGGCTTAACTGAACTGAATGCTTCAGGTCCTGGACCTGAAAGATATGTTTCAGGCTCCCCGGAATGGAATGATCCGATTCATGAGTTTCATGACTTGTCCGGCATTCAAAATTTTACGAGTTTAACTCGATTATCGATGAATAATCGGGGTCTGAGAGATATAAGCCCCCTGGCGAGCTTAACGAATCTCGTCGTACTTAACCTTCATACTAATTGGATTAGCGATCTCACGCCACTTGCAGGGATGACTGAGCTGAAAAGCCTCTTTCTAAGTGAAAACCCACTTTCGGATATCAGTCCTCTCAGTGAGCTTACCGAACTGCGAGTGCTTAGACTGCATCGGCACGGAGATTTTATCGGCGGACAAAACCCTAGATCCTATAGAGGCGCGACTGGAATCGTGTTTACCAATGCCATTACTGACATTGGTCCATTAGCTAATCTAATCAAACTCGAAGATTTAAATGTGCATACTCAGCAAGTGAGCGACTTGAGCCCTTTGAGTGGCATGACAGGCCTGATAGAGTTGCGTTTGGCGGGAAATTTATTTACTGACCTCAGCCCGTTGCGTGGGCTTAGTAGTTTGCAGAACCTAGAGCTAACAGGAAACTCAATTACTGATATTAGTCCACTCGCTGGTCTTCCAAATCTGACTGGCGTCGACCTACGATTTAACCCTGATCTTACCGATATTAGTGCCCTGCTTGAAAATCCAGGCATTGGTAGTGGAGATATTGTTGAATTGAGACATACTAAAGTGACTTGTGGGGATCAGGCGCTCTTAGCAGGGAAGGGAGTTGAGGTCAGAACCGAATTATTTTCAGCCTGCAATTAGTTGGTAAATATGGAGCAGATATGAGTGGCTTTAAGTTACAGAAGCTTTTAGCAAGACGCTTTAATTTTGTAGAGAGAATTTTCATTGCCTTATTTGTTTGGACTTCATTATCTGTGCAAGCGCAAACTGATCTACAGTCCCTTAACGAAATAGACAGAAAAATGACAATGACTGGTGAGTTCATCTTCGCCAGTGTCGGGGACTTAATGATTAGAAGGCCGGCTTCTCAATTGGCTGACCCAGAAGTGCAGCAAGTATTCGATTTAATTCGAAGTGCCGATTTAGCCATGGGCAATATGGAAGGCGAGCTGGCAAATTTGAGAGAGTTTGAAGGGCCAATGAATGGTTTTGTTGGCACCCATGAAGTCGCTGCAGACTTAAAAATATTGGGTTTCGATATGGTTAATCGTGCTCAGAATCACTTATTGGATTCTGAAATTGCCGGTATGTTTTCCACCAATTCACTTCTAGAAGCAGCGGGCATTGTCCATGCAGGTTCCGGCAAAAACTTACAGGAAGCTGCAGCGCCTGCTTTTTTTGAAACAGCGAAAGGTCGCGCTGCTTTAATCGGAACCCATGCTCCTATTTGGCCGGAGCATAATCGCTTGGCTGCTACTCCGCTTATTGGCAATCTCGGTGGTAGACCCGGACTCAATATGCTGAATTACAGTGAGGTTATTCTGGTATCACGGGAGCAGTTTGATGCGCTAGAGCAGGTAAGAGCGGGTTTTTTGCAGTATCGAGAAAACTATGACAACCCAAGACCCGTTGCGAATGTGTCTCCAAATGCTGGCATAGACTTTCCTGCATCCAGCACTGGTCGCAATAATCCGATTTATCGTGTTGCAAAGGAAGGAGAAGTACCTGGCACAGTTATTTACCAGATGGATGAGAATGATCTCGACCGATTCTTGGTAAATATCTTAAACGCTCGGCAACTGGGCGATTTTGTGATTGCGGCCGCACACATTCACCAAAGTCGGTCCATCTTGGAGACTCAGCATCTAAGTACACGACCACCTGCTTTTTATGTTGATTTAGCGCACCGCGCTATTGATGCTGGGGCTGATGCCTTTATTGGAACTGGCGTACAAACTTTAAGAGGAATCGAAATCTATAAAGGCAGACCAATTTTCTATGGGCTGGGAGAATTCTTCAGAGAAGCTCAGTGGGAACTGGAATTGGCGCTTGGCAGTGCAGCTGCAAATCCAGAAAGAAGAATGCAACAGTTCGCCAGAAACTTTGGCGGATCAACCCAATCTTTAGAAAGCCTTGTTGCCATTAGCCATTACAAAGATGGTGAACTCACCGAAGTTCGACTGTATCCTACTGAACTAGGTAGCAATGGTCCTAGCTCACGACTCGGTATTCCTCGCATGGCCGAGTTGCAAACCGCGCAGCAAATTTTACAACGAGTTGAACGACTGTCAGATGAATGGGGTACAGAGGTAGACATCGAAGGAAATGTAGGAATTATTAGAGTTGATTAACTCTAATAATTTTCCGCAACGGAAATTACTTGTGGTAAATCCAAGAATAAAAAGTGTCGAAGCTGTTTTTTTAGCCTCCTAATAGCATTTGGGCTAGTGTTGGGTGTCGAAGGCGTCAGTGCTATTTTCCACCCTTGGCCTGCAGGCTTTGCCGGTACTCCCGAAGAAATAATTCTTCAAGTAGAACGTTATCCTGCCTGGGAGTTGGCGCTTCTGGGTTCAGTTGGTTGGGGCGGCACGATGCTTATCTGTGTCTTCATTGCTACGCGCATGGGGCACAATTGCAACCCTTTGCACGGGTACGGTGTTGGTTTGATTCTGTTGGTTATGGTTGTGTTTAATTTGTCCATGCTGCCTTATCCAGTCTGGTTTTGGGCGATGAATCTTACAATATTGCCCGCGGCTGTCTATTTTGGAACCGGCTTCTCGATAAAGATAAATAAGGGGCCAGAGTAAATAAATATCGTTATATTTTTACCCTGAACCCCGGTATTACTGTCAACTCCTGAACTACTCTGACCCTCCAGCGTTACCTGCGAGGTAGGAGCGGGCTTCTGTAAGACCCCCAAAACTTTCGCTTCCTTCCCAAATGTTCACCAACATCTGGTAGTACTCGGCAGCAAGATCAGCCTGTCCGGTGGCGGCTTGTGCGCGCGCCATGCCCAACAGGGACCGTGGACGATTTGGCATACGTTGCAGGGAAGTATTGAACTGCTTAATAGCTTCTTCGTGCTGACCAAGGTCCACCAGTACTTCACCATACATCTCGTAAAGGGGCTTGATCGGGTTGGCTGAACCACGCGGTGGAGCCATGGGCGCGATTATATCAACTGCTTGATCAAAGAAACTAATAGCTACATCTGGATGATCCATGCTAGCGTGCAGTAATCCGCTGGCCTGGTTTGCCATGATGGCAGTGTAACCATCTTCTCCCTCATCAACACGACGTTTTAATTCCTGTTCCGCTTCTTGGAGCGCGGCTTCATCTCCAAGGTGATAAGCGGAGAGCGCTGTCGCTAACAGTTCATGATCTGGAGAGTCTTCGGTCACATCCTGAGTTCTCCACTCTTCTGTATCGACGATATAACGGTTTTTGGTTAAAGCAACAGTGTTGTTCGCTCGAGCCGCACCGGCTGCCCCTCGGGCTCCTCCTTCAGCAAATCCGCCCTGGTTAGACATGGTCTCGATGCGATCTACCCATAGGCGAGCTTTTTCATAGTCACCTTTCTGCAGGTCGCCGTACTGACCCCAGTCTAAAGCATGAATAGCATCGCCCATGCTTTGGCCGGGTCGCCAAAGCTCCCGGGCGGCGTCATAGGCCGACTGGTTGTTCCCGGATACAAGATCCCACATACCATGCTGGATAAAAATGTGAGTAGGCATATGCCGTGCATGAGAAACTGCTGGTGCGATTTCAGCATATCTGTATGCTGCTTCAAGCGCTAGCGGTGCATGAATCGGGTCGTCGAACGAGTGAATTGTGTAGTGCGCCGCGCCTGGATGCATGGGTTTTCTATTGAATATATCCAAGGCAATTGTTCCTGCACGAATAGCCATGCGGTTGTCTATGTCGCCTCCGGAGACTGCTCGTGCGCTTAACACAGATAAGGCATAGAAAGCAGCAACCTCGTCGTCGCCGGGATAATTCTCATAGAGATCTTCCATCGCTTCCATATATCTAATTTTGCGATCAGCTATTTCCCCTTCACCCCAGAGAATTTCGACTGCGGTGAGAAATCCTTTTTCACGATCAGTGATCGCTTTTGCTAAACGAATTTCTGTTGTTGAGCCTAGGCGCTGCAAGGCATTGCGGGGCTCAGTCGCATCCATGCTAGAAAACAAGGGGTGGTTATAAGCAAGAGACTCTCCCCAGTAGGCCATAGCAAAATCAGGTGCAATTTCCTGCGCTGCCTGGAACTGCTCTTGGGCTTGTTCCCAACCAAAACTGTGGAGAATTGCAACTCCGCGCAAGAAATATTGCTGTGCTTCACCTGATTCAGAGGTCNGAAAATCAATAGAGCCGACATTATCGAATTGTGCGCTCACGGGCGCAGCCATCAATGAAAAGATGGCGAACAGCGCTAATTGTTTTAATTGCTGCATTTTTTCTCCTTTATCGAGCTAGGGGTGTTGAAAAAATCATTGGTTGCAAACTTCTTAATTATATATCCTTCCTTTAAGTATTTTGAAACTGGTCAAACTGCGATATTACTTACTTCGCCTGAGGTATTCACTCTCCAGCTCTGAATGCCCGGATTATGATAGAAGGCATTGGTTCCGCGATCTGCTATTACAGCTTCACGTGTAAGTTGGAGGTTACCGGCACTATCAGTAGCCCGGCTTTGGATAATTGCTTCTCCTCCATCCCACTCCCAGGGAATGCTAAATCTGGTTAGGGCCTTGTCGAATTGTTCACTTTCTATCAATGCTTCAGCCCAAGAAGTTCCTCCATCAGCGCTTACTTCGATACGGTTAATTCTGCCGCTACCTGACCAGGCAATACCCGTTATTTTATAGAGCCCTGGCCCGGGTAATGTCATTTCCCCAGAAGGAGAGGTAATAAGTGATTTGGTTTCCATTGGGAAAGTAAATTGACGACTACTTCGATCTGGCAATGTATCGGTGTACTTGCTTGTTTCGTCTCGAAATTGAGCAGGTGCACTGGTCAGTTTTATCTGGGTAAGCCATTTCACACTGATATTGCCTTCCCAGCCAGGAACAAATAATCGCATTGGGTAGCCCTGCTCAGGGCGAACAGGTTCCCCATTTTGAAATAGTGCAATGAGAACATCATCTATTGCTTTCTCGAGAGGAATAGAGCGTCCCATACTAGCAGCATCGGCACCAACAGCAGCGACCCAACTTGCTTCAGGTAGAATGCCGGCTTCATCTAGCAATGTTGATAATGGGATGCCAGTCCATTCGGAACAGGAAACGAGGCCATGGATGCTTTGGGCGGTTCCGCCGGGAACTCCTTGAGTATTAGATCTTCCGTTACCCGAGCATTCAATGAAATAAACCTTACTAATCATTGGGTATCGGAGCAGGTCCTCGTACTCGAAAACCAATGGCTGTTTCACCATGCCATTGATTACCAGTTTGTGTTCCGCGGGGTCTACATCAGGTACTCCGGCATGGTGACGCTCAAAGTGCAAGCTGTTTGGCGTAATAATTCCTTGCAGGTGCTGTAGCGGCGAGCGCGAGACTCCCCCACCTGGATAGGTCGGATTGCTAGGGGCAGTCAGTCTCTGCAAACCAGCATGGTTTGAGGGAGCACCGTAGGCGCTTGGACCTGGCCCAGGAAATTTAGACCACTGCGGAACTTGCAGCGCTGTATCGGCGCTGAGTACGGAATTGGAAAGTGCCATGCCCATGCTGCCTAGTCCTATTCCGNGCAGATGACGTCTGTTAATCAACCCATTGCCGGCTACTTTTTCCAGTTCACTTTTTTTCATTCATGTCTCCTATCCCCGCGGAAGCAAGGGGGCAAACTTAAATTTAGTTTATTCTATCAAAGCACCGCTTGTTGCGTAGCCCTAGTTGCCTCTTCGGTTTCGTTTTTTAAAAGGGCCTCAAGAGACACACCTTCTTCAGCCAATTTTCTCCGTCTTAAGAGATAGTAAATTACGCCTATAAATAGAAGAAAGAAATAGCCTATTGCAGGAGCAGTGTTGTCCCGGACCGCTATAAAAATAAACACTACACCAACTATGATATTTACGATTGCTGTTATCCATAGCCAAACTTTGCTTAGTTTAAATTGAGCGTTGCGGTAATGGACGGGAAGTTTTTTTGGCAAAAGCACCAAAGCGATGCCCCAGATTATTCCATATAACATCCAACCAATAACTGAAACCGAAGCGTATTGTGCGATGTTGCCTTGGAAAGCGATTCCAGCAAGTATTATTGCAGCGACCAATATAATTGTTGTGTCTGGTTCACCAGTTCGGTTACTAACTCGACTAAAAATCTCAGGAAATATTTTATTGCGCGCCACAGCGAAGAATGAACGCGACACGGTAATAATAATCATATTAATGGAGGTACCAGCTGCGAGTAATGCAGCAATTGTTATAGCTGTTGAATACCAGTCTGGCAGAAAAATAGAAGCGGCCGCGCTAAGTGGGGCGGCCATAGTGCCAAGTTCTTGCCACGGAATCAGCCCGGGTACAACAAATGTCACCGAAGTATAGATAAAAGCGACTATCCAAAAAGTATAGAAAGTAATTAACGGTATATTTCTGGCGGGATTCTTAATCTCTTCTGTAAACGATAAAAGCATGGTGAAGCCTGTATAGGAGAAATAAGCAGGTACCGCTGCGGATAAGACTGCATTCCAACCCATTGGGGCTAAAGGTGTTAACAGATCTGTATCGATATAAAACAAACCACCGAGGGAAAGTATTAATAAAAAGCTAACGAATATAGATACCATAATCATCTGCATCTTCACGCTAGAGCGGATGCCTAGCAGGTTAATTATCATAATAATCACGACTATTAATAAAGCGATATTTACCCGGCTTATGTTCGGCAGAAAAAAGGCAAAATAGTCGGCAAAACCATATGCAAGGATAGGGCCTCCAACTAACGCTCCTAGCATTGCTGCCCAGACCTTAAGGAAGCCTAGTAATGGATGTAAAACCGTACTTGTGAAAACGTAATCTGAGGCGCTAACCGGCAAGATGCTGCCGACTTGTGCTGCCACTAGGGTATTAAAGAATGCAGGGATGATAGCAATGAGATAAGCGATGAAGACGGCTGGTCCCGCTATCCCGGCTAGGTTCCCGGGGAGGATAAATATAGAAGCCCCTACGACATTTCCTATCATCAGGAAAATGGCTCCAGCTAAACCGACCTTTCTTTGCAGACGAATGTTGCTCATATTTCTTTCGTTTTATTTAAACAAGGCTTTTTAGCCAGCTTGCAGATACTCTTTGCAATCAAGAACTCCGGCCGCCAAGGTTTCACAGAATTTATCGATGTGATCCTGATTGGTAGCAGTTGATAAGCATCCCCCCATGTTTCCTCCAATCCAAATGCCGTTCCCGATTAGATAGTTACGTAGTTTCTCCATAAATATACCCTCATCTTCTCTAACAACAATATCTGTAAAATTGTCCATAGGGCGATTATGAAACCGGACGGCAAAAAGGGATCCTCTTCCAACCACCTGTCCAGGAATATTTAAACCTTGAATCGTTGAAGTGACTTGTTCTCGCAAATTTTCCCCCATCGTGTTGAGCAGGTCGAAACTATCTCGATCCATAGCAGACATAGCCGCCAATCCTGCTACCATCGTAATGGGATTGCCATTAAAGGTACCGCCGTGAGGAAGTTTTGCGGTTCCGTCGTCTNTGGGTTGAAAAACGGACATAACGTCTTCCCTTCCAGCAATAGCCCCAACAGGAAAACCGCCCCCAATAATTTTCCCTAAGCTGGTAATATCGGGTTTTAGTCCAAACATGCCTTGACCTCCCGAGTAACCCAAACGAAAGCTGATGACCTCATCAAAGGCTAATAAGATATTGTGCTGTTCTGACAAACGAACCAGTGTTGATAAATACCCCGCTGACGGAGAGCTCATGCTCAGAGTTTGGGGCATTAAGTCGATCATGATGCACGCCAAACTATCAGCATGATGGAGTATTATTTCTTCTGTTGCTTTAGATTCGTTAAAAGGAAGCGGAATCACTTCGTTGAGAACGGAATTTGGAGTACCAAAACTGTAGGCCGTGGACCTAGGAACTAATCCTTCCCTGTCTTCCGGCCGATTCTTTAAACTTACTTCGGCGAAATCATAAGAGCCGTGATAAAGTCCCTCAATCTTTGCAACCTTAGGTCGTCCGGTAAAGGCCCGTGCAGCCTTCAGCATATTCATTACCGCTTCTGATCCGGAATTGCAAAATCTTATTCTTTGAAATGAATCTACACGATTGCATAATAGCTCTGCTAATTCGATTTCTGTTTCTGTAGTAAAGGAGCAAGCTGTGGCTTTTGCTAACTGAGCACTTACTGCATTTCTGACCGGCTCAAAAGAGTGTCCATGAAGCAAAGAAGTATAGTTATTGTTGAAGTCGATATAGCGGTTGCCGTCTACGTCTATAACTTCAGCGCCGGCGGCTTCTGCGATATAGATGGGATAAGGTTTTAACGCTATGGTTGTCCGGCTGTTTCCGTCCGGAAGAACTTGTTTTGCCCTTTTGTATAACGCCGCTGATTGTGAACTTGAGTTTGGATACCCCATACAGAACCCTTATTATTTCACCGGTGCATTGATACAAAGCATCATAGGCGAATTTCATTATTTAAGCTCTCAATATTTATTAAACTCACTTTTTTATCAAAACAGTAAATATAATTACTCTTCTAAATATTGGTTGCGATACGGGTATCGCCTATAAAAAACGTTTAGGCCCAGTTGTATTTTAGCCTTCTTTATCTGTTATCCAATCTTTGTTAGTAACATCCCATTCTCTAGCAATATATATAAAGGGTGTATCTATAATTGCAATTAGCACCTTAAAGAAGTATTTAGCTAGCGCCAGTTGCATGGCTGTAATGAAATCGACTACACCCCACCATACAACTACGCCATAAATAATAGTATCCAGTGCCTGCGAACATATGGTGGAAACATTGTTACGGAGCCACAAGTGTTTGCCATGTGTTTTCTTTTTAATTAAATGGAACATCCAAACATCAAACCGTTGACTGACTAGGTAGGCTAATAATGAGCCTAATACAAAGCGTGGGGTGAAATTGAATAGGGTCGCAGTTGCTGCATGCATGTTCTGTGCAAGAGTCGTTATATTAGGGCCTGTTGCCGGTCGGTAAAACAAGCTAATGCTAATCATCACGATAATGATAACGCTCACGGTAAAACCAATCATAACCGCTCGTGTTGCTTCTGCTTTTCCGTAGCGTTCACTGAGTAGATCGGTAGCGAAATAAATGCTGGAGTAGAGAATTACTCCCATGCTGGTTTGCAACCCGAAAATTTCAGTTAATTTTGGTCCTTGTAAATTTGCTAACAATAGGCTGATGATGATGCTGGCGTAGAGGCCTTGCCTTCCAAAAAACCGGTATAATGCAATAGCAAAAGTTAAATCGACCGCAATAGTGATGAACCAGAGCAGCTCCTGGTTAAACTGAAACCACTCGGAAAGAGATGACATAATCATGATTTAAGTCCGTGTGCTTTATTTGAGGTCCTGCTTCCCATTCTGTTTTTCCTGTTAGTGATTATAATAACAAGAATCAAAGTACTCAGAGTGCTCTGATTTGTTACACTCTATGTTATGACACTAGTTAGGCGTTGTTTATGAAGGCGTTTTATGAATTTGGACAATCCATTTACTTGTGGGTTACAGGCATTGTGTACCTACTAGTGATGGAATGTATTGCATTGTATTATCAGTATTTTTTACAGTTTCTCCCTTGCGCGCTATGCGTACAAGTTAGGGCTTGGGTGCTGGGGGCTATTTTTAGTGCTGTGTTTAGTACCTATTTCAGGTTTATTTTCTGGATTAGGTTTGTCGGTCTAAGTACCACTATTTTTTTTATCGGAGGTGCTCTCTATACGAGCTGGTATGCTTGGGGCGTAGAAAATGGCACTGTAATTTCTAGTTGCTCTATTGGAGCCGGCTTCCCTAGATTTATGCCGCTGGACCAATGGGTTCCATTTCTCTTTGGAGCAAATGGTCCTTGTGGCCAGTCTCCTGAAATGGAGTTCGGGCTTTCCATGGTTGAAACTTTGCTCATTACATTAGGAGTCCCCTTTGTATTTTTGATTTCGCAGTGGCTGCTTCATTTGCCACACGCGGTAGTGTCTGCGATTCGTTTTGCTAAGTCTTAATCGAAAAAGTCTGTACCATAATTCGTTGAAGGTGCTAACAATGGATGAACCAATCGACAATTTATTAGTTGCTCTCACAGCTGCAGTAATTCTGAATGCTAGCTCGGCGGTTGCGCAAAGTAGTATTAGTGATCGCTATGCTGTTGTAGAAGCTTCTTCTAATTATGCTCCTGCAATTACCGAAGCACGAGCTGAAGTAGCCGTTCTAATGGACGCCGGCGCGCCTGGGGTGTCAATCGCAGTTGGAGTTAATGGGGAACTAGTATGGGCAGAAGGGTTCGGGTATGCCGATATTGAAAATGCTGTTCCAGTTACTCCCCAGACAAAATTTCGCATTGGTAGCGTTTCAAAAACGATGACTTCGATTGCGATGGGAGTGCTTTATGAAGAAGGTGTCATCGATTTGGACCGACCGATTCAAGACTACTTGCCCGATTATCCTATGAAAGAAAAAGGAATTATCACACTCCGCTTATTAGCTTCTCATCGTGCTGGTATTCGTCATTATCTTCCTGATGGATCTGATAATCTAATCCAAGATCACTATGATGACGTCGTAGACGCTTTAGAGGTATTCAAAGATGATCCGCTGCTTGCTGTGCCGGGCGAAGCTTATTCCTATTCTAGTCACGGGTACAATTTGCTCAGTGCAGTGTTGCAAGAAGCGAGTGGTGTCGACTTTCTAACTCTGATGCGAGAGCGCGTATTCAGTCCACTTGGACTGCTCGAAACACTTGCTGATCATACTGACTACATCGTTACAGCCCGTGCTTCACCGTATGCACGCCGAGATAACAAATTAATAAACGCTGTATACGTCGATAACAGCTATAAATGGGCTGGTGGAGGTTTTCTCTCAACTCCGTCCGATTTAATAAAGTTTGGTTTTGGTGTTTTTAATAGTGGAATTTTAGAAAAAGAAACAATCGAACTACTGCTGAGCTCTCCCATTCTTCCAGATGGCCAGATTGCTGATCAGAATTATGGTTTAGGGTGGATGACCTTGGATGAGAATGGAGTGTGGTTTGGTCATACAGGAGGCTCAGTCGGGGGAAATACGCTTTTCATGATGAACCCAGAAGCCGATATAGTAGTTGCTCTTGTGTGTAATTTATCTGGCTGCCTCGGAGCGAACAGTGATTTACGAAACATCGGTTTGTATTTTATGGAATAAATCAGTCAGCCAAGCTCTATGAGAATCCCGCTATTGGTAAAATGGTTGTTGTCGTTTGGTGTTAGCTGCGTTGCTTCTTTCGGCTTCGCTCAACTTCGGTTCCTGGATCGGTTACCTCAGCATATATTTGATGTGGCTCCGCCTTCTGCTCGTGTCGTTGGCTTGCCCGGTAACATGTCCTATTTGCAAAGAGATTGTCGCGTTATTTCGACTGGCAATCTGCGAGAAAGAATAATCAACACTGCTATCCAGGAGTGGGCCTATTTTGGTTATAACATTTATGACTTGACTCACACTCGAGATGACAACCCCAACTATCGGCGCCGACCCTGGACACGCCCAACCATTGCTGCTAATGAAGCAGTTCGGGTAGCTGATTCCATAGCAGGATATTGGTCTGCTACCCCAGACAGTGCTTGGATCTTAGAGCTTCAGAACCAATCCTGGAATGCGCGCGGCCCAGCTTCCCGTTGGCGTAACCCTTGGTCCGCAGCTTTTGTTTCTTGGGTCATGTGTGAGAGCGGTCTAGGTGACTCGCGGCGATTCCGTCGCGCGATTGCTCACCACAGTTATATAGATCAGGCAATCAAAGCGCGAGACTCGAATGATGTTCTGTCAGCCTATTATGCTTACGATGCAGGTGAAAAAGCGATTGAACCAGGAGATATGCTTTGTCGAGGGTCTCGTCCTAACTATCAAACGTTGGATGCTCGTCGCTTGCAGATAGGTATTGGAGCACGTACACATTGCGATATTGTGGTCAAGCTTGATGACGTAAATCAACAAATCATGGTTATAGGGGGGAATGTCCGCGCGTGGGTGCGTCTTAAGCTTTTACCGGCTGAAATAAACGAGGATGGATTATTAGAGACTGCTCGTTATAACGGCAGAAGCATTTTCGCCCATTTGAAACTCCGAGCCGATTCTGTTCCGAGTAATGCGCTAGAGCAATCACCAACTCTGCGTTCATTGAATTGCGAAGCAAAATCAGCCCTTGTGGCTATAGCGGATTTCTTAGATTGCTCATAGTATTTGGTACATTGATTCAGTAAATTGAATCGTTACTCTTTTCAGAGTGTAATCAGTTTGCCGTAAGGTGCACTTATGATTCTGAGTTAGTGCTAATTTTAAGAGGTGTCAAATGAATAAATATTGGTCTCGTCGAGATTTTCTTAAACGGAAATTTAATTTGGGCGCTGCTCTTTTAGGCTGTCTGGCCATGGGAGGGCTACCTGCCGGTGTTCATGGCGCGATAAGACGATTGACAAGCATGCCAGAGGATCCATTTACTCTCGGAGTCGCGTCCGGAGACCCGACCCCAGAATCCGTAATTTTATGGACTCGCCTTTCTAGTGAGGTGATGTCACAGTTAGGTGCCGTGAACGACACTATTGCAGTAGATTACGAAATCTCCCCTACTAGAAACTTCAGTAATGCCATTAGATCTGGTTCCATTGCAGCAGTTGCGGATCTAGGACATTCTGTGCACGCGGATATTCGTGGGCTTGAGCCAGATAAAGTTTACTATTACCGTTGGCATGTTGGGGGTGTAACTAGTCCAATCGGTCGCACAAAAACGGCACCTAGCGCTTCAGCTCGAAATCAGCATTTTCGCCTAGCTTTTGCTTCTTGCCAGCAATATGAACATGGCTATTTTACGGCTTACCAGCATATGGCAGAAGAAGAATTTGATTTGATCATTCACTTGGGAGACTACATTTACGAGCGAAGCTGGGGTAATAATCTTGTTCGTCGACATGAAGGTCCGGAGATTATCACTCTAAACGATTATCGTAATCGTTATCATACTTATAAATCTGATCCAGATATTCAAGCCGCGCACGGATCAGCGCCTTGGGTGGTTACATGGGATGACCATGAGGTAGATAACAATTATGCAGCGCAAATAGCTGAGGATGATCAGACTCCCGAACAACTTCTGCAGCGCAGGGCTGCTGCCTACCAAGCATACTATGAATTTATGCCAATACGTTTACCGGTAGGTCGGCAGGGGCCCGACATGCCAATTCATCGGCGCTTGCGCTTTGGAAATCTCATGGAGATGCATGTACTAGATACCCGTCAATATCGCAATGATCAGGCCTGCGGTGATGGAAGAAAGCGCAGCTGTGCTGAGCACCAGGACCCTACAAGAACAGTGCTCGGTCAGGCTCAGAAAAATTGGCTCTTCGATAGTCTTGCTACTACTGATGCTACTTGGAATGTTCTAGCCCAACAAATCATGATGGCTAGCCTTCGCAGCGTTGGTGAGGCTGAAGGTGAGGAGCTTTGGCCAATGGATATCTGGGATGGATATCCCCTTGAAAGACAAGAAGTACTAGATCATCTCGACAGGGTTAACACTCCTAACCCTATAGTATTAACCGGAGATATCCATTCTAATTGGGCGGCAGATTTAAAACTTGATTTTGATTCGCCTAGTTCAAAATTGATTGGTTCTGAATACATTGGTACTTCAATTTCTTCTGGCGGGGATGGGCAAGACATGACCGAATATGGAAGCGATCTTTTGTCCAATAATCCTCATGTTAAATTCTATAATGCTAACCGAGGTTATGTTGCTGCAACTCTCACTCCTGAATTGTGGCAAACAGACTATAAAATTGTTCCTTACATCACGTCTCAAGGTGCGCCGCTTAGTATTCGACAAAGTTATGTGACAGAGGCAGGTAAACCTGGCGTGCAGGAAGCCTGATATGGAGTTGTTAAAAGCGTTAAAATTAATAGGTAGTTGCTTGGTTTTGTTGTTTCCTTGCAAATACCCTGTGGCGCAAGAGGGAGGTTTTGCTTGGCGCGCCGGTGATCATCATATTCATAGTAGATATAGCGTTAGTTGGGATAGGGATTCGGATCCACCTACTCCTATAATTGGAGGTGACGCAATTTATCCAATTCATATGAATGCCTTAATGGCGAAATATCATGGACTTGATTGGATGGTGTCGACTGATCATGGAGGCCCTAACCACAGCAAGTTAAATATCGAGAGTGCCTATCCTGAGCTTATTGAATCCCGATTGGTGGTGCCGGAGGTTATTCAATTTTATGGTATGGAATTCGATACGCCTGGTGCAGATCATTCTAGTTTAATAATCCCTTTTACGGAAAACGAGGCGCAGCAACTTTTTGAGCTTGAGTCGCGGTTCTCTCGGAGAGAGCCTTGGCCTTCTAATTCTGAATGGAATTCTGAACTACGTATGCTCGCCGCGTTACGTGCTATGCGCAACCAAAATCCACAGCCGTTATTAATCGCAAATCATCCATCACGTTCTCTTCGCATAGAAGGTGAATATCGCATGGATGATCCCGGTGAATTAAGAAGCTGGAATAATACGGCACCCAATGTCGCTGTTGGTATGGCAGGAGCGCCTGGTCATCAGGCGGCTACACTCAACGCTGATGGTTCAATTGACTTCAATGCAGCAAGAGGCGGGTACAGTGGGGTCTCGACTTTAGGGGGATTTGATCAGTTCACGGCAAAGCTCGGTGGTTTTTGGGATTCTATGATCGGTGAGGGTCGCAACTGGTGGATAACTGCAAATTCAGATTCTCATGTGCATTACAGTGAAGGAGGTTCAGATTTTTGGCCTGGTGAATATTCAAAAACTTATGTCTGGTCAGAAAAAAATCATGAGTCCATTATGGACGGTATTCGTAACGGTCGTATGTTTGTGACCACAGGGGATTTGATCGACCAGCTCTATTTAACAGTTAGAACTGATAATGGAAGTTCGGCCAGTATCGGTGGTCGTTTGATGTTGAATAAAGAGCAGGCTGTGACGGTTACTATTAGGTTCCGCGAACCAAAGCGCACGAATGCAAATGGCGATCGTCCTACTGTGAGTCGCCTAGATCTCATTCTGGGCGAAATAATAGGGCCGCTTCAAGACGACTCCATCGATTTCCATGCTAGTGCACGAGTACTCGAACGTTTTAAAGCAGACGCTTGGGAAATAATTTCTGATTACAAACAGCTAAGTTTTGAGCTACCTGCGCTTACAGTCAATAGTTACCTTAGGGTGCGCGGGACCAATACTAATGAACTCGAACCTCAGATAGACCCTCGAGGCGAGAATCCTTGGTCTGATTTATGGTTTTATTCTAACCCCGTAAGGCTAACAATCTCTCAGTAATAACTGTAAATAACAGTTCTGTATTTCTTCTCTGAACTCTATACTGAAACTTCTGTATTAACAGGAGCTTCACATGTCGAAAGTTATTACCACGGATCAGTCTAATTTGGATTTTCAGGAAATTGTAAATTCCCTAAATCACTTGCTGCGTATTCGGACAACACCGATTGGGATGAAGCTCTTTGAGAAAATCGGAGAAATGGAATCTATCGAACGGATACGTCGTCCAAGTGCAATTCATACTACAGATCAGATTGTTGGTATGGCATCGCGCAATGGATGGACCGTAGGGATTACAGCTAAAGATTTAGTTGGCTTGCAGTGCAAAACGGTGATTGGATTATCGCCGCGGGATGAAGAATGGCTATCTGGCGAACGGATGACAGGTGTTTGGTATGCAGATAAAGAAAATGCCAGTGCCCATCAACATGCGATGGATGTGGTTCCGTTTGGTAAATACGAAGCGATGGCGGTTAGCCCTTTAATAAGTGGCAGGTTGAATCCGCCAGATATTTGTTTAATTTATGCAACTCCTGCCCAGATGATTCTTTTCATTAATGGTCTACAATGGACTGGATACAAGAAACTGCAGTGGGGCTGTGTCGGCGAATCTTCTTGTGCCGATTCTTGGGGTAGGGCGCTATCTACTGGTGAGCCAAGTCTGTCCATCCCCTGTTTTGCAGAACGCCGCTATGGCGGTGTAATGGAAGATGAATTACTAATGGCCATACCGCCAAGCTTTTTACCTAAAGTGATTGAGGGGTTGAAACAACTTTCCGCTAATGGGCTAAGGTACCCTATAGCGCAATATGGGGTTAATAATGATGTCCGTGCAGGAATGGGAGTGAGCTATGCCGGATAGTAAATGGTGAAAAACCGGCGTTTCAAAGCGAATAATGTCAATAGGGTTTATTATGTCTTATAGAAATATTCTTGTTTTATCGTTAATTGGAATTACGCTATTAGGATGTGGTTCATCGGTCCCACCTGCAGCAGGCGTATGGGAAGTAGAATTAACTACACCCCAGGGTGCGCAGCAAGTGTCGTTAACGATTGTTGCAGATGGCTCGGGAACACTCGCTGGCGGGCCTTTGGGAGGACAAACTATTAATGGTATAAGTTTTGATGGAAATAACGTTAGTTTTGATATTTCTGTTGCCGCTCAGGGTCAGAGTTTAACTCTATCCTTTAATGGGGTTGTTGACGGCGATTCAATAGAAGGGGAAATCGATACGCCTTTAGGTGTTTCTCTTTCGTTTAGCGGGAGTAGGCAGTAATGAGCACAAACATACTTGTTAAATGGAGCCTAATTGTTTTTGCATTGGTATTTCTAGCATATGTGGCATGGGTGGTAGAGTTCGAATATAGCCTTGGCACCAATCAGCCGATGGGAGGTAACTCGATTGTCATCGCTACCTATAACGATGTTAATGAGCGTCATGAAAGAGTGCTAAGTCTGCGCAAGGTGAATGGAAATGATTATATCGCTGCCAATCATTGGCCTAGGGCATGGTATCACCAAGCATTGGATAATCCCAATGTTGAAGTAAAAATGGCAGGATCTGAAGAGTTCGAAGCGTTTCTAGCAGTACCCTTAGAGGGTGAAGAAGATGCGCTATTGAGAGAAGAATATGCGCTCAGTTTCCGTTCGCGGGCGCAGATGGGGTTTCCTCCTCGATACTTCTTGCGCTTAGATCCTCGTTAAGCTTAACGTCTGGTTTTGTGAATATTAAACTAAGTTTGCCAACCTTGAGAATATCCGTATTTTGTATTCTCATACTGTATTCCTATCTCGGGCTCGCAGCGGAAAACGATGAGCTTTATAAAACTCAATGGGGTCATCCTGATCTACAAGGCGTTTGGAATTTCGCTTCTAATGTTCCAATGCTGAGACCTGAAGAGTTTGGAGACAGGCTATTTCTAACAGACGAAGAGATTGCTGAGAACAGACAGCAACGCTTTTCAATAGGCAGGCCACGAGAGCCTCGCAGAACCTCTGCGGGCGTTGAGGCATTTTATAACGATACTATTTGGATGGAGCGAGTTCGAGGCGAGCGGAGTATTCGAACGTCCCTTTTGGTTTATCCTCTTAATGGGCGACTTCCTGAGCTTGTTAAGGGAGTAGAAAATCAACCCGGTGGGGAACGCGATACTCGAGGGAATAGGCCTGTGCGATTTACCGTTGGGGGCATCGGTCGGGATGGACCTGAAGATCGTGGATTATCTGAACGATGCTTGGTTGGTTTTAACGCTGGCCCCCAGTTGATGCCCAGTGTATACAACAACAATGTGCAAATTGTCCAAAGTAAAGATTATGTCGCAATTCTTACGGAAATGGTTCATGACGCTCGCTTGATAAAACTCACTGATGGACCGGCGCTAGATGAAAATGTTGAATTGTGGTCTGGCGATTCCCGGGGTTATTGGGAAGACGACACTTTGGTAGTTACTACCAAAAATTTTAACGGATTAACTCAAAGTTTTGATGGATATGGCTCCTCAAAAAAGAAGATCCTTACTGAACGTTTTACACGTGTTGCAGAGGCGAGTATTAACTATGAGTTTACTATAGAAGACCCAGATACTTTTGCTGACAAACTGGTTGCAGTGGTTCCCTTATCCAAAGTACCTTCTCAACTTTATGAATATGCATGTCACGAAGGAAATTATGGAATGGCTAACATGCTGCGGGCCGCTCGAAACCGAGACGCTACGGAGTTTACAGATCGGGTGCGGGACTTGTTTCGAGATCGTTAACTTAACAATCTAAGAGTGATTAATTCTTCAATAATAAATCGATGAACCATAAACAATTCGTTATCGTCCCAGTAAGAGTTAAATTTTGCTACTCTGTTTTCCATTCATTTTCCTAACTAAATTATTAGTGTTATTAACTGAGTTTTATGATGCTTAAAAACTATCTATTACGAGGGGGCAGTATAATGGTTCCTGGTGTCTATGATGCGCTATCTGCGTTAATTGCATCAGAAGCTGGTTTTAAAGCTATTTATCTTTCTGGATTTGGCGTGGCTGGCAGTATGCTTGGGAAACCAGATATCGGGCTTGTCAAAGCCGATGAAATGGTTAAAAGAGTAGAGCAGGTAGTTGAAGCGGCTGGATCCACGCCCGTGATTGCTGATGGTGATAATGGTTATGGCGACGAGAATAGCGTAGCAGAATTAGTGACAGCGTTCGAAAGAGCGGGTGCCCAGTGTATCCAGCTAGAGGATCAAGTTAGCCCTAAACGTTGTGGTCACATGGATAACAAGGAAGTCGTAGAATTAAAGGAAGCNGNGAGAAAGATTGCTATGGCGGTTGAATCTAGAGAGTCTGATAATTTCCTTATCATGGCTCGTACTGATAGTCGTGCCACTCACAATTTAAGCGAAGCTTTACATAGAGGAGAAGCTTTTCTCCGGGCTGGCGCAGATATACTTTTTATCGAGGCGCCAGCTAGTGTTGCGGAGATGGAGATTATAAGGCAAGAATTTCCCGATACTATCCTGGTGGCAAATATGGTTGAAGAAGGCAAGACTCCGGAACTGCCTGTTTCTGACCTTTCAGACATGGGTTATCAAGTGATTCTCCGCCCGATTTCCGCATTGCTGGCAGTAGTTAAAACTTTGCAGCAAAGCTATGGAGCATTACTTAATGATGATATCGAAGCAATGCGTACAATCTCTCGGCTTACTTTTCAAGAGTACAATCAGGTCGTAAAACTGTCCGAACATGTTTAAATTATAATAATTATTACTTCCATGCAGCTCCTGCCCAGTTTGCAACTTCGCCAGACTCAGGGATTGGAACTTCTTTGATTCGTTCTGGCACATCATCGTACTCTAGTCGCAAAGCCTTGCAACACACAGCATGGAGGTTGTAACCCATGATGTGATAGGTGAGTTCAAGAATATCTTCATCTGATAAATGGGAGTGCAGAGCTTCGAACAGTTCGTCTGATGCACGGCCACCTTGGAGAATAAGCGCATCGCTCCAAGCGAGAATGGCACGTTCCTTTGTATCGAATACTTCTGAGACTTCCCAGTGAGGAATTGCAGCGATTTTTGCTTCACTTAATCCAAAGCGTCGAGCCGCCTTGCAGTGTTGTGAAAAAACAAATTGACTCCCTTGGACATAGCCTGCTCTCAGAATTCCAATTTCTCGCACGATAGGATCGAGTTGGCTAATGCTTTTATCAGCAAACATGCCAAACATTCCGAAGTGCTTAGTAGCATGCTCAAAGATATAGGGTACCAGCGCGAAAACTGTCCACCAGTTCCCAGGGGTGCCGGTCGCCGTCCCAGGGTTTTCGACAGGGTCTCGATCACCAAAAAGCGCCTCGTAGTATTTGTTCACGTATTCGTTCGCATCTTTTTTTGGTATTTGTTTTAGCCTTGGCATGGCATCTCCTTGGTATTGTTTTTTGTTAAATTACTAGTGCTCTCAATAAATGTTCGAGCTATAAAATTGCCGTAAATCATATGGGCAAATTAGGCCACAAACTTCATATTTTTAAGCTAAGCTTTATACGCTATTTATAAAGAATTACAAAGGTGATTACTAGAATCCAGTCTCGGTATTTTTTAATTTACAAAAGGTGCCAGTTCTTCTTCATTGAGTATGCTGGGTTCTGGTTGAGGGGATAGTGGTTGTAGGTCTTTGTTTGCTATACCCGGATGGTCGTCTGGTATAAAAGTTGCTCTGANTACCGAGTACATGAATGGAATAACTGGCTGAGGTGTGAACCCCCCAGGCAACCTGACGTCACCAGAATAAGGTGACCAGTACTCCCACACGATATCAGCATTTGAATTTACTTCGACGAATCTCCCTTGAGGGCCATAGTCTATTAGGGTGTTACCATTTGCCAGACGGTGAGCACCGGAGATGAAAGGGCTATGGTAGCTATCCGCGTATTTCCAAACTATATCTTTAGGTCCAAATGGTTTCTCTGGTTCAATGTAATACGTACCATCAATACTTATAGGCGGGGNGAACTCTATTNTTTCAGAATAGGGCGGTATTGCGCCGACCGCGTTGTTGCTGAAAACTGTTAGATTACCTGCACCTGGATANCCTTCTGGAACCCAGCGTATGTCATGTTGGGCGCCCAGCCCAACCTTATTAGGTGTTGGGTGGCCATAGGACCTTGGATTTCCCCACCGATAAAGTAAATCTCCCGCGGCTCCTTTTGCCTCTTCTGTACCAATACTGTGGTCAATTATCCAGATTTCACTCAGTCTTCGAACACTGATGGCGATTTGATCCAATGCAGCATTGTAAGCGATAGCATTAGAATGATGCATATCGGACCCTTGGTTACCGATGGTGGCTAATGGTGCTGATCTACCAATTGCTTTCAAGGCATCGAGTTGTTCCGTAGTGGTCTCTGGTAAAGGCGGTCCGGCATTAATGTCAATTTTGTGAGGAAAATCAATTGGTCTGCCATAGTTAGGAAGATCTGGATTCGTATCCTGCACCATATGATCCCAGGCCCGCCATTCCCAAACTATGCGTCCGCCACCGTGTTCTTGAGGTTCTATTTCAATGATTATGTCGGGCCATAATCCATCTTCTGGTGTTTCTTCCGATCGTCGCCCTGCGGCCATAGATTCAGTCTTTGTTCGCTTCTCCCATGCTATTGCCAAGATGTTGCCGTTTGGCATAACTTCGAAGTCATGATGAAGAAGCCGTTCGTAATTTGCTAACTCATATGACCAGACTACCTCTCCTTGCCAATTGAATTTCTCTATGATCCCACCTTTGCCNCCGCCGGCAAATCGTGGCGCATCTGGATCTCTGCCGCCTCTCAGTAGATGACCATCGGGTAACAAATAAGTGCTCGAAGGACCGTACCTACCTTTCCAGGTATGAACTACCAGGCCATCGCGATTAATCAGATAAGTAGTGTCTCCTATTAAGGGTGTAAACAAAATAAAACCTGGAAGAATTTCTTCACTGGTTGTGCGCAACCCTCTTTCCTCATGGATTGCTGCTGATTCTATTAGGTTTGAGGGAGAGTTCTCGTTATTCTCACAGCTTACAAGGATAGATAAGGCTGTGATAAAGATTAGCAATCTTGGGTTCATTGAAACACTCTTATAGTAGCGGAAATAACGTTAATTAATATGCTCCCTCGATATTGTTTGGAGAATTCCTGGACAATAATGCAAAAGCGAACCTACTAAAGGCGTTAGATTATCCGNAAGGGGGTTTATTTGCTAGAGAAAGGTTTGATTGTTTGGTAGATACTAGGAACTTAGGCCCGACTATGGGTAGAATATTCCTAAACATTAAAAGCTTGAGAAAATGTTAAAGAAAAAAATCGAAATTCTAATTATCCTGATAATAGCGTTTCTTGATTCTCTGCCGCTATTGGCTCAGGATGATTCGCCTTACGAGCAAGAATTTCCGGTAATGAATTACGGGTCGGACGAACTAAAAGACACGGTGTCCGAACTGCAAGCTAAAATTGATAGCGGAGAAGTTTCTCTGGAATTTAATCCGATCCGAGGCTATTTGGATGCTGCCCTGGAAGCGTTAGATATTAGTCCAGCTTCTCAGTTACTTGTATTCTCACGCACTAGCCTTCAACAGCCGCTGATATCGCCACAAACACCTCGTGCGATTTATTTTAACGAGGACGTTTATGTCGCTTGGGTACAGCAATCCGGTTTGCTCGAAATAGCTTCCATGGATCCGAACCTTGGACCGGTCTTTTTCACCCTCAATCAGATAGAATCGCAAAAACCTCAATTTAATCGAGAGTTCCGGACCTGTTTACGTTGCCACGATAGTTTGTCACTCACCGGCGGAGGAACTCCACGTTTTATGATGAGTTCAAACTACACTGGTGTAGCGGGTCAACTCGTTTCTCATGAAGGTAGCATAATGACGGATAGTCGAACACCCATCAGTAGTCGCTGGGGAGGTTGGTATGTGACAGGGTTTCATGGAGACCAGCGGCACTTGGGTAACGTCTTGATTCAAACCGCCGCTGATATTTCTGACGAGAACCTTGCAAGAATGGGTAATAGGGAAAGCCTTTCTGCGCTTGTTGAGATCGAATCTTATATAACACCTTATAGTGATGTTGTGGCTCTATTGGTCGTTGAGCATCAGATCGAAGTTCAGAACAAGATCGCTCGCACTAATTTCTACGCCAGAACATTACTGGACGAAAAAGACCAGCTTGAAGAAAATGAAGTGGTGCGGGGCCTAGAAATTCTTGGGCAAGAACTTTTGCACTCTCTATTTATGGTGGGTCAACCACCACTTACTGATGCAATAGAAGGTACATCTGGATTTAAAGAAGCTTTTGAGGAGAAAGGTCGAAAAGACGCTGTGGGTAGGTCTTTGTGGGACCTTGATATGGAACGGCGTTTATTTAAGTACCCACTGAGCTATCTAATATATTCCAACGCCTATGCCGGACTTCCGACTCAAATAAAGGAAATCGTGGAGACTCGTATTGAAGAAATTTTGTCGGATGATAATAAAGAGGAAACATANAGTCATTTGAGCAGCGATGATAAACAAGCAATTCGTGCGATTATTTCTGCAACAAATTGGAACAGCTAGAGGTTCGTTTTGAAGAAAGACTCGTGTCTCCGAACTTGATTGATCGCTCGTGTAAAATTCTAATAAAAATTTTGTATATAGCTCTGCCGAGCAGCGAAAATTTAATTATTTCGCTACTAATTAAAGAAGCTAGTAATAGCGTTGCTCATTTCTTTGCGCAATGGTTCACTGGAACTAATAGAGTCTACAGCAGTTAGTGAGGTGTGAATTTGTCCGGGGGCCTCAATATGTTTCACCTCTACTCCGGCTTCGCTCAGAGCCTTAGCGTAGGCTTCGCCTTCATCCCTGAGAGGATCGAGTTCGGCGGTAACAACTACCGCAGGTGGCAATTCTGCTAAGGAGGAAGCTCGCAATGGTGAAGCCCGGGGGTCATTGCGTTGGCTAAGATCACAATAGTGATCCCAGAACCATTCCATCAGTGTGCGAGTAAGGACGTATCCTTCTGAATTAGTGTTATAGGACCGTCTTGAAAAATCATTGTCTGTAACAGGAGTCACTAATAATTGTCCGCATATTTCGGGGCCGCCCTCATCTCGCGCAAGTTGAGAAATAACCGCCGCTAAATTCCCGCCAGCGCTCCAACCGGCGATAGCAATTTTCTTGCGCTGTCCCCCCAATAACTCTGTATTCGCGGAAATCCACTTTAATGCGTCATAGGCATCGTCGACTGCTGCGGGAAATTTGGCTTCAGGTGCATGCCGATAATTAGCAGAAATAACTATTGCGTTTGACTCGACACATAAGTAGCGACAGAAAGGATCGTCAGAACTAGCATGCCCTAGAACCCAACCGCCGCCATGGTAGTAGACGATAATTGGATGGGGACCTTGAGTTGCGGGACGATAGAGTCGATAGTTTATATTACCAGCCCGACCGCGAAAATTTCCGTCGATAATTTCGCCGGTCTCAGGTCCAGGCGGCCTCTGGCTGGAAGCTGCTTCCATCTGTTCCCGCGCTTGTTTCGGAGAAAGACTATCTAGAGGTGGTTGCTCAAGACTGGCGAGTAGTTCTAGGAATAATTGAACGTCTGGTTTTACAAAGCGAATTATGCCGTCGTTACAGTATGACTCCTCTGCACTTGTTTGCTCAAAACCAAGATAACCTGCTTCAACAACTTCATTGCATGCTTGGCGGTAACGATCCACGCCGCCTATATAGGGTAGAAAAACACGAGGTTTTCCTGGTACGTTTGCTCCCATATACCAACTGTTAGCTTGAGGGTAAAGAGTAAGATTGCCATAATCATTTACGTGGGTAACCCATGCCTCTTGAGCTTTGCTAGTTGCTTCGATTGATTGTAAACCTTTGCTTCGAAGATGCAGTAGAGTTGCTGTTATCCAGTCGACATGTTGTTCGATGGAAACAACCATGTTTGATAATACAGATGGGCTGCCAGGTCCTGTAATGGTAAATAGATTAGGGAAACCATGAATACTTAATCCAAGATAAGTCTTCGGTCCGTCTTTCCAGACGTTTTTAAGTTCGGCGCCATCTCGGCCACGAATATCTACCGCCGCAATCGCACCAGTCATGGCATCGAAACCGGTAGCGAACACAATAATATCAAATTCCATAGTTTCTTCAGTTGTATCGATGCCGGCTTCTGTCAGAGACTTGATAGGAGTACGATACAGATTGACAAGATTAACATGTGGCTTATTGAAAGTTTCGAAATAATTAGTTTCCAAACAAAGTCTTTTGGTAAATAGAGGAAAATCCCTTGCACATAAGTCCTCAGCAATATTTTGATCTTCCACTTTAGCGCGCACTTGGTTTCTAAAAAATTCTTGTACTTCGGTGTTAGCCCCTGAGTTGGTCACCAAGTCAGCGAAAGAAGAATTAATTGTAAGCAAATCGCCCCGATTCCAACCAAACTCTATTCTTCGAAGTCTTTCTTCTGGATCAACAGTGAAAAAAGGTTCTGCCGAACTCGTAATAGGAACACCAGCTCGGGACCATCGAGCGTCTTCGCGATAGGTTTTTCGGTCTTTTGCCAATTTTTCTAGGTGCTCTGTGCGGACTGGTCCATTGTTCGCGGGCGCTGCATAGTTCGCTGTACGTTGAAACACAGTCACTTGGCTGGCTTCTTCAGCTATCAATGGAATAGATTGGATACCAGAAGAACCGGTGCCGATTACTGCTACTCTTTGGCCTGTAAAATCAACACCTTCATGAGGCCAGCAATTGGTGAAGTAGGTGCGTCCCTTGAATTTTTCTGTTCCTGTCAAATCTATTTCTTTCGGCATTGAAAGGCAGCCAGTGGCCATTACATAAAACTGGCTGCTTATTTTAGTACCATTATTAGTCCTTATATCCCAGCACTTTGAACCTTCATTCCAGACGGCTTGCTGTACCTCAGTAGAGAAACGGATATATTTTCTAAGGTCATAGCGATCGGCAACAAATTGCAGGTAACGCAAGATTTCTGGTTGTGTAGCGTAGCGTTCTGACCATTCCCATTCTTCTTCTAATTCAGGGTCGAAACTATAAGAGTAGTCTAAGCTTTCAATGTCGCAACGCGCGCCTGGGTAACGATTCCAGTACCACGTGCCACCGACATCATCGGCCTTTTCCAGAGCCACAGCCGAGAACCCAGCCTGCCGCAACTTATAAAGTAGATAAAGGCCTGCCATGCCGGCTCCCACGGCAATGACATCATAATGTTGCTTCTCGGGTTCATAGTCGGTCATTCTTCTTGCTCCTAGATAAAGCTTGTTGTCTATTTTTGCCGTTATCGTCTTCGTAATGAGGCATGCGCAAAATGATCAAAGACAATTTTAGTTCAAATTGCATTGGGCTCCATAATCGATTGATATAACAAGCGACGAGAAATACGGCGAACATTTGGTGTAAGCGCGCCGGCCGCCTGAATCATTCCAACAAAAACAATATCTTCAACAGGATCAATCCAGAACCAAGTGCCAGCGGCACCACCCCAATAGTATTCTCCTATTGAATAACTTTCGGCTTCCACTGGGTCGGTAACTATCGCAAAGTCTAAACCAAAGGTAGTCCCCGAAGCGCTTAAATTTGAAGAGGCCATGCCTTTTGGTGTTTGGTCACGGCTCATTAATGAGACAGTTAAAGGGGCAAGCACGCGTACTCCATTTAATTCGCCGCCATTAAGTAACATCTGGCTAAAGCGCATATAGTCTGATGCTGTTGAAACCAAACCTGACCCACCGGCTTCAAAGTCAGGATAAGTGGTGTAATCAGTTCCTGGAAACATTTCGTTTGCTGTTAATTCGCCGTTCTCGGAATAGACGTACATTTGCGCAAATCGGTCACGTTTATTTTCTGGAGCATAAAAATGCGTATCTATCATACCGAGGGGATCAAATATTTTTTCCTGCATAAATTCACCGAGACTTTCTCCGCTCAACACTTCTACAAGATAGCCTTGAACATCTACTGCTACTGAGTATTCCCATCGTGTTCCAGGTTGATGCTTGAGTGGAATCTGACCAAGTTTTCGCATCAGATCTTTACCTGTTTCGCCTTTCGGAAGATTTCCAGCTGCAGTTGCGTCACCTAGTCCAGCTTCAACATAAGCGGCGTCTACTGGCGACTGAGCGAATATGCCGTAGGTTAGACCCGCCGTATGGCTCATCAATTCACGTATTGTCATCGGATGATTGCTTGGCTCGGTTAACATGTTGCCCGTGGAATCGGTTCCAGCAAAGACCCGTAGATTTTTTAATTCAGGGATATGCATTTCTACTGGGTCTGAGAGATTGAAGTGGCCCTCTTCATACAGAATCATCAGAGCGACGCCTGTAATGGGCTTGGTCATCGAGTAAATGCGGAAAAGGGTATCGTTTGTCATAGCAGTCTGGGACTCTAGATTACGGTAACCGACTGACTCAAAGTGCACGACCTGGCTATCTCTTGCCGCTATGGTTACTGCTCCTGCCAATAGGCCTTTTTCTACGAGTTCTTGCATAGAATCCGTTATTCGATTAAGTCTTTCAGAGTTCATGCCGACGGATTCGGCACTTGCAGTTTGCAAGTCATCGCTAGCCGCTAAAGATAAAGAAAATGAGCAGCAAAAAATTACGGGAACTGCGAAAGATAGAAATATTAACTTCACGTTATAGGATAAGCTGTGGGACAAATTTGTCATTGAATTTTCCTTAGTTTAGGCTAGCAGGAAAGTAATTAACGATATTAGTGACATATTCTTAAAATTGCCTGCGCCGATTAATCTGTTATGTTACTGGTAATTGAAAACAAGAACAAAGAGGTATGTCCATGAGAATCTTTACTTTTCTAATTTCCCTATTTGCAATGTTTAATACTCATGCTGCGACTGATTGTATAATGGAGATGAATGGGCGCTGGTCGTTGAACCCGCAGAAGAGCCTCGATCCGGAAGGCCTCCAGTATGAGATTCTTATATTTACTAACACAGAAACTGAACAGCGTTACGCGATGGAATTTTCTAATGGCCCAAACGATAAAGGAACACTAGAATGGTCGGCTCCATGCGATGGAACAGATCATCCTTCGCCAGATTTTCCTTGGGCTAACGCAGACAATTCATCTGTTGCGATCTCAAGAATGGGTGATAAATCCGAATTCGTGGTGCAAAAGGAAGACGGCCTCCTAACCACTACCTATACTCGGGTATTGGCGGATGATGATCAAACCATGATTTCAGTCGGACGTGATGCAATAGGCAAGATTATTTGGGTTAGGGTATTCGATCGCCAAAACTAAGCAGTACTAGGGTTTAGCGACACTCCAATAAACTCCTGCACCACCGAGAGCGTTCCCAACCTCGGCTAACAATTTGGTGCGAGCAGTTGCTTCTTCATCGCCGTCCACATCTGCGATATCGTAAATACTATGCCCGTTCATCTGCCCAACGGCGTTATCATCGCTGTTGGTATAAAGTGCAAAGCCTTTATAGGCCCATTGTCTGCTACCGTCACGACGTGTAACAACTTCCCAGAATCCATTGGATATTGCATCCGGGGGTGCTGCAAACGGCTGCCACCTTCTGAGGCACCCCTCACTGACACAGGCGTCTCCGCCTAAACGTTTTCCTTTAAAATAGGCAATCTCGAAACTGCCTCGCAGGTTCCTTCCGCCCCAGTATTTTTCAAAAGCAGAACCGAAATACAAAGTCTTGCCATTGAGAGTGAATATGTCTCCGTATCCTGGTTGCGCGACGACCTCGACTCCGGGCGGGATAAAATTGAATTTTAGGAGAGCAACTTGAAATTGATCAAGATTATTCCGTCCATGCACATCGCCAGGCAATAGATCTCCTTTGTAGCGAAATATGCCCTGATCGCGAAACGCCCACTGTTGCGTGCCATCAATTCGGCCTATGATGGAAAATTCCCCTACGCCTTTGGCTATAGCTGGGGCATAAACTGGAATCCAATGTTCGTAACAGTCGGTCTCCATGCAGGCGACCTCAGGATGGAGTGGGCCATTGTAAGTGTAAAGAGAAAAACCTTTGGTGTTAGTTAAAATTACACCCTGACTTGAATCTACTTGTTCTAGATTAAAGCCATCGGGAAGGTTTGCTGTTGAAGAAGGAGTAAAGCGCGCAACTTGCCAGCCTTTCGGAGGCATTAACACTCCTAGTCTGTTTTCTGACAAGGGCGTCTCGCCATTAGGACCAGGGCCATAAAGCGCATAGTTTGTGGCTATCTGACCTGCTTCTTCTTCCAATTCCCAAGTAAACAGGGGGCGAGATTGATATGCCCACTGATTGAAATTTTCATGAGAAACTATTGACCAATCATCGAAGGAGACTGCATCTCGCCTTGCTAAAAGTGGTCTAAAGTTGTCGGTTTCCCAATGTTCTTGATCGTCATGGTAAAACAGCGTGGAACCGTTAGTGTTTCCAAGCCTGGTCCAGAAATATTGGTCAGAAGAGAAACCCTCTTCTCGATGAACTTCGACTAACATAACCCCTGGTGGTGTTGAAACAGGTGGGAGGGATTGTTGCCCGAAAGTATTTGGTGACAGAGCGGCGAGCCCGCACATCATAAGGAATAACATTAACCTCTGGAATAAATGATTGCTCATATAAGAATCTCGTTAAAAGGTGTAGTTACTTCATTAGATTCTGATCCCCAACGATCACTTATAACGCCCAGAGCTTTCTGCAGGGTAAAACCAACGCGTGTTGCGGCGTCACCTTCAGCATTAACATGCAGGCCGGTCTTAATACGTCCGCCGCCGCTGCCTGCAGTAAATACAGGCAGATTCTTCATCGAGTGCAATCGTGCCTCACCGTGATCGGTAAAGGCATAAACTATACTGCGATCTAACAAAGTTCCTTCTCCTTCTTGAATCCCATCCATAGCCATTAGTAAATCCAAAAAGAATCCCATGCATTGTTCGCCCAAGACTTTGCATTTTGGCTGATAGCCTAGTCCGGGATCGATTGGTTCTTCGTGAGTAAGTGCGTGGTAAGCACTCGGCTCACCCGGCAAGCGCAAGGTCGAAAATGCATTGCCCAAAGTGACGTGAAAAATACGAGTTTGGCCACAAGCTAAGGCATGGGCTAACAATGTCGAGAATTGCTTATGGGTGCTTTGCACTTGAGCAACCATAGTGCCTATTTCAGAGTTCTCTATATTTGGTATGGAGCAGGCAGGTAGCGGAGCTGGACGTTCTAGTTCGAAAGCTAGTTTTCGTTCAACGTCTCGCAAAGATGTGAAGTATTCGTCGAGACGAGATCGGTCTTCGACTGAAACTGAGTTGAGTAATTGTTGCCTTTGTTCTGTAACCGCGGACAAGATACTTTGCCGAACCATTACCTTAGGGTCGGGGGTAAATTCGGCTTTGTTAGGATCGGTAAATCCTTCCCCATAAATTCGCCTATAAAGCTCAAGCGGTGAAATCTGACAAGGAGTTTTGCCATTTTTGCCTCGAGCAGTCCAGCCGGAACTAGCATTTCCGTCGCAGGCTACTTCTATAGTTCGAAAGCGAACATTTGCACCAAACTGTTTGTCGATAATGGCGTCAAAACTTTCGTCATAATCTGCGGCACTTTTGGTAACGATTCCTGTCATTTGGCCCTGTGCGCCAGAGATGTGATTCTGATTTACTTTTCCGTCGAGAAAAACCTGAAGACCACTGAAGACATTCAGCTTGTCCTTAATGGGGTTTAGGGTGCCAATATGATCGGGTAATTCATAGCCACTACCTGTGATTTCGGGCTTCCACCTGCCCGGTGTGAGACCCAGTCCAAAAAACCAACTGCCGAAACAGGGAGGCAGCTCACTACCATCCGCAAAAGCTGTGCCATTTTCGTTAAGAAAGCTTTCAAGTACGGGTAAACCCATCACTACTGCAGAACCATGAATAGCCCCTCTTAATAGACTTCGTCGATTAAACTTGCGATTCTTATTAATCATTAGTTTTGACCTTTAATCTTCAGTGCTAACTATTTCTGGTACGGTATAGAAATCGGGGTTGCTAGAAATACGCTTAATTAGCTCACGCCAACGAACCCCTTCCTCTCTCAGTTGCAAGTGCATCGTGTTAAGCCACTGTACCTCTGCCCGGGTCGGTTCTCGCGCCGTACCGTAATTGTATGCTCGCTGCACTAGACACGAGGTCAGAGTCGGGTCGTTTTTCAGTAATACCGCTAATTCTCTAATATCAGTATATTCTTGACCCACCCATTCACCACCTGTGTCGATTTCTACACCATTTTCCGTTGTACGGTACACGCCGGATGCATCGAATATTTCGAGTGCGAGGCCAATTGGGTCCATTAACATGTGACAACCTGCGCAAGTGGGGTTGTCGCGGTGTTGTGCAAGCCGATCTCTAACAGTTTTAAAATCGGGATGATCGGCATTGCGCACTAGACTGAAGTCCACATCACCGGGTGGAGGCGGAATAGTTTGGCAAAGCAGGTGTTCCCTTACAGCTTTGCCACGAAGAGTAGGCGACGAAGCTCCTGGATGGGAAAATAAAGAAAGGAAGGTTGCCTGCCCCAGCAGGCCAATACGCATATGATCTTCCGAATATTCATAGGGTACCCATGGAACACGCCCTCCTAGTTCCTGGTGTATAGGTATAGGAACGCTATATAGAGCTGCTAATGCTGGCGTCAAAAAAGTTTCACGAGAATTTAATAATTCACGATAATCTGCTTCTTTATTTAGGAGATGATGAGAAATAGTTCTCAGTGTTTGTTCCCGCGCTTCGTCTTCTACATTTTTTGTAAACTTTGGAAATAGATTGGAATCAATGTCCAAGGTCTTGAATCGATCGAAAGCGAGCATATCTGAAAAGAAGGCTCTGAGCCCATCTTCGATCCTCGGTGACAACATCATTGTTTCAATCTGTCGATTAAGGCCGGCTTCGAACATTAGGTCTCCGGAGCGAGCGGCTTCCAGCAGTGTCGGGTTGGGAGTTGTATTCCATAGGAAGAAGCTTAACCGGGATGCTCGAGACCAGGCATCTAATCTCCGGGTCCCGGGTAATTCTGGGTTAGGAACACTCCTTTCGATGCGGAACAGAAAATCTGGCGACACCATCATACCTACCAGAGCTGCTTGCAAACCAGAGTAAAAGCTTCCCAGATTTTGTGCAGCTGTTTTGGCCATAGCTGCATAAGCGTCTATTTCATCGTTAGACAAGGGTCGTCTAAACAAATGCAAGCCTACTCTGTCGATAAATTCGCTTGCACAGGTATCATCTACTTTACTTGCGTCTTCTGGTAAGCAAGTTAGGAGGGTCGCTCGGCGTGCTGGATCCAAAACTTGGCTGGCGATATCCAGGGCAAGTACTTCGTATGATTCTACTTCGGAAGCGCTTAGGGTTAATCGTCTTCCCCCTACTGCCATCAAGCCTTCTTCACGCACACCGACGCTACCGGCATCACCATCAACAATAATACTTTCGCCAAAAATATCGCGAATTGAATTTCGATGCTGCTCAGAAGTAAGCCTGACGAATGTGATTTGCTCATTAGTAGAATTTTCTGCGGCAATAGCTATGTTTGGTATGGTAATTGTAATTATTGCTGCAGTCCCAAGGATTGCCTTTATAAAACTTGAGATCTTGAATTTCATGAGGTTACTGTCCAATATTTGAGTATTGACTTACCGCTGGGCCACTAAATTTTGGTCCTGGGCCAACGGAGTTTGCTAGCAGTGTTCCTTCATCATCTAAATGAAAGGCTGGCACGCCTTCTATAAAATATGCTGCAGAGATTGCTGTATTTTCCCCAGTAACAAGGTCAGGTTCTGCGTCGGCATACTTTTTCATGTCATAATAAATGCCTATTAGGTCGATCATACCGTCAGTTTCACCGCGTACAGAAAGATAATGGTAATAATCTCGCCACGGTTGGTAGCCACCGATGTGACCTTCCAAACTGCCGTCCTCGTTTAATTCAAGCCTCAGTTGCGTTTCTGTAAATTGGAGATGAGGGTAAAATTGGGATTCACCTTGCATATAAAAAGTGCCTGGCTCAATAGTCAGAATACGGTCGCTAATGCGACCTTTAAATACATTATGGGAACGAGGGTTGGGATCTATAGCAAAGCTAGCTCCAGTCATAATGCTACCGTAAGCATCTCTTAGTGGGATATTTAGTGCGCGATCGAAGGTAACTGTAACTTCACCGTCCTGATTTAGGTTTTCACCGCTAATTGATATCAACCAGGCAGGCATTGCATCTACAGCTGTATCCCAGGCGATGCCCTCGTTGTATGGGTTGATTGGTTTGTTGACATAATAAACATCCCAACAACCGAGTACGCGCCACATTTCATTATCGATACCGGTTTCGCCGGTGATCGGATGTTCCCAGGAATTTGGTCCGACTTTGCCATCAAGGTTTAAGCCAATTGCGTAACGGCCTTGCGCATTTTGAGCATTTGGATCCTGAAGGACACGAGGTACATTAGCAGGGTTGAAATCGAAACCATTCCAGCTTTGATTGCCGTCGAAACTAGCACCTACACCCAAAACAATAGCGGAACCAACTAGATTGCCCTGGTCATCACGACCACCATTAAATCGAAGATTGCTGACTATTCGGACA
This sequence comes from Gammaproteobacteria bacterium, assembly GCA_002723195.1. Lineage (GTDB taxonomy): Bacteria > Pseudomonadota > Gammaproteobacteria > Pseudomonadales > Pseudohongiellaceae > UBA9145. The sequence goes on along the minus strand of PBNR01000065.1, from coordinate 5,648 downwards.
GCTTCTTCTTGATCGTAACCGTCATTCATTATGCGTCTAATCAAAACATCTGGCCGAGACCCGTTCGTTCCATTGGGGCACGTTTGCTCATCGTAGTAAGTGGCGGTGTGGACCATGGAAATCACATAGCCTCTAGTCTCCTCTGCTAAAATTGGGGCGGGGAATAGAGAAATGATTAGTAATTTTAGGGAAAGGGGGCCAGGAATCCTAAGCCAGGTTGTTATTCCTGCCCTCCAGCTAGTGCAGCGGACCATTGTAGTTACCTTCTTAGTATAGAATTCTTATTCTTGTTTTATATCTTATTACACAGAACGGGTGCTACTTTCTAGATAAAAGCTTGCCTTTTCCGGCTGCTTTCTGCAAGTAGGTTTAATGTCTAAATTGGATGCTTTTGCTGAAAACCATAAGTCGGAGTTATCTTGGGCCTTTAAAACCAATATCGTTTATTTGTAGCAATTTAGAGTCAAAACTTATTTTAGTCATTATTGCTTACCCGCAGTCTTAAGGTGAGCTGGGATTTTCTTAGAAGAGTAGGCACGAGTTCTAACCTTTCCGAATCTTAAAAAGAAGGATTTATAATTTGATATGTTGTAGAAAATAAACAATCAAAACAGAAATAAAGACAGCAGGAAGAGGGGCTTGCCAATTCATCATCGACGATGTTTAACGAACTTCCTCTCCCCCTCGATTCCATAGTCTTTAGTGAGATTCTGCCTCATCAATAGCTGCAGGTAGAGCCATTGCGATCAATTTAGACCCTGCTTGCAGGACAATGTACTGATGTCGGTCGTGCATCCACGAACTCATACCATAACGGACCTCGCCCGGGATCTCTATCCGTCCGAGTTGAGCACCAGTCTGTTTATCAACGGCATATAGAAGAGGAGTCTGCCCATCATGATCGAGAGAAGCATAGATCAGCATATTCCCAGTGGTTACCATCGATGGAGCTCTCCCGCTGCCTGTATTACCCACTTCGATACCTTCTAATGCAGGATTGTTTCGAACGCGGTCCGGTGTTTCACCCGCTGGGATACGGAAGGCAATTTCGCCGGTGTTCATGTTATAGGCAGTTACAGTGCTGTAAGGGGGTTTTACATAGGGGAGGCCAGATGACAAACGAGGCGGTCTGCCACCAGGTCCATTTGCATAAGCTGCGAAAGTGGTCCCTGTAGGCTTATCTATGCGTGCATCAGCTTCTTCGCCCGGAATTACGCGCTGCCAGCTGCAGTTGTTAGCGGATGGCACATAAAGAAATCCGGTTGTAGGATCTGCTGCCGGTGGAGCATAAATGTTCGCACCACCGCCATCACCAGGACACATAGCAGCGCTGATTAAGCCGGCAATATTTTCATCGTGAATTGGCGGATTAAACAATGGCCCCATCTTGTAGCTGCTCATTACTTCAAGTGCTTCCCTTCTCAACTCCGGAGTGAAATCGATTAGGTCTGTTTCACTTAACCCTTGCTGTTCAAATGGTGGAGGCTTGGTCGGGAATGGCTGCGTTGTTGCCAACTTCTCACCAGGCACTTCTGAAGCTGGTACCGGTCGATTTTCAATTGGCCAAATGGGTTCGCCTGTTATGCGGTCGAAGGTATAAACAAAACCTTGTTTGGTAACTTGCATGACTGCGGGAACCATCTCTCGGCCGGGAATGTTCAGGTCCAATTGAATCGGGGCCGCTGGATTATCGTAGTTCCAAACATCGTGTTTTACTGTCTGGAAGTGCCAGCGCCGTTCACCGGTTTCGGTATCCAAGGCAATTAAACTAGTACCAAACAAACCATCGCCAGGCCGAAACCCTCCATAGTAATCGATAGTTGGAGGGTTAGTCGGGACATAAACAATATTATTCTCAGGATCTGCTGTTAGTGGGGCCCAGGAGGAAACATCGCCTGTCCATTGCCAGGCATCGTTTTCCCAGGTTTCATGGCCGTACTCCCCGGGACGTGGAATTACATTAAATTTCCATTTAAAAACACCGGTGTGTTTGTCATACGCAAGAATGTCGCCAGGTATGTTTTCTATTCGTGCTTGTAGGTAACCTTGCTCCGCAGAATTGCCGACAATGATACTGTCGTTGACGATAATAGGTGGGGAAGAAGTGGTTATATAGCCGGTCTCCAGAGGTATGCCTTCAAATGGGTCGTAAGGATGTCCTAGGTCTGCAAGCATGTCCACAACACCTGTTTCAGGGAAATCAGGAATCGGAATTTGTTTACCAAATCCTTCTAGTGGGCGGCCAGTTTGGGCATCGAGCGCTACCAGGAAGAAGCCCGGAGTTGAAATATAAATGACTCCTCGGCCATCAATTCGGTCATAGGCGATGCCTTTACCATAAGAGGCCCTCATGGAATACTCCCAGCGACCCGTGTTGGGTAGCCGGTATGCCCAAAGAGTCTCGCCCGTTTTGGGATCGATTGCGACTACATTACGACGCGGGCCAGAAACGGTATACAGTTTACCATCCACATAAGTAGGAGTTGAGCGACCGCTGTATCCATTAAAGCTCGAACCATCCCATTCCCATGCGACTTCAAGGTCTTCGAAGTTGTCAGCTGTGATCTCGTTTGCGGGAGTATAGCGAGTATGTGCATAGTCACCGCCTAGCGTATACCACTCAACAGTTTCTTCGGTTACCAGATTCTGAGCAAGACTGATCTTTGCCAATAACAAAAGAGCAGGCAACATTAAGAAACGAGAATACATGATTAGGGCCTCTTTTAGTGCTGAACATTTGAGCTGTAGTTTAGTGGGGAGCACCCCAGGAATCAAAGGTGGTCCTGCGAAAATTCGCGATTAAATGCAACTTTGCGTGTATAAATCAGTATTTAGCAGCAAAAATTGATTCTGGTGAGCATGGATGTCTGGCTTAAAAATCATAGCAGATATACTCTATATATTTGATTATATTTAGCTTTTTTCTCGTTGCGGTCTGGCAGAAATGATGGAAAAGGCGAAAACTGGCAATGTTTAATAGAATATTTGATTGCAACTTTACTTTACGTCTCGATTTCATGGCTTGTTACAGAACGCCAGACCCTTATAATTGATCAAAAGTAGTTAGCTTTCCATAAGAAATAGTTAGGAGATTTCAGGTGATAATAACAAAAAGAAGAATAGTCTCGATTCTGTTCATTGCTTTGGCGCCCGCCCTTTCACCTAGTGTTTGGGGCCAGCAGAACCGGACTGTTAATGATGGAGATTGGAACACTTATTACGGTGGAGACTTTGCTCACCGCTATTCACCCCTGGACCAGATTAATGCCGAAAACGTGGCAGATCTTGAACTTGCCTGGAGTTGGTCTACAGAGAATTTTGGTACCACAATTGATTATGCGAATCCTTCTACTCCCTTGGAAATTAACGGTGTTCTCTATGCAAATATCGCTAATACCAGAAATGTGGCAGCAATCGACGCTACTTCGGGTCAGGTACTATGGTTGTATCGCTATGATGAAGGTGCCCGTTTTGATGAGGCTCCACGAAAGGGCCCTGGCCGAGGCGTTGCGTTTTACAATAATGGAGACAAGCAGCGCGTAATTGATGTTTCGCCCGGTTATCAACTAGTTTCTCTAGATGCTACCACAGGCATTCCAGATCCCACATTTGGTGACAATGGTAAAGTCGATCTATACGTGGGGGTGCGAAATGGCGACGATCCGCGATACCCGTTTCCCGATATTGGAATATCCGCGCCTCCTTTTGTCATGAATGATGTGATCGTGGTTGGAGCAGCTCACCGCACCGGTGGCCGACCACGTTCCAAATTCAATACTAAAGGAGACATCCGAGGCTTCGATGTCCACACCGGTGAATTACTTTGGACTTTTCATACAATTCCAGCGTTTGGAGAGTATGGTTATGAATCCTGGATCACAGGAAATGATATCACTGGTAACTCGGGTGTTTGGGCCCCTATTTCTGGTGACGCGGAAAGAGGTGTTGTTTATCTGCCAATAGAAGATCCAACAGGCGATTATTATGGTGGTGACCGCCATGGCGATAACTTGTTTTCTAGCGGTATTGTTGCTGTAGATGTGCGAACTGGTGAGCGTCAGTGGCACTTCCAATATATTCATCACGACATCTGGGATTGGGATGTGCCTAATGCGCCAGTTATTGCTAATCTACCTAACGGGCGGGAAATTGTTTTCTCTGTTACAAAGCAAGCCTGGATTTATACATTTGATAGAAATACTGGTGAACCGGTATGGCCGATTGTGGAGCAGCCCGTGCCGGCAGGTGACGTGCCGAACGAATGGTATGCACCAACTCAACCATTCCCCACCCTGCCTGCTGCATTCGATCGCCAAGGATTTACCGAAGAAGATCTGATAGATTTTACTCCGGAATTAAGGGCTTTGGCTTTGGAAGCTATTCAGGATTTTCGCCTCAGTCCATCCATCTACACACCGCCTTCTGTCCAAGACCATCCTGATGGAACGCGGGGTTTGCTAAGTCTTCCGTCTTCTACAGGTGGAGCGAACTGGGAGCATTCGGCTTTCGATCCGGAAACAGGAATTATTTATGTGCCCTCGAGGACTCAGTTGCAGGTTCTAGCTTTGGCGAAGAACCCTGAGTCTGATATTGATCTTAGCCAAGGTTTTGGTGTGCGTGCGCCTCGTGTGCAGGGTCTTGAGGTTGTTAAGCCACCCTACGGACGCATTACAGCAATAGACATGAATACTGGTGATCATCTTTGGATGATTGCTAACGCGGATACTCCGGATCGAATCGCCAACCACCCTTTGCTGGAAGGTGTTGATCTCCCTCGAACAGGAATTCCAACTCGTTCAAGTGTGTTGGCTACAAAGACTCTCTTATTTATTGGAGAGGGAACCGGCGGGGCCGGCGCCAGTCCAATCTATCGGGCTGTTGACAAAGCGACCGGTGATATTCTTCACGAGATGGAATTACCAGACAACCAAACTGGTCTGCCAATGACTTATGAGCACGATGGTAAACAATACATCGCAATGTGGGTCGGTGGTAGCGGACAACCTACTCAGTTAATAGCCTATGCTTTACCTGACTAACACAAAATATCCAGAGCAAAAACGCGTACTGCGTTTTTGCTATGAAGTTTAATATTGTCTTCAATCCAGGAGGCATCGATGAATTTTTTTCAAAAAACTAGTAATGCTTTAACTGGGGTCTTGGCTTTTTCAGCTCTCTCCTTTTATTCCATTAATTCTTTTGGACAATTCGATACAGCACCTGCTTATTACGATGATGTCCGCGATGCCTTAATTCGAAATTGTGCTGAATGTCATCGGGATGATGCGCCTAATCTAGGTGGAATAAGTGCACCATTTTCTGTTTTTTCCTATGAGCAGACCAAAGTTTGGGCGCCAGTAATTGCGCTTCGTTTAAAAGATGGCTCTATGCCGCCTTGGGGCGCTCATCGCCAGCATCAAGGCACCTTTAAAAATGAACGCTATATTTCTGATTTTGATAAAGCATTGATAATTAACTGGGTAGAAAGAGGTGCTTTAGAGGGCGATGCATTAGTACGAACGGTGCCCCAAGAATTGCAAACCATTGCGAACAATGCTCCAGCGCAAGCCGCTGATGGCTCACTCTGGTGGATGGGTGTGCCGGATGCTGTTGTCGCTTTTCCTGAACCAATAGAAGTTTGTGAAGAG
>PBNR01000064.1 GCA_002723195.1 Gammaproteobacteria bacterium | reverse complement strand
GCAGAAATGGCGACAATGCTATGACTATCAACAATGCTATTCCTAACGGCCAAATTTTCGATATAAATTAAGCTACTGACTGCAACTTATACTTTAGCAAACCCATACAGGCTTCTTTCACAGCATCGATAGCTGTCTGCTGATTTTTCTGTACCTCATGCCATTGGTTTTCATACCGTGCAAAAGGATCAATTACACCACTTTCTTCTCCGCTTAATGCTTCCATTATAGCGATCCCGCAAAATGGCACGTAGCCTGCTGAATAACCTCCCTCATGACAAACTAATAAGCGTCCATCACATAATGCATTAGCGGCATTTACCAGCTCAGCTGCCATATATCGATAATGATTCGATAGGAGCATCATATGCCCCAAAGGATCCCAGGTAGAAGCATCCAAGCCGTTGGCCACTAGAATCATGTCTGGCTGAAATAAATTTAATGCAGGCATCACAACTGAAGCAAAGGCTTCTTTATAAGCGCCACCTCCACATCCTGGCGGCAAAGGAATGTTGATATTAAATCCTTCACCTTCGCCTTCCCCATGGTCACTAATCGAGCCAGTGTTGTACGGGTATAAAGAATCCTCATGCAACGAAATAGTCAGCACTGAGGGGTCTTTGTAAAACGCAGCCTCAGTGCCATTGCCATGATGCACATCCCAATCAACCACAGCGATTTTATTTATGCCATCCCGCAACAAAAATTCTTTTGCCGCAATAGCAACGTTGGAAAATATGCAAAACCCTCGACCCTGATCTGCCTCCGCATGATGCCCACAGGGACGGACTAATGCATAAGCATTCCTAATATCCTTATCGAGAATGGCATTGCCTGCAGCGATGACACCACCTGTTGCTAGCAAGGCTATTTCGTAGCTACCAGGGCCAAAAGGTGCAGACTCACCTGCATTTCCACCTTTATCTGAACTTAATTGTTTAATGTGCTCTACGTATTCTGGGGTGTGGACACGGCATATTTGTTCCACACTTGCAGAAAAGGGTTCGATGGTTTTGAGTTTATCCGTAAAACCATAGGCATCCATCAAATTTTTTAAGCGCCGTTTGGTATCAGGATTCTCAAAATGAATCCAAGGCTGAAAATCACCGGAAACTGGCAACACACCTAGTGCATTACCGGTGTCGTGCCACATATACTTTTCGTGCCAGACAAATCCCGTCGAACTCACTACAAACTTCCTTTCCCGTATCAGGTTACCGGCTATCCATAAAGATTCGCTCCATGCGATCCATTTCAGCTTTACGCGGGTGTACTGCTGTTTTTATATTATCGTCAAGAATCTGAACGTTGTCTTTGCTGGCATCATAGGTTGGCCATTCTGGGAGACCTGGCCCGTTTGGATTACCAGTTCTGGCAAAATTTACCCAATAGTCAGCTACTATCTCTGAAAGTTGCCTATCAGCATCATCCCAACCTAGACCAACTAGATCGAGATTATCAAATACATAGGCAAGTTCACCGGAATGATAGGCACCTAAAGTCCTTTGGCCGCCATCATTATTAAGATCAGTCATTTCTGGCACATATAGTCTGAATACCGGTGGTTGTCTGGTGAAGTAATAAACGTAAGCATCATCACCACGATCTTCTACCAGACGCCCCCATAAGCGGGAAGAGAGAATAAAGCCCCTGTCACCTGAAATTACTTTACGTGCATCCAAAGGTGACTCAGCAATAACATTAGTGTAAGCAGCCTTTATCTCTCCCGCATTATCACCGAATGAGGCTTCCAGAAAATTACCTAATTCCTCCTCGGAGATTTCCGAACTTAAATGCGATAAGCCAAAGTATTCATCCGCTAGTCCACCTACCATAACCGGGACACGATTCTGCATGCCGGATTCCAACATGTCATAAGGACGATCCGGTAAGACATATCCATCGATAATTGGGCCACCACCAGAACCTGCCGTGCTCATAGCCGAAATGATTTGTTGCGGAGGCACACCCCGCATGGCTTCCAATGCATCTTCACTAGTTCCGGCAATACCCAAAGCGCCGACAAAGCGCTCACCTGCTACATGACCGTTTTCTGCCAGAGTGTTAGAAGATTGTACACAACCCGGTGACTGTCCAATTACACCATCGATTAATCCTTCCGCCAATGGAGATGACATGAGTATACAAACATCAGTGCCCCCTGCTGACTGCCCAAAGATCGTGACCCGATCTGGATCACCACCAAAACCCTCAATATTATTTTGCACCCATTTCAGCACTTCTACTTGGTCTAGAATGCCATACATACCGGATGTATTTTGTTCTGACTCAATGGTCAGAGCTGGATGCGCAAGAAATCCAAAAGCACCCAATCGATAATTTGCAGTAACTATTACTGCTCCCCTTTCCGCCAAGTTTGATCCATCAAAAATTAAAGGACCACCGTGACCAGCAGTATTTCCGCCGCCGTGAAACCACACCATGACCGGAAGATCGTCATTGGGATTTTCTGCACCAGTAAAAACATTTAAATAAAGACAATCTTCGGAACGGTTTAAATTACCGCGAGCATAAAGCGATGCATCAGAATTACGCGCTTGCCAACAAGCTGGGCCTACTCGATCAGCTTGGCGAATACCGGCGAAAGGAATAACTGGTGCAGGCAGTTTCCACCTTAGATCTCTAACCGGCGGTGCGGCAAAAGCTATACCCTTAAAAACAGTGACACCATCTGCATGTTGTGAAGAGTGGCCTTGGTAAGTGCCCGCATCAGTATTCACAATTGACACTTCACCTAAAACGAACTGGACAGGAAGAAAAACTACAAACGTGATCAGCAAAAAGTTTTTTAGCTTAGGCATGATTTATTCCTACATGTTTGTTTAAAACCAATCTAGGTGATTAGCAAGAAACTTATTACTTCTGCTATAACGCTGGCTCGATGCGCAATAGCGCACCATCTTCTTCATCGACCAGCACGTAAAGATTTCCATCAGGACCTTGTTTAACACCAGTGATGCGAGATTTAAGTTCACGCAGAATTGCTTCGCGTCGAATTTCTTCTCCACGACTGTTAAATACAACGCGCTCAATGTGTCCCGTACCAGGAATGCGACCTTCCTGCATGGAGCCTACGAATAAATTGTTCTGCCACTCTGGAAATTGTGCACCGGAATAAAAGGAAATGCCCGCAGGTGCTATTGATGGCCACCAAATTACTGTGGGCTGGACAAACTCTTCAGACCATTGTTCGTTACTAACCCAGTCGCCACGATACTGTCTGCTATAGGAAACGATTGGCCAGCCATAGTTACTCCCAGCCTGAATGATATTGGCCTCATCTCCACCCTGGGGTCCGTTTTCAGTTGCCCATAGCTCTCCAGTTTCAGGGTGGTAATCCATACCAATAATGTTTCTGTGCCCAACGGTATACACTTCCGGAAGAAACTCGCCATTTTCTACAAAAGGATTGTCTTCTACCGGAGTGCCATCGTCATTCAGACGTAACAATTTACCATAATGATTAGTGCGATCCTGCGCGTAATCGCCATAGCCTGCATAAACATAGGCTCCACCAATTGACATCATGAGCTTGTTATCTGGAGTAAACAGTAACTTAGTTCCTGCGATGCCTCTGTCCAATCCCTTTGCTTGAAAAATTTCGGTAACGTCAGTTAAACGATCTTCCTGAATGCGTGCTCGCACCAAAGTTACAGCTCGCTCCTCTTCACCTTCTACTTCAATTGCTTTGTGATAAGAGAAATAAATAACATTGTCATCTTCTGGATGCAGAGCTACCGATAATAATCCAGACCGAAATTCCCCGGTTAAAATTTCGGGCACACCGGAAAGGTCGTTTTCTAACAAGCGACCATCACGAATCACTCGCAACTTACCGGTGTAACGCTCAGTGATTAAAATGTCGCCGTTTTCTCTGAACGCAAAATCAAATGGATTAGCCAACCCTTTACCAAGCGGCACAACTCTTACATTCTCAACTTCGAATGTATTTATGGTGAACGGCTGACCTCGTTCATAGAGCGCCAGGATGTCATGCCTGTTTTGAGCAATTGCAAACGGGCCTAGGTAAAGTGTGATGATTAAGACGATTGCTTTAAACTTAGTTCCTAAGCCCACCATAATTATCTCCTAAACTATTTTCTCGTCTTCAGTATTTAGTGGTTGTGTTCAGGACCGAATTCGGACGCCACCGCCTGGTAGTGTAGACGAATTAAGTCGCGACCAAAGTCCCCGGTGAAATCACGCCACACTAGATGAACATGGTTGGCGTCGTTCTGGGTATTATCATACTCGATTAAAAAGCTTGGTCCCTGAACGCGATAGTAGTGAGCATCACCGCGTTCCCGACTTCCAATCCAAACAAACTTAATATTTTCCAGGCCATCTTCTCGAATTTGGCGCATTCTTGCCGTTGCAATTGCATCTGGTTGAGTCGATGTTAATTCCTCTATCAAGGCAATTAATATAAGCTGTTGCTGTGAAGTTAGCTGGGAATAACTAACCCCAGTATCTTCAAGCGGGCCAATTTCTTGCTCGGCTGCGGTATAAATGTCACTTGGCACCTCTATATCAATATAGGCATCAGACATTTGAATTGAATCCAGGGAAGTCACCAGATCTCTGGCAATATCTTCTTCTGCCGAAAGTACCCGCGTGCCAATCTGACCTCCGGTTCGGACCTCGGCCGGATTAGTTCCGAAAAATTGCGGTGAACTTGCAATTCCCATACCCCGCACAAATGTCCAGTTATATGCGAGATGATGACCTTCATAACGTAACGCCCAATTACTATCTAATCCTGGCGTTCCAAATACAGAAATAAAATAGAGCTCCGGATCTCGATCGAATCTACCGTTAACTTCGATTTCGGCAAGTACTGATTCCAAACCTCTTACAGCTTCAGCTTTTTGATAGCCCTTAGCACTAAAGAAAACTTGCAATAAATCATGTGCAGCCGCCCTTTGCGAATCGTTCATAGAACGGAACGGTACACCGTTGCGATCTCGAGGAATAAAGTGCCAATTAAAACGCTCTTCATCATCGAAATCGAAAGTACCATTATTACGTTGCTGCGCTGTTAAGGTATCCAGAAACTCGTAAGTTGAATCTACCATATCCTGGGTTAAGTCGATACGTGCCTGCTGGGCAGTAGCGGCAATAGAAATTGGCAAAAATGCAAGCAGCAAATATGTTTGAAGATATCGGCGAACAGAAAATCTAATCACGGCGTGGTCCTCCATAGCGAGCTTTTATAGTTTTTCGAGGAATTTCGGAGCATAAACCCGAGCCTACTGCAGATCCAGCGCATTTACAATTTCTCTGAAATCAAACATTAACAATGAATTGTCAGCGTTCAAAAATTCTGCGATAAATAGCACTTTTCGGCGGACAAACAGATAAGGTAAAACCATGAAGGCTGTAAGAATCAAAGAATACGGTGGCCCAAATGCAATGGTTTGTGAGGATATAGATATACCCTCTCTCGGAGCATCAGAAGTACTGGTTAAAATAGCAGCATCAGGAATTAACTACATCGATACTTATCAGCGCTCCGGTCTTTATAAAATTCCTTTGCCCTCCACCTTGGGGCTAGAAGCATCTGGCACCGTAGAAAAAATTGGTAATAGCGTTAATGGCTTCAAACAGGGTGATCGAGTCGCCTATACAAGTGTTTCAGGCGCCTATGCCGATTATTCCGCAGTGCCGGAAGAGAAGCTGGTAGCCTTACCGGATTCCCTTTCTTTTGAACAAGGCGCTGCTGCAATGCTACAAGGCTGTACCGCACACTATTTATGTAAATCTACTTATGCAGTTAAAAACGGTGATAGTTGTCTAATCCATGCCGGTGCAGGCGGTGTCGGATTACTCTTAATACAAATGGTTAAGAATTTAGGCGGGTTTGTTATCAGCACAGTATCAACTGAAGAAAAAGCTCAGTTGGCAAGAGAAGCCGGAGCCGATGAGGTTATTATTTACACTGAAAACGACTTCGAAGCAGAAGTTAGCAAAATTACTGACGGAGCAGGCGTTAATGTAGTCTACGACTCAGTTGGGAAAAACACGTTTCAAAAGAGTGTCGACTGTTTGTCCAAGCTGGGTTACATGGTGCTATATGGAAACGCCAGCGGGCAAGTAACAGAATTTAATCCCGCTACTCTTGGTTCGAAAGGCTCTCTGTTTCTAACAAGACCAACTTTGTTTGATTACACAGCCAGCCGGGAGTCCCTAGAATGGCGCAGCAGTGATGTATTCAACTGGATTGCCGATGGCACCCTAAATCTAAGAATTGAACACCTCTACCCTTTAGTCGATGTACAACAAGCTCATTTCGATTTAGAAGGTCGAGCAACGACCGGAAAACTAATACTTACTCCTTAATTTTTATTTGGATTAGCCCATGAAAAAACTAGCGCTTCTGTTTACATTTTTGGGAGCTATGAATNTCGCCTTTNCACAATCTGATAGCNAATGGATTAGTCTATTTAATGGCAAGGATCTTGATAACTGGCAAGTGAAGTTCACAGGCCAACAACTTGGCATAAATTTTCGTGATACTTTTCGTGTTGAAAACGGTTTACTAACAGTATCCTATGAGAATTGGGACGACTTTGACGGGGAGTTCGGCCATTTGTTTTATGATCAGGTTTTTTCTCATTACATCTTACGCGTGGAATATCGTTTTATCGGAGACCAAGTTACCAATGGACCTGGCTGGGCGTACCGAAACAATGGCATGATGCTGCATAGCCAGGATCCTCGATCCATGACCCTAGATCAAGAGTTTCCGGTCAGCATCGAATCTCAGCTACTCGGAGGGAATGGCACCGAGGCCCGCACGACTTCTAATGTGTGTACTCCCGGAACAAATATGGTGATTGATGGTGATCTCATTACCCGTCACTGCACTAACTCCAATTCCGATACTTTTCATGGTGACCAGTGGGTTACTGCCGAAATGGAAATTCACGGCAATGAGATGCTAGTGCATCGCATTAATGGTAGAGTTGTTTTCGAACTCCATGACATTCAGCTGGATGATGCCGACCCTGATGCTCAGGCTCTGATTGCTAATGGCGCAGACTTGGAATTAAAAGAGGGATACGTGGCACTTCAAGCAGAAAGTCACCCAACCCAATTTCGTGCAATTGAAATTCTACCTCTAGCGGAAGAATAAAAATTGAAGCTCTGGTTCCTGAAGTCCAATAGATTATTACGTTTATATAATCAAATACATCTAAACTCGCTTCGGATGTGCGTATTTTGCAATTATACGCTGGATTATTTTGAGCAGGCGAGTGAGGCTTTATAACGTATAGGTAAAACATTTACTGCCTCCATATAAGACCACTGTAGCTAATGATAGAGCAAATTGCACCGTCGTAATTTCTGCCAAGTTTGTACCAAACCAGAATTTACAAAGGATCAAGGGAATTACCATCAGAAAGATTTTAGAATTTCCTCGAGGTTAAGCTTTTTAGCAGACAGTCTGGTGAGACCGCGACGGGTTAAAATCCCGTTACTAAATAGAATTGCATGAAGTTAGATGCCAATCTTTTCCCTAGGTTAGAATCAATAGCTAAGTTATTCTTGGGCTGACAAGAGGAACAAATAATGTTGAACCGGCGCGAAGTTTTGCAGTCATTGGCCACGCTTCCACTGCTATCGAGTTGCGCAGTGCCTACCCGAGGAAGTGCGCGTAACTACACACCATCGGGATTACCGCTGCGACGAGTCAATGTTGCAGAAGATCGCGTCATTCGAACCATTGCGGGATTACGCCCCTATCGACCTTCGGGATTTGTTGTTAAGGCAGAACGAATGAACGATAAAGTGGTCGTGCATAACTATGGCCATGGCGGCGGTGGCATTACGCTTTCATGGGGTACTTCTCACCTAGCCATGGANCTGGCTAATCAAACTCAACATCGCCGTTGTGCGGTACTAGGTAGTGGTGCATCTGGGCTATCCGCAGCGCGCCTTATGCAGAGCGCTGGATGGGAGGTCACCATCTATTCCAAAGAGTTGCCACCCAACACAACATCTAATGTAGCCGGTGGTCAATGGTCCCCGACTTCGGTATATGCAGAAGGTTCGGTTACACCAGCATTCCAAAATCAGTTTGAGTCCGCTATGCGGCATGCTTACCGCTATTATCAAAACCTAGTGGGACCGAAATATGGTGTACGCTGGATAAGTAATTACATGATATTGGACGGGCCCGACGCCGATGACTCTTTATCACGGGCATACCAAGATATGTACCCGCAACGAATACACCTAATGCCAGACGAACATCCCTTTGACGCGGAAAAAATTTTGCACATCGACACGATGTTGATAGAACCAGCAATTTACTTGCAGCAGGTAATGAATGACTTTCAAGTGGCTGGCGGTAAAATAATTGTCAAAGAATTCCAAGATCGCGGCGAGATTTTGCAACTCAGTGAACCGGTAATCATAAATTGCACAGGCTTGGGTTCTCGCGATCTGTTTAGTGATGCNGAGCTAATCCCGATAAAAGGCCAACTTACCTTTTTATTACCCCAAGAAGAGGTAAATTACATTATTGTCGGGAATAGTGGCCTTTACATGTTTCCTCGCACCGACGGCATCTTATTAGGTGGAACTTATGAAAGAAATAACTGGGATACCACTCCAGACCCTGAAGCAACCCGCCGCGTGATTAATGGCCATCGAGCATTCTTCAACTCAATGGAGGACCCATGGTCATAACAACCCATAGTGATTACCAAAACAGTGAGTTTCGAGGCAGAAGCGGCTTTGTCTAGGATTACAAATAGAGCTGATATTTCGGACTGTACAGAATTATTATCTGTAGACAAATCAGTAAATTAGCATTAGAGTTTGCAGTATTAAAAGTAACGAGTAGGAACAATTATGAAGCTCCTTGCGAAGTCCCTCATAACTGGCTTTTTAGGCTTGATTAGCGCAAGCGCATTGTCAGTAGTTAATGCACAAAGCAATGCCCCCACTTTCTATGCCGACGCATTGCCAGTTTTTCAAAAAAACTGTGTAGCCTGCCATCAAGATAACCCGCCCGATGTAGGTGGAATTTTCGCTCCAATGGCTTTAGATAATTTTGAACAAGCAAAAATGTGGGCACCGGTAATTAAGAATGCACTTGTTACTAACTACATGCCCCCTTGGGGAGCCCATGAAAGACATCGCGGCGAATTCAAAGGCGAGCGCTACATCGATAAGAAGGAAAAAGATTTGCTAATCGCTTGGGTAGAAGCGGGTGCGCTCGAAGGTAGCCCCTCCGACACCACAAGCGGGAACGCGATAGTCGCAAACGGCGCCGGAACAACGCTTCCCCCTTCAGGTTGGTGGATCGGTGATCCTGACCTAGTAGTTCAGTTTGAAAAAGAAGTATATGTGCCAGATGAAATAGAAGATTGGCAACCGACCATACAGATGCCTGTTCCAGAAGGCGCCCATGAAAATCCTGCTTGGATTTCAATGGCTGAACTTGATCCGGGAGGTCCTTGGGTCCACCATATTGTTTCGAGTCACATGGGGGTCGGCGTGCCTGGCCGCGGACCCTTCACCTACCCTGAAGGCTGGGGTGTATTGCTTCCGGAAGACCCTTTCATTACTGTTAATATGCATTACCACAAGGATCCTGGTGAAGGAACCGCTGTTAACGACATGACACGTGCGGGATTCAAGTTTTATGACGAAGGCGATGTTATTGACCACGTGGTTGAAACAAATCTACTTCCACACCGGAATTGGACTATTCCTGCGGGCCACCCAAATTATGAAGTAAATAACACTTTTGATGTCGAGGAGGATATTTATCTCTTATCCATGGGGCCGCACATGCACTACCGGGGCAAAGCCATGCGCTATGAGGTCGAATATCCCGATGATGAAAGAGAAGTTTTGCTGTGGGTGCCTAACTATGATTTCAACTGGCAGTTCCTGTACGAATATGAAACACCAAAGTTCATACCAGCTGGTTCTACTATGCACATGAGCTGGTGGTTCGATAATTCTGAAGGAAATAGATTTAATCCTGATCCAGCTCAAGACGTAGTCTACGGACCAGCCACAACTGATGAAATGGCCAACGCTCGAATCTACTATGCACCAACTACCCCCCGCGGCATAGTAGTGGGTGAACCCGTGCCAGAAGATGTTATTCAGACGGCTCGAGAAGAAGACGCAAGACGCCGTGAGTTTTCGCAACTGTTCGACCCTACCGCCGATGACTTTTCCTGGCTGGAAGAGGATAGCCCCTAAAAAGCACAAATTTGAGGAGACTCTCATGCACATTATAAGAAACACTTCTATCGCAATTCTCCTCAGTGCCGCTGGGCTAGGATCGACATTTGTTCTGGCCCAAGACTATCTCGTCCCCCGCACTTCTGATGGCCAACCTGACTTTTCTGGTGTCTGGACCAACGATACCATTACACCCATGGAACGCCCTGCCTCACTTGAAGGTCGCCCCTTTCTTACTGAAGATGAAATTGCCAGTATGGAGCGCAACCTAGCGGAAAGGCGTGAATATGCGGACAACAACATCGTCGTAGAAGCTGGGGGCAATGTTGGTGGATACAATCAAGTATGGCTTGATTCTGGAGACACCGTTCTGTCCACAGGACAAACTTCACTCATAGTTGACCCACCAAATGGGCGAGCACCTTTACGGGAATCTGCTGCAGCTGTTCGTGATTACTATTTTGCCCACGTAGAAGATCACTATATTTATCACACCGTTNGGGACCGCTGTTTAACCCGAGGTGTTCCTGGATCAATGTTGCCCGCAGGCTATAATAACGCCTATAGATTTATCCAAACACCTGATACTTTCACGATCGTATACGAGATGATTCACGACGTTCGTACGATCCACCTTAACAAAGACGGTCACGTTGACGACAAAGTAAAGCTCTATATGGGTGATTCTGTTGCTCACTGGGAGGGCGACACACTTGTTGTTGAGACAACTAATTTTAATGATCGCGGCATGATCGCCAGTAGTAGTGCTGGAGCCCGTCTTAAAGGCGTGCCCGTAACCGAAGAATTACATGTAATCGAACGTTTTACTCGAATCAGCGAAGAAACAATCATTTGGGAAGCCACAATTACCGACCCAGAAATCTACACCCAGCCTTTTACTATCTCTATGCCTCTGACTAACGAACCTAATTATGTTATGTACGAGTACGCCTGCCATGAAGGTAATTATGCGATACCTAATATACTAAGCGCAGGTAGAGCCAAAGAACAGCAGGCGCGCAACTGAGGTAATCACATCACAACGCAAAAATACCGATAGCAATCAATTCTTGCATATGTCATTCGCGCTCGTATTTATAATGCGACTATCCATTTGTACGCTGAAAGCCCAATGGTTAATTATTATTAGCTGGACGAGCCAACCGCATCCCAGTGCTTAATACGGATTTTGACGGTTTCCATATCGTGCTTACAAACTCCGGCACGGGCAATCAACTTACTCTCGCAAATATCGCAACGTACGCATTCCTTGAAATCTAGATTCGGGCCACGGATAGCACCTGTGGGGCAAGATTGCTCACATACTTTGCAAACATCGCACTGCGGCACCCGTTTAATTCGCCAGGGTGAAACAAACGCCATTATTCCTAGTGCTGCGCCCAGCGGACAAACATAGCGACAGTAAAACCGTGAGATAAAAATCGAAGCAAGAATAAAAAGTGTAAGAATCCCCCAAAGCAGGTATGACTGACTAAAGTAAAAAATTGTGCCAAACGGTTCAAAATATTGGAATAAACTTAAGTTTGTGAACGATACCGCCATTAAAACCAAAAAGACAAGAATGGCATATTTAATGTAAATAGCTTTATCNTGAAGAAAGGCTGGCAGTTCTTTTTGAAAGTGTCGCGGCGTGAAGTAAGAAATAAAATCTTGTAGCGCTCCGAAAGGGCAAAGTGAGGAACAAAATACTCGACCCCAAAATAAAGTCGTCACTATAGTAAAAACAATGATAAGTAATTGTGGGAGATCACTCCTAAACATTGACGGGCCAATCTTCACAAAATTAGTTATGTGAGAAACAGATACAAATCCACCATCCATAAACCCCAAGTAAGCCAGTGTAAATACAAGCGTGGCCCAACGTATTGCCGCATTCTTGAGCAAAAAGGCAGTCATCACCATGATAAAAAGTATTAATAAGATCACAACATCCAACCACGGTGCATCATTAATTAAACTTGCATAAACCCCTTCGTTCTGAAAAGCCGTTAAATCATCTTCATACTCAGGAAGGAGCTCTGGTGGAACAGGCGTACCAGTAGATAGCGCCAGTGGAATGGGGGGCACCTGATATGTAGTGCGAGCAATAGTGCCAAATTCTCCTACGCGACCCCCGGTGTTATAAAGCACCTCAAAGGGTTCGTTTAGGTCTATTCTTGGATCTAGAACCATAGCACCAGCGAAGCGAACACGATCGGCAATCTTGCCATAATCAGCACTGCCCACATAAACAAAACGACGTCTTTCAATAGGAAAAACTTGTTCTCCCTGTTGGACTGCTAATCTTTCCTGCCTGAAGGGCTGGGAAGAGTTGCCATCAATACCAACCAGCAACATATTCCCATCTCGAACTCTAGCGCTTGCCTCTCTATCAGCTCGAGAGTAATCAACTTCCCCTACCAATAATTCTCCCAAACCATCGTGACCCATAAATGCTAACGCGAGGTGTAGCTCTGTCGTATCTGGTTGCATAATCACCCAATTAACAACTAAACCATCTTCAGTCATCTCGTCCCAGCTTTTTCCAGCAAGGACTTGCAAAGCAACTGCGTCCGCAGTCGTTAAAGCAACAAACTGAGAGTCGCTTAAATATGACTCTGCGATTCGCCTGGCAGCATTGCGCACTCCCCTAGAAACCGCCCAGCTGGTAATTGTAGCTCGCGAAATCCCGTCGACATCACGACCAATCCGAAAACCTTCTACAATATTTTTATCCTGGAATTGATTTGGAAAATATTCACTATTTATAAAATCGCCCCGAATAGATCGATATGATTCAATGTAATGTAAAACTTTGATGCCAGTAATTGTGCCCTTTAAATCCATTCCAACAAGAACATCGACTGGAGCCGAATAGCCGATCTCTTCCGGAGGCAAATCGGGGGTTTCAAATAAGTAACCAACAACTTCTAGTTCGTTAGTTTCAGAATCCTCCCGTAACGCTCTGTAAACTGGAGGTACTCCTTCTTTCGGGCTAAATAGGTCTGCATTGGGGAAAGCTTCTCGAAGCACTTCTTCAGTTACCTCTATAGGAGGCTGTGCATATAGGTTGCCTGTCGCGATAAACACTGCGAAAGAGCACACCGGCATAAAACAAAAGATGAAGTTGCGCTGAAAAAAACGCTTCACTGTGACTAACAACGGCATTCTTATTATTGGAATTGCTTCAGGTAAACCCATGCTACACAGAATAATTTGGGAGTAACACCGCGGATATCACTTCTAATGAAACAAAATGTGTCAGACCTTAATATTTCAGAGCGGTAATGCATTTCATAGCCCGAATAAAACGCTATCTGGTTCCGAACAATCATAAAATAATTCGGAACTCAAAACCAAACTTTATAATTACGTATAATTTTAAGATTTCTCTGAAGGTATCAGAGAATGATGCCTTACAAAAATCTGCGCATACTAAAGCTACCCAACACCGGCCCTATCGCATTTCAAATAGTGAGAATAATTGCTCTATGGCTGGACTGCGATCGCTCTAGTGTTTATGCTGATCCGAATTTAGAACAATAGTTATGAAACAAGTAATGAAAAAATACAAATTATGTGCCATCGCCAGTTTATTTTACCTAGGTACCTCTTCAAGTTTTTCGCAGATTCTGGAATACCAAACGGTTACGGATACGATGCTACAAAACCCGCCACCTGAAGAATGGTTAAGTTGGCGGGGCACACCTCGTAGCTGGGGCTATAGCCCGCTAGACCAAATTAATACTGCAAATGTAGGGCAACTGCAGCTAGTTTGGTCGATGGCATTGGATGATACTGGCGCTGGGCAAGCAGCACCCCTTGTCCACGATGGAGTTATGTTTGTACCTGGACCGAGAGGAGTCGTGCAAGCTATTAACGCCGCGACCGGGGATCTAATTTGGGAATACCGCCCAGGTATTACCCCCTCCGTCGATGGTTCAGATCGTGAAATTACGGCTGAAGAGTTAGGTGACGCTGCAATGGCAGCCACTGCTTTTGCGGGTGTTGGTCGGGGAGTGCAGAAAAATCTAGCTATCTACGGCGACATGGTCTACTACGCCACTGAAAATGCCAGCATCAGAGGATTAGATGCGCGCAGCGGACAGTTGGTTTGGGAAACACAAACTGCTGATCCCGCCTTAGGCTATTTTTACACTGCAGGCCCGATCGTCGCAAACGGCGTATTAGTTACGGGAATTACAGGTTGCGAACGTTATAAGGATGGAAATTGTTATTTTACCGGACATAATCCACAAACTGGGGAAGAACTTTGGCGCTTTGAAACTATTGCCGCGCCCGGGACACCAGGCGGCGATACGTGGAGTGAACTTCCATTAAGATTTCGTGCAGGTGGGGATTCCTGGCAATCAGGCAGTTACGACCCGACCTTGAACCTAGTCTTTATGGGCACTTCTCAAGCCAAGCCCTGGGCAAGAGCCGTGCGTGGCACCGATGGTGACGCCCTTTATACTAATTCAACAATTGCTTTAAATCCGAATAACGGTGATATGAACTGGTATTACCAGCACCTTCCCGGTGAAACCCACGACATGGACGAGAACTTTGAATCTATATTAATCGATATCGAGGGTCGCGAATCACTCTTCAAAATGGGTAAGCTGGGCATATTGTGGCAACTTGATCGCGCAAGCGGCGAAATAATCCAAGCTACAGATATTGGCTATCAAACTATCGTGAACGTAAATCCAACTAACGGTAATATTTCTTATCGTGATGGAATGATTCCACGCATCGGCCAACAGATTGATATGTGTCCAAGCACATCAGGCTTTAAGAGTTGGTGAGCAACGGCATATTCACCAAGAACAGAAGCCATGTATATTCCTATTACTTTAAACTGTGAATTAGCAACTTTTGGCCCCACAGAGCAAGTGTTAGGAGGCGGGGGGCCCGGTCCAGTTCGCAGGATTAACTATCCACACCATGACGCTGGAGAGAACCTTGGCGAACTACTTGTCATGAACATTCCTGAAGGAGATGTTAAGTGGCGCTATCGACAACGCGCTCCAATAAATACTGCAGCACTAACTACCGGAGGTGGATTAGTTTTTGTAGGTGATTGGAATCGATATTATTATGCCTTCGATGCGGAGACAGGCGAAAAGCTTTGGCAAACACGTGTTACGACATCTGCGCAAGGGTTTCCAATGTCCTACATGATCGATGGCAAGCAATATATAGCAATGCCTGTAGGCGTAGGCGGTGCAAGTTGGTCGGGTATGCTACCCAGAGATTTGACACCAGAATTAACGCGACCTCGCAATGGGAATTCAATACATGTATTTGCGCTTCCTAACTAAACTGAAAAAGGCTTTTACTAATTTAATTTTATATTGGTGCTTTTTAACCTCATCAATCTCCTTCAGCCAGACCCTGCAAGAAGGCATATTCACAGAAGCTCAGGCTGCAAGAGGTGCGGAAGAGTATGCAGCGCGCTGTGCTTCCTGTCACTCCGCTGATCTTAGGGGCAATAGTAATTCCCCCAGCTTAGTGGGGCTCAGTTTCATGTTTATTTGGGAAGACCGCAATCTAGGTGAATTATTCGAAAAAATGAGTTCTGAAATGCCTACAGAGAACCCCGGCAGCTTATCGCAACAAAGTTATGCGGCAATTCTTGCCTTCATTATTAAATCCAATGGTTTTCCGGCCGGCGAAACCGTTTTAGCATCTAACGCTGAGGCTCTTTCTAGTATTCAAATCAGCTCACAATAAATAATATTAATTTAGGCAAAATTCAACCCCT
>PBNR01000063.1 GCA_002723195.1 Gammaproteobacteria bacterium | reverse complement strand
AGATAGCTATGATTGTTTTTTATCAAATCGTAAAGGCGTTGAAATTTAGTCGCAGCTTCGTCGCCATACTCAATTCGTTGTTTTAAGGGCGTGGTATATTTGTTCTGATTTAGTATGTAGCTCACCGCCCAATTAAGCAATAATTCTTCGTAATCCTTAAAAGGAAAGACGGTTTCAATTTCTCGATCTTCGCCTGCGCGGCGCCAACGCTCACCTTTACCTAATAACGGTAGTAGAAGATTTTTGAACAATAATTGATCTATATGATCTCCTCCTAAACCTATGCCATGTGTTGCTAATACCGAGAAATTTTGATCTTTATATTTTAATACACAAAGATCAAGAGTGCCTCCCCCAAAATCAACTGCCAGTAAAATTTCTTCATTTGCGTCGGGATATTCATGTAAATAAGATAACGCAGCAGCTATTGGTTCAGGATAATAAGTCTGTTTATTAAATTCTGCATAACCATAGGCTTCAGATAAAAGCTGAAGAGCAACTAGATTTCGGTTTTTATCGGTGCCTTCGAAATTTACAGGGTGACCAATACATACATGATTAATACTTTCAGCTTGCATATCTAGCTTTGAAAATATCTTACTTGTGCTACTTTTAATTCTTAATAGAAGAGGAGTGATTAAGGCGACTAGTCGAAAGGGGCGGTCGAAAACCATCAGTCGCTGCGTCGCCGAACTTCCTAGCAAGCGCTTTATTCCGCGGAATAGCCTTCCTTTTTGTCCTCCGTCAATGATCGATTGGCCATATACCTTTTCCGTAGCTGCCTCTTCGGGGAGCCCAAAATCGCCAATTTGGCCTGTCGAATTTCTGCTTTCTCCCAAAACCTCAGCGCTGAGTTCTACAGTCCGGCCGATATTGCTTTCAATATAATAATCTATGGCTGTCTGGCCGGTAGCTATTTGGAATTCGCGGTCGATATAAGTTGCCGAGGGCATTACGGTCGTATGGGGCTCTAATTTCACCATGTAGACTTCTTTTCCGTCATAAATTGCAGCTGCACTGTTGCTAGTACCAAAGTCTATACCGATGCCGAAAAAATTGGTGGATTTAGGTTGGTTTTGCCTTGCCACTTATCATCCTCATATGTGCTTATAATATTGAACGAATGGATAAAAATTAGTGATTATCGATACATAAGCTATAAAGAAAAACATCTTGTTAGAATAACTTATTTAGGAGGTTCCAGCAAAATCGCCTTTCTTGCGCCGTTCAGGTACTATATAGGACTAACAATAATGTTGAATATAGATTGAACTTAACCTATGCTCGTCAGTTCTTAGAGTAGCTGGGCTGAGTAATAAATTAGGAGCGTTAATGAGAGAGCTAGCATGGAAACTAAATATGCAGGCTGTCTATGTTTTGCTTATCCTCTTTATAGTGCTTTTTTCGCCTACTGCTCAAGCAGGCACTATCGTGCGTGTGAGCACCACGATAGGTGATTTTTCTATCGAGTTGCTTGACGAAATAGCCCCGATCACAGTCCAGAATTTCCTTAATTATGTAAATCGAAACGATTATAACGGTACCTACTTTCATCGAGTTGTTGATGATTTTGTCGCGCAGGGGGGTGCTTATCGCTTTGAGCTTTACGTAGGCCCGATCGACGTGCCTACAGATCCGCCTATTAAAAACGAATTCGGGCTCTCCAATACCCGTGGAACAGTTGCTATGGCGCGCATATCAGGTGAACCAAACAGCGCAACAAATCAATGGTTTGTGAATCTTAGCGATAATACAGACCTTGATGTGATAGATGGTGGGTTTACTGTTTTCGGAAATGTGTTGGGCGAAGGCATGACCATTGTTGATGCCATTGATAATCAGCCCACAATTGATTTAGGCGTAAAGGCGTCAGATGCTCCTTATGTGACATCGGCTTATGCAGATCCTATGGATTTTCTCTATATGAATGTTGAAGTCGTAGAGCGGCTAAGTGGGGCGCCCCATGTCTTAGAAACAAACTCAGGTTTGCTTATCACCTCTGTTGATATTGATAATGGTTCAGATCTAATTAGTTTGAACTTTAATGCAATTCAACCCAGTGAAAACTTTATTATACAAGCTAATTTAGAAAGTATAATACCTCGCCGAGGGCCGGTTGAAGGCGTGGCCTCTTTTTCAAGTGCGGATAAACGATTACGGATACCTTCTCTTGAAGTTAATGTGAATGGGGACGTGGTAGTGGTGCAAAATGTCGTATTCGTATTAACAAATACCAGTCCTGTCCAATTTACTTTGGAATCATTTCAGCAATAAGTACACACGTTTACCAAATCTTTGACATGAGTTAATCTTGTGTGATACCAGAGAATTGCGCTATAAAAGAAAGGAAAATGTTAACTCATGGCGGCACCAAGAGGCGAATTTACATCTAGATTTGGTTTTCTGATGGCTGCGTCAGGTTCTGCAGTTGGCTTAGGTAATATTTGGGGTTTTCCCACTAACGCGGCATCAAATGGTGGCGCGGCATTTCTTTTTGTCTACCTTATACTAGCATTTGCTCTCGCTTATCCGGCACTGATGGCTGAGCTTATTATAGGTCGTTATGCTCGAGCAAATGCTGTTACAGCGCTTAGATCTATTTCTCCTGGCGACAAAAGTAAGATCGCAGCTTTAGTGGTTGGGTTCACGGGTATTATAACTGTTACTTTCATTTTATCTTTCTATGCAATTGTTAGTGGTTGGATGATTGCCTATTTTTTCGATCCTTTGGCGCGCTTACTGGGTTACGGTGGAGTTGCTCAATGGCTGACTACGGATGCGATATTACGTGATGCAGCTTTTGTCGTGTTATTTATGGCTGTAACTGTATTTATAATTAGCGCAGGTGTTCAAGAAGGCATAGAAAAATGGGCGTCCCGGTTAATGCCTTCATTGATTATTATTCTGATATTGTTGATTTTATATGTGCTGACTCTTCCTGGAGCGATGGATGGCTTGAAAGCTTATCTGGTGCCTGATTTTTCTAGTATTGCCGATCCTACCTTATTGGTTGACGCGATGGGCCAGGCTTTCTTTTCCCTTTCTCTTGGGGTTGGCACTATGTTGGTTTATGGGTCTTATATAAGCAAGCAGGAAAATTTGCCTACCACTGGGGGTTTGGTAGCCTTGCTGGACATTAGTATTGCTGTTTTGGCTGGGCTTTTAATTTTACCGGCGATGTATGTCGCATTGGCTAATGGTGTCGAAATATTTGATTCGCAAGGCGGGCTTATTGCTGGGCCTGGACTAATCATATCTGTATTACCAGCGTTATTTAATACGATGGGGGTGATTGGTATTTTTGTTGCGCTTGGATTCTTTTTGTTAATGACTATAGCCTCGCTGACTTCTTCTATTTCTATGCTGGAAGTTCCTGTGGCATACGCCGTTGAACACCATGGATTGCAGCGCAGTAAGGCAGCTGCGATTATTGGCTCAATAGTCACGTTGATTTCTCTAACTATCGTTTTTAACTTTGATCCGATGTTTGACATCGTTGTCACTTATACTACTGAAATGAGTCAGCCGTTGCTTGGCTTTGCCTTTTGTATTTTTGTTGCTTGGATATGGCGTAGGAACGATATCTTAAAAGAAATTAAACAAGGAGCTCCCGAAGCCGAACAAGGCTTATTCTGGAAAATTTGGCCTTTTTATGTGAAATTCGTTTGTCCCGTTGCTATTTTAATTGTGTATTTCCAGTAATTTAGGGTGGCGCTTGCGAAGCAGTTGAAGGTATTTTTATAGAGATGCCCTAGCCTTGCTATCAGATGATATTAGGGCGCATATATGCTAACGTGTTGGCTTAGTCGTTAAATAAATTTTTTGATTACGGAAAACGAGGATAGTTTATGAATTTTTCGCCAAAAAATTCTCATCTATTTTCAGTAAATTCTAGAAGACAATTTTTGCAAGCTGCTCTATCAGTGCCGCCAATGGTAGGCATGGGCATATTGCCAATAAAATCTGCTTTTGCTCAACTACCTGTTGCGGATAGCGTTAAAGCATTAACTTTCGATGTTTTCGGAACAGTCGTTGACTGGAGAGGTTCGATTATTCGTGAAGGACAATTACTCGGCGCCAAAAAAGGTTATGATATTGATTGGGCTGAATTTGCTGATCGCTGGCGCGGTGGTTACGGGCCCTCAATGAATCGTGTTAGAACGGGTGAATTGCCCTGGACCAAAATCGATGAACTCCACAGAATGGTTTTAGATGATCTTGTTGACGAGTATGCGCTGGAAGGGCTGAGCGAAGAAGAGTTAGATAATTTCAATAAAGCTTGGCATAGACTATCACCTTGGCCTGATACTGTTGCTGGTCTAAATCGTTTGAAAACAAAATATATCATCGCAACCCTTTCCAATGGCAACGTATCACTGCTAACTAATATGGCAAAGAATGCTGGTCTGCCCTGGGACGCAGTGCTGTCGGCTGAGCTAGCAAAACACTACAAGCCAGATCCTGAGGCTTACTTAACTGCTGCTGATCTACTTGGTCTTAGGCCAGAAGAAGTTTTATTTGTTTCAGCCCACGTCAGTGACTCACGCGCGTCCGCGCGCACGGGAATGAGACAAGCTTATGTCATTAGGCCGCTAGAATATGGGCCAGATAGGCGTGCGGATCCTCCCCCAGAAGGAGAATTTGATTACATAGCTACGGATTTTTTGGATCTGGCTCGACAGCTTGGAGCTTAGCTAAGTCAAAAACTACTTTGAATTAACTCAGCATTGGATTAATTGCTCAGGCGCATTTATATTTTTATTTATCGAGAAGTAAGTCTATGCTATCAAGATTAATTAACCTGTTTATGATCTCAAGTATATTAATAGCTTGCTCTGAACAAGAACAACAAGCTGGATCTTTAGATATTGTAGGAAGTAATGAGACCGAGTTGGAAGTTAGTGAAGCGATGCTAGGGTTTGAGAACCCATTATTCCTGAAAAGCCCTCTCTACATGAATTATCCTCAGTTCGACCTGATTAATAACGAGCATTTCTTACCGGCTTTTGAAAGGGGAATGGCGGAAAATTTGGTTGAGGTAGATGCCATTATTGCTCAATCAGAAGAGCCAAGTTTTGAGAACACCATTGTTGCACTGGAGTTAGCAGGGGAGTTGCTTGATAGGGTAGCCACTGTATTTTTTGCAATGGGCAGTGCTCATACTAATGATGAAATTCAAGAGCTTGATCGCCAGCTCGCGCCAAAGTTGGCAGCTCATCAAGATGCGATTTTGCTAAATCGAGAGTTATTTGCGCGTATAGATAATCTTTATAAGCGAATAGAGCATCTAGGTTTAAACTCCGAATCTGAGCGTCTACTCGAAGATTACTATATTGATTTTGTCAGGGCAGGAGCTTCCTTAACTGAAGATCAACAGCAAAGAATGAAAGAATTGAACGCAGAAATTGCAATTTTAGAAACCCAGTTTAGCCAAAATATATTGAGCGAAGTAAATAATGTCGCGATTATTGTTAATAGTCGAGAAGAGCTGATTGGTTTAAGCGATGCTCGAATTGAGGCATCAGCCCAAGAAGCAGTTTCGAGAGGCTTGGAGGGTCGATTCGTTATTCCTTTGTTGAATACCAGCGGACAGCCATCGCTAGCGAATCTGCAGAATCGCGCGTTGCGAGAGCGGATCCATTTAACTTCTTTGTCGAGAGGGAGTCGTGGAGGAGAGTTCGATAACCGTCAAATACTCTCTGATGTAATTCGCCTTCGAGCTGATAGAGCTCAGTTACTGGGCTATTCTAGTCATGCTGAATACATATTAGAGCAACAAACTGCGCAAACAATTGACGCGGTGAATCAGCGGTTAGCAGAGTTAGCTGCTCCAGCAGTCGCTAATGCAAATAGAGAAGCTTCAGACTTGCAGCAAATGATTATTGATGATGGAAGAGACTTTAAATTAGCTTCTTGGGATTGGGATTTTTACACGGAACGACTGCGTGCTTCGCGCTTTGATTTCGACGAGAGCCAACTGCGTCCATATTTCGAAATCGATAATGTGCTGCAGCTAGGAGTGTTTTTTGCTGCAGAGAGATTATTTGGCCTTACATTCCAGGAGAGGTTTGATTTACCAACATACCAAGAAGATGTCCGCGTATTTGAGGTATTTGATGCTGATGGTTCGACGCTAGCATTATTTATCGCCGATTTTTATGCTCGTCCAAGCAAACGCGGAGGGGCTTGGATGAATGCTTATATCTCTCAAAGCGAATTGCTGGATACGAAGCCTATCGTGGCAAATCATCTGAACGTCACTAAGCCTCCAGTCGGGGAGCCAACACTTCTTACATTTGATGAAGTGACCACGATGTTTCACGAGTTTGGCCATGCCCTACACGGCATGTTTTCGGAAGTTGAATACCCTTCATTTTCAGGTACGCGGGTGCCGCGAGATTTTGTTGAGTACCCAAGTCAAGTAAATGAAATGTGGGCTACTTGGCCTGAGGTTTTAGAAAATTATGCAGTTCATTATCAAACACGTGAACCAATGCCCAATGAGTTATTGGAGAAAGTGCTCTCTACTCAGACTTTTAATCAAGGGTTTTCAACGGTAGAGTATCTTGCAGCGTCGATTGTCGATCAGGCGCTACATCAGCTTAGTCCGGGTCAGATTCCCTCTGCAGAGGAAATTATGGATTTTGAAGCAGAGGTGCTTGAAAGCTCTGGAGTTTCATTAGAAGTGGTACCTCCTCGTTATCGAGCTACTTACTTTAATCACATCATGGGTGGTTACTCTGCTGGCTATTATTCTTATATATGGAGTGAGGTTCTCGACGCTGATACAGTCGAATGGTTTAAAGAAAATAACGGATTATTAAAAGAAAATGGTGATCATTTTAGAGAAACGCTTTTATCTCAAGGTGGTAGTCAAGAGGCGATGCATATGTTTAGAGCCTTTCGTGGTAGAGACGCAGAAATCGGACCATTGCTTTTGCGCAGAGGGTTAAATTGAAAAGTGGCCTAGCCGACTCTCATCATTGACGCGGTTTTGACGCCGCTAAGCTCAAGTACAACTTTACTTAGCTCATCCCACGGATTAGAAGACGAAAGGCCTTTAATTGCGTGGTCAATATTTCGGCATTTATCAAGTATCTTCCAGATATCCTCGACCTGCAGGCAATGTAAAGCATTGCTAACTGCTTGTTTGCGACTAAACCAAACGTGATGGGTCTGCATTATCGCGTTTACGTCTTGGCCTTGAGCTTTTTTTTCAATCATAGGTAACAAAAGCCGTAATTCTCTTGTAATCGCATTGACAATTAGCAGAGGAAATAACCCTTCATCTCTTAGAGCCGCCAATATTTTCTGGCAACGCCCGGGATTGCCTGTCAGAGCCGCATCGACTAAGCTGTATACACTATAGCGAGAGCTATCTGCAATTACTTGCATTACCAACTTTGAATCAAGGTTTATACTCACATCCTCGTTTTTGTTAGTTAGTAATTTGAGTTTTTCAATCTCTTGTATCGCCGCTAACAGATTTCCCTCGACTTTATCGCTCAGGAGCTGCAGAGCTTGGGTATCGGTATTAATACCTTCACTTATTAATCTTTTGGAAAGCCAATTTGCTAACTTATCTTTGCTGATTGGCCAGATTTGTACCAGGGCAATTTTTGGCTGGATGTTTTTAAACCATTTTGTATTCATAACTCCTGCATCTAATTTGCGACTAGTTATCAACATAATGAAGCTGCTATTTCCTTCATCCAGATAAGCGTTAATTGCTTTTTTACCTTCTTCGTCAAGCTTTGAAATCGCGAGACGCAGTTCGAATATTTTTTTCTCAGAGAATAAGGAAAGATTTCTTGCGGATTGAGTGAACTCTTCCCACCGGTAACCGTTCTCTACATTAAAAATTTCTCGGTCTGCAAAACCGAGACCTTGATAATGCTTTCGAATAGTATCGGCTGCTTCCTGCAGTAGTAATGGTTCTTCACCAGTTAGCCAGTACGTAGAGAAAGAATCAGTTTTGAGGACGTGGGTTAGTTGCTCTACTTTTAGCTTCATGAGCTTATTGCTTCCAATCGGCGTATGATCTGATTTACTAATTCGCGGCGCATTTCAGTAGCAATGATCTCAACTTCTTCACGGTTACCTGTGATATTTTCAATATCTTCAAAGTATGTTCGATCTACAGATAGTGTTTCGGTTTGAATTAGCATTTGTCTTGACTGTTCTAATGAAATAGTTATCGATATACGCATCTCATATTGTGCAGCTCGTGCTCGAGGATTTATCGTTACCGGCCTTGAGGTAACCTGCTCGTTTCTAATAGTTAGCCTTGGTAATTGTGAGGAGAGTGAATTTTCGTCTGAACCTGAAACATATTTCGTAGAGACATCTGATACCGATAAGCGCTGCCGGAGCAATCGAGAAGTTTCGCTATTCGGTTGTGTAAGGTCCAATTCTAGAATAGTAAAGCGCGAGCTTATCGCATCTCCGCCACGGAGTGCGAAACCACAGCCTAGTGAACTGCTAAAAAAGATAAGTAAGAATAGGAAAATAGTAGTACGGTTCATGTTGACTAACTTACTACGACATTGATTAAACGACCAGGTACTATGATAATTTTTTGTACTTTTTTGCCTTCAATAAAGCGCCCCACTGCTTTGCTGGAAAGTGCCACTTTTTCCAATTCTTCTCTTGATAAGTTCTTGGCGACTTGCGTCTTATCTCTTAGCTTTCCATTAACCTGCAGAACAAGAAGAATCGAGTCCTCTATTAGTGCAGATTCGTCTACGGAGGGCCAACTAGCATCTAAAATAGAATCGCCATGACCCAAATGCTTCCATAAGGCATGACATAAGTGCGGGACTATTGGTGCGAGCATTAAGATAACTGATTCCAAAGCCTCCTGCGCAATCTCTTGGTCGGATCTTTTGGTATTGGATTCTAAGAATTTGTTAGCGCTATTTAATAGTTCCATAGTGGCTGCTATAGCGGTGTTAAAGGTATGTCTGCGGCCGAAGTCATCAGTAACTTTTTGGATAGTTTGATGTGTTTTAAGTCGCAGTTTTTCTTGTTCGAAACTGAGCTCTAGTTCATTAAATTGGGAAGTGAAACTGCGGTGTGGTTCGTTATGATTTTCCACAGACGTTTGAGAAAGCGATAACTTCCTTCGACGCCTGAATCAGACCAATCCAGTGACTGGTCAGGTGGGGAGGCGAAGAGAGTGAACATGCGAACCGTATCGGCACCATATTCTTCAATCAACCCCAAAGGGTCGACAGTGTTGCCTTTAGATTTCGACATTTTGCTGCCTTCATTAAGTACCATACCCTGAGTTAATAGGCGCGTGAACGGTTCGTCTGAATTGACTAAGCCTTCGTCCCGCATTAATTTATGGTAGAAACGAGCATAGAGTAGATGGAGGATAGCGTGCTCGATGCCTCCTATATATTGGTCTACTGGTAGCCAATAATCAGCCCTTTCATCAAGCATCTTGCTATCTTGGTCAGGGCAGGCATAGCGGGCGTAATACCAGGAAGATTCCATAAATGTATCGAAAGTGTCAGTTTCTCTTCTCGCTTTGCTTTGGCACTTTGGACAATCGACTTCATAAAATTCAGCTAGTTTCGTTAAAGGAGATCCAGTATTATCGAAATGAATGTCTTCGGGCAGAAGTACTGGCAAATCTTTTTCTGGGACAGGTACCGATCCGCAGCCATCACAATTAATTATTGGGATTGGGGTTCCCCAATAACGTTGGCGAGAAACGCCCCAGTCTCTAAGGCGATAATTTATTGCTTTTTCACCTTTGTTGTTTATTTTAAGAAAATCCGCGATGGCGTTAAAAGCTTCTTCGAATTCCAACCCATCGAATTGACCGGAGTTGATAACTCGACCCTTATCTGCGTAAGCACATTTGTTTAGGTCGCAACTAGATTCGTTAGAAATTGGCTCAATTACTTGTTTAATTGGCAAGTGATACTTCTTGGCAAACTCCCAATCACGTTGGTCGTGGCCAGGCACTGCCATAACCGCGCCTGAGCCATAACTCATTAACACAAAATTAGCGACGAATATTGGAACTTGCGCCTGGCTGACTGGATGGATGGCTTTTAATCCAGTATCCATGCCTAACTTTTCTACATTTGTTAACTCCGCTTCTGCAACTTTTATATTTTTTTGCTCTTCTATAAACGCAGCCAATTTTGGATTATTTATCGCTGCTTTTTCAGCTAGACCATGCTGAGGAGCTACTGCAACGTAAGTAACGCCCAGCAACGTATCCGGGCGCGTGGTGTAAACAGAAAGATTTTTTAGGCTCTCGCCATTTTCGCTTGCTACCTCAAACTCAAGATTTACGCCTTCTGAACGACCTATCCAATTAGTTTGCATCGTGCGGACCCTTTCCGGCCAGCCGTCGAGTTTTTCCAGGTCGTTCAATAATTCTTGTGCGAAAGCTGTAATCTTGACAAACCATTGTGGAATTTTTCGTCGTTCCACTGGTGCTCCCGAACGCCAGCCACGCCCATCAATCACCTGTTCATTTGCTAGTACGGTTTGATCGATTGGGTCCCAATTAACTTCGGCTTCTTTCTTGTAGACTAGACCCTTTTCGAACAAACGTGTAAAAAACCATTGTTCCCAGCGATAATATTTCCGATTACAAGTAGCGATTTCACGAGACCAGTCGTAGGCGTAACCCAGTTTTTGTAATTGTTCCCTCATGTACGAGATATTGCTGTAAGTCCATTTTGCAGGTGCAACTTTATTTTGCATAGCCGCGTTTTCAGCGGGAAGACCAAAGGCATCCCACCCCATTGGTTGTAATACATTTTTACCTTGCATACGTTGGTAGCGAGAGATAGCGTCACCTATGGCATAGTTTCGGACGTGACCCATATGCAGATTGCCACTTGGATAAGGGAACATAGAGAGGCAGTAGAATTTTTCCTTGTTAGGATCTTCTTCTACGCGAAAACAATTATGTTCGTTCCAATACGATTGAGCCGCGGCTTCAATAACCTGGGGATCATACTGTATGTTGTTACTACTCATTGGGCTTTACTGCTTATTATTAGGTTGCCTTTTCGAAAGACCCGCAAGCATACCTCAGCGCGAGAATAACAGGTAGAGTCTGGTGAAAAAACGAGGAATAATGCATAGTTTAGAGAGATTGTTTCCAGATTTATTTCTTCTCTTTATCAATCTGCAGCGATGTGACTTTAATCAATTTTATCTGGCGATTATCAGCGTTAACTATGGTGATTAAGAATGGGCCTATATTAACAGTTTCCCCTCTTTCTGGGATATGGCCAAATTGTTGAAGCACCAGTCCCCCGATAGTTGTAAATTCGTGGTCACTAAGTTCGGTATTGAAGTAGTCATTGAATTCGTCTAGTGGTGTAAGCGCCTTGACTATGTGATTCTTGTCGTCAAATCTTTTGATNAAATCTTCATTGTCGACATCGGTCTCATCTTCAATCTCTCCGACAATTTGCTCAAGAACATCTTCAATCGTTACTATGCCGCATACGCTTCCATACTCATCGATAACAATTGCCATGTGCTGCTTAATTTCTTTAAATTCCTTCAGAAGTATATTGAGGCGTTTGTTTTCCGAAATAAAAGTGGCAGGACGCACCATATTTTTTA
The DNA here is from genome assembly GCA_002723195.1 of Gammaproteobacteria bacterium. Lineage (GTDB taxonomy): Bacteria > Pseudomonadota > Gammaproteobacteria > Pseudomonadales > Pseudohongiellaceae > UBA9145. The sequence continues at coordinate 25,950 of PBNR01000063.1, read as the reverse complement.
TATCAAATTTCTCTCTGTCGTGATTCGCTATGTGTGGCAATAAGTCTTTTGCTAACAAAATGCCTAGGACATTGTCCACAGATTCTCCGATTACGGGAAAGCGGGAATGAGAGGCTTTGGACACGAGGTTAAATATTTTTTCAGGTGATTGGNTTGCTGGGACAGTGATTACCTGTGAGCGAGGTATCATAATGTCTCTTACTTGCATATTCGATACTTGTAACGCGCCCTCTATGATGCTCAATGCATCAGCATCGAGCACCTGGTCTTGTTCGGCGTTTCTTAGAACCTCTAGAAGGCTCTTTGTATCGGTGGGTTCGTCTGAAAATACCTGTGCGATTTTATCGATCCAAGATTTAGGTCTTGGATCGATGCTAGATTGCTCTTCGGTCATGCGTTCGCTTCTCGCTCTCTCCTGACTTGTCCGACTTTGAATACCCTATCAAATAAGGGTTAGGGAATCCAAGCTTTTCAAGGGTATTTATTTCATGCAATTCCATCCTTTGTGCTTCGGAAGAATTACTGTGATCAAATCCGCTGAGATGTAAGGCTCCATGAATGAGCATGTGAGCCCAATGTGCGTCTAGTTTTTTGCCTTGTTCCTTTGCTTCGTTGAAAACGATCTCTGGGCAAATTACGATATCGCCTAGTGGGATAAACCCTAAATCTTTAATTAATCTTTTAGGGAAGTTAGCAGGAAATGACAGGACATTTGTCGGGTTATTTTGCTTTCGATAATTTTTATTCAGTTCTACTGATTTTTCCNGACTTACGAAACGTAAGCTTACTAGATAGTTCGAGTCAGCTTTCACTTGATTAAGCGCAGTTGTAATCCATTTCTTGCATAGTTGGGCCGTAGGATTCCAGTCCGACTTGCAATCGTTACGAAACTCAATTGTCACGTTCATTAATTTGTGAAGAGTCTTGGCTGGTTAATTGAGAGACAGAGTTTCGATCGAATTCACCATAGGCTTGTACTATCTTCTGAACGAGTTTGTGGCGCACGACATCTTTGGCGTTGAAGTAGGTGAAGCTAATTTCACTTATTCCTTCCAGAACCTTGCTTACATGCACGAGACCGGAACGGGTACCTTTGGGTAAATCTATTTGAGTGATGTCTCCTGTAATAACAGCAGTAGAGCCAAATCCGATTCGAGTTAAGAACATTTTCATTTGTGCGCTGGTGGTGTTTTGACTTTCATCCAGTATGATAAACGAATTGTTAAGAGTCCGGCCTCTCATATATGCCAGAGGGGCTACTTCTATAATATTTTTCTCGATTAAACGGCTCACTTTCTCAAAACCCAACATTTCATATAGAGCGTCATAAAGTGGTCGTAAATAAGGGTCAATTTTCTGTGTCAAGTCGCCAGGGAGAAATCCGAGTTTTTCACCGGCCTCTACCGCAGGCCTTACTAATAAAAGCCTATCAACTTTCTCCTTAACGAGGGCTTCTACAGCACAAGCGACAGCAAGGAATGTCTTGCCGGTGCCAGCCGGGCCGATGCCAAAATTTATGTCGTGGTCTCTGATACCTTTGACATATTGCTTCTGATGTTTACTCCGCGGTTTGATTGATGCCCGCGGTGCTTTAATAATTAAACTTGAAGTTGTTTCGGCTATGTCTACATGGCTCTCGTTTGGATCGCTCCCTTTGATTTCTTGCAGAACTAAGTGCACTGTATTGGGGTTTAATAAGTTGCCATTTTCCGTGGCCATATAGAGCGATTCCAGAATATGACTGCCATAAGCAATGGCGGATTCCGTCCCGGATAGTTGAAATTTGTTGCCGCGCTGGCGAATGGTCAATGCTAGGTCGGTTTCAATTTGCTGAATGTGTTCGTTGAGACGTCCGCAAAGATTGGAAAGGCGCTGCGCATTATCAGGTAATAGTGTGAGGCTAAGAGTTTGGTTGGTCATGCAATGAATAGAGGGCTCATAAGATTCAATATGGGAAGTATAGCAATCAAACGCTAGAAATATTCAATTATTTTAAAGTATTTATAGTGATCCAAGTAGGGAGTTAGGTAGGGCATCGGTTATGAAAATATCGGTGAAATCACCAATAAGACTCTGATCATCAGAGCGAAAATTAACTACTCGATTATTCTCCGTTCGACCTTGTAAATCCTTCGGGTTCTTTTTGGAAACGCCCGTTACTAAGACTCTTTGTTGGGTTCCCACCATTAGTTCGCTAATTTTGTTGGCCTGCTTTTGGATTTGCGATTGCAGAGAGGCCAGGCGGTGCCTCTTTTCCTGTTCTGGGGTGTTGTCTTTTAGTTCTGCGGCTGGAGTCCCTGGCCGGGCGCTATAAATGAAACTAAACGATGTGTCAAAACCAACTTCNNTANTNAAGTTCATTGTATCTTCAAAATCTTTATTAGTTTCGCCAGGAAAACCAACGATGNAATCGGATGAAAGGCTTATACCGGGACGATTAGCAACAATTCTGCGAATTATCGACTTGTATTCTAGTGCAGTATGGTTCCGTTTCATTGCTGCAAGGATTCGGTCGCTGCCGCTTTGCACGGGTAAATGCAAATGTGAAACAAGCTCGGGTACAGTTTTATAAACATTAATCAGATTTTTATTAAACTCCATTGGGTGGGAAGTGGTAAAACGGATGCGGTCAATCTGATCAATATTGGCTATGTAATTTATTAGTAATGCTAGATCGACAATGTTACCTTCATGAGAAAGACCGCGATAGGCATTTACATTTTGTCCCAGTAGATTAATTTCTCGAACACCTTGTTCTGCTAGATAAACCGCTTCTGCCAATACATCATCCAAAGGTCTNCTAACTTCCTCGCCTCTGGTATAAGGAACAACGCAAAAACTGCAATATTTGCTACAACCTTCCATTATGGTGAGGAATGCGTGACAAGAATTGGTCTTTGGTTGTGGAAGAAGGTCAAATTTTTCTATCTCTGGAAAGCTAATATCAACCGTGGGTGCGTTGCTATTATCTTTATCCAGCATTGCTGGTAATTTATGAAGAGTTTGTGGGCCAAAAATAACGTCTACAAACGGTGCTCGTTTGCTAATTGTTTCGCCTTCTTGGCTAGCAACACATCCACCAACAGCAATTTGTAGGTTCGGATTTGCTTCTTTAAGGCGACGCCACCGGCCTAGTTGATGAAATACCTTTTCTTGTGCTTTTTCACGAATCGAACAAGTATTTAGTAAAAGTATATCGGCGTCCTCGGCGTTATTAACCAGTTGCGCTCCCTTAGACTCCTTTAGCAGATCAATTATGCGCGCTGAATCATATTCGTTCATTTGACAACCATGGGTTTTAATGAACACTTTTCGGCTATCTGTTTGTGCTGCTTTTGCTGCTTTGGTTTTCAAAACAAAAACCTGTTGATATTCTTTAATAGTTGCGAATTATAGCAGCAGGAAGCATAGCCAATAAGTAAATTAAGTGATAATTACTTAATGGCTTGAAAATCATCGATTTAACCTAATATTCAGGTTAGTCTAAGAACTCGTAGCCGTTGTTTAACATAAAGAAAATTGTAAGAGACTGATTTAATGGGAAATTCTTCTGAAATCTACAAGATCACCTTCCTTAATAAAGGTAAAGTTTATGAAGTCTTCGTGAAACAGGTCTATCAGAGTGATCTCTATGGGTTTGTAGAGGTTGAGGACTATGTATTTAACAGTAAAACTCAGGTGGTAGTAGACCCTAATGAGGAAAAGCTCAAATCTGAATTTAGTGGTGTGAAAAGAAGTTTTATACCGATGCAGGCAATTATCCGTATTGACGAAGTTGAAAAATCTGGTATCAGTAAGATCTCAAGTGGAGATAATATCACGCCTTTCCCGGTATCATTATCCGGTAGCAAAGCAGATTCCAAGGACTCCTAGGCGAATTTTGGAACTTTGAGGAAGAATAAAGTATCAATTTGCCCGCGTAGTTCATTTAATCATTTCGATGGATGATCCACATCCCTACGCCCGTTTGACGCCTGATCTCGTTTTGGCAGCAGCGGAGGCTTTGGGATTTGAGCCTGATGCACGAATTTTNGCTTTAAATAGCTATGAGAACCGNGTTTATCAAGTTGGTTTGGCTTCTGGTGATTCTATCGTCTTAAAATTTTACCGACCAGAACGTTGGACTGAAGATCAGATACTTGAGGAACATCGCTTTGCTCAAGAGTTAAAATGTTTGGAAATACCGGTCATTGCGCCATTGGAAACTCATGATTTTGGAACTATACAAAGTTATGAAGGGTTCCAGTTTGCTATATACCCTTTATTTGTAGGTCGACCGCNGGAGCTTGATAAACTCGATAATTTGCTAGTTATGGGCAGGTTTTTAGGCAGAATTCACGCCGTGGGGATGACATCCAACTTTGTGCATCGGTTGCAATTGTCGGTTGAAAAATACGCAATCTTTAGTAGGGAATTTCTGCTTGATAATGATTTTATTCCGAGTGATTTAGTTGCAGCCTACGAAACTTTGAGTTCCGATTTAATTGCTAGAGTAGAGCGGCGATTTAAAGACCATGGTGAGCTGAGTTATTTACGTATTCATGGGGATTGTCACCCCGGAAATATCTTATGGAAAGATAATACTCCGTACTTTGTTGATTTTGATGATTCGATGATGGGCCCAGCTATACAAGATTTATGGATGATGCTGTCTGGCTGCAGAGATCAGCGTCAGGCTCAATTGCTAGAATTGGCGGAGGGGTACAATGAATTCAACGATTTCCAGGCCTCGGAGCTATTGTTGATCGAGAGTCTAAGGACACTCCGAATTATGAATTACAGTGCGTGGTTGGCTCGGCGATGGAAGGATCCAGCATTTTCATTGAGCTTCCCCTGGTTTAATACTCAGCGCTATTGGTCTGAGCATATATTGGAGCTGCGCGAACAACTAGCATCTTTGGATGAAGCGCCATTGGAATTAATCTGTTGACCTGTGTAAAGAGCTGCGATTTTAAAGCACAACTAATTGCCTGCCAAAGCTTGTTGAACTTCTTCTTCGATAACTTCCATATCGCCGTCTCGGAAACCCATGTGAACTAGTTTGATTGTACCGTCTGCTCCTACCAAATAAGANGATGGCATGCCAATTACGCCAAACAGCTCAGCTATATCGCCTTCGGGATCTTGGGGGATTAAGAAATCTAGTGGTGTATCGAGCAAAAAGTCTAGCCCGTCTTCAATTGGATTATCGACATTTACTGCTATGACTTCTAAACCTTGCTCCTTATATTTGTTGTACATCTCGTTGTACAAAGGTAGTGATAAAATACAGGGTGCGCACCACGAGGCCCAAAAATCTATATATAGAGTTTTTCCCTTCAGATTGGACAATTTAATATTCGGTTTGTCCGCATAAATTGAGGCTAAGTCGAAGTCGGGAAGCGCGTCTCCTTCCTCGAGAGCTAGAGCGGTCGAGCAAGCTAATAAAAGAGAGAGACTGAGCCATGCTTGTATTAGTCGCGTGAAAACCATAATTATATCGTCCTAATTTAGTTGATAATTCATCGGTGATAGNTCCTNCGGTGCGGTAATCCGACCATAGTCTTGGGATTTTAAAAGTATCTGCAGAAGAAAGCTACGAATTGAGATTGCTTTTACGTCGGATAAGCTGTGGTCTCACCTAGATTCCGTAGCATTTTTTGCCAACGTCGCTTTTGTGCTTTCAAAGCATATTGGATTTCCTTGTATTTATCGTGCAACTGTCTGTGGTCCCACTGGTCTATAGTTTTTTGTATTTTTCTACCTTTTGTTGCATACCAAGCTTGGTGATGTTCGCTCCAAAGTTGCAAGGTGTCGAGAAACTGTTCGTATTCTTGACTCAAGCGCGTACGCCACTTTTCCGGTATGTTCAATAGTTCGCAGTGCTCTTTGGCTAGACGGTATTGTTTTTCAAGCTTCGCTTTTTCGATTTGTGCAGTTGTGCATCTTTTCAAATTTTTAGTNAACCCAATTAGCGAGCAAGATCTAATCATCCATTTGGTTGGATCGAAGTGCCACCATTTCACTCCATTCCTATAGTCCCATTGAAAGGTATGGTGGTAGTTGTGGTAGCCCTCGCCGTAAGTGACGAGAGCTAACAAAGAATTATCCCTAGCAGAGCTATCGTCACTATAAGGTTGTCGACCCCAGATGTGTGCTAACGAGTTTATTAAATAGGTTGCGTGCTGACTTAGAACTAAACGGAGCAGTCCTCCCAAGAGCAAGCAAGCAATGATATTGCCATTGAGATAACCAAGAAACGCCGGCAGTGCTATATTTGTCAGTAAAACAAGTTTTAAATAGTGTCGATGTTGAAACATAACTATTGGGTCTTGCATTAGATCTTTCACATTTGAAAAATCTGTAGCGCCACTATCATAGTCTCGCAGTATCCAGCCGATGTGAGAGAACCAAAAACCTCTGCCGGCGGAATAGGGGTCTCTTTCATTATTATCTACGTACTGGTGATGTCGTCGGTGGTCTGAAGCCCAATGTAAAATATCATTTTGTATTGAACAAGCACCACCGAGGGAAAAAACAAAGCGAAGNGNTGGGTGTGCAGAATAAGTCTTGTGGGACCAGAGCCGATGATAACCGCCAGTTATAGACAGTCCACAGAATGTCATTAAAAACAGAAATACTAACCATTCGTATAGTCCATAACCATAAACATATCCATATGCAGGTACTAATGTTATTGCNCACACCGGTGTTGCTGTAAATAGAATCATATTGATCCAATTGATTGGTGGAAGTTTGTTCATGGATACACATTCCTTAGTGTTAAAAAAATATGAAGCGATAGATTATACGTTGGTATCTGCTGTCTAGTTAAAGAAAACTTCAGCTTATAAGATAGCGCCATTTTTAAATCTTACTTTATGAGTTTTGCTATGAAAATACTAGTTTGGGCCATTAATTTAAGCTATAGGGTTGCTATTTTCTTAAACATTTCGATTGCAAGTAGATTAAATAATGAACATTTACGGGGAGTAGCCTGATGAAAGAGATTCAAGAAAAGCTCGCTAATTTAGAAATGAAGTTTAGTTTTCAGGACGATCTACTTGAGAATCTTAATGAGGCCATGATCAATCAGAGAAAAGAGGTGGAGGACCTTGCGGTCAAGATTAAGTATTTCGAAGAGCTACTAAATGATTGTATGAAGAATTAAACCAGTATTCTCGGATCCATGTTATGTGAAGAGAACCCATTTCATGACTAAATTAGTTAAATTGTAAATTCGTTATCTGATAGTGCTGATTATCTAATAAGTGCCGCTAAAAGAGTGACTTCTTCAGATTCAATTCAGGTTGAACCTGATAAGTTATGACCCTAGCGATATTGGCTTTTAGCTAGTTTTTCGCATAGATCTATAGTTTCAGGCAGTGTTGGCTATTTTCCATTAAATAGTGAGGAGTCATAATGAGACAGATAAATACTTCCGCGATGGCGGTTATGTTAATTCTTTCCACCACTAGCGCCTCGGGCCAAACTAGCTTTGCTTATGCTGATGTAGTTGCTTCTGTCCCTATCTATCAAGTTGTGCAAGTAGCGATACCGCAGCGGCAATGTTGGGATGAAGAGATAATGATTGATCGATACTCCCATGAGAATGCTAATAAGACACCTCTCTTGGTTAGTACTATCATCGGTGGAGCTATTGGTAACGCGGTGGGCCACAATAAATCTAATCAAAGGGTGGGTGCAATACTAGGCGCCATGTTGGGCCACTCAATTGGACGTGATATAGTTCGAAACGAGAGCCAACGAGGTGATATCGAATATAATACGGTCCAAAGGTGCAGTACTTTTCATGAGCAGCGTGAAGAAGAAAGATTGGTTGGTTATCAAGTGACTTATTTATATAACGGGCAAGAGTACTCCATTCGTACCGATTACGATCCGGGTGATAGAGTCCAAATTAGAATTAGTGTGCAACCGGTGTTATAAATTATTAAACACAGAGAGTGAGACACTCAGCTTCTGCTTAGAGAGTGAGATAATTGTGAAAAAAATAGGTTTAGCAACCTTAGCATTGTTTCTTTTTTCCAGTGTGTCTGGATATAGTCATATACAGATTACTCCTGTTCAGGTCGATCAAAAAACGCTAGATAAACCCGCAATGAACCTTGATTCACGGAATAATCAGCAGACCGATGGCATTATTTCTGAACGCCAAGCTGTCACTCTTGCGAGGCAAAANTTTGAAGGCAATATTTTGCGTATTAGCTTGGTTGGTGAGGGTGCCAATAGGCAATATCGAATCCGTATGGAGAGCGAAGGTAGAGTGTTTACCGTGTTTGTTAATGCAAGTACTGGAAGTGTCACCGGCGGCAACTAATCTATAGTATTTTCGCGCACTAGGAGGTTTGGTTATGCGATTACTAGTAGTTGAAGACGAAAGCTTGCTGCGCCAGCAATTAGAGCAAAGCTTAGGCGCAGAAGGGTATGTGATCGATGCAGCGGAAGATGGAAGGACGGGGTTATATTATTCAACGGAGTATAGTTACGACGCTGCAATTATCGACATAGGGTTGCCTGGGATAGATGGTATAACACTCATTAAAGAAATTCGCAGTGCAGGCAAACAGTTTCCTGTGCTTATTCTTACTGCTAGGGGAGATTGGCAAGACAAAGTTTCCGGATTAGATGCGGGCGCAGATGATTACGTAGTTAAACCTTTCCAAATGCAAGAAATTTTTGCTCGCCTTAATGCCTTGTTGCGCAGAGCCGCTGGGTTTTCTACTCCGAAATTGGAGTTTGGGCCGCTTAATTTAGATATCACTGCAAAACGACTAATGGTAAATGAAAAGCACGTCGACCTAACAGCTTATGAATATAAGATGTTGGAGTATTTAATGTTGCACCCAGGCCAAGTGATTTCGAAATCACGACTAACGGAGCATCTGTATGCGCAAGACTATTGCCGGGACAGCAATGTTTTGGAGGTTTTTGTTAGGCGTTTGCGGCAAAAGCTAGACCCTGAAGAGGTTTTGAAACCAATAGAAACTGTGCGCGGACAAGGCTATCGTTTTTGTCTTGAGGCCGAATGAATCCCGGAATCAAAATGTAAGCTTCTTTAACTGAGCGACTGCAGAGTTTGCGATGACACTCAAACTTTCACCCTTTGGTTATTCTTTGCAAACTCGACTTTTGATCGTGTTTAGTATTTTACTGGGAGTCTTTTTAAGCTTGACCGGACTCGTACTAGATCGTGCCTTTCGTAACAGTGTAGAGGCCGGGGCGCAAGATCGTTTGCAAGGACAAATCTACCTCATTTTGGCGGGAGCGGATGCGGAAGAAGGCGAGTTCTTCTTTTTAGAAAGTTTGCAAGAACCTCGGTTTAGCCAGCTTGATTCTGGGTTATACGGTTTTATAAGTAGTGTTAGTGACGGCGAGCTTTGGCGCAGTGATTCTGCTCGAACATTCGAATTGCCTAATCCTGAAATTTTGCAGCAACTAATAAATATAGGTGAAACGAGATTTGATCGAATGATGATCAGAAATGAAGATAGCTATTTTATTTTGCGCTACGGAATTTTATGGGAAGATGATAAACAATACATTTTCTCAGTTATTGAAAATGCGTCGCCTTATTACTCCGAGATTTCAAATTTCAGAACTAACCTGTGGTCATGGTTGGGGGGTGTAGCGTTTGTGTTACTCATCATTCAATTTTATTTTATGAAATGGGGTTTATCGCCACTGCGGCGTATGGCGATTGACTTAAAAAAAATTGAATCAGGTGAGAAAAATAGACTAGAAGGGGATTATCCTAAGGAATTGCAAGGAGTAACCCATAACTTAAACCTATTGATCGAAGCCGAGCGTAAACAACAAAGTAGGTACCGGAATACTTTGGGAGATTTGGCTCATAGTTTAAAGACACCGCTTGCTGTTATTGCGGGAATTCTTCCCAAGCTAATGAAAAGNTCAACTAAGGAATCTGGCGATCAATTAGCGTCCGTAAATGAGCAATTAGACCGAATGAACCAGATTGTTTCCTATCAATTGCAGCGTTCAGTGCAATCTCATAATAGTACTTCACTAGCGAAACATGTTGACGCTTCAAAAATTTTGGCGAAAGTTATAGATGCTTTGCGTAGAGTATACGGAGATAAAACAATAAAGCTGGATGTTTTTATAGAAAAATCTGTGGTTTTTAGTGGAGATGAGCGAGACCTAATGGAAGTCTTAGGCAATATTCTCGATAACGCGTTTAAGTATTGCAATAGTCGAATTCGAATTGCTTTATCTCGTTTAACAAGTGATAAGCAAGGNCTAGAGATTGAGGTTGAAGATGATGGCCCGGGAGTGCCAGAAAGTAAGCGAGAGTTTATTCTACAAAGAGGCGCAAGATCTGACACTCTAGCACTGGGCTATGGAATTGGATTGGCCATAGTGACTGATATTGTTAGTAGCTATGGAGGTGAGATTAATATAGATAAGAGTGAACTTGGTGGGATAAAGTTAAAAGTTTTATTTTATAAAGATTGAAGATAAAAAGATCACGCTTGAAAAGTTTACGCTTAGAGAAGAAAACCTCCCGCCACAGCTATGAGTGTCATTACGAACAAGAACCATTTAATACTCTGTTGCGACGCCTTAACAGCAATCTTAACAGCAAGATGAGCGCCAGCCATGGAGCCCGCAGCAAGAATAATCCCTGGCACCCACCATACCTGATCAAAAGCGACAAAAATAGCGACAGCTACAGTAGTAAATGCTAGCGCACAAACCATTTTTAGCGCGTTTGCTCTCACTAAGTCATAACGTAAACCACCAGCTAGTGCAGCAAGCAGAATAAACCCTACTCCTGCCTGTATAAATCCTCCATAAACTCCTGCTATGAATAGTGTCCACCAGGCTCCGCGATGTTCGGNAGGGGATTTTGTANGAGTCCCGGGAGGAGGCGCAATTNCGTCGGGTCGTAAAAGTATGATAATGGATATGAGAAAAATGGTTACTAACAAAATTGGTTTAAGAAACACGTTAGGTATGATAGCGGCTGCTAGCGCCCCCCCTGTGCCTCCTATTAAGGTAGGTACCAATATTGGAATTATTGCAGGGCGATCAAGAGTTTCGTATTTATCATAACCCGCCACACCAACTATAGATTGCATGAGGATTGCTATCCGGTTCGTTCCATTGGCAATATCAGCAGGTAATCCAAATATCATTAAGGCAGGCAGCGTTAGATTTGAACCGCCGCCAGCGACAGTATTTATGCCCCCAGCAATAAAGCCTGTAAAGCCGAGCAGGATTACTGAGAATAAGTCGAGTTGCAACAAAAGTCCCTTGCGTTTAGCTTTTTATAGTTTAATGCAAATGTAAGCATACCAAACAATTATTTTTTAGAATATCGGACTTTTTGTGAGCTCAAATTCGCTTAGGTTGAGGCTTGCAGTTTTGATATTTAGTAGCGCTAAGTCAGTATGATCTGCTTAAATCTTTTCATAACTGGTGAGCTGAAAAACTGATTGTTATCATTAAGTCTCTATCAGTGATTTTCGCATCGGCATTCTTTTAGTGATGGCAAAAATGAGTATTTGTTAATACGTTGTCGTACAATGCAAATGTTTATTTTCGGCATGTGGGTAAATTTTTAGGGGAAAATATGGCGCAAAAACTGAAAATAGTTATGGCGCAACTGAACTTTCTGGTTGGTGATATTGACGGTAATACAGATAGGGTTATTGAGAGTGCGCAACGAGCATTAGAGGAGCATTCTGCCCACCTGATAGCGTTTCCTGAATTAACTTTGACGGGCTATCCTCCCGAAGATTTGCTGTTGAGACCAAGCCTGCAGCATAGAATTGAAAAAGCTCTTAGAAAAATCATCGATGCTAATCTCGATATTTATTTAGTTGTTGGTCACCCCTTTTTAAAGGGTTCAAAACTATATAATGCCCTTAGCGTTATCAAAGGAGATAAGCTTTTAGCGACTTATTTCAAGCAATGTTTACCTAATTATCAGGTTTTTGACGAGCGCCGTTATTTTGTACCGGGTACTGAGCCATGTGTTTTGAATCTTCTAGGCACAAATTGTGCTTTTACAATTTGTGAAGATTTATGGGAAACAGAGCCTATATATCAAGCACAAAAAGCTGGTGCACAATTGCTGGTGAATATTAATGCTTCTCCTTTCCACGTCAATAAATTAACCGAAAGAAAAGCGCTTTTGAAAGAGCGTGCCTTAGAGGGCGGCTTCCCAATAATTTACGTTAATCTTGTAGGTGGTCAGGATGAATTAGTATTTGATGGCTGTTCTATGGCTGTAGATGATTCGGGTAAGTGTAAATCTTTGGCGCCCAACTATATCGAAGGCCTCTATTTGTTGAATATCGAAGTGGAGGAAGGTGGTAACTGTATTATTAAGAAGCAAAATATAGCTAGCTTGCTTTCATTGGAAGCGTCTGTTTATCAGAGTTTGGTTTTAGGTGTAAGGGATTATGTTGAAAAGAATAAATTTCATGGAATAGTACTTGGTTTATCAGGGGGGATTGACTCCGCTCTGACGCTTGCGATAGCTGTAGATGCNTTGGGAAGGGATAGAGTTCAGGCTGTGATGATGCCTTTTGAATATACTTCTCAATTGAGTTTAGATGCTGCGGCCCAACAGGCGAAAACCCTAAGCATAAATTACCAAGTGATCGAGATAAATGATATCTACCAAGCATTCATGGTGGCTTTACGTGATGAGTTCTCCGGTACTAAGGAAGATGTCAGTGAGCAAAATATTCAAGCTCGCGCGCGAGGTGTTGTACTTATGGCTATCTCAAATAAAAAAGGCTTACTAGTTTTGACGACAGGCAATAAAAGTGAAATAGCTGTAGGTTACTCCACATTATACGGTGATATGGCGGGGGGGTTTGATNTGCTTAAAGATGTCTCAAAATCTNTAGTATATAAGCTAGCCGAATATCGTAACGAAGGTTATGCAAGTCGGTTTGAAGAAATAATTCCACAAAAGGTAATTGATCGCGCTCCTTCTGCAGAGTTAGCTCTGGGGCAAACTGATCAAGACAGCTTGCCTGATTATGACGTACTTGATCAGATTCTGGAGCTTTATATTGAAAAAGACTTCAGTGCCGAAGCTATTATCAGGGAAGGGTTTAACGAACAAGAGGTAAGGCAGGTATTGCGGTTGGTCGATCGAAATGAATACAAGAGGCGACAGAGCCCGGTCGGAGTCAGATTGACCGAGCGAGGGTTTGGTCGTGATCGGCGTTATCCGATCACTAATGCTTGGTCAATAGGAGATTGATTCTGGGTCTATTTTGAAGTGTTCGGCATATTCGGAATCGCTTATGCAGATTCCTAAATTAGTAATCTCAATACAACTAGGGCTTATTCAGGGAAAGTTTCAAACCTATCGCTTTTGGATCTTGGGTTTTTTAGATAGCTAAATAGCATTGCAAATATCTGTTAAATGAAGCGAAAAGTTACTACAAGATGCCAAAGGTTATTCTGGACAATAACGAATTTTCTTCCTCGACTTCTATATCTTGTTGATCGTTAATTATTTGTTGGCTGCCAGAGGTGATAGGCCGCCGTGTGGGAGCGAGCGGTGGGTCTACTGCGTTATCGCCGACTAGCCCGAAGGTGACGGTATATAACAAAGACGGATTTGTAATTTCAGTGCGGATTATAAAATCGCCATTTGTATCGATAGAGGTGTGTTCCGGATAGTTTTCACGTAAAAGAGCAAGCGAAGTGTCCGCAAGCTCGTTTAAGCCAAGCCTCAAATAGCATTCAACCATTATTGCTACACCATCCGCGACAGCTGGCGTACCTTGAAAATTTTCGACAACGTATTGAGCTCGTCTCTGGGCAGCTATGTAGGCTCGTCTTTCTAAATAATAATTTGCAACATGGATCTCGTAACGAGCAAGGTTGTTGCGTAGAAAGATCATTCTTGCTCTTGCATCCCCGGCATAAGCGCTGTCAGGATATAAGGCTAATAGTTGGGCAAAGTCGTTGAATGATTCCTGCGCTTTTCCGGGGTCTCGCTTGGTGTGGTCTACCGGAAGGAAACGATTGAACAAACCGCCCCCATCAACAAATGATGATAGGCCGCGCATGTAATGCGCGTAGTCGATATTTTCGCTATCAGGATGCAAACGAATAAAGCGATCTGCTGCAGCGCGTGCAGCCTCCATGTCATCATTTCGGTAATAGGCATATACGATTTCAATTTGAGCTTGCTCAGCGAAACGGCCAAAAGGGAAGCGTGATTCCAGTGCCTGGTAAGTGGAAATTGAACCTCGAAAATTTTGACCATTTAGTTGATCTAGAGCCCTTTCATAGAATTGCTCTTCAGTTGAAAGGCCCGCAAATTCGTCGTCATCTTCGTCGTCGCCAAATAACCCGCATCCATTAATGATAATTGCCATCAATAGATAGAGAATTGATTTGTTAAGCCGGGTTTTCAACTTTTCAACCTTATTTTGTCTCTGCTTCATATATTTAAACATATAGTGCCGTTTTAACATATAACTAAATTTTCAGGCGATTACCCAATTCGAAACTGACTCTCCGATGTTAATCAAGCTATTATAGCGCAATGTCAAATTATATTTCTTTGTCGGCAGAGGTTCCACAAAACCTAGTGGGCAGCCGATTAGATCAGGCCGCGGCTAAATTATTTCCTGATTATTCGCGGTCACGTCTGCAATCCTGGATCAAAGACGGTAGCTTGAAAGTTAATTCTAAGTCGATGAGACCTAGGGATACGCTGCAATCGGGAGATTTATTGAAAATAGAAGCGGTGCTCATGGACAGCGAGCAATATCTTCCTGAGCCTATGGAATTGGATATCCTTTTTGAGGATGAGGAAATATTAATTTTGAATAAGCCGGCTAATATAGTGGTACACCCTGCGCCGGGGAATTACAGAGGGACTTTGTTGAACGGCTTATTACACGAATATCCGGGATTAGATTCCATACCCCGAGCAGGCATAGTTCATCGATTAGACAAAGGCACTACAGGTTTGATGGTGGTTGCAAAAACATTGCAAAGCCATGGTTCTTTAGTTGGTCAATTGCAGCGAAGAGAAGTTGAAAGAGAATACGAGGCCGTCGTGCATAGAGTTCTCACTGGGGGTGGTGTTATTGATAAGCCTTTGGGACGTCATTCGGTTAATAGGAAAAAGAAAGCAATAGTGGAAAATGGAAAAGAGGCTATAACACATTATAAAGTCAAACACCGATATCGTTCCCACACCCACATTCAGCTCAATCTAAAAACAGGACGAACTCATCAAATTCGAGTTCATATGGCTCATATCAATCATCCTTTAGTTGGAGATCCTCTATATGGTGGTCGCTTAAAACTTCCTGTAGCAGGAAGTGGAGAGTTCGTAAATGTTTTGCGAACATTTCGTCGTCAGGCCTTGCATGCTCGTCGCTTAGCTTTTTCGCACCCTGTATCCAATGAACAAATGGCATGGAAGGTGGATGCTCCTGCTGATTTTCAAGAACTTCTCCTGGCATTAAAACAAGACCAGGACTTCGGGGGTAAGGGGAATGACTGGTAAGCAAATTTTTAGTGCAGATTGGCCTGTTCCAAGAAATATTCATGCCAGTGTTACAACTAAGGTCGGTGGCATAAGTGAGCCGCCTTATAAGTCTTTCAATCTAGCGAATCATGTAGGGGATACGCCATTGGCGGTTGCACGCAACAAAGAAATTTTGCAAGGACTTTTGCCTTCTCAAATATCTTGCCAGTGGTTAGATCAGGAGCATGGAACTAAAGTTGTAACGATTGAATCAGCAGGTTCATCAATTAAGGCTGATGGCTTGGTAACTCAGGAGCCCAATTTAGCCTGTTGTATATTAACCGCAGATTGCTTACCAATACTTTTCTCTAATCAATCAGGAACAGAAGTTGCAGCAGCGCATGGCGGATGGCGGGGTTTGTATGCTGGGATAGTTGAGAATATCTTGCATGAGATGCAAAGTCGGCCAGAAGAGATTGTCGCTTGGCTTGGCCCAGCAATTGGGCCTTGTCATTATCAAGTCGGGATAGAGATCAGGGAAGCATTTTTAGACAAATGTGTGACAGATGAAGAGAGAGTAGTTGTTGGTCAATGTTTTACTGAATCAGATTTTGAAAAAAAGGTGCAGTTCAATTTATACGCCTATACGAAATTAAGATTAACAAGTTTGGGAGTGGCCGATATACATGGGGGTCATTATTGTACTTATTGTGCTGGCGACAATTTTTATTCTTATCGAAGAGATGGCAAGACTGGACGTATGGCAAGTATTATCTTTATGGCAGAAATGGATTAATAAGTAAGCGAGTATGAATAACCCTTCTTCAAAAATAGCGATTAATAATTCGCGAGAAAATATCGACTGGATACTGTTCGGGATAGGTAGCTCGCTTTTAATACTTGTGGTTCTGGTTATTGTGATTTTCCCGGAATGGAGCGCTGAGGGTATTAATCATATATACAAATCTGTAACTACAAATTTTGGTAGTGTATTTATCTATGCTGCAGTGCTTACGCTAGGGTTTTTAGTTTTTATTGCTATTAGTCAATACGGGAATGTGGTCCTTGGAGATTCTAACTGTCCGGCTTATTCTGGTTTTAGTTGGGCTTCGATGCTATTTTGTGCAGGCATCGGCGCATCTCTTATTTACTGGGGAGCAACAGAGTGGGTCTTCTACTATGTTGAACCTCCATTTGGAATTGAACCTCGCTCGAATGAGGCGATCACTTGGGCGGTCAGCTTTGGAATTTTTCACTGGGGTCCAGTAGGTTGGGCGTTTTATTGTCTGCCAGCTTTAGCGCTTTCTTGCTCCTATCATGTTAAGAAAATCCCTGCTTTGAGATTGAGTTTAGCCTGCTCTGCAGTTTTGGGTAACTCGGTTAGTAGGTGGCCAGGTAGGTCTATAGATTTATTTTTTATTGTTGGGGTTTTAGGCACTGCCGCAACGGGGATGGGTTTCGGCACCTCATTAGTTTCATCTGCAATTAATGAACTTACAGGGATCGAGGATGGGATAGTTCTGCAAATTGTTATTATTTCTCTTGCTGCTGGGTTGATTGCATTTAGTGTTTTTCGAGGGCTTGATAAGGGCATTCGAGTGCTTAGCAATATTAATGCATCTCTCGCTTTAATATTTATCATTTTCGTTTTGCTTGTTGGTCCGACAAAATTCATAGTTGAAATGAGTGCGGTTGCGCTAGGAAACGTAACTCAGAATTTCGTCACTATGTTATTTTGGACAGATCCTCTAGAGCAAAGCAATTTCGTGGAGAATTGGACTATTTTCTATTGGGCTTGGTGGTTAGCGATGGGGCCGTTTGTGGGAATGTTTGTTTGCAAAATTTCGGAAGGTCGTACCGTACGTCAATTGATTTTCGGAATGTTGGGTTGGGGTAGTTTAGGTTGCTCTCTATTTTTTTGATTTTAGGTAATTATGCTCTATCACTCGAACTTAACGGATCATTCCCCGTCATTCAAGAAGCTGTAAACAATTCACCTTCAGCGGCTATTGCTGGCATCGTAGCGTTGCTACCTGCAGGGGATTTTTGGTTATTGTTCTTGGCTGTCATTGGTTTGATTTTTATGGGAACGACTTATGATTCCGCTTCTTATACGATTGCCGCAGGCACCACAAAAGATCTAATAGGGAATCAACATCCTGCTCGCTGGAATAGAGTATTTTGGGCGATCGCCCTAGGTTTGTTGCCGGTTGCTCTCTTATTTGTGGGAGGCCTTAGAGAGTTGCAAACTGCTTCATTAATCTCGTCCGTGCCACTCTTGATAATATATTTGATATTAGCAGTGTCAATAATTCGGTGGTTGACCGAATTTAAGTTAGCAGGAAAAACAAATAATTTGGCTAAACAATAGCTATCAAACCGTCAAGTACCTCATTTGGGCGTTCTGAAAACATTGCATGGCCGGCAGGACTAAGATGAATAATTTTACAGTTCGGAATCGCCTGAGCTACTTGTAACGCATTTTTGGGGGCAGTCATTTGATCTCTGTCTCCTATAAAAACCAGTGTTTTGGTTGAGATCTTTTCTGCTAGCTTCAAACTATTGGTAAATTCATTGCAAGCCTTGAGATCGGCAAAAAACACATCATCTTCAACGGCTTCTAGTAGTCTCTGTCCAGTCATCATCATGCTGATGCCTGGGTTTTCATTGCCTCCAAGTTGTGCTCTTTTACTGTGGCTCCAGGTATTTGCCATGTCAAAAGCATCATGAGAATTCTCATTAGCGGCATTAAGCAAGGGGTCTGAAACTGGCATCGGAATTGAAGTGCCAACTAGGGCCATTGAGCGCAAGTAGTCGGGATAATCGGCAGCGAACTGCAAACATACAAGCGAGCCCATACTATAGCCCACCATCGCGGTTCGGCTCACAGCTAGGACGTCCAATGCTTCACGCAACCAAGCGGCCATCTCCTTAATTGAATTTAGTGGATTGCCTTCAGACCTTCCATGACCTGGAAAGTCTATCGCGTATACATTAAATTTTTGACGAGCAAAATATCGCGATGCTAAGACGAAAGTTGAATGATCTAGCCCGGCACCATGGACGAAAACCACTGATTGCTGATTAGGATCTATTGTCCCAGAGCCATTGCTGCAAAATGTCTTGTTACCTTTTACGTTAAAATACAACTTGTGTTCCTCGTATTATTTCTGGGAAGCGCGCAGGCCTCGTTTTAAATCAGCAGTAAGATCGCTTGCGTCCTCTAGGCCTATAGATAAGCGAATCAACCCTTCTGAAATGCCAGCTTTATTTAGTGCATCTTTGTCCATTCTGTGATGAGTGGTGCTTGCTGGATGAATTACGAGAGATTTGGCGTCGCCAACATTTGCCAGGTGGGAAAATACCTCCAAGGATTCTATGAATTTGATTCCAGCTTCGCGACCACCTTTTATACCGAAACTAAATACTGCGCCACAGCCTTTCGGTAATAGAGACTTTGCAAGCTCATGGTCAGGGTGGGTATCTAGCGCAGGATGATTTAGCCATTCAACTTCTTCTTGTTCAGCTAAAAATTCAATCATAGCTTGGGTATTTTCCACATGTCTCTGCATTCGTAAGGGTAAGGTTTCCATTCCCTGCAATATCTGAAATGCTGTGGTAGGGCTTATGCATGCGCCAAAATCTCGCAAACCTTCTTTCCGGGCGCGAGTAATAAAAGCAGCAGGCCCAAATTCTTCGGCAAAATTGAGGTTGTGAAATCCATCGTATGGTTCTGATAAGGTGGGAAATTTGCCTGACGCTTCCCAGTCAAAGGTGCCGCCATCGACTACTAAGCCTCCGATTACAACTCCATGGCCTGATAGGAATTTTGTTGCAGAGTGCATTACCAGGTCTGCGCCGAAATCTATTGGCCTGCAAAGATAGGGTGTTGCAAAGGTCGCATCGACAAGCAAAGGTATGCCACTACTGTGTGCTATTTCTGAAATTATAGGAATATCGAGCACTTCTAAACCTGGGTTTCCTAGAATTTCCCCGAAAATCAGGCGAGTGTTGTCGCGAATAGAATTTTTAAAAGCAGCTGGGTCTCTTGGGTCCACAAATGTCGTTTCGATACCGAAACGAGGGAGCGTATATGCTAGTAGATTATGGGTTCCTCCGTAAATACTTCGTGAAGCCACAATGTGTTCGCCACTACTGACAATGGTAGCTATCGCGAGATGCATGGCAGCTTGTCCGCTTGCAGTTGCGATTCCGCCGACCCCATTTTCAAGCGCTGCTATTCGTTCTTCTAACACCGCGGTAGTGGGATTTGAAAGTCTTGAGTAGACATGACCGGCTCTTTCAATATTGAAAAGTCCGACAGCGTAGTCAGTATCTCGAAATACGAAAGAAGCAGATTGATAAATAGGTGTCGCTCTCGCTCCTGTTGCTGTATCAGGTTGTTGTCCCGCATGGAGACTGAGAGTGTCGAATTTAAAGTTGGGAGGCTTTGTCATAAGTGCTACCAGAAAAATTTATACTATGTTATGACAACTATCTTTGATTCTAAAGGCTGCCCCGAGCGGTTTTTGTCCAGTATAATTAGGCCTAATAGAAATTCTGAAAAAAAAAGAGAAACAAACACTAAATGACAACTTCTAAGGTCACAATTCTCGACGCAGGTATGGGGAGAACCTTATCTATGAAAGGTGTAGATATTCCTCCTACCATTTGGTCGGCTAATGCGCTTTTAGTTGCGCCTGAGGTTGTTGTTGAGGTGCATAGGGAGAATATTTCTGCTGGTGCGGACATAATTACGACCAATAGCTATGGAATTATCCGCAAAGATTTGGCGAAGGAAGATATCGAAGACCAATATACACAGCTTAATGAACTGGCCGGAAGTTTAGCGCAAACTGCGGTCAAAGAATCTGGAGCAAATGTACTAATAGCTGGCAGCTTACCACCACAGAATGGGAGTTATAGACCTGATCTTGTATTGGACGAGGCTGTCATTCGGCCTTTATATGAAGAGCAAGCAGAGAGCCTTTCTGATTATGTGGATCTGTTTATCTGTGAAACCATGTCCACAATTAAAGAAGCTGTCGCAGCTTGTTCGGCTGCCTTGCAATCGTCAAAACCAGTAATCGTAGGGCTAACTTTGCATGACGACGAAAAATTATGTCTAAAAAGTGGTGAACCTCTAACTGATGCAATATCTGCATTGCAGCAATTAGGTGTCACTGGGATTGTCGCTAATTGCTGTTTGCCAGAAAGAATCAGTGATGCAATGCCTGAATTAGTAAAAGCTGATGTTAACTTTACAGGAGGTTACGCAAATGCATTTACTCAAATTCCGTCAGATTGGTTGTTAGATGGAGAAAAAGGAACTGATGGTAGGTTAGTTCTCCGAGAAGATTTAGCACCAGATCGTTATTGCCATTTTGTAGAAGATTGGATAAATCAAGGCGCTAATTTTGTTGGGGGCTGCTGCGGCACTACTGCTCTTCATATCCGGGAAATCAGGGATTTTCTGGCAAGTAAATCTGCTTGAAGAGCAAAGGTTACGAACCGCAATCTTTATCAAATTCTATTCCCGCTGTATTGAAAAACACACTTCAAAGCCCAATAACTGAATATAGATAAGTAGAAATCCATTTCTTTCCATAGTGAAGCGGCGTTTTGGTGGCGACAGTGCGTATTGATAAATTAACCAGTAAATTGCAATTGGCCTTAGCAGACGCTCAGTCTATGGCGCTCGGTAAAGAACATAATCTGATCGAACCTTTACATTTAATTCTAACTTTAATAGACCAAAAAGGCGGGCCAGTTAAACCGCTATTGGCACAGACAGGTTTCGATGTTGCTCTATTACANGAGCAACTTGTTCAGGCGACTGACAATTTGCCTCACGTNCCAAAAAACGAGGGTGGGATTGCAGCATCTCCAGATTTGGCCAAATTGCTAAATCAGGCGGATAAGCTCGCGCAACAAAAAGGGGATTCCTTTATATCTAGCGAAACTATTTTACTAGTAGCAATGGATGATAAAGGAACTTTAGGGAAAATATTAAACGGGTTTGGAGTTTCTGGTAGAGCCTTGGAAAATGCCATTAATAATCTGCGCGGCGGTGAAAGAGTCTCAGACCCGGGTGCAGAGGACTCCTGGCAAGCCTTACAAAAGTTTTGTATTGATTTAACAGATCGGGCAGAAAATGGTGAGCTGGATCCGGTTATCGGTCGCGATGCAGAGATTCGTCGGGCTGTTCAGGTGCTGCAGCGTCGCACCAAAAATAATCCCGTATTAATTGGTGAGCCCGGTGTTGGAAAAACAGCGATAATCGAGGGTCTTGCCCAACGCATCATTAATGGTGAAGTGCCAGAGGGCTTGCGTGGAAAGAAGGTTCTTGCGCTGGATATGGGGGCTTTAATCGCTGGCGCGAAGTTCCGCGGTGAATTTGAAGAAAGGTTAAAAGCTGTTTTAAATGAATTATCCAAACAGGAAGGCTCTGTNATATTATTCATTGATGAGTTGCATACCGTGGTAGGGGCCGGTAAAGCTGAGGGTGCGATGGATGCAGGCAATATGTTGAAACCGGCATTGGCCCGAGGAGAGTTGCATTGTGTTGGCGCAACTACTCTTGACGAATATCGGCAGTACATCGAAAAAGATGCTGCCCTAGAGCGACGTTTTCAAAAAGTACTAGTGGAGGAGCCCAGCGAAGAAGACACCATCGCAATATTGCGTGGTTTGAAGGAACGCTATGAGGTTCATCATGGTGTCGATATTTCTGATTCAGCAATTATTGCTTCAGCTCGATTGTCTCAACGTTACATAACCGATCGCCAGTTGCCGGATAAAGCTATTGATTTGGTAGACGAAGCTGCCAGCATGATTCGTATGGAGATCGATTCCAAACCCGAGGAAATGGACAAGCTTGAACGTCGCTTAATTCAGTTGAAAATAGAGCGAGAGGCATTGAAAAAAGAAGACGATGCTGCATCGAGAAAGCGACAAAAGAAACTCGAAGACGAAATTTCTGAAGCCGAGGAATGAGTTTGCAAATTTGGAAGAGGTTTGGAAAGGAGAGAAGGCTTCTTTGCAGGGCGCAAATATTATAAAGAGCTCATTGGAGAAAGCGCGTTTGGATATGGAGTCTGCGCGCAGAGCGGGAGACCTTGCGCGTATGTCAGAAATTCAATACGGGATAATTCCNGGGTTAGNGCAAAAGCTCGAAGTTGCTGCCGAAGCAGAAGTTGCAGAAAAAAAGTTACTGAGAAATAAAGTTACGGAAGAAGAAATTGCGGATGTAGTTTCGCGGTCCACAGGCATTCCCGTTAGTAAAATGTTGCAAAGTGATAAGAGTCGTCTTCTAGACATGGAGAATGTTCTGCGCCGTCGCGTACTTGGGCAGGATGATGCAATTCTTGCTGTGTCCAATGCTGTCCGCCGGTCTCGCTCTGGTTTGTCAGATCCAAATCGTCCAAATGGCTCTTTTTTGTTTCTAGGTCCTACTGGGGTAGGCAAAACCGAATTATGCAAGGCGCTAGCTGAGTTCTTGTTTGACACTGAAGAGGCTATGGTGCGCATCGATATGTCTGAGTTTNTGGAGCAGCATTCGGTGGCAAGGCTTATCGGTGCCCCCCCAGGTTATGTGGGGTATGAAGAAGGGGGTTATTTAACCGAGGCTGTTCGCCGCAGACCCTATTCGTTATTGTTGCTAGATGAAGTTGAAAAGGCTCATCCTGATGTATTCAATATCTTATTACAAGTAATGGACGATGGGCGGCTTACTGACGGTCACGGTCGTACTGTAGATTTTCGTAATACGGTAATTGTGATGACCTCAAACCTTGGCTCCGATCGAATCAAGGATTTAATGGCAAAAGGCGCTGTCGATGAAAAATCTTATGAGAAGGTTAAAGAGGCAGTGCTTAGAGTGGTTGTAGAACACTTTTCTCCAGAGTTTGTAAATCGTATTGATGAAACGGTTGTATTCCATCCTTTGTATCCACAACAGACTCGTGGCATTGCTGAAATTCAGATTGGGCTTCTGAACCAGCGTTTGGGGGACAGTGATCTAAGTATTCAAGTTAGCGACGATGTCTTGGATTATATTGCTAAGGTTGGTCATGACCCTGTGTATGGGGCTCGACCACTCAAGCGGGCCATCCAGAATTGGATTGAAAACCCCTTGGCTCAGGAAGTCTTAAAAGGTAGTTTTGTTTCTGGGGACAGGATCGCTATAGAATTGGATGCACAACAAGAACTCGTTTTTGGCAGGGTCATTCTGGACGATGGCCAGGCCGTNGCTTGATATAGCTGATTCCAGCGGAATCGGCTATAAGAGCTTGACTTTCCTCAAATAACTGGGAGAATTCGCTTGCTTGTATACACGGGTACTTGGTGAACCCCAAATGCTCTGTCGCAGTCTGAATTCGCCGCAACCAGGCATGCCTGCAGACTGCTTTCTAGGTGACCGACAACATCCACCTAAGGCTTCTATCACGTTATCGCGTTCGGAGCCGACATGAAGCAATACTGGAACGATAGGATTCGTTGCGGGTTGTGAAGTGTCAAAATTAACTGACAATGTATTGTAGTCGCAGCAGACTGNAATGGTCTATGTGACTGTTGGTTGTTTGGGTTTTAACAAATTTAAACAAGAGGCGACAAAAGTGGATCAATTATCCGGGGGTGAGATGCTTATTCGTGCTTTGCATGACGAAGGCGTCGAAATCATATTTGGCTATCCAGGCGGAGCCGTTCTTCATATCTATGACGCGATCTTTCATCAAGATAAAGTAGAACATATTCTAGTGCGTCACGAGCAGGCCGCTACACATGCAGCTGATGGATATGCTAGATCAACTGGCAAACCTGGCGTGGTACTGGTCACTTCAGGGCCTGGAGCAACTAATGCAGTAACCGGAATTGCTACGGCTTATATGGATTCAATTCCGATGGTTGTGATTTCTGGTCAGGTAGACAGTCGGATGATCGGTACCGATGGTTTTCAAGAAACAGACATGGTTGGTATCTCCCGTCCTATAGTGAAGCACAGTTTTATGGTGCAGGAAGCAAGAGATATTCCTCGCATCGTTAAAAAAGCTTTTCATATAGCCAAAACTGGGAGGCCTGGACCTGTTGTTATTGATATACCGAAGGATGCAACTGATCCAAAAATCAAACAAAAGTACGAATATCCTCAAGATATTAAGTTGCGTTCTTATGCCGTTCCAGCCAAGGGTCATTCTGGTCAGATAAAGAAAGCGGTCGATGCACTGCTCACAGCTAAACGGCCGATGATTTATAGCGGCGGCGGAGTAATTCAGGGTAACGGCTCAGAATTATTAACTAAGCTTGCGCGGAAACTTGGTTATCCTGTAACCAATACTCTTATGGGATTAGGCGCCTATCCCGCTTCGGATAAACAATTTTTGGGTATGTTGGGCATGCACGGCACTTATGAAGCAAATATGGCTATGCATTATTGCGATGTTTTGTTGGGAATCGGAGCGCGATTTGACGATCGGGTTACTAATTCAGATACCTCTAAATTTTGTCCAGACGCAACCATTCTCCATATCGACATCGATCCAGCTGCAATTTCTAAGACAGTAACAGCAGATGTTCCCATCGTGGGTTCTGTCGCACCAGTTTTAGAAGAAATGATTGATCAAATCGCCAAATCAGAGAAGAAAATAAATAAACAAGCATTAGATGTTTGGTGGAAGCAAATTGATCAATGGCGAGAAAAAGATTGTTTGAAAGTACGCCCCTCCGATGCAAGCATTATCATGCCCCAGGATGCAGTAAAGGCTATTTTTGAAATTACAAAAGGTGATGCTTACGTATCTTCCGATGTAGGTCAGCACCAAATGTTTGCTGCACAATATTATGGGTTTGATAGGCCGCGGCGTTGGATAAATTCTGGCGGTCTTGGCACCATGGGGTTTGGTTTCCCGGCAGCAATGGGCGTTCAATTTGCTTTTCCAGATTCGATTTCTGTTTGTATTACCGGAGAAGGCAGTTTTCTTATGAATCAACAGGAGTTTGCCACCTGTATGCAATATCAATTACCTATAAAAATTATATGTTTAAATAACCAGGCACTTGGCATGGTTAAACAATGGCAAGATATGCAATACGGAGGGCGTCACTCACACAGCACATATTCTGAATCTCTGCCTGATTTCATCAAGCTTGCTGAGGCTTATGGCCATATAGGTATAAAGATTGAGAGCGCAAGTGATTTATATCCGAAATTAGAAGAGGTGTTCGCTATGAAAGACAAGCTTGTTTTTGTTGATATCTTAGTAGACCCAAATGAACATGTTTATCCCATGGCAGTTAAAGGCGGAGCGATGAAGGACATGATTCTTAGTAAGACCGAGAGGACCTGATATGAGGCATATAATTTCAGTGTTAATGGAAAATGAGCCGGGTGCTCTGTCGCGAGTCGTGGGACTGTTTTCGCAGCGCAACTATAATATTGATTCGCTGACAGTTGCGCCAACGGAAGATCA
>PBNR01000062.1 GCA_002723195.1 Gammaproteobacteria bacterium | reverse complement strand
ACCTTGACGGCGGCGGCCGGTGGACGGGTATGCCACCACCGTTCGTTTAATTCCGTCGCGGTGACGCACGCGGGACACGCACACGGAACCAAAATGTCGTTGCCGACCGTGATCACGTGGACGTTGTCAATGGCCGTGTGTGGGGGCACGACCAACCGTACGTGGGTGGCGTCGTCCGCCGTGTCTGCGTCCTCGTCGTCCGCCGCCGTCCATCGCAACGGGGTCCACGTGGGCACGTCGTCGGGGGGCAACGTCACCGTCTGTAGAGGAACCCACGTGTCGCGCCGCACAAGAACGTCGACCCGCACAATGCGAGGCGCGCCGTCGCCGCCTCGGTCGGTCCGTCGGGCCATCAACGACACACCCAACAACGGACCTGCAATGGCCCGCACGACGACGGCGTCGTCGCGACACCCCAACATCACGGCCGTGGTATTGATACGGGCCGGATGGTCCACAAAGAACGCGGCGTTTTCTTGTAACAACGTCCAGGCCCGTTCCACCGTGCCCCCCAACACCAAGGCAGCATAACACGTATCGACGTCGGCGCCCCCTGCAAACGTGGCCAACGCGGTGGCTGCTCGAATGCGTTGCAAGACGTCGGGGGCAGCCCCGGCCGCGTCGTGGTGGACACATCCATCGAGGACACGGACCGTGCCGTCCACGCCGGTCGTGCCGTCCGGCAAGACGTCTGTCCACGTCAACCCACACGTACCGGGCACGGCTTTCCAATGGTACCGTCGGGGCAACCGGGCATTGGAACACATGTGGGGGTGTGCCCAATCGGTTTCGTTCGTCCGGAACCGACACGGTCCTGCCACATGGACGGGGTCCCGATTGCCGTCGGTGTACTGGTCGGTATTCGTACACGTGTACGTATCGGTGACGGAATCGTACCGTCCGTAATGACGGACGGCCACACACCGTCCACTGGGTCCTCCGCACCGTACTGGACGGTCGACGGGACACGGGTCTTCCCGCACACACGCAGCCCCGTGTCCCGGCAAGTCCGGCAAACACCGAGGCGTACCGGTGGCCGTCTCGGACGCACACGGAACCAACCCCACGGTGGGTTGGCCCACTGTCTCGGCCAAGGCGGCCAAGTATGGAACGGTGGTGTGGTCGTCGGGGGCGGCGTCGGTGGCGGGGTCAAAGCACGTGGGTTCGCACCCGTACGGCCCGTCGGACCGTGTACTGGTGGGATGAAACCCATGGCCATAGTACGGATGGCCATGGCCGGAACAAATGCGGTCGTCGGGACCTCCTCGAGGACACGTTCCGAACCAACAGCTCGGTCCATGGTGTTCGCTGTCGCAAAAGCACGCGTACGCATGGGGGACGGACGTGTTGATCCATGTATAATCGGGTCCAAAGTCGACGCGGACCCCGCAGTAAGGTCGATTCCACAAGGCTTCGATCGACGGCACGTCCATCAACAATTGTTGGGCTGCCAAGGAGTACCCATTGTACCGCAACCATTGGACCCGGCCGCCGGCACACTGACACCCCGTCCCAGTCCCTAAGGTATCGTTGGTAATGAAATCGACGAACGGGTCTCCGTTGCCGCTACAAATCTGGTTGGTCGTGTCGGTGGGACACCCGACCAACGCACAGTCGGGTCCAAAGTACGGGGGGTCGCATTGACACCGCGGTATTTCGGCGGGGTCGACGGTCGCCAAGTTGAGGCGGGCACGGCACGCGGACGACGTCCACCCGGTGGCGGATGAACGCAATTGGAACCCGTTGGCGGCGGAAGGGGTGGCCTGGATACACGCCGACGTGGACGGTCGGGCCACAAAGGGATTGCACTGGCCTCGGCCCAAACACATGTGGTTGGAGTCGACGTCGTACCCGGGACACGCCGTGTCGCCGCACGCGTCGCCACTGAACAGAGGGTTGACACACGCACAGAATCCGGTCGACAAACACGTACCGTGGGGCGCATTGCACACGCGTCCGGCGACGGTGGGACACGCGGTACGGAACACGCCGGCGTATTTGAGCACGAGCAAAATGGCATACACGGTGACGGGGGCGGCCACGAGACCCACGACCATGGCACAGGCTTCCAGGACGGCGGCGGGCCATGGTGGTCGTGGACGGGGTGTGGTGGTCGGCGGACGGCGAAACCACGGGAGAGGGATGCCCGGGGCGGCATTGAAAAACGTCCGTATGGTCCAAGGGGGGGCCGCATGGACTTTGGGGTCGGCGGCAGGGCGAAGAGGGGTGTCCTTTGGTCGCCGGCGTTGACGCAGCATGGTCGTCTGGGCGCGGGGGGGACCGAGGGCCTTAATATACGGAGGAAGGTTTTTCCCGGACCGTCACTATAAAAACCAGGGCGGCGGCGGCGGTGAGCACTGTGGCCACCGGCCATGCTAAATGTCGGCGTCGCACAACCCCCCCAAATCTACCGCCTCGTCGGGCGTTCCGTCCGTGTCAAGTAAGAAGCGTTCACGGGAACAGGTAACGATACAGTTAGAGAAAGAGCTCGAGGCACAGGCCGCAGAAAACCATGCTCTTAGCGTAAAAAGAGCTTTCCTCCAGAAGATAGGTGAATTGGTGAAAGAAGCCGAACAATCACACGCCAAGAGAGCAAGAATGATCGAAGGCCTGGTGGCACAAATGAACCCAGACGATTTGAAATTTTTGCCGGTGTTGTATTTAGCGCTTGCCAAAGTCTTCAGCAAAGCAAAGTTACTGGGGCATCTCCCGGTGGCGCACCTCGCCAAACTTCGACTAGTCAGCCAAGCAGGTAAGCATCTGGTGAGCCACAAACAATTCATCAAGCGGGTGGTGAGGGAGTACTTTGGTGAAGGATGCCCGAACCCCCTCGAAGGTAACCCGACTGCGGTGCCCCGTATCGCACCGTGTACGTGTTTCGGGTGCAACCGCGTGCGCACGGTGTGGGACGGTGCGCAAAAAGCGGTGGGGCCCATGCCCATCGACCGGACAAAAAAGGCGGTGTTTTGGTTGCGCGTCCTGCAACGGGCCATGGGCATCGGAAGATCGCGCGCGCCGTGGCGCCTCGTGCGCAGAACCGACATACTGCACAGTCAGAATGTCCCGGGAGGATTTTCGGCGTGTTGCATGGGGCAACGGAACGGCCGTCCTACGTTGTTTGTGACGGGCCGCAGGAGCTCGCTCGTGGCGGAAGTGGACGCAGAGACCGGGGAGCAGGTGGCCGTGCTTGAGTGGAACGAAAATCCACCAGATCATCCCGATGACATGGTGCACGTGCACGGCGTGGCCGTCGACAGTGGCGCCCCGGGTAATCTTTTCCCTATCGTGTACACTGGAGGTCGCACCGACTTCATCTTTAAAATCAGAGGTAAAGTTTGTACCAAATTCGGACCTGTTCATGGCTTGGTGGATCTCGCCCTGGACGACTCGCCAGAGGGGTCGTTGTATGCCTTAAGGACCGTGCAGGTACGCCACGCATACTACGGAACTTTCACCGGTGAACTCGAGAAGCGGACCAAGGGGAGTTGCAGTGTCGAGAATCAGGTGTCGTACACCGGGCTCAAGACCCACCTGCTCGCCGCCACCGGTGCCCATGACCGCTTCCGGTTGTGTGTCGACTCGGGTGTCGGGGGGCGCGTATACGTGACAGATTTCCGCAAAGGCATGGTCGTAGGGTACGACAAAAAAACGTTGGCGGTGAACTTCGCCCTCCTCTTCCGATGGACGTCGGGGCACGTCATCCAGCAATGGCAACCTTTGGCGGTGGCGGTAGACGCGGACCCAGAAGGGTACCTGTACGTGTTGGCGCGCGTGTCCGACTATGGAGAATACGAATTCCAGAAATCGACAGGTCCACTCCGTGACCCACCGTGGTATCGCCCGCTGGGGGTCACCTGGTGTGCGTTTGACAAGGCAAGCGGGGAGCTCGTCCATGCGGTAGACGTGGAAGGAATACACGTGTCCTCAGACAGTTCGAATTGTGGTATCGTGGTGGACCGTAGGGGAGCGTCGGGGTCGGTCTACGTCGTGAAGCAGGATCAGGGCGCCTTCCGCAGTGACTTGGCCCAAGTGTTCCTGAAACCGCGCAGGGGTTGTACCTCTATCACCTCCCCGATGCGGTTCACAGCGTATCTTCCGCGTGCCAATGGGGCGTTTCCGACGACGGACCCGCCACGGGATCGCCTCCACGACAAAATCGTGATGTGCCTGCGCCGGTCGGCGGACCCGCGGTTGCCGCAGTATTGGACATCCATAGGCGACGGCACGCAGATTGCCCAGAGCCTCCACCGGGAAGTCGGGTTGCCCCGCATGGATGAGTCCCAGAAGGCCCTGTATGCCGTGGTCCTGCAAGAAACAACGTGGGTCTTCGTGGCAGAGCCCGGCCTTCCGACACTGTTTATCCTGAAGCGCGCGTACGGGGGACCCGACCGGCGGGCCGTGCTCGAATATTACGGGTACAACCCTAGTATGTTTCAGTTACTGGGGCTGCCAACGCCGCCGAAGCCCATGGTGCCGCACATATCCGACGGCGATCCCGAACCCCCGTACGAAAACCGGGATGGGTGGCGAGAGAAGATTGCCCGTGGCGAAATACACGCACGGGGAGTCAAGCGGGTGCCTTCTGTAGGCACGAAAGTGGATGCGTTGTCGCAGACAGGTCTTTGGTGGCCCGCGACCGTGCGGGACCACAGCTACGAAGCTCTACGTGGGCGTCTTGTGGTAGTGGAAGTGCACGACGGCATGAAGAAGGTTGGCAAGGTCACGAAATGGTCGCTCTTACCAGGCAACATTCGCAGACGACGCTATGTCAGCGCCTCGTGGGCGTGGGTGGCCGCCGAAGTGCGCACACCGCAAGTCATGGTCATAAGCGGCGCCGTCGGGGACAATGCGGACAAAATCAACGGCAATTACAACCACGTACCGGACGACCCATCCATCACCGAAGAGGAGCCGTCGTACAAGTGCGTGCTGTACAAGCGGCAGGCGGAGACGACGACGACGTGGCTCAAGTTTGAGGCACGCGCAAACAAGTGGCTGGTGTGTACCACCGCGAGTGGGAACCCCCCAACGAAGGGCGCAGAGATGACCATTTGGGCACGCGGAGAGCCCGTGCCGCCCGGTACACTCCCACACGAGGTACCGTTGGGCAAGTGGCATGTCAAGCGAGACGGTACATTCACCCCGCAGCCGTTTATGAAAGTGATTAGTTCTTAGGAAAAGGGTACAGATGATCGTCTCTCTCTCTCTCAAATCAGCGGTTCCCATGCACGGCGCAGGGTGGCCATGCGAGCCTCCGTGTCGGCCACGCGCTTGTCGTCGCCGGTCGGCGGCAACGTCGTCGGGGTCAACCAGGGTTCGGCGGCCTCCAAGGCGACGTCCGTCATGGCCAACACATGGAACGCCGGCGGCGCCGTGTTCCCCGGCAAGGCAGCAAACAAAGCCCCGTTCGGGGATCCGGCCACAAACACGTACTTGAGCAAGGCCCGTTCGTATGCCCGCAGGTACGCCACCACAAAGTGTCCTTCGTCGTGGACATGGTCGCGAAAAGCGTGCGCTTGGTCCCGCAACAAATCGTCGTGAATGCACCGCACGGCATCGGCACGGGCAGGGTGTTCGCCTTCGGTCCGCAAATGGAACATGGCCGCGGCGTACAGACGGAACAAATGATGACTTACTTGGGTCGGTGCGGGCCACGGCCTGCCGGTGACCAAGGCCAACACCCGGGGTGTGGTGACGAGGCATGGGGCACACGGCAACGACGCCACCGCCACGTCCAAGGCGGCTGCCCGGGTGGTCAAGATATGGTGCATGGCCGGCCACGGCAACAAGCACGGGGCCGGTCTTTTGGGGGGAGGGACTTTCGTGACCCCGTCGGCCGTGTCGACGTCGACGGTGGCAGCGTCGAGGCGGCGTTGGACGGCCTCGACGAGGGCTGTGTCCACGAGGTCGTCGACGAGGGCCCGGGCCATGGTGCGGGCCTCGACGACGGCGAGTGACGGTGGCGAAACGGTCGTCATGGGGGGCTCCATGCAGACGTGCCTGCGAGGTTATGGGCGAGCCTATATAGGCAGAAGACTCTTGGACTCACCCTGAAGGGATGGTTTTCTGGGCCCCGTCTGTGGTGTGTGCATGCGGCGCCGTATTTTGGTATTATACCATCTTGTGTGCGTTGTATTAGCGGACACCCCCCCCCCTCCCCCCAACCCCGAAGAAGCTTTGTTTGGCGCCCACGAACCCACCTCGTTCGAAGTGCACTTGGCCGAACATGGGATAGGAGGACAGGCCTTGCTGGACAGACTTGCCCACTGGGCAGCGCGGGAAGAAGAAGAAGAAGAAGAAGAAGACTCCTACTACGATCTCCACGCGGAACACCGGGCCGGCTTTTTCAGCACTACAGCAACACCGGACGACGCGGGCCGCGCGCACGAGAAAGAGTGATGATGATGGTGTGTGTGTGTGTGTGTGTGTCAACGAAAGGTAAAAAAAAATATCTCACTTCACACTCTCTCGTGCCCTAGCTCTGGGATGCATGGGAACGGTGCACGTGTTTCGCGAGCGTCACCACNACGAGACCCAACAAGAGCAACACGCACGGCAAGAGCAACGTTTCGTGCCATAAACCCGACGCCCCGGTCCCNGGTCCTCGTTCCACAACCAAATGAATCGTCACTTGGAGGACGAGAAACGCCAACGTGCGTCGAATCAACAAGTACGCTTCGTGGGCGATTTCGTGGTGCAATCCAGGAGGCGGGTCGGGTTTGTCGCCGTCCTTTNGGACCGGNTGGCGCAAGGGCGACCATTTGGCGTACAGCCCAAACAACGTCACGAGGAACAACCACGTCCATCCGTCTTCGCGGTACGCCAACAAGTGGCGTTTCAGTGTGTCGGCAAAGTACATGCTCAAGGCATAAAAGATTTCTTCCGGCAAGCGCGACGTCGACATGGGTGGACGCGGCGGCGTCGACGAACCTTACGACGCCTTCTTATAGCGGCACCCCCATCCCTCAAAAACAATTATCGCACCACAGGTCATCTCCGTTCTCCCGTACCCACGAGGCACAGTCGCCGTCGTCGTACGCCCACGTGCCGTCGTCCTTGCGTCCTGTGTCCGGGCACGCACAGAGCGAGGTAGGCGTTGCCGTAGGGACCCCTGTGGGGGCCGCCGTAGGTGTGTCTGTGGGCGCGTCGGATTTCGATGCATGTTTTTGGTATAGCTCGAATCCCTCTGCATTCCNGTCGTAATCCGAACTCGAGTCCGTACAATGTGCTGACGCCAAGCACCGTTTTTCGGCGGCATTGTATTGAACTGAAATGCAGCCACCTTCCCATGAAGTGTACACGGCACATAAGCCGATACAATCGCTAGCGGTGTCATAATCCGTCGCCTCGTGTATGTAGTCCGTGCTCGTACACCTACCAGGTACTCGAGTATACCCTCTGAGGTCTGTTGCGGCCACCGTATACGTACTCACCACACACCAGAGGGGCAGAAGTGTGAACCGCATGGTGACGTCGTCGGCGGATACAGGTGTGTGTTCCCTTTTATAGTTGTTACGCCATCCGCCACGCCTTGGACGCGGCCCGTTCCGGTCGAAACCCCCCTCGGGCCACGAGGTCGGCCGCAAACACGGCCGCGTCTTCGGCACAGGTGTACAGGTAATGGTCCCGTACGGCCCCGCGGGTCCGCAACCCCATGGCCCGGAACCCTGCTTGTTCTTGGCGCGTGGCCGCCCGGTACGCGGGCCACACCAAGTACGGGTACGCCAACGGTTGGCGTTCCGACGGGCCCCGGCGCAACACTTGGGCCACAATGGCTTCGCACTGGTCGTCGTCAAACACGTGCACTACATCGCGTAAGATTTTCTCCAACGGGCCTTGGAACGACCCCAACGTGGCCGCGGCGTACCGGACGGCCCCCACCGTCCGGGCCGGTCCTTGGAGAGGCGGCGTCCCGGGCCGTCCTGCCCATTGGTCCAAGAACGTGGCCATGTAATCGTACAACCGTTTCGCCCGGGTTGGGCCGACGTACCGCAAAGCCGTCAAAACGGCCGTGTCGTCGGGCCACGTGACGGTGGTCGACGGCACCAAGCCCGACGTTTCTACCGCCGTCCGCAACCCTTGGACGTCGGCCAACGCATTGTGGGCTCCTTCGAGGGTTTGGCCCGTGACCCGACGGTACCACGACCCCAAACTGGCCGGTGCAGGGTCCGTGTCGGCCGCCGCCGTCGCCGCGACTTGGCGTCGTACGGGTTCCAGCGTGTCGGCCAATACGTACCGTGTGGGATCCCACGGTTGTTCCCGGTGGGGAAAGGCCCGTCGCAGTTCTTGGGCCAGGACGACGGCGTCGAATCCAAACATGTTGTGGGCGACCAAGGTGACGGGTCCCGTCGGTTGGAGGACGGTCGCAATCCACGTTTCAAACGCAGTCCACGCGGCTTCGAACGACGGTGCATGGGCCAACGCAGCATCGTCCCATCCATGGATGGCGGCACTGGCGGCCGGTACGTGGACATGGGGTTGGACGGGCGTGTCGAACGCGGGTGTCGTCCGGGGCAAGGGACGGCCCACGACGGCACTTAATTGGACGACTCGATGGAAAGGACTGAGGAGGGCGGCGCCTCCGGGACACCCGGTGGTTTCGACGTCGATGTAGACGTACGCACCGGTGGGCGGCGGCGACGACTCCGACGAGTCCATGAGGGTGGACAGCGACGGGTGATGGGGGTGCTTATAGGGCAATTCCTCCTCCTCCTGCACCGACCTACCCCAAATCTTCGACCAACCCCCCAATGCGCCTGACCATTCAAAACGACATGAAAGAGGTCGCGTACGACGAGCACGAGATTCAGGCGGACCATACGATCGCGGCCGTCAAGGCCCGCATTAAACAAGTCTACGACTGGGGCACGACCAAGGTGCGCTTGTGCGTCAAAGGGAACGAGGGCGTCGAGCTTTTGGACGGGTGTACGGTCGCGTCGTACGGGATCCAGGAGGGCGACACGCTGCGGGTGTTCTTTGCCAAACCTCCGCTGGTGCGGTACGGGTAAGAAGCGGGCGGGGACGGTGTGTGTGTGTGTGTGTGTGTAGCAGTGAAAGACAACAGAGAGAGAGAGGGGGAGGGTACCCATCACCAACACCTGTCTCCAAGTTTTTTTCCTATATCCACATCTGTTGTTCCGTAGTGACGGCATCCAATGTTGCGTGCGGTCGTCCGGGTCGTTGCGGCGTCGAAGACGCCACGTGCACAACCACACTTCGGGGCGCGTGGTGGCCACCGATCGGCATTGCCGCCGTCGGGTGTGCCAACGCCGCCGCCGCCGCCGCCGCCGCCCGACCAAGATCCCAGCATGTTGGGTTTGGGTCTCGCCGGCGTCTTGTACACGGCGTCGATAGCACTGACGGGGTACGCCCTCGGTGCGCACGACACGCGAAGGTGAGCCTTACCGCCCACCAGTAGCAACAGCAGCAACAGCAGCAACACCACCAACACCAGCACCCGCACTGTGCGTTTCCTTCACCCTGGTAGCCGTCGGGGCAGGGTCGACCGTCGCCGCCAAAAACGCCCGGGTGGCGGGCGCAATGAGCGTGTCGGCGTAGGCGTGTAAATTGTTGTGCCCTGCCCCGGGCACCAACACCACGTCGCGGACACACGGACACGTGGCGGCCAACGTGCGGGTGTTCCGCACCGGCACGACATGATCGGCCGTCCCGTGCACCAACAACGTCGGCACGGTACACCGTTTCAGTCGTCGTCCAGAACACATGGCGTCGCACCATGTGGGGGCCGTAAAGGGCAATTGCGTGGCGACGAGCGAACGGAACGGGGCGTGCAAGATCAAGGCCCCCACGGGCGGGGCAGGCGCATCGGCCGTGGCGGCGTACACGGACGGGGCCGTGCCGAGGGACCGTCCAAAGACCACGGGACCATGGATGCCGTGTTCTTTCGCCAAAAACTGAAGGACGGCGACCAAGGCGGTGTTGAGGCGGTGTTCCGTGGGTTCTTGGGTGTTGGTGCCGTACCCGGGGTAGTCCCAACACCAGACGTCGCGGCGGTAACGTCGGGCCAACGCACAACACGTATCGTAGCACGTGCCCAAGTCTTCGCCGTTGCCGTGCGTGTACACCAAAGGAGGCGTACCGGGTTGGACCGGTTCGGGAGGCACGCACCGTACCAACGGAATGGCGTCGGGACTGAACGGTACGTTGGTGCCGTGGACGGGGTCAAGCCACGTGACGGGTACGGGGACGTCGGGGTGGCGGTCGAGGCGCAAGAATAAGGGGGCGTTGGCGGCGGCGGCGGGCGCCAAGGTATGGTACGTGGCGTGACGGGGACGGAACCACGTCGTGGCCGCATGGACCAAGAAATCCGGCAACCAACGCATGGCAACGGCGGCGGCGGTCGCACACCGTGGGCGTGGTCACTCTCACTCTCTATATATAGAGAGGGGAAGGTGGCATGTACACGCCGTCCACTGCCCACTGGTCTCATGGCTGCGTTGCCGGATGTGTCCTTGATTGCCGACCGTGCCGCCCGCCAGCGGGCCATGCGACAGTACGAGACCGATCGGCGCAATGCGGCTGCGTACGAACAACGCCGTCGGAGTCAGCCGCCGCCGCCGCCGCCGCCGCCGCCGCCGGTGGTGGTAAACGTGGAATTACCGCCGACCATGGCCGCTGACATGGCGGCCGCGGCCACCCGCGCTGTGGCCACGGCGATTATCGAGGCCGATGCCGCACGCGCCGACTACTTCAACCCTTACGGAGACAATGACGAGGAAGAGGAAGGGGAACCTTTGAGCCCGCCAACACACTCCTTGGCAGCAGTGCGTCAACAGACCCCAGACGAAACAGAAACGGTTGATGCTACTGGCAGCGACAAAGTCGGCGGTGACGTTGGCGCACTCACCGCCCGGCTAGAAAACCTAAGCATGGCTCTCGCACAGCGACGTCGTGTGCCCACCGCGGTCGCGGCCCAACAAGCGCGCGGGAAGGGCACAAGCGCGAGTAGCGAGTCGCCCTTTGCACGCGAGCGGCGGCGCTCGCGCAGCGCAAGCAAGCAACCGAAGAGCCGACCGCCGCCGCCGTCGCCGGCGGACGCCGAGAGACAATCGGCGCGCCAGCGTGCGGTGAAGGCATCAGAACGGCCGCCACCGCCGCCACCGGGAGCGGCGCGCTCGACACTGACGCCTGCACGCACCGGGACGGGGCAGGCGAAGCGTGCGGCCGGCGGTGGCAGCGGCGGCTTCGCGGCATTAGTAGCATCGAAGCTTGAACCAATTCTTGATGACTCAGATGTTGCAACGGGTTATTACAGGCTAACGGACGAAACTCTGCGCGTGCAATCAAATGACATAGAGGACCTCGTCGACACGGTAGTCTCTAATAAGTATGCGGGCAAACGCTCTGTTGCTTGGTTAGGCGGAAGCCCCAACAACGACCCACCACGCCATAAAAAAGGTGATGTTACCTTTGGTTTTCATGACAACGCAACGGTGAAGGAGAAATGGGATAATGAAGCGTTTTGGGAGACATTAATACAGCGACAGAAGAAAATAGTCGCGATTGACGCCGGCAGCGATTCATGGATGGGGTCTGTGGCGGTAAACTTACTGCGCGCATACGCGAGCGATTCGCATTGCGCCACTGACCACTTCATTTTCGAGCTGACCAGCGGCAGGGGAAGGGGTAAATTCAGGTCGGCTGATCCGGTGGACGTTGAGTACATATTTCCTGTTTCACATTTTACGTATGAGTTCAAGATGGGGCCAAATCCTGGAGCGGTGCCGTTCGCCATAGTACGTAGAAAAAGCAGTGGCAAAGGCGGTGATGCGACCGAACAACCAGGCGCAAACGTCGTGGACCTGTCGGCGCCGGAGTACGCCGATCTGAGCCAAATGGAGAGGATGTTGCTAGAACGCGGCTAATAAATATACAGTTTTTGGACCGTTTACCGTCCCTCTCTCGTCCCTGCGTGCCATCCTCTCTGTTTCCCCTTGTTCCGCCCCGGGTCCACCGGTAGGCGCCATGTCGACCATGCAGCCCACCGGCCGGCCCATGCGGCCCATTGAAACGCACACCCCGTGCCACACGTCCACGGGTCGTTGGAGACGGGATCCACCGTCGCCGCCATCGCCGTCGCCGTCGCCACCGCGCCGCTGCCGCCGCCAACGCCGTCACCCCCACAAAAAGGACACCGCGTACAGTACCGCAACAACCCGTCGGCCGGCCGCCGTCCCAACGTGGTCAACCAAGTGGCCGCGTCGTCGTTCCACAAGACCGTCGGCCACACCCGTGGACCGATCACCACGCCGGCAATCCACCGGCCGTCCCGGTACAGGACGTTCCGTGCCAACGTCCAAGGACCGTGCACCAACCGCGTCCAAGGCAAGCGGGTCATGGCCGCCACGGCAGGATCCACGGGACACGACGCCACGGCCGGTCGGGCGTGCCACAAGTCGCACGCCACGTGTTGGACGAGGTCAAAGTGGACGTCCGGCAACGTCGCT
Source organism: Gammaproteobacteria bacterium (assembly GCA_002723195.1). Classification (GTDB taxonomy): domain Bacteria; phylum Pseudomonadota; class Gammaproteobacteria; order Pseudomonadales; family Pseudohongiellaceae; genus UBA9145. Next base: position 7,009 of record PBNR01000062.1, on the reverse strand, counting down.
ACCCGAGGGACCCAACGCGACAACCGACACAACCAAGGACGCGGTACCCGGACGTCCCGGACCAAATGGTGGGCCCAACGGGTCCGGTGGGTCCGGTACCGAAGCACTTGGATGGCCCGGGCGTGCCACTGACCTGCCGCCACGGCTGCCCGTTCGCGCGGGTGCAAGTCCCACGTCAACCATTGGCGTTGTCGTTGGCGCAAGTGAAGGGGCGCGATTTCTCGACGGGCGTGGCGACACGTGGCGGTCCATCGTACGGCGTCTTCCAACGACAAGTAGAGCGATGCTACGTCAACTACGACGGGGTCGGGTAAACGATGAAAAGGATTCATGGTGGTCCGCCGTACCGACCGTACACGCCGGGACCGCCACTGCCGTCCGTGCTCATAGAGACGTTGGACGCGCAGCAATCCCGGCGGCACGGCCGCCGTGGCCGCGGAACAAGCACGGTAACTCACACACACACACGGTTGCTGTCTCGCTGTCTCGCTGGTAGATACACACACACACACTGCCCCAACGTTGCCCTTCCCCCCTTACGCGTCGTCGTTGTTGTCGGCCGCCTGCTTGACCCGCTTGGCCTGTCCTCCGTGGCCGTTCGCACCGTGGCCGTTCGCACCGTCACCGTCGTCGCGCTGGCGCTTCTTTCCTCCGTTGGACGTGGGCGACGTGACCGACTTGGCCGGCGACGGCGGCGGCGCATCCTCAATGTCCCCGAACTTGGTAAACGTCAAATGTTTCAGGCGCCCCCCGCTGTTTTCCGCCGGGAAGTACAGCATCGACACCATTTCCAGCGTCACTTGGATGATTTTCTCTTTCGGCACGACGCGCACTTTGTGCACCTGGAAGTGGCCCACCAATGTGCCGCCTTTGTGCACGTCCAGGTCCGACCCGTAACGACGGTAGCGTTTGCCCCCGGGCTCCTTGGGCGGCTCCACCACGCGCACGTCCGTCGCGCTTCCCCGGCCTTCTTCCGTCATGAGCAAGATTTTCAGCGCCGGGTTCCGCATCATGTCCGTGCCGTCGTCGTTTTTCATGGGCATTTGCGTGTTCTGGTCCACGCGCACGGTGCGCTTGCCCGTGATGTCCGCGTTGTGCAGCCACTGCTTCACTTGTTTGGCGGCCCCCAAGCCCTTGAACAGTTTGGGGAACCCGTCGACGATGACCGGCACCAAACCTTTCTCGATGGCCTCCATCAGGTCTTGCGTCGCCAGGTCGGCCGCCACGATGCACACGCGCTGGTCGTCGCGGCGCTTCTCTTCTTGGACCCACAGCACCGACGCGGGGTCCGCTATTTCGAACTGTGGCCCGGACTGTACGTACTTCGCAATCCCGCCTCCTTGGTCGGTGTAGTCTTTCGCGCCCAAGACGGTGGGGGGGAACGTAGGAACGGCGGCCATGGTCCAGGAAGCGCAAGATTTGGGGTGGGGGTACTCGGTGGAGCAAGATTTGGGGTACGGCGCGACGATGACGGTGCTCCCCTATATCGGGGGCGAGGTATACCAAGAGGAGGAGGAGGAGGAGGACGACGCACCGCGCACGTACAAGACCCATTGCCACCACCACACGTTCAGTCCACCCCCAAATCTTTGCCGATCTTTCTGCCGTCCAACCCCATGTCGGCCGCCTACACCGCGTCGGCGTACCAAGCCGTCGCCGCCCGCCATTGGGCGTGCCGTCGGTGTGGTGCCGCCACCCAGTACGAACGCGGCGCCGTCACGTGTCATACGTGCGGTCTGGTGATGGCCGACCGGGTACGGGTCGAAAGCCACGCCCCCGAACGCCAATGCCACCGGTTGGCCCCGCGTCCTCGACGTCAAGCCCACTTGGGAGACCCCGTTGCCTTGAAGTCGTTGCTCCGCAAAACCGAAGCCCATGCTGCCCGGTTGGACCTCGATACCGGCCTCGTGCGTCGGGCAGCCGCGTACTTGCGGCACTGGTTGCACCACCGGCGGCCGTCGTACAGCCACCACAACACGGCGGCCTTGGCCGCCTTGGTCTTGGCCTCGTGCCGCGCACCTGCCGTGCCCGTCCCCCCGCACATGGCCATCTTGGAGTGCCCCGATGGCAACGCCCGCGCACGCGGCATTTTGGGGCGGTACCTCAAACATTTCCGCCACTGTTTGGGTCCCCATGCCCCGCCGCGTCCCACGGCCGCGCAATACATTCCGCGATGGGCGGCGTACATGGCCCGTCACGCCCCGCAGTATTGGGCCCAACCCCGAGATACCCCGTTGGTCCGGGACATTGTCCACTGGGTCGACCGGGTCCATCACGTGTGCGAATCACCCCTCACGGGACCGCACACGTGGCGTCCCCAAGCGGCGGCGGCCGCCGTCTTGTACGTGGTGGCGGCGGCCCATTGGCAAGTCCCCCCCGATGAGGCGGCGGCGGCGGCGACGGCGCCACCACCACCACCCCTCATGGGTCCACTGGTGCCACTGGCAGGGATGGATTGCATTCGGACGGTGTTGGCCGCGTGGTCGACGCATCCGGCGTTGGTGACGGCACTCCGGACGTCGATGGTACAACGGGCTCCGTGTTGTCCTCCTGAACGGTGGGACACGGCGGTGGGTCCGTGGGCCGCGGCGCAAGCAACGGTCCGCAAAAGTACGCATAAAACATCCGCAACAAGTGCTTGTACGGATACGCAGCCCACTGTGCCGGTGTTTGGACCGCGTCCAATACCGAAGGGGACAACGGGACGGCGGCGGGGTCCGCGGTGGTTCGCAGCCACGCCGCCCAATGCGCCCGCCGTTGGGCGTACACGTCGCTGCCCGTCCCGTCGACGGCCTCCCGCGAAGCAGCGGAAGCAACAGCGGCAGCGGAAGCAGCAGCGGCAGAAGCAACAGAAAGGCGGTGGGGGCCCTGTCTCTTCCCGCCGCCGGGTCCCCCGCCGCCTGCCCGGTACCGGGGTGGTGCCCGCCGAAAAAAACCTTCCGGAGGGTAAAACCACGACCGAGTCCACGACCGTGGTCCCGGAGGCGACCCAAAGTGTGGGTGCGGCGGCGGCGGTGGCGGAACAGACGACGACGACGACGACGACGTCGATGTAGCGGAAGTTTGCGTTCGGGGGCGTTTGGGACGCGTGCCACCGCCAATGCCGGTGCTCCCGGATGACGACGCCCGACGTTTGCGTTGTTTGGCGGCGTAAAAATCCGGCGGCAAAATAGGAACCGTGACCCCTGGACGGACCACCCGACGGTTGCACCCGACGGCCTGAATGTCGACCCGAGGCCAAATGACTTCGCAGTGTTGCAAACTGAGTTTATGGTACGTCCCGGTCACGGGGTCTTTCAAACACGCCACGTCTGCCCCTTGGAACGTCCGCAACCAAAAAACATGGGCTTCGGTCAGTACCGTCTGGTACGCTTGACGCTTGAAAATGTCCAAGCCCACAGGGTACGGTTCGCCGGGTGCCACCACGTCGGCCGACGCCAATTGCGCTTTCGTCAGCCGTGGCCGTTTCATGTAGGTCCCAAACGGCTATGAGAACTCGACCGCCGACCGGGACGGCGGACGATATATATCGGGAGCCGGGGGGGGAGCATCGTCGCCAACGCCGTCGCCGTCGCCCCAAATCTTTGCGGCGCCCCAGTCCGTCCTGTAACCCACGTCATGGCCGACGCGCAAGGTTTGGCCGATCCCGACAATCCTCCCTTCACCTTGTCCTTGGCGGGTTTGAACGCGGAAAGTTGGCGGGAAATCGAAGGCAAACTGGACGCAGTGGACGGCGGTGCTGAGTCGCCACCCTTTGACCATGTAGGGGACGGGCGCCAAGTCGTCTATGCCGTCGTCCCGTCGCCCGAGGAACAGTCGGACATGGAAGACGAAAGTGTGCCGAGTAGCATGTGGTCGTGGGTACACTTTGTCACCACCCTTGCAGCGTCCCCTGCCATGGGGTGTATGGCGCACGACATTCCTGGTGGAGACGCAGACGCAGACGAGGACGACGAGGACGCCGGCGGCCACGCGGGCGGCGGCGGCGGCGGTCGACGGCGGATGTCGGCCAAAGCGCGCCAAGCGGTGAAGCACGCCTTTTTCGAACGCATACAGAACCACGAGATGATCGAGTCACAATGGTGTGACGACTGGCACGTGCGCTTGGCAGTGCCCTTCTTGGTGCAGCACGACGCCCGACTGCTGTTGGTGGTGGTCATCAACGCACCGCGTTGGTCGATTGACTTGGCGTACGAACGGTACATTGCGCACGAACCCTTGCGCAAAATCACGCCGGAAGGCCACATGGTACTGCCAGGCAAACATCATCCGCGTCTGGGGGCGTGGGAAGCCTTGGCCTTTACCCGTATGCGGGCAGAGTTGGGCTTGCCGCCGCCCAAGAAAATGATCCAACACAACGACGCCATTGGAGGCAGCAACATGGACTCGCCATTGTGGAAACGAGGTTTGGCCGTGCGCGTCATGCGGGATCCAGATGGACGCCACCCTCGCTTGCCACCGATAAACGGCTTGGAACAAATTTTTACCGTCGACGAACACGACCCAACGCTGTTGGTGTTTGCCCATCCCCGCCACGTGTTTTGTCCCATCCAATGGGGCATGCACTTGACGAGCGCGTTGCGCAGCGGCATGTTTTGGTATTTCATGCGGTATGTGGGGCCGTCCATGCCGCCGCGTCAAGCATCGATCCCGGAACACCAATGGGCTGCTTGGCGCCAAGCGCACGCCGACGCAGTCGGACGCCTGTACCGGAACGCGTGCGACCCGAAAGGGGCAGAGACGGAAGAAGGCGTGTCGACCCAACTGGAACGGGCCCAAGAAAACGCGGCCCGTGGCCTGTTGCGGAGCGACGACGCGGTCCTTTACACGATCAAAGACTTGACGAGGGACCCGAAGGGCCCGGAGGTGCGCCGCGAAGCGCACTTGCGTCGGCTTGCGGCGGCGTGGATGAAAAACCACGCCAAAGGACCGGACCCGACGTTTGCCGTGCCGGCAGACTTGGGGCCTGACTTGCCGGACGACGTGCGCTTATGGATCCACATTATGGACAGTGTTGCCACGTGCGAAGGGGTGGTGACGCAAAATTTACCGTACGCCCTGATGATTCTGCTGTGCACGGGCGCAACCCAAACCGCGGGCGATTTCATGAAACATCGCGTGTTGCCCCACTTGTACTTGTTTGGTCCTCGGTCCGCCGGCAAAACGTTTCTTATGCGGGTCGTGGCGGCCATGTTGGGGGACACCTTTGTGCGCAGCAGCGATTTTCGGTCCGAAAAGTCCATGTTGGTGCCCACGTTGGCCCACGAAGACAAGAATCGGTTCCAACACACCATGTACATGCAAGACGAAAACAATATCCGTTCGGAGGATACGTTGGAACTTTTGAAGGCCATGTTCAGTGCGGGTGCGGACGGGTTTTTTTACGAACGGTGTGTCAAGAAAAAGGGCGGCGGTGGGTTCCAACAAGAGAAGGTACGTGTGGGGGTCGCCGGTCTCGGCACCACGTCCAGTGGCAACTTTGCGAGTGCGACCGGCAAATTGCACGACCAAGAAGGCGCGTACAATTCGCGCGTCCTCGCCCTCGCCATGCGGTCCATTGTGTTTGGGGCCTACGACGACAACCGCGTCTACAACGCCGACGACCCTGCGACCCAGCACCGCCAAGCCGGGTTTCGACGCGCGTTGCGACGGATGTTGCACTTCTTCCACGAGATCATGCTGACGGGCCACGTGTTGTTTCAAAAGGCGGGGCACCGGCCGTACCGCGTGTCCACCGTCGCCGCCGATACGTTTGTGCGGGACTTGCGCAAGCAATTGAAAGAAATGCATGGCATCGTATTGGGGGCGCGCGACCAAAACACGTTGACGTTGTACATTACCGTGGCGTCGTACTTGGCGCACATCTGGAAATGCGAACATCCCACGGACGGCACGGCACCGCGCGACCCGTTGGACGTGTTTGTGCGCGAAGGGTTTCCGGCGCCGTCGTTGCCCCTCATGGTCTGGGTGACGTCGTTGGTGGTCCACACGGGCAACATTTTCAACAAAGAGAAGGACGAACCCTTGGTGGCCCAAACCATCTTGGACTGGGGCCAAGAAGTGGCGCGAACGACCTTTGTCGATGGCGAAGTGGACTTGGCGTCGTACGTGTTGATTCCCATGCACACCAAAGGGGGCAGTCCCGTGGACGACTTTGTGCGGCGGTTGACGGTCCGTACCGGGGCGGCGGGCGACATGCGGAATGGGAGCGACCGTGTCCACCAATTGGGGTACCGTCAATTGTTGGCGTCGTGGCAGACACCCGCGTGTACGACGACGCAAGTGCGGCCGCTCCACATGCACAACGGGAAATTGAGGGTCAATCCGTTGGGGGCGTTTCGGGCGGCCAGTGCCGAACGTGGCCAGTACCCTCGCGGCGATGTGAACCAAGGCACGACCATCTCGTTTGCGGACTCGGTAATTATCCAGCGCGGGGTGGTGGGGCACACGAAAGACGGGACGAGCGTGCAGTGTTGGGCGTTGTCGTCGGCGTTTCTGCACGCCAAGGCCGCCGGGTCGGACGCGGCCGACGGTATCTGTCGCACAGCGGTCACGACCGTGGTGCAACAGTTGCCGGCGTTCACGCGCGCCCAACGGTTTGTGTTTGCGGGCAACCGTCGGGACGGTCGGTTCGATACGGTGGTCATCGAACCTCGTGTGGCGGCCCGCATCCCCTTGGTGAGTCCCACTGGCATGCGGTTTGGGACGGCGGCCGATGTCGCGTCGTACGGGCACTATGGGGCGGTGGAACACGTGACGAGTCGGGCTCCTGGGTCTGTGCCACAGTACACGCACATTGTGCCGAAGGCGGATCACGAGACGTACCCCGTCTGGGAAGCGAATGCGGCGGCGGCGGCGCGCCACCATCCTGGGGCCGACCAAGTGTTCGATCCCCGTACGTACAATGGTGGTGGTGCGGGTGCAGGCGCTGGGGCAGGCGCTGGGGCAGGCGCGGGCGCTGGGGCAGGCGCGGGCGCGGGCGCGGGCGCAGACATTAACGACTTCCGCT
>PBNR01000061.1 GCA_002723195.1 Gammaproteobacteria bacterium | reverse complement strand
AATGTCACCTTTTAACATAGATGCCAAGATTAATGCTGCGTGGGTTGTTCTTGGCCTCCTCTATGGAGATGGCGATTTTGGTAGAACTATGGAGATAGCGACACGAGCTGGCGATGATGCGGATTGCAATCCTGGCTCAGCGGCAGGAATTCTCGGCACTATCTACGGATACGAAGGTATTCCTGATTTTTGGAAACAGGGGTTGGGTGATATCGAGGCGCTTGATTTTGCCTACACCACGATTTCCCTGAATGAAGCTTACGACATGTCTTATCAGCATGCGTTGCAAGTTATTCGCCAGGAAGGGGGGTTAGTTAGTATGAATAGTGTGACGATTCCAGTGCAAACACCCGAAGTCGTGGCTTTCGAAGATTCATTCGAAGGCCATTTCGCGAAAGAGCGTCGAAACCTTGCAACAGGTACTGGAAGGGATCGCCAATTTTTAGAAATAAGTGAAAGCTATAGTTTCGATTTTGAAGGGATTGGTTTCACAGTTATGGGTGCTGCCGAATCGCTGAACGATGGAGATTACGAATTTACCGCGGAGCTTTATGTAGATGGAGAATTAGCTGAAGTGGCCGTATGGCCAACCAATTTTGTTAAACGTCGATTCTATTTGTTTTGGAAGTACGCGCTACCAGATGGGCAACACGATGTTGAAATTAGGGTAATGAACCCAACTGAAGATGCAACGGTCCTCTTAGATGGAATAACAATTTACGGGGCAGAGCCTCTAGTGTCGAATTAAGCGTCCAGAGGACTCATTATGCAGATATTGTTCCCTTATGCATTGCTATCTTTAATGCTCAGTGCATCAGTAGCACTAGCAGAACCGGTTAAAATCATATTTGATACGGACATGGGGAACGATGTCGACGATGCTTTAGCACTAGCAATGCTTCATTCGCTACAAACTCGTAATGAAGTGGAATTGTTGGCAGTCACTCTGACCAAAGACCATGCTGAAGTTGCTCCCTATGTTGACGCAATTAACACCTTTTATGGTCGAGGCGAAATTCCTATCGCAAAAACTGATAGTGGTATAACACCTGGTCAGAGTCGTTTTACTGGAGTCGGCTTGGAAAGAGATGGGGGTGAGTATGTGTATCCCCATGATTTAAATATCGGCGATCAGGTTCCGTTAGCAGTAGCTTTACTTAGAGAGACACTCGCTAATCAGGAAGATAAGTCAGTGGTAATAGTGCAAGTTGGTTTTTCTACTAATTTAGCGCAACTTTTGCAAACCGAAGCGGATGATTATTCAGAGCTAAATGGTTTTGACCTTGTTGAGAGAAAAGTTAAAAATATCTCAATAATGGCTGGGGCTTTCGAGCCTATTAATGGAGAGACACACCTTGAATATAACGTCGTTCAGGACATACCTTCAGCACAATATCTAGCTGAATATTGGCCTACTCCTATCTATTGGAGTGGGTTCGAAATAGGTTTAGCGATCCGCTATCCAGCAATAAGTATTGAGGAGGATTTTGGATATCTAGAGCGTCACCCTATTTCCGAGTCATACCAAGCCTATATTCCTACACCCCATGAACGACCTACTTGGGATTTGACTAGTGTTTTGTGGACAGCGCGAGAAGATAGAAATTATTTCGGTGTATCTGAACCTGGAATAGTAACTGTACTCGAAGATGGAGAGACGATATTCGAATCGAATCTTGCGGGCTCTCACTTTTATTTGACGATCCCAGAGAGTGAAATAGGGGCGGTGCAGGAACTATTAGCGGCTCTGGTTAGTGAGCCACCAAATTAATAGCCTTTTTCAAAATCTATTTGATAAAGTAGTGGCTCTCCAGTCATATAGTGTTCAAGGTTTCTAAGAAACACTTTAACAATGTCAGCGGGATAGCTCATTGCAGCGACATGGGGCGTGACAATGCAATTTTTTGTTGTCCATAGCGCACTGTTTTCCGGTAATGGTTCTTCTTTAAACACATCTAAAATAGCGCCAGCAATTTCGTGGTTATTAAGAGCAGCGCATAACGCATCGTCGTCAATTAAATTCCCTCGCCCTACGTTTATGAGCAATGAACTTTTTTTCATGGCCTTAAGAGCAGCAGTATCTATTAAATTTGTAGTAACCGGAAGGTCTGGCAGAATTCCAACTACATAGTCACTTTGTCTCAAAAAATCTTTGATTGACTCTTTAGTGAAGACTTGTCCGAACGGTTCCACCGAAGCGCCACTATTGTTATAGCCAATAACTCGAACACCTAGGGTCGCGACAGAATGAGCTAAGTCAATTCCGATGGAGCCGGTTCCGAGTATGCCCATGGTTTTGTCCTGTAAGCGGCCACTACCTTTAGCTTTCCAATATTTTTGTTTCTGTTGCTCAGCTCGCTCTTCCATGCGCAATTCATGATAAAGAATATGTCCGATAATATATTCTGTCATCTGGCTGCCAAATACGTTTTTTACGCCTGTTAGTATGTAATTTTTATAAGAATGTTCAATTAAAGGTGTGACACCAGCCCAGGTTGACTGGATCCAATCAATTGGTGGCTTTGATTCTAATATTGCAGCGGCAAAATCCGGTCTTGCTAATAACACGGGCTGGCCACTATATTTTGAAACGCTGTCTTCAATTGTTGTTGCTACGGTGTATTCAATTTCTTCCCCCAGTTTGTCTTTGAGAAGATCTGGATACTCAGCTCCGTTTTGAGCTGCAATAAAAATGGAAAGAGTCGTCATTTAATTATCGCTTCTTAATTTCGTTAATTTGCTCAGTAGGTATGTTTAATAAAATCTTCTATCTTGTCGAGACCAGGTAATTCATAAAAAAACTCTTCCGAAGTGATTATCATATTTAGTACCTAATTAAAAATCTTCATAATCATTTTTTTGAAGACCTCTAAGAGTTTTTCTTTATAGAAGTAACGGCGTCTTTCTTTCTGTGATTTTTACAGGTGTAAGCTTCACCAGGGTCCAGCCTATTCGCTACGATAGATTAGCCCGGTTAACCATCGCAAATTCTCTTCTGGGACTACTATGGTTACTTTTAAGTTTTTCCTGTACTAACATAACATCTGTTAGAGTTAAGTAATACGGTTTGAATACTGCGAGTGCGAAATGAATGTTAACGAAATGAGATCCGATGGAAATAATTGTTTTGTCTGTGGACCGGGAAATAGCATAGGTCTCAAACTGGAGTTTCGGATCGAAAATGATGTGTCAAAATCAGAATTTACCCCAGGCTCAATGCATTGTGGGTTCGATGATGTTACTCATGGAGGCATTATATTTAGTGTTCTTGATGATGTTATGGCGAATTGGATCTATTTACAGGGGATAAGAGCTTATACAGCCAAGTGTGACATTAGATATAAAGACAGTTTGCCTATCGGAACCAAGGTTTTATTAGAGGGGCACTGCATTAAAAAGCGCGGACGACTTATCCTAATGGAAGGCAAGATGATTCGAGAGGACACTCAAGAACTAGTAGCGCAAACTGAAGCTAGCTTTATGGTCGAGACATGAGCGGACGAGTAAGTAGGCGCAAACATTAATGGAAGTAAAGCCAATCGATGCTCCTTGCGGGGCAGAAATATCGTCTATTGACCTAACTCAACAGCTAGAAATGGCCCAAATTGCCGAGATTCGGCGGGCATGGCTTGATTATCATGTCCTTGTTTTTCCAGACCAGGCCATCAGTATCCATGACCTTGCTCGTTTCACGCTTTATTTCGGAAAGTTTGGCAATGATCCGTTTTTCAAACCTATAGAGGACCATAAAAACATCGCCGCAATTCGTCGCGATGCAGACGAACAAACACCTTTATTTGCCGAAAATTGGCATACTGATTGGAGTTTCCAGCCCAAGCCTCCTATTGGCACTTGTTTATACGGAGTAAAAATCCCACCAAGAGGCGGTGATACTTTGTTTTCTAATCAGCATATGGCCTATGATGATTTACCTATAGAGCTTAAGCAAAGAGTAGAAAACCTCACCGCAATTCATTCTGCAGCATCAGGTTATTCGCCTGATGGTATTTATAGTAACCAGAAAGAGCAGAATGTAGGACGTAGCATGGAAATCATTATTTCAGAAGAAGCTAGGCGCACATGTTCCCATCCTCTAATTCGGCTTCATANAGAAACTGGAAGGCCAGCTATTTACTCTACTGCGGGTTACATTGAGAGATTTGAAGAACTCTCTGTGCTAGAAAGTAAAGATTTATTAAGAAAACTTTATCGTTATCAAGGATCGGAGTTATTCGTTTACCGCCATCAATGGAAGTCTAATATGCTAGTGATGTGGGATAATCGCAGCGTTTTGCATAAGGCAACCGGTGGATATGAAGGCTATGACCGGTTACTTTATCGGACAACTATTTCAGAATTCTAGTGATCAGTTTAATTGACTAGCGGGATTTGTCCTCTCCATAACGAGCCGATAGCGCTTTATCTAGATCTATTATTCTGCCCCTTGCTTATGGCCAAAAACCAAACTAAAACTTTGAGGTAGTATTAATACAAATCCCGACCCAATCTGCCGCGCGGCACTCTGTAGCCAGCATCCAAAACATAGTCAGGCCCAATTGAGTCGACTGTTGGTGTGCCGCTGCCTTGCATCGTAATAAGCAATTCACGATTTAACAAGTCCAATACGCGCTCTACACCAGCCTGCCCAAATGCCCCTAAACCCCATATGTAAGGACGGCCTATGCCGACCGCAGAGGCGCCCATTGCTAATGCCTTGTAAATATCAGTTCCGCGTCTGAATCCACTATCGATGATGATCGGTGCACGGCTGTTTACCGCGCTTACAATCTCCGGAAGACATTCGATAGAACCGCGATCAACTTCGGTTGCGCGACCACCGTGATTAGAAACCCAAATACCATCGGCACCATTTTCAATCGCGAGTGATGCATCGATACCGACCTCAATACCTTTGATAAGGACTTTCATATCAGTCACTTCTTTAATTCGACCGATAACGTCCCATGTGAGTGAGGGGTCATTAAGGCCGACACCTTGCATATCCAGCCCATCAAAAATCGGTTTAGCTTGCCCTCGATGACAATCTGAGCAGGTGCGATTATCTTGACGCATGAATATCGACTGGGTTTCCACATTTCTACCTGCTGGCAGGTCGATTGTTAAAGCTACGGCGGTTGCGCCAGCGCGTTCTGCTCGTTGAAGCATTGCAACGGTGTATTCCCAACGATTAGTTGGATAAAGCTGGAACCAGATTGGGCCACCGCGTTCTTCTACCACTCTCTCGATGGGCGTTGAAGATTGAGTAGAAAGAGTCATGTGATGGTTCTTTGCTGCTGCCGCTCTAGCTACACCACTTTCCGCTTCAGCATTAAATCCGCCATGGCTGCCTACCGGACAGATAAAAATGGGTGAATCTGCTTGTGCGCCCAAAACGTTTATGGATAAATCCGGCTGACTAACATCGACCAGTCTTCTTGGTTTGATTTGAAAACGCGTAAAACCTGCACGATTGGCTCTTAATGTAATATCTCCATCGACACCTGTCGAAAGATAACCATAATGTGCCGGTGGAATTTTTTCCCGAGCTACTGCCTCCATCTCGAATACGTTTATCACTTCTGAAGGATCGGTCAGTTGCTGGCCTAAGGTTTCTTCTATTTCCTGAGAAAACGCCTCATAACTTGTAAGCAAGGGGCTTGCTGCTAGAAACTTTAAAAATTCTCTACGTGGGTCATGCTGCTCTCCGCTTAGGGATTGATTGTTAGCTCTTTTTAGTTGATATATTAATCTAAACCTATCCCTATCGTGGACAGATGTCTAGTTTATGGTATCTAGCTTCTATAAAACTTAGTGCTGCTGATTCAGATGCTCTAAAGATCGCGAGCAGAAAAAACAGTACACTAAGACAGATACTTTGATTGATTCTTTAAGTTAATATTCGTCATTCGAAGTTGAAAAAATAATGATGCTCAGAGAATTTTACGAAATGAGTGATATTTGCCGGCCCGATTTTACTATTCAAGCTTTCCTAAACTTACTGGTCCTTGGAGTGTTTCTGGTTCTGCCGGAGTTTGTTAAGGCTCAGCAGCAAGATGAGTCCACAGTGGTTTATGACTCTCATTATTTCACTCAATACAACCCCGTTACACTAACCGACATGATTCGCTATATCCCGGGTGGTGAAATGGTTCTGAACCGAAGATTTGGGCCGGGAGGAGGCGGGGATTTTCGTGGTTTCGGTGCCAATGACTCGCAGGTGCTTTTAAACGGTCGCCGTATGTCAGGTAAGATAAACAATATGTCTACGGCCCTGGCTCGAATCCAGGCTACTCAGGTCGAGCGAATTGAACTCATCCGTGGGAATGCTGAAGGGCTAGACATTCGTAATGAGGGAATTATCTTCAATATCATTCTAGTAGAGGGCGCAGAAAATAGCTCTTCTAGTTTCATTGACGCGGGCGTTACAGATATTAACGGTATGGATACTGAACCTGCAATTCTTGCTTCTTACAATGCAAACCGTGGTCCATTGGAATTTGGGATAAGCTATCAATATGAAAACCGGCCACGTCTTAACTTAGTTGATGAACAGGTTTTGAATGCTGATAGAACTCAGCGGGAGTTCCGGCATCTGTTCAATGCGCAAACCCGACATAATCATATTGTTATTGGCAACATTGCTTACGAGTTTCAAAATGGAGTAGCGCTGCAGATAAATGGTCTAATATCTGATAATGCGCAAGAGTATGAGAGACATGAAGATCAATTTCTTTATGGGTCAAGAGGCGAGTTAAAACCTAACGCTATTGAAGTGGGGGATATAGCAAATCTGAATGATGAGTTAGAAATCGGAGGTGACATTGAATTTGATGTTGGCCAGCTTGGCAGTTTTAAAACTTTGTTTGTTTTAAATCGGAGAGACAACGACGATACGATTGCACAGGATATAATTAACGATAATTTCATTTCCCGTTTTTTTTCTAGCGTATCCAACTACGACGAAGATGAAACCATTGTGCGTTCCGCCATAACAACTCTAATTGGTGCGCATACGTTGGAGTATGGAGCGGAAGCTGCATTTAATTCTTTGGACAGGAGTTGGGCCTTTAACGAAGATCCGTTTGTTAATGCGATAGTTGAAGAGGATAGGTACGAAATGTTCCTGACTCACAGTATACAGGTATCGGATAAGTTCAGTTTGCAGTCTGCGTTGACTCAAGAATATTCCAGGATATTACAGAATCGGGACGATCAAACCAACGATCGCAGTTTTCGCTATCTAAAGCCACGCCTAGAAGTTCGTTATGATTTCACTCCGAATGATCAGTTTCGAATTCTCCTAGAGCGCACTGTCAGTCAGTTAAATCTCAATGAATTTGTTGCTAGCCGTAACATTGATGATGAATTGATTAATTTTGGCAACCCTGACCTAGAGCCGGAAGTGACATGGATTTATTCGCTGAGCTATGAGCGAAGATTTGCTAACGATGGCGGCTCCATTGAAATACGAGCGCAATACGAAGATATCTCTGAACATATCGATAAGGTCCTGATCGGATCTGATAATTCAGGCATTGGAAACATTGGTAATGCCTGGAAGAAGAACATAGACGTTAACCTTAATACCCGCTTTGGATTTATTGGTTTTCCGTCGGCTGTATTTACTTTATCTTACACTCATGAGGACTCCGAAGTTACTGATCCCTTCACCGGCCTTAAACGACGCACACGATACTCTACTTCTGATTACTTTCGCGTGAATTTTCGTCATGATATTGAAGGCACAAAATTTGCGTATGGGGTTAGGGCTCACCGACGAGCGGGACGACTGCGCCAAGATGTTTCTTTGCATGAATTGACTGATTTCCGCCCTCATTTAGACGAAATGTTCATTGAGTACAATGTAACGTCAAATATTCGTTTAAGACTAGCAGGATCTCATTTCTGGAATGAGGACTGGCGCGTATTTGAAAAGGTTTTCTATAACGGCCATATCGCCAGGGGTGACATTAAACGCATCGATGTGCAGGATTGGACAATCGACCCTGATTATGTCTTAAGTGTCCAAGCTACATTTTAATAGAAGTCACTTTTATGGAGTTTTGCAAGCCAAATAATTAGCCTAGCATTCTGGTTTTCTAGTAATAGAATTTTACTAGGGTTGTGGCCCGCCGATTTATTTGAAAAATTATAAAAATTAAAATCCAGGGTCCACATCAGGATNNATTACTNTTCGAGATAATTGATAAAGAATAAACTTGTTTGTTCTCGATAGCTTTTAAAAGCCTGGCGGGTTTTCTTCGTCGGTCTGCCACCAAGTTTCAGGAAATGAGACTTGCTCGGGCCATTGCTGCTCCAAAGTATCAGCATCATAGAGCCTGCCATTTTGGATGACGCGTTCTATATCAATACTGTTTCGAATATCGGCCAGTGGGTTAGAATTAAGAACGACCATATCCGCCAATTTGCCAATTTCAATTGATCCTAAATCTTCCGGGGATCCGATTATATATGCTGCGTCGATTGTCGCGGCGCGTAAAATCTCTGCGGTACTCATTCCGCCCATTGCATAAGCCCACATTTCCCAATGGAAACTCATACCTTGAACTTCGGCGTGACCACCTACTCCGACGAGTCCTCCTGATCTTTGAATTGCAGCCGCTGCCGCAGCTCCTTCTTGAAATCGAAACTCATCATCTCTCAGCCAAATCGGTCGCCTTCTTGTTAGTTCATTTAGTCGATTATGGGGGTAAAAACGTCGCAATTTTGGATTATTGTAAACATCGGAGCGAGTAAAGAAATATTCTCGCATGCTTTCAGCGTTGTATTGCACTATTAGAGTTGGAGTATATGCAGTGCGAGTGCGGGAATAGAGTTGTAGGATGTCATCAAATAAAGGTGTATCGGGCATATTGTGTTCATTGCCATGCATGCCATCGATTGCATGGGTAAGATCGAGTTTCTGATCACCGCCACCTTCAGTGGTTGGCATCAAGTTTAACTCCTGTGAGGCTTTAATTAACCATTGACGTTGTTCTCTGTTTCCTGAGAGGTAAGCCTTAATGTTTGGTGTCTTATAGTGATCGCTATAGCGTCTCAGATAACTGTGCACAGCATTATAATTTTGGAAGTCATTCAGACCAAATATGCCAGGACCGGTCATAAAAGCCCGTTGTCCTATCATTCGACCACTTTGCTGTAGATCGCGATAAACGAAATAGTCGTGATGGGAAGTCTGTACGTCGAGCCCGGAAGTCACCCCAAAAGCTAGGTTGATTGCTGTAGACCAGTTTGTTGGTTCCAATACATCTCCTGTTCGAAACTCCCAGTGCGCATGGGTATCGATCATTCCCGGGATTATCCATTTACCATTGGCATCAAAAATTTCTGTGTCCTCTGGTAAATCGAATGAACCTGTGGCCCCGATATTTACAATACGGTTATTGGTAATAAGTAGATCCTGATTGAGCTGGGGACTGCTCATTTGCTCAAGAGAATCACCCGCAATGGCTATTATGTTTGCGCCTCTTATTAGGAGGTTGCCAATTGGTGCATCCCCGTCTACGGCAACTGTAAATTGAGTCGCGACAACCGATTCGTGTTCATCGAGCGGAGTGAATGATGTGTCCTCCTCGTCAACATTATCTTCTGCGCTACTGGCTTGAATGTCGTCACCGCGGAAATCGATTGAGTTCAAGGGCCGTTCAAATACGGTGGAACCAAGTGTCCATAATACTGTGTTACCTTCGTCGTCCCAATTGATGTAGTCGGCCCCGATATCTGTGATTCTCGCTACGGGGGTAGAGCCACCTCCTACGCTCACTTCTGGCACTGTTGCGCCAGCGCGCGGCAATCCAACGACAAACACTTGTTTGATTGCATGGGCGAGAACGTAATCACCGTTAGGAGATATGCGCAGTTCTTCAGCGCCAGGCGCCTCTTCTGAAAAGCGGTTTCCTTTGGGAGTGGTAACTTTTATGTGGTTCTGTCGATCGCCGCCCATCAGATTTACTGAAAACAAAGTCCCGTTCTCTGCAAGATAAATGCGATCTTCTTCTGGGCCGAAATGGGGAACTCTCGCTTCACCTACTTCTAATACAGCTTTTTCGTCGCCGCCATCTTCGTCGACAGAGAGCAATTCCAGGGGAACCCCTAGCCCACCAAACTCGCTGTAGGTTTGATGACGCATCCACTCATTACCCCTTAATGCCCAGACTCTTTCCCCATCCGGCTGCCAAACAATATCAGTATAGAATGCTGCATTTTCCGTTAGCTGTTGTGGATTGCCGGCGCCATTTGAGCGTATTTTCCAGATATGTCCGCCATCATTTGCTGACCAACTAACAAACGCGACCCAACGGCCATCCGGAGAGTAGACAGGTTTATATGCCCATATATCTTCTGATGTTAGTGCTTCAGGTTCACCTTCATCTTTGTCTAGGGTATATAAGCGTGTCATTACACTTGCAACATAGCGTTCGCTGTTAGGTGACAAATCTGCATCTTGCACAAGAGTTGCGGTAAACAAATTATTAGGTACACGCCAGTGTTCAGTTAAATCCGGGCCAATCTCCAAATCTACGTCGGCGCTAAATGGGATAGGAGTGTTTGTGCCGTTTTCGATTTCAACGCGGTGAAACTGACCCCCTCTAGAAAGAATGATAGCTTGGCTATCCGGCGTAAATTGATATCCTGGTAACATACCTCGTGTTGAAGGGCGGAAATTTTCCTGAGTGTCGCGCTGCACTGGGTAAGCAAGCCATCTGTCTTCGCCGTTCTCCAAATTTCTAATCCTTAATCCGGTATTTGTTTCATAGCGGGTGCCATACACCAACCACAGCCCATCGGGCGAAATAACCGGTTTTACGCCTCCACCTTCACCACGAGTAATTTGAATGCGGCCCCCAGTATTTAAATTAAGTCGAACTATTTGAGTCACAGGAAAACTTTCAACAGGTGAATCTGGACCGCCCAGCTGCTCCGCGTAGTACAGATAATTTCCGTCTGGTGAAAATGCTGCACCAACACCTGGTGCCTTTGAAGGTTCTGCGTCTTCGCCTCGTTGTTTAATAACAACACCGGTCCCACCTTCGACATAAAACTGGACCAGCTCTATTTCTTGCCCCCGCCTAGTGACGACGATGTTTCGTCCATCGGGGCTCCACGCAGGACTGATTAAATATGCATAAGTTTCACTTGATAGTTTAACGGGATCGCTTCCGTCGATGTTGGCAATCCAAAGATTATCTTTACCATCGCGATCGCTGATGAAAGCGATTTTCGCACCATCGGGAGAAACCACTGGCTGCGAGTCAAACCCCACCCCCCTAGTAATCGCTTCTGCTTGGCCACCATTTATCTCTAGGCGATAAATATCGCCCAGTAAGTCGAAAAGGAACGACTCGCCATCGGGAAGTAAGCTTACTGAAACCCATGAACCTTCATTCACTGTAAACTGAAGCGATTCAGCGTTTTCTTTTAATACTAGATCCTCGGCGGCTTTTAGCGTTGAGGATAATGCAAAGATCAGTGCAACATTTCGGAGCAAGCGAAAAGTTAGTTTGGCTATGATCATGAAAGTCTCAAGAACCTAAAAAAAGATATGAATAAGGTTAGGATTATATCTTGTTCAGTTTCAAAAGTGCTTCTGATTAGACTTTTTTGCGTTACTGAATTCCAAATCATAAGCTTGAATATTCACTATGATGGCTCTAGCATCACTTGCGGTGCTTAACATTTGTTTGTCCATAAAAATAACAGAGGAATAGAAACGTGTATAAGAAACTGTATCTCATTGCCTTATTTCCACTCTGTGTATCTTTTGGAGTCAATGCGCAGGACTATGATTATAATCCTAGTCGAACTGCGATCTTGCTGGTTGACCCCTATAATGATTTTCTTTCAGAGGGGGGGCTACTCTATGCCATGTCAAAGGAAACATTGGACGCCAACAATGCAATCGAAAACATGAAGAACCTAGTAACTGCCGCGAGAGCGGCAGGTTTAAAAATAATTTACGTCCCACATCACCAGTCCCGGGAAGGTGATAAAACCGGTTGGAAATTTGGAAGGGGTACAAGTGGTGTTTTTAAGGCTGGTACTTGGGCGGCAGAGTATCACCCAGATTTGCAAATGCAGCCAGGCGACATAGAAGCACGCCAGCATTGGCAATCCAGTGGCTTTGCCAACACCGACTTGGATTTTCTTTTGAAACAACACGGGCTTGATCATGTTGTGTTGGCAGGTATGCGGGCGAATACCTGTATCGAATCAACGGCGCGGTATGCCGTTGAACTTGGTTATCACACAACTATGCTGACTGATGCAGTCGGAGCATTCAATATGAGAGAAATGGAGGCTGCGGTTGAAATCGATTACCCTGTGATTAGTCACAATGTGCTTTCAACTGGTGAATTTATCGACTTGCTTAACTAACTAATGATCTGTTTAACGCAGATCATTCGGTCAAAATAGCTCTTAGAACTCAGGGAAGAAATGTCTTAGGTAGGAGTCACGTATGTGTCAGTTAATCAACATACGCACAGAGTGATACTCCTTGCAATAGCTTAACCTCTTATTTGGTCTGCATTCTGCGCCCAATCGAAACGTCTTAGCATCGTGATAAATTTTGCGGATAGGGGCAGATCACTCTTTTTCTAATCCTTTATGGGTATCATTTAATACCTTTTTATTAGTATTCTTTAGCTCCAGAGTCTCTATCTCCAGGAGTTAAAGAGTTTTGATGAAGTATTTTAAAGCACCAGAATCTGGATACGGCAAGATATTTAAGATAAGCGCATTGCTATTAGTGTTCACGGTTTCTGAGGCCGCTATAAGTCAGTCGAGCCAATCACCGTTTCCGCGCCAGATGGCCTGGACCGCTTATAATTTAGGGACCACCGGATACAACCAGGCAGTTGCTATAGGGGCTATGTTGAGGGAAAAGTTTAATGTCACTTTACGCGTGATTCCCGGACAAAATGATGTGTCTCGGCTTCTTCCACTTAAGACTGGCCGTGTCGATTTCTCTGCCAATGGAGTCGCGACTTATTTCGCGCAAGAGGGAGCTTTTCAGTTCGCCGTTTCAGCGTGGGGTCCGCAGCCATTGAGACTAATTATGGTCTCAAATGGGCTTAGCAATCAGTCGATCGCAGTTGCTTCAGATACAGGGGTCACTAGCATAGAGGGTTTGCGCGGTCGCCGTGTTGCGTTTGTCAGAGCCGCCCCTGCGCTCAATGTATCCGTCGAAGCTCATTTAGCCTGTGCGGGACTAACTTGGGATGATGTTGTGAGGGTCGACTTCCCGGGCTACGAAGCGAACTGGAACGGAATAATTAATGGCAATGTTGATGTAGGGTTTGGTGCTACGGTTTCAGGACCCCCTTATCGACTTGAAGCCTCACCGAGAGGAATAACGTGGCTGCCAGTGCCTCACGATGATGAAGAATGTTGGAGCAGGATGCTAGCAATTTCACCATATTTCACTAAGCACAACGCGACGCGTGGCGCAGCCATTAGTGATGACAACCCGCTAGAGGCAGGAACCTATCCTTATCCTCTCTTAACCACTATGGAGACACAAGATAATGATCTGGTTTATGCTCTGACTAAAGCTTTAAATGAAAACTATGACGATTACAAAGATTCAGATCCTGGCGCAATTGGATGGGCTTTGGAAAGGCAGGTTTTCGACTGGGTGGTTCCATATCATGAGGGAGCTGTGAATTATTGGCGCGAGATTGGCGTATGGACAGATGAAATCGAAGAGCATAATCGCGAATTAATTCGTCGCCAGGAAGTTTTAGCGGCTGCTTGGTCCGAAGTAACATCTCAAAACATCCGCAACCCGGAAGAATTTCAAACAGCCTGGATGCAAGTTCGCGCTCAACATCTTGATGCAGCCGGCTTTGACCCGGTCTGGCGATAGTGTCGATTAAAACCACTGAATTACCGACGGCGCTGCGTTGGTTGACGGGCGCGGCAGCTCTTTGTAGTGCCTTTTTGGCCATGGATTTTTTGCGCCTGTTTTCTGAGAGTCCGCTTCTGGATTTTGTTATCACAGTACAAAACCATTATTACTACGCCCTTATGGGCTTGTTGTTGCCACTTTGTTATTTGCTTAACCCAACAGTAGAAAATTCTAAAAGCATTTGGATTGACAGTGTTCTTGCTCTTACCGCATGCGCTGCCTGCATTTTCTTTTTCATAAATGCGGAGACGATGCTGGATTTTGGATGGGAGTTCGCTGCGCCAGACCACGCAGTGTTGGTCAGCTATATGCTTTGGCTTCTAATCTTGGAAGCCGTTCGGCGAACTGGTGGTATGGTACTGTTCGCACTTGTATTAGTTTTCTCTCTCTATCCTATTTTTGCCGAAAGCTTTCCTGGTCCAATATCTGGCATGGCCTCAACGCCGGCTGAAACGGCTGCATATCATGTTATGAGCATAGAGAGTATTCTTGGTCTGCCTTTCCGCGCATTTGCCCAATTGGTTATTGGTTTTTTGATCTTTGGAATAGCCTTACAACAAACCGGAGGTGGCCGTTTCTTTATAAACCTAGCCTTTGCAATCTTTGGTCATGTTCGCGGCGGCTCTGCCAAAGTTGCAATAGTATCCAGCGGCTTAATGGGATCTATGAGCGGCAGTGTTATTACTAACGTATTAACGACTGGCCAAATGACTATTCCTGCAATGCAAAACAATGGCATGGAAAAAGAGTATGCAGCCGGGGTTGAATCTTGCGCTTCAACTGGTGGTGTCCTCCTTCCTCCTATTATGGGCTCCACTGCGTTTGTCATGGCGACTTTTCTTAATGTGCCTTATACGACAGTAGCCTTGGCTGCGGGCATACCTGCTTTACTTTATTTTTTCGGACTTTTTGTGCAGGTTGATGCTTATGCAGCCCGAAAAGGGTTGGTGGGCACCCCACGCAATGAATTGCCCAGTCTTGCAGAAACAATGAAACAGGGTTGGTATTACATCGCTGCATTTCTGGTACTGATATTTCTTTTGGTTTATTTGCAAAGAGAAGCGGTCGCGCCTTTCATTGCTACTGGGCTACTTTTAGTCCTTAATCAAATTTCGCCAGATTATCGTTGGAACTTGGAACAAGCCGCGTCTTTCTTAGTTGCTACCGGAAGGCTTTTGATGGAGTTACTAGCTATCATGGCTGGGGTTGGGCTAATCGTCGGAGCATTATCTGTTACAGGTTTATCAGGGACTTTAGTCAATGACTTACTGTATCTCGCTTGAGATTCAACAATATTGCTGTTGCTAATGGGCGCCTTTAGCAGCTTTCTTTTAGGTATTGGAATGACCGTTACGGCGGCCTATGTTTTTCTAGCAATCGTGCTTGCTCCCGCTTTAATCCAAGGAGGCCTTGAACCTTTAAGTGTTCATCTCTTTATCCTTTACTGGGGCATGCTCTCCTTCATTACACCCCCGGTTGCATTAGGGGCTTTCGCTGCTGCTAGTATTGCAGGTTCGTCTGCACTTGCGACTGGCTTTACTGCTATGCGCCTAGGTAGCATCATTTATTTCATTCCATTTTTCTTCGTGCTTGAACCCGCAATCATTCTTTCAGGCACCTGGTTAGAGACCCTTTTCGCCACAGCGAAGGTAGCGATAGGAATTGTTCTTATCGCCGCCGCGTTGCAAACGTATTTGATTGGCATTGGTTTTATCGATCGTAAGGGGCTAATTGGTGTGGTAGGAAGGATATTAATAGCAATAGGAGGTGGCTTGATTGCGCTCCCGGTGACAGACGTGATCGATATTGGTGTAAGCCAATTGGTTATGATAATTGGTGGTGTTGTATTTGCGATATCAGGCATCCTAATGAGCCGTGCCAATTCTTCTCAAGAGCGTTCATCGAGCCTAATTAATTTTTAGGGTCATAAGAAATTCTATTACCTCAAATTTTAGTCTCGGTTCAGGTTCTCTGCAGATAAAAGCATAGGAATCGACAGTCTTTTGGGTGGTCTTAATCTGCAATCGGAAGCGCTTAAAGAGCCGTTAGTAAATACTCAAAAATTATCAAGATTTGAGCTTTGAAGCTGACCAACAATCTGTTGAAAATGTGCCAACATCTTTATTTTGTAACTTAAATCCGCAAAATAAAGGCGACCTAGCGAAAACGGCAAGAAAGTTCTGCCAAGTACCAGGTAAAAAAGACTTATATTTAGGTCGTAAATGGACATTCTTAGTTGCTGCGCGGCTTGGTTTTCTTCATACTTGATCGGCTAACGGTGCTTTGTGTTGCCAAAGGGATGGTGGGGAAACGCTAAAAGCGCATAAAATTAAAATAATTTAATATATTCAGGGCCTTATAATTAAATAGCGTGGTTAGGGATTCGCGTTTAACCTGATTATTTAGCGTATTTTCAGATAATAGCAAGGGGAGAAAAATGCGAAGAAAATTCCCATTCAATCAGAATGCTATGGCGGCGGGGGTAATCTCTGCGACTATGGCGCTGGGGGCGGCAGCCCAGGAGCAGGACTCAGATATTGAAGAAGTTATCGTGACCGGCTCGTTTATCCGAGGCACGCCTACGGATGCGCCATCGCCCGTAAACATAATAGACAGGGACAGCATCGAGGCTCAAGGGGCGTCTCAAATTTGGGATGTAATCCGAAATCTTGAGGTTAACCAGGGGTCAGATACCAGTGCTGCTGGTACGAATGACGCTGGCCAATTAACCGGCACTGCGTCGGTTAACTTGAGAAATCTCGGGGGGAATTCCACACTTACCCTCATTAATGGCAAAAGAACCACGCCAGCAGCGGTGGTTACCAGTTCTGGTCAGGAAAGTGTTGACTTAAATGCAATACCCCTTGTCATGACAGATCGAGTTGAAGTTCTTACAGACGGTGGATCTGCATTGTATGGAGCCGATGCAGTTGCCGGGGTTGTAAACATTATCATGCGGACCGATTTCGAAGGGTTGGAGCTATATGCTGACACCCAAGGCATTGAGGAAGCAGGTGGTACCTACGAAGATACTTTCAGCGCGATATGGGGCACTAACTGGAATAACG
>PBNR01000060.1 GCA_002723195.1 Gammaproteobacteria bacterium | reverse complement strand
AATCATACCTATAATTTTATGCGATATATACTTGTCTCTAAACGACTAACCATATTATTTTTGTTATAAAACCGCCGAAATATCCAAAATGTAACGGATCTGAAGCTTCGCTAACGCGAGTATATGGATCTAGATCTTCCCCTTGGTATTTTCCAATTACATCGAGGCTAGTTGGATCTATATAAACGGTATTTGCGCGCGGCCGCACTAGCACGGCTGTGTGATCACCTCTTATCACAATTGCACCTTGTCTTGAGCCAGGGAACAGGATATCTCGAATTTCTAAGCCCGGCATAGTTTTGAGTGCATTGGCAACAGCTTGGTCGAGGGAATCACCATTGAACGAAGATGGTAACGTACTTTCTCGCTCAATGACTTCTACAGCAGGTGAGGGAAGAGAAGCGCTCGCTCCAAGCTCTTCCACAAAATAAAACACACTAGTTAAGGCGATTAAGGCCACAAACCAACTTGTCCATAATCCTGCCAGTCGATGCAGGTCTCCGATCCAAATTCGCGTTTTGCGTTTAAATCTGGGCCAGCGGAAAAAGCCACGCCAGAATTTCTTGTATACAACAAAACCCGCAATTAGAGAAATTAATAGTGGAAATCCCATTACTGTTACGATTGGAATACCTATATTGTTAGGCAGCATTAGATGGCGGTGAGTCTGACGAAAAAAACGTTGTACGTTGTACCAATTGGTGGCGCCAATATAAACTCCATTAGACGGTTCCAACCAGATACGAATCGCCTCATTCCAGCGAGTTCGACCGCTTGCCTGTAGAGCAAACCAAGGGTCTTGTTGACGCCCGATACCCGCTATGCTGACGCGTGGAAATTCTCTTCTTGCCGAATCGTATGCTGCGCCCCAGGAAACTTGATCATGTTCGACCCATTCGCTGGCATGCATTTCCGGATTGAGTAGCCAATCGATTTCGTAACTAAAGACCGCTATTGTTCCGGTGATAAGCAAAAAGCTCATGAACAAAGAGAATTTCAATCCGATCCAGGAGTGAATAGTAAACCAAAATCTGTCTCTGGATTGTTTGCTCAAGGTTACTCTTTTATTTTTTTAACTAGGCCAAATGCGTTTAGTTTTCGAATTATGTCCTCTGCTTCTTCTAATTCAATTCCTTTGAAATCAGCCATGGTAAATGATTCACCAGACATTGCTGTTTCAAGTCCCGAGTAGGCCTCCAATCCAAAGTGAATATTACCGCCGCCACATATGATTATAGACTCTTTGTCACTGCATCGTAAAAGCACTTGGGAATTGGTGCGGCGCACATATTTGTCAGAAGGCTCCATCGCTTTAGAGGCTTCAACCAAACTACCGCTGACATCTGGCCCTCTAAAGCGAATAAAACTCTCTTTGAAGAAAGTAAAAACTTCTTCGAAATTAGCCTCTGTTTTAAACTCTTCTACTAGCTCAGTAAAAACTTTTGCAGCTTTTTGTTTGTCGAAGTTTTCCCGAGCAAAACCTGGAGGTATTGATCGCCTAAACTTAGGATGTCGCAATGCAACTTCCGACATGGCTTCTAGCATCAAGTCTGCCCATTTTTTAACCAATAACCCCACGGTAATGTGTAATGAAGGATCTTCGCCATGACTTTCGGCGTCATGCATCATCCCTCGTGGTATATAAATACAATCGCCTGCCTTTAGTATGAATTCCTTTTCAATATCGCCTACTTCGTATTCGCCGGATTTAAAGCTCTCTCCTCGATACGGGTTATCTATTGGTTTACGGTAGAGACGCCAAATCTTTTCACCTTTAATTTGTAGGATGAACACATCATGATCGTCATAATGGGTGCTAAAACCTTGGCTGTTTGGTGGCGTTAAGTAAACATTGGTTTGTACGTGTGTGCTGAAAACGTTTTCTAGCGCACGAACAAAGGTTGCCAGCTTCTTATCAGCGAGATGTAATTGGTTAAGGATTATTGTAGCGCCTTGTTGGTAATGGCGTATTACTGCGCCGCGATCAATATTGCCATTTTTGAAAGTGAAATAAGAACGCTTTATTGGTGGCTCTTTTCGAGCCATATCCAGAGATGCTGGTGGTAATTCGCTGCTAGCAATAATGTCATCGACCCGCGTTATAGAGAGTAGATCAGCGAATTGCTCTGGGTTATTGTGATCATGCAGAAGTGCTTTTTGCTCGTAATAAGCAGCAAAAAACTCTTCTTGCGAAATTGCGCCAATAAGAATTGAGAGCGGATCGTTGGTCCAACCCGGTTCCTGCATAATTAGTTAGTCAGCGAAAGAGTTATCTCCGGCCGTTATTATCCGTTCCTTCGCTGTTATTGTCAGCCCCTTCTCCACCTGATCTGTCAGTTGAATCCGAGTCGCTACTATTAGCCCGACCAGATTGGTCACTTGCATCAGAATCACTAGAAGATGTTTGATCGGAATCAGTGCTAGAGCGAGCAGATTGATCGGAACTATCTGTTCCTTCTCCGCCCGATCTATCAGTTGAATCTGAATCGCTGCTATTAGCGCGTCCAGACTGATCGCTTGCATCAGAATCCGAACTAGCCTGAGCATCCGTGCCTTCCTGTTTGAAAATTGGGCCAGCATGACTCGATGAGACTAAGGCTAGGAAAGACGCAGAGGAGGCGACAGCCGCACTGGCGACCTTTTGTAAGAATGATCTTCTTGTGACTGGCTTGTTTTTCATATGGTTCTACCCAAAATATACCGCAAATATTTTACATGCTAGGTTGGCTGGTTGGCCGTGTTAAGAATGATTCTCATTCTTAACAAAAGTAACACTAAATGCAAGCGATTTATTGGCTACACATTAGGTGATACGTGCGATTGGGATAGATTTGTAAGTTGTATCGAAGGACATTTAGCGATAACGCGTCGAAGATTTGTGAATCTAAATACGAATGATTAGCATTTAGGAATCAGTTATGTTACGATAATACCAGTTCCAGTTTGCTTGGATTGGAACAGGGAGCCACTTCATTTCTTCTTCTCAGTGGTGTAGTGCACATGGAGGTTGGCAAATAAATGAATGAAATTGGATTCACTCGTTATAGCCAGTTTTGAGCCACGTACGGTCGATGCAGACGCGTTAGGTCTATCTCTTGGGCGCTTCTGTAACAAGGTTATGGGAGCCTGCGGAGCCGTACGAGGCTCAAATTTTTAAAAACCCACCTTCTTAACTCTCTTACGTATTGGAAATTTACAAGTACATATCGATACGCAAATATTTAATCGGTTTCTTTTTCTAGTTCGCAACCGGTAACTCAAACTTTATTTAGTTTTCTTGCGACTAATCTCCTAAAAACAGTATGCTGTTGTCGCTTGTAAGTTTATGCAAGGGCCTAGTTAGTTTGTCCGCAGGGCGGGAACATCATGAGTCTGATCGATGAAGACCAAGAGCTGGTTGCTGCGGCAATTAATGGATCTGCCAATGCCTGGGAGAAGCTGGTTAAGCGCTATGAAGGCAAAATCTATAATCAAGGCTTGCGTTTAATGGGTAATAGTTCCGATGCTATGGATTTAACGCAGGAAGTTTTTCTAGGTCTTTATCGTAACCTGCATCGTTTCCGAGGAGATGCAAAATTTAGTACTTGGATATTCCGTATTGCTCATAATAAGGCGATCGATTTGAGCAGGCGGAATCGTTTTTTACCATCTCGGACTCAAATTGAGATGCAAGAAGAAATAGATGCCCTTGAGGCTGTTCACGGGGCATCGAGCTTTGAGCCAGAAAAAGCTATTGGAGAGCTACAGCAGAATAATCAAATAGCCAGAATTCTGGGGAAACTTTCGATCGAGCAAAGATTAGTAGTAGAACTTAAAGTTTTTCAATCGTTAACCTTTGAAGAAATCGCGATTATGCAAGACGTTTCAGCAAATACCGTTAAGACACGATTCTATGCGGCGCTTAAGAAATTGAAAGCCGTTTCGGAGGAATATTATGCCTTGCCCTAAAACCGAATATCTAATTCAGGAATATTTTGCAGATGATTTGGCACCTGTTGCTAGAGAAGAAATAGAGGTTCATTTCAATTCTTGTGAGTATTGTAGTAATGAGCTTGAAGTACTGTTGCGTTCGCAAAGTGATTTGAGTCAGTGGCAGGACCAGCAGGTCCCGCATTGGGACAGAGGAATGGAATTATTCCGCCGCGAGCATTCCGTAATTAATGAAGGTCGCGGATTCTGGAGTGGTTGGCAATGGATCTCGACAGCAGTTTCTCTAGCGATGCTTGCTGTGTTGCTTTTAAACGTCAATGTTGTTTCCAACGAAGAAGGTTTTTCAATCTCTTTCGACGCCCTTGGTGCGCAAAACGCCTATCTCGATGCTCGAATGCTTGCTTTTGAGCAAGGCCAGAAGGAGGCTATGGATGCTTTAGTGCAGCGAATTGAGGATAGCCAGGAAGGCAATAACATTGAACTTTTGCAGGTTGTCATGGAACAGGCCCAACAAACCACGATAGAAAATCTCGAGGTGATTTATGCCTATTTTGAGCGACAGCGGTTACAGGATTTGGAAGACATGCGTGTAGGTTATCAGGAGTTGGTAGACAATGATTTTGCCACAATTCGTTCGCTTCAACAGATTGCTCAATTTATTAGTTACCAAGGCGAAATTCGATAGGCTCTACTGATGAAAAGCTTTTTAACAGCTCTAGTCATTGCTTTAACTGGTAAATCGGTTGTTGCGCAGAACGTCGATTTGCATGAGCTTCAAGGCAACATCGATATATTTACGGGTGTTTTAAAAGATGCTCTTGACTTAAATCAAAGCAGTGGCTTATTTGGAATGAGTCTTGGTGGTGTCAACGCTACCTATTTGTATCGGCAAGGGGTATTAATAGAGATTAGAACACCCCTTGCCAATCAACGAAATCGCCTCAATCTTGCTTCGCTTAATGCCGCGATGCAATCAATGCAAGCAGGTATTAACCCCTTTGAGCGAATGGTAAATAGATTTAATTCTCCAGTAGTTTTTTTAGAAGGGTCAAACTATGAAGAAGCTTCTGAGTTTTACAAAGATATGATGGATCGCATAGCTAAGGTCGATTACTCGTTAGTCATAAGTGAAGCGATCCAACGGGCTTCTAACGCTGTTAGGACATTACGCGCGCTGGAAACTATAGACGAGCCGGCTTATGAGAAGATGTTGGTTGAATTAGACTCTATGCGAGTGCGTCTTCAAGAGGGCGTTGATCAACTCAATAAAATTGAAGAGGAAATGCGAACCGAGTCTAGAGAGGAAGGTAATAGGGACGCAGATTTGGCAATGGGCAATCGAATTGATGACTTACTTGCCGGTCTAGAGCCTCTGAAAGAAGAAGCTATTGCAAGAGCAGCTGAGGTAATGGAGCAGGCCGAACTTGCAGAACATCGCTTTATTCAAAACTGGAATAGAGATGTTCGAGAATTCGAAAATAATTTATATGCCGCGATGTGTGATTTTGGTGCTGTGCTAGGGCCACTCCCAGATCATGAAAGCATTTCATTTATACTGAATGGTCTTGGACAGGACTCACAAAATTTGAGTCGTCGAACGGACAAAGTTCATGTGCTTAGGAAGAGCGACGTGCGGTTATGCCAAAGTGGTGAAATTGATACTGTAGAGCTGGAAAATCGTTCTGCCCAGTATAGTTACTAGGAAAGTGCGAACTAAGTAGCCTTAAATCCGCATAAGGTGATATCCGAAATTCAATAGGGCGCCCCGGTTATATTTATGTCGGCCGGTGTAAACTGTTTGGCGGTATCATTGAACTGATATAATCTAGTAACGAGTAACAACACCCCTGGAACATCGAGCAGGTCGTAATCATCGAAGATTAGCCTGCGGCGGATTCTTTCTTTGGTAGTAAATAAATAACCTTCTGAAGTGAAATTTAAGAAAGTGAAATCTTCATTCTCAAGGCCCCAATAGCGGGAAATTGCTTCTTGCCCGACTCGCCCGTCTAGTCGAGAAAACGGGTAAAACCAAGCGCCACCGGAATACCCGGCATCATATGTAATAATATTCCCGTCAGGGTAATACCAAGTGACATCATAGGTACGAAAATATTCCGTGGCCAACTCGCCATTGGGCCAAAATATAGGTTGGTTACCATGCATCCAGTGATAGGCCATTATTCGGCCGTTCGGGTAATAGATTGTGGTGTTTTCAGCCGGTGCCTGGAAAAACAGCTGTCCGTTAGGGAAATACCATGGATCATAGTAAAGGTCAGCAGAGACCGAGTATCCATTAGCGTAAGTGCTATTACCCCGGGTATAACCTGTTAATACGGCAGGTTGACAAACTAGGCTATTCATTTCCATTAACTGGTATTCCATGCCTTCTAGTTCATAAATATCGTCTAGATAGTGGGGTAGCATGGCATTCAAAGTGACCATCTTTGCCATAAATTCTAATGTAGCGCATGCGCTGCTCACATTAGCCGAACCAGTTGATGCAGATGCGGATTGTGCAACTGCGAGAAGCGCGACGAAGACTAAATTGCGTAACCCTTCCATCACTAATCTCCTATTTGGTAAGTCGGTTATCCTAAAAATGGGTGAATTTTAGAGAATTTTAATACTTGAAATGTGAATAGGGACTTAACAAATTAGGTTTGCATATATGCAAAAGCTTAAAATTAAAAATCCTCGAGACCTCGTGGGCGTTGCTAAGTGTGCTAGCTTAAGCAGTCTTTAGGTTGTGCTAAAGCCTAAGTAATAAAAGGTCGAGTGGATCTTTGGCTTTGCAGATAGTAGTGATCCAAATTTCGGTGAGACCTAATAAAACTGCCAGAGATATCTTGTATCTTCGCGGCGCAGTTTAACCACCGGCACCAGCATTTTTTAGCCCCGAGGGAGAGGTGACAAACCGACGGCAAAAACAGTTAAATCTTTTTCTAGGCGCTACTGCAAGTTTGTTTGGTGACACACAAGGCTATGCGATCTTAGATAGCGGTCGAGTTTAAGGAGACCGGCAAGCGGTCCGTCCGGTTTAAGGTAAAACAGAATGCAAATTTTTAAGACAGCTTTGGTTAATTAGCTGTTACTCGTAATCCAGCAATTTCCGAGGGCGTAGCTTTCAGTGCGATTGCCGCTTGATCAAAAAAATCCAACTCGTTGGAGCGGATAACACCATCAGCACGTATTAAGTCAGAAAGGCAATAGAGAATCTTGGCTCTGTCCTCTTGATCGAGTTGGCGAGTTGCATTTGTGAGTGTGCGTTCTAGTGACTGACTTTCATAAATCTCAGATGAAGCTGCCGTCAGGATATCGCCTTCAGAGAACTCTGCTCCTGCGATTTCTTTCAAAGCTTTTTGAACATGACTCACTTCAATAGACTCCACGTTTGAGTCAACGCGAGTGGCCCTTGCCAAAACCAGCAACAACACTTCTTTGAACACTTCTTCCCTATCTTTGCTTGCTCTCAGTGCTTTGATGGTACTGAAATTAACTAGAGCCATAATTATTCCTCTGAAATGGTTGTTAGAATACTTTTGAAGCGGCCAAATGTTGGCTAGCACTATATTTAATAGCTAGCTTGCTTAAAACGCAAGTAATCAATAATTATTAGCGGAAATAGCATCTGGGATGATTCCAGATGGCATTATTTTTGGCGGTAGAACTGGGAGACGGATATTTTCCTATATCGGTCCAATGGGCTTCGGCGTCGTGAAAATCCGATCCCATCGAGATATACAAAGACGAAGCTTCTGCGAGTTTCTCTAGTCGGTTTTGCATCAATGGAGTAATACCCCCATAACTAACTTCCATCGCATTTCCCCCCATTTCCGCAAAGTGGGTAACTAACTCTTCCAATTTCCTATTATTTAGAAAGTATCTACCTGGATGGGCCAGGACAGTGAGACCTGACGCCCGTTTAATCGTTTCAATGACTTTTTCCAGAGATTGCCATTGAAAAGTGACATAGGCTTTGCCCTTTCTACCAAGAAATTGCTTAAACGCTTTTTGTTTATTTTTAACTTTACCGTATTGAATCAGAAAGTCGGCTACATGGCTGCGAGTGTAAACTGTGCACGGTAGCTTTTTAAGATATTGGAGTAAGCCGTCTACTCCGTTTTGGTGTAACAAATCAGCCATTAATGTCACGCGTGATCTACGCAATGTTTGCTGGTTGCCCAATAAGCTCTGTAATGCGGGATTTTTATAATCAATTCCCAGGCCTACTAGGTGAATCTCTTGGTTGTTCCATTCGCATGATATTTCAACACCCGCTATTAGTTTCACGCCATAATCAGAAACAATTGGTTTTTCAAATGCTGTAGTGCAATCGTGATCTGTAATAGCTAAGTGTGTAACATTATTTTCCGCTGCTCTTTTTAATAGGAAATCGGGCGGATGTTTGCCGTCGGAGAAATAGCTATGGCAATGTAAATCTGGTTTCATTTATTGGTATTAAAATTCAAGAAATAATTAATCAGAACTAACATCTAATGTTCCCGAAACTTACTTTAATACTTCAAGCAATAAGTAATAAGCTATGAATTTTGGCCGGGATCTAGATAAAGTATAAACGAACGTTTTGGAAACTGTTGGACATTATTGAGCAACAACATCAGTTCCAAGATTTTTTAGTCAAGAACCCCTTGTATTCGGGTGGAAGTTCGCGCATCGCTAGATGGCAGCATAAGCAATATTCTAGTTTGCAATCAATACTAAATAACTGAATTTTAAAAGCTAATCTAGCTAGGCGCTATAATTTTGCTCTGTGCTTATACTTGACTAAATTGCTTGGGTATTCGATAATTCATACCTCAATTAGGGTTCTATTCAGATTAATTTATGCGTTTGACTACCAAAGGCCGCTATGCAGTAACAGCTATGCTGGACCTAGCGCTTCATAAGAACCAGGGCCCCGTCAGTCTAGCGGATATTTCGCGACGCCAGGCTATTTAACTACCTTATTTAGAGCAGTTGTTTTCCAAGCTGAGAAAATATTCTTTGGTTAACAGTGTGCGTGGTCCTGGTGGGGGCTATAAGCTCGAGCGTCAATCAAACTTGATTTATGTCGCCGAGATAATCGATGCAGTAAACGAATCTGTAGATACTACAAAGTGCCGAGGATTAGGTAACTGCCAGGGCGGGGAAATTTGTTTAACTCATTATCTTTGGACAGAGCTAAGTGAGCAAATTCATACGTATCTAGAAGGGATAAGCCTGGAAGATTTGATTACAAATAGGGAAGTTAAGCGTATAGCAGAAAATCAAGATCGAAAGCAGCTTTTCATGGCAGATACTCAAGAGAACGAGTTGCTGTTGTCAGCAAGCAGTTTATAAAGAATTAAGGTAGAAAAAAGAATGAGATTTCCTATTTATTTGGACTATTCATCTACAACACCAGTTGACCCGCGTGTATCGAGGAAATTGATGGAGTGTTTAACCCTCGAAGGTAATTATGGTAATCCTGCTAGTCGTTCTCATTTATTGGGCTGGAAAGCAGAAGAGGCGGTAGAAACTGCGCGACGACAAGTTGCTGATTTAATCAATGCTGATCCGCGGGAGATAGTATGGACTTCAGGTGCGACTGAAGCGGATAACCTCGCAATTAAAGGTGTGGCACATTTTTACAATAAAAAAGGCAAACACCTGGTTACTTCTAAAATTGAGCACAAAGCTGTGCTGGATAGTTGTCGCCAATTGGAGCGTGAAGGTTATGAGGTTACCTACTTGGAGCCTGATGAAAAGGGGTTGATTTCTCCTCAAGCTGTGGCTGATGTTATTCGTGAAGACACTATTCTTGTTTCTCTAATGCATGTGAATAACGAAATTGGTGTGGTTAACGATATCGAGGCAATTGGCAAAATAACGCGAGAGAAGAAGGTTATTTTTCACGTAGATGCGGCTCAGAGTGCGGGTAAGCTCGACATTGACTTGGGAGCTATGCAGGTGGATTTGATGTCCCTTACCGCTCACAAGATCTATGGCCCGAAGGGGGTCGGGGCCCTTTATGTCCGTCGAAAACCTCGGGTAAGGATTGAACCTCAGGTTCATGGCGGTGGTCATGAAAGAGGAATGCGTTCTGGTACATTAGCAACTCATCAAATTGTTGGAATGGGAGAGGCTTATCGTATTGCTCGCGAAGAAATGCACGAAGAGCATGAGCGAGTGCTTGCTCTACGTAACCGATTGCTTGATGGTTTGAAAAACATTGAAGAGGTATATGTCAATGGAGATGTTGAGCATAGGGTTGCAGGGAATCTAAATATTTCTTTTAATTTTGTTGAAGGAGAATCGTTGATGATGGCTTTGAGAGATCTTGCCTTATCTTCCGGTTCTGCCTGCACATCTGCAAGCCTAGAGCCTTCTTATGTATTGCGAGCTTTAGGTTTGAGTGACGAGTTGGCGCATAGCTCGCTGCGGATCACTGTGGGTCGATTTACAACTGAAGAAGAAATCGATTATGCGGTTGAAAAGATTCATGAGGCGGTAGCGAAGTTACGCGAGCTCTCTCCGTTGTGGGATATGTATAAAGACGGAGTAGATCTAGATCAGGTGCAGTGGGCTGCACATTAGTGAGTTAATTTGATATAGATGCGAAATCCAACTGGATAGAAGAGGAAAAAAATGGCTTATTCAGACAAAGTATTAGACCACTATGAAAATCCTAGAAATGTTGGGAAATTTGATGATGAAGATGCGAATGTTGGTACGGGTATGGTAGGTGCGCCGGCATGCGGTGATGTAATGCGGTTACAAATAAAAGTTGATGACAAAGGTGTTATAGAAGACGCTAAATTTAAAACTTACGGTTGTGGTTCGGCTATTGCATCGAGCTCTTTGTTGACTGAGTGGGTAAAAGGTCGGTCTCTAACCGAAGCGACAGAAATAAAGAATAAAGATATTGCAGATGAACTAGGGCTTCCGCCTGTTAAGATTCATTGTTCCGTGTTAGCAGAAGACGCAATCAAAGCGGCTGTTGCTGATATAAAGTCTAAGCGTGACGGAGAGCTTGAATAAGCGAAGTCATTTTATTCCATGACAATATCTATAACAGAAAATGCAGCAAGACATGTTTCGGATCAGCTTGAGTCCCGTGGACATGGTATGGGTATTCGTGTAGGTGTCACTACGACGGGTTGCTCAGGCATGGCCTATGTGTTGGAGTTTGTTGATGAGTTGCAAACTGATGATCTAGTATTCGAAGATCAGGGGATTAAAATAATTGTTGATCCTAAGAGTCTAGTATATATAGATGGCACTGAAATGGATTTTGTAAAGCAGGGTATTAATGAAGGATTTGAGTTTAAGAACCCCAACGCTACAGGTGAGTGCGGTTGCGGGGAGAGTTTTAACGTATAAGCCTGAACATTATTAGCCATCTTCACCGATCGATAAAAAACGCAGCCAATCTTACTGTGCAGCAACTCAATCAGAATTATTTTCAGCTATTTAAATTGTCTGAATCGTTCGATTTAGATATGGATTCACTCACGGAAGAATACCATGCGCTCCAAACAGAGGTGCATCCAGACAAATTTGTATCAGCTAAAGAGCAGGATAGATTGCGTGCTGTGCAGATGACAAGTTATTTAAACGAAGCTTACTCTACGCTTAAATCGCCTCTTAAGCGAGCTGCGTATATCTTGAAATTGCATGAAATTGATGCGGAGTCCGTTGCTCAAAAAGATTTAGGTCTGGACTTGTTGATGGAACAAATGCAATTAAGAGAATCCTTAGATGAGTTGCCGAAAGATGTTTCAGCTTTGCCTCAATTAGAACGGCTTAAGGAGGGCACGAGAGTTAAGCTATTAGAGCGACAGAATAGCTTTGCAGTTGATGTTGAANTGGGCGAGTTCAATAACGCAAAAAAGATATTTCACGAATTGCAATTTCTCGAAAAATTTCTCGCGGAAATTGAGGATTGCGAAGAACAAAGGCTCGGGTACTGACAATAAATATGGCATTGTTGCAAATTTCAGAACCAGGAGAAAAACGAGTATCTGGGCCGAATCGAATCGCCGTAGGTATAGATCTTGGTACTACTAATTCCCTAATTTCCGTAAACCGGGGAACAGGGGTGGAAGTATTGCCGGACGAGTCAGGCAACTATTTGCTGCCTTCGGTAGTTACATACTCTTCTTCCGGTCAACCTGTCGTGGGGAGCGAGGCGAAAGCTCGGTTGACCACGGATCCTAAAAATACCATCAGTTCAGCCAAGAGGCTCCTTGGCCGCTCGCTTTTAGAAATATCCTCCACCGCCCAATTTAAACATTACGAATTTGACCCCGAGCGGGGAGATAACACACCATTCTTTATAACTGAAGGAGGTATAAAGGATCCGACTCAAATTTCAGCTGATATTTTGCAGGCCCTGGTTTTTCAGGCGGAACATTTATTAAAAGAAAAACTAGAAGGGGCGGTAATCACGGTCCCTGCTTATTTTAATGATGCTCAACGCCAACAAACTAAGGATGCAGCAAAACTCATTGGTTTAAATGTATTGCGGTTGTTAAATGAACCAACTGCGGCGGCAGTTGCCTATGGTTTGGATTCAGAAGATCAGGGAAACATAATTGTTTTTGATCTCGGCGGTGGTACTTTCGACGTATCTCTTTTGAGTTTGAAAAAAGGTGTATTCGAAGTGCTCGCCACAGGTGGGGATACCGCTTTGGGAGGGGATGATTTTGACCAAGCAATTATAGACTGGATTAAGTCGCAGGCGTGCTTCAGCTCATTATCTCTATCAGATGAAGCAAAACTTGTTCGTTATGCGAATTTTGTAAAGCATCAGCTAAGCCTTATAGATGAAGTAAATATAGAGATTTTGGGTTGGGTAGGGACGATATCTAGCGAAATTTTCGCGCGTATAACAGAAAAACTNGTAAGTANGACGATATTGACCTGTCGTCGAGTATTACGAGATGCGACATTAGAAATAAAGGAGATAGATAATATAATTATGGTTGGTGGATCTACGCGGATGCCGCTCATTCGTGAGGCCGTCGGAACATTTTTTGGTAAGACGCCATTGACAGATATTGATCCAGATAAGGTTGTTGCTATTGGTGCAGGCATTCAAGCGGATGTGCTAATCGGTAATAAATCTGTAGATGATTTTTTGCTGTTAGATATTACTCCTTTATCGCTCGGTATAGAGACGATGGGTGAACTAGTAGAAAAAATTATCCCTCGTAANACTACGATACCGGTTGCCAAAGCTCAGGAATTCACCACTTTTAAAGATGGTCAGACAGCGATGTTGTTGCATGTGCTTCAGGGCGAGCGAGAATTAGTGAGTGACTGCCGATCTCTTGCTCGATTTGAGCTGCAAGATATACCAGCCATGGCGGCAGGTGCTGCTAAAATTAAAGTTACATTTCAAGTCGATGCCGATGGTCTTTTAAACGTGATGG
This sequence comes from Gammaproteobacteria bacterium, assembly GCA_002723195.1. Taxonomy (GTDB): domain Bacteria; phylum Pseudomonadota; class Gammaproteobacteria; order Pseudomonadales; family Pseudohongiellaceae; genus UBA9145. The sequence goes on along the minus strand of PBNR01000060.1, from coordinate 1,590 downwards.
CGGAAGAATTAAAAACAGGTAATAAAACGCAAATCCAAGTAAAACCAAGTTACGGTTTGGATGCTAATATGATAGAAAAAATGCTTAAGGCCTCTCAGGAGAATGCGAAGGTGGATATGCAAGCTAGAGCTTTTAGAGAGGCTCAAGTTGAGGCTAGGCAATTAATTAACGCAATCGTTTCTGCAAAATCTATCGATGGCCACTTGTTGGCGCACGAAGAAATGGAAAATGTTGACGCATCTATAGGCAATCTTCGAGCATTACTTGAATCAGGGACCAGTGCTCAGATTCGTGAATCTACCGAGGAATTGAATCGAATCAGCACTGTTTTTGCTGAAAGACGAATGGATCTGCATGTTGGTAAGGCTTTAAAAGGCGAATCAATCGACGAAGTGCAATGATAAATAATTGAGAAATTAAGAAATCGATGCCAAAACTTTCCTTTTTGCCCCATGAAGTGATATGCCCTGAAGGTGCTGTGATAGAAGCTGAAGTCGGAGAATCGATTTTGAATGCAGCATTGGCTCAGGGAATTAGTATTGAACATGCCTGCGAAAAATCCTGTGCTTGTACTACCTGTCATGTGATCGTGCGAGAGGGCTTTCACTCATTGGAAGAAGCTGAGGAAAACGAAGAAGACTATCTTGACAAAGCTTGGGGGTTGGAACCTGAATCTAGATTAAGCTGTCAGGCTAAAATTTCAGATGAGGACCTTGTTATTGAAATACCCAAATACACTATTAATATGGTGTCTGAAGAACACTAAGAAATTCCAGAACTATTTTAGGAGGGCAGCGTATGAGATGGACCGATATCTACGATATTGCCATGGCACTAGCTGATCAATATCCTGATACAGATCCCCAGTTTGTCAATTTTGTCGATCTTCATGGCTGGATTTGTCAATTAGAAGAATTCGATGATGATGCTAATCGTGGAGGTGAAAAAATACTGGAAGCAATCCAGGCTGCATGGATTGAAGAACTAGCAGACTAGTTAGGGTAAAGGACTAGTTCGTACTCCGAATAATTTTTATAAACCGAGCGCGCCAGAAAATGATGATTTTTGGGGCAGTTTAATTTCGTTTAACGTTTATTAGGTTTCAAGTTTTTGCTATTGGCTGTATAGCCAATTCAATAGCTGGTCATGCCTATGTTGTCATAATGTCTCGTAAGCAAAGTTTTATAAAAGTATATTCTCTAATATATTGAAATATAGNGATTTTATANTAATGTAAAACGTGCAAAACTGTTTGATACTCACGTATAATGCGCGCTGTTTTAACTTTCTGAAACGGGAGTCAAGATGGCGATCGAACATACTCTATCAATTATCAAGCCGGACGCAGTAGCNAACAATGTAATTGGCGAGATATTAAACCGGTTTGAGAAAGCTGGACTCAAAATTGTGGCAGCAAAAATGCTGCAATTGAACGAAGAAACGGCCGGTGGATTTTATGCCGAACACCAGGGTAAAGGTTTTTATGCCGACCTTATAGAGTTTATGACTTCAGGCCCGGTAGTTGTTCAGGTGCTGGAAGGAGAAAACGCGATAGCACTGAATAGGGAATTAATGGGAGCAACTAATCCA